>JAJDAJ010000039.1 GCA_029261925.1 Deltaproteobacteria bacterium | reverse complement strand
TTCACGCGCTGCTCCCGGCGGGCATCGCAGACCCGCACCTCGTACGGTTCGGTCCGGCAGCGTCCGGAGTTGAACGGCCGCGTCAGCTGCGCGCGTCTCGATCCACCTGGTCCTGCGCCTCGCGCATCTCCTGCTCGAGCTGTGCACGCAGCTGCTCGAGCAGCGGCGCGTCGGCGTCGCGCGAGATTCCGCGCGGCGGGCCGAGGCGGTAGAGCACGCGGCTGAACGGCAGCGGCACCTCCATGCGGTCCCAGCTGCGCTCCGCCACCCAGCGCCGGCTGGATCCCGCGTACAGCGGCACGATCGGCGCGCCCGAGCGCTGCGCCATCAGCAGCAGGCCGGGCTTGATGTGCTGCGCCGGACCCCGTGGGCCGTCGACGATGTGTGCGCCGGGGTGCCCCGAGCGGAGCAGGCGCACGGCCTGGAGCAGCGCGCGCGAGCCGCCGCGCGACGTCGAGCCGCGCACCGGCACCACGCCCAGCGCGCCGGCCACCGCGCTGATCCGGTCGCCATCGCGGCTCCGGCTGATCATCGTGAACGGCCCGTAGCGCCCGAAGTGAGGCAGGCAGGTCAGCAGCTTCCCGTGCCAGACCGCCAGCAGCCAGGGCTCGCCTGCCGCCGCGCGCTCGTCGAGCACCGCGGCACCCTCGACACGGACGCGCCAGCTGGCGTACAGACCGCGCAGCAGCGCGCTGCCCAGGCGCCCCAGGCGGTCGGGTGGCGCCTCCGGGGCCTCCGCGCCCCTCCCGTCGCCTTCCGGCCCCGCCTGCGCCTCCGTGTCCACGCGAAATCGCCTTTCCTGTCGGGATCTTAGCGGGTAGAATGCCCGTGGGTCGCGAGGCGGCTGCTGGCAGCTGTGCCGGCGAGGTGGTAAGCAGATTCCCGGCGCCGCGCGCACCCGCAAGGCCCTGCCGTACCCGCGCCCCCGAGCCGCCCCCCGGCTCGATCGCGCCGCACGCCGGGCCCGTGCGTGCGAAGGAGGGTAAGGATGGACGAGACCGCGCGACTCGAGGTCGACGGCAAGACGTACGAGCTCCCGATCGTCACCGGGACCGAGAACGAGCGCGCGGTCGACATCTCCAACCTGCGGGGCGAGACCGGCCTGATCACGCTGGACCCCGCGTACAAGAACACCGGCAGCTGCCGCAGCGCGATCACCTTCATCGACGGCGACGAGGGCATCCTGCGTCACCGCGGCTACGCGATCGAGGACCTGGCCGACAAGACCAGCTTCCTCGAGGTCGCGTTCCTGCTGATCAACGGCGAGCTGCCCAGCGCCGACCAGCTCGAGTGGTGGCGGCAGTCGATCCGCTACCACACGATGCTGCACGAGGATCTCAAGCGGCTCTTCGGCGCGTTCCCCAAGGATGCGCACCCCATGGCCGTCTCCTCGTCGGTCATCGCGGCGCTCTCGACCTTCTACCCGCGCGACCTCGATCCGCACGAGCCGATCGAGGTCGCCAACAGCGTGCTGCGGCTGATCGCGAAGTTCCCGACCGTCGTCGCGTACGCCTACAAGCACTCCCTGGGTCAGCCCTTCCTGTATCCGGACAACTCGCTGCGCTACGTGCACAACTTCCTGCGTCTCATGTTCGGTACGCCCTGCGAGCCGTTCGAGGTCGACCCGGTGGTCGCCGACGCGATCGACACCCTGCTGGTGCTCCACGCCGACCACGAGCAGAACTGCTCGACGAGCACGGTCCGGCTGGTGGGCAGCTCGCATGTGAACATCTTCGGCGCGATCTCGGCGGCCATCAACGCGCTCTGGGGCTCGCGGCACGGCGGCGCGAACCAGGAAGTGATCGAGATGCTCGAGGCCATCGCGAACGAGGGCCTCACCGCGCGTCAGTTCGTGGACCGGGCCAAGGATCGCGACGATACCTCGCGCCTGATGGGCTTTGGTCACCGCGTGTACCGCAACTACGATCCGCGCGCGAAGGTGATCAAGAAGAAGGCCGAGGACGTCCTGAACAAGCTCGGCGTCACCAGCAAGCTGCTCGAGATCGCCATGGAGCTGGAGCAGATCGCGCTCGACGACGACTACTTCGTCAGCCGCCGCCTCTTCCCCAACGTCGACTTCTACTCGGGCGTGATCTACAAGGCGCTCGGGATCCCGGTGAACAGCTTCACGGTGATGTTCGCGATGGGACGGCTGCCGGGCTGGATCGCGCACTGGGTCGAGCTGCACAAGGACCGGCAGGCCATCGGGCGCCCGCGCCAGATCTACGTCGGTCCCCAGGCGCGACCGGTTCCCCCGCTCGACCAGCGCTGAATGCGCCAGGCCCGCTGGACGGACGGCGGCGTCGAGCTCGTCGACGTCGAGCCCCCGCCGCTGCGCCCGGGTCATGTGCGCCTGCGCGTCGCGGCCTGCGGGATCTGCGGCTCGGACCTCCACCGCTGGCGTGGTGAGCTCGCGCCCGAGCGCGGCAGCGTGCCGGGTCACGAGGTCGCGGGCTGGATCTCTGACGGGCCCTCCGGCCTGCCCGATGCACTGTACGCGGTCGAGCCGCGCTACCGCTGCGGCAGCTGCGAGCTCTGCGCGTCCGGTCGCGTCCACCTCTGCGAGCGCGGCGGCATCTTCGGCGTGCACGCGCCCGGCGGCCTGGCGGACTGGATGGATGTGCCGGCCCACGCCCTGCATCCCGTGGGCGCGGGCGTCGATGCGCGGCTCGCGGCGCTCGCCGAGCCGCTGGCGGTGGCGGAGCACGCCGCCGCGCGCGGTCGCATCGACTCCGGCAGCCGCGTGCTGGTGCTGGGCGCCGGGTCGCTGGGTCTGCTCTGCGGGCGCGTGGCAGCCGGGCGCGGCGCGAGCGTGGCGATCACGGCCCGACACGAGCACCAGCGCGCGCTCGCTGCGTCGCTGGGTCTGACCGCGCTGCGCGAGGACGAGGGCGAGGCCTGGGCGGCGGAGCAGCGCCCCGACGTGGTGCTCGAGACGGTCGGTGTCGAGGCGACCCTGACCCTGGCGCTGCGCGCCTGTTACCCGGGCGGGCGCGTCGTCGTACTCGGGCTGTTCGCCAGCTCGCCGCGGATCGACGCGCTGGCGCTGATGTCGCGGGAGCTCGAGCTCGTCGGCTCCAACACCTACGGGCACGAGCACGGCTCCGACTTCGGGCGCGCGATCGCTTTGCTCGAGCGCGACACCGAGGCGCTGGCGGGCCTGCAGACGCACGCCTTCGAGCTCGACGCCCTGGAGCTCGCCTTCCGGACTGCCGAAGCCAGGCGCGACGGCGCGATCAAGGTCACCCTCATCCCGGACCGCTGACGCGGAGGTTCCATGCACTGCGTGCGCATCGCCCTGCTCCCGATCCTGCTGGCCGCAGGTCAGGCGCGGGCCCTCGACACGGATCTGTGGACGCGGCTGCTGCAGGCGCACACCGTGGCGACGGACGACATCGCCAGCACGCGCGTCGACTACGAGGCTCTGCGGCGCTCCGCGGACTGGACGCGCCTGATCCAGTCGCTGCGCGCGACTCGGCCCGAGCGCCTCGGCACCGGAGATGCGCGACTCGCCTTCTGGATCAACGCGTACAACCTCCTCGCGATCGACATGGTCGTACGTCACCGTCCGGAGGAGTCCATCAAGGACATCGGCTCGCTCTTCTCCTCGGTCTGGAAGCAGCCTGCCGGCGTGATCGGGGGCCGCCGCTACAGCCTGGGCGAGATCGAGCACGAGGTCCTGCGCCCCATGTCGGATCCGCGGATCCACGCCGCGATCGTCTGTGCCTCGCTGTCGTGCCCTCCGCTGCGCCGCGAGGCCTACGTGGAGGCCCGCGTCGACACGCAGCTGAGCGAGCAGATCCGTGACTTCGTTCGGGATCCGCGCAAGGGCGTGAGGATCGACCGCGAGCGGCGCCGGATCCGCATCAGCCCGATCTTCGACTGGTTCGAAGACGACTTCGGCGGTCGTACGGGCGTGCTGCGCACGATCGCCGCGGCGCTGCCCGCGGAGGACGGGGACTGGCTGCGGGCAAACATCGACGGGGTCCGCGTCCGATACTTCGACTACGACTGGAGCCTGAACGGCACGGAGTGAGTCGGGTCGAATGTCCACCCAGCACAGACGCGAGCATCCGCTCTGGATGCGGGCGATCACGCGCGCGCTCGCCCGCGCGAGTCGCGCCCTGTATGCCGGCCCGCTCGGCGAGCAGATCCGGGCGCGGCTCGATGCCGACCGCGGCCTCACGCAGGTCGAGATCCGCCTGCGCCGCGGGCACGCCGATCTCGACGGTCTGTCGATCGCGTTCCTCTCGGACCTGCACGCCGGCCACTACATGGACGCGCGCGACCTGGAGCGGATCGCGGAGCGCGTGGCCGCGGTGGAGCCCGATCTGGTGTGCCTGGGCGGAGACCTCGCCGATCGCTTCCCCGGCGAGTTCGAGCTTCTGACCGGCGCCCTGCGCGTTCTGGATGCGCCGCTGGGCGTCGTGGCGGTCCCGGGCAATCACGACCACTACGCAGATCCAGGCCTGCGGCGCTGGCACGAGGTGCTGGGGGGCGCCGGCGTGACGCTGCTGCGCAACCGCGGGTTCCGCGTCAAGCGCGGCGCCGCGACGCTCTGGATCGGCGGGATCGACGACCTGTCTCGAGGTCGGCCGGACATCGACGCGGCACTGCTGGAGCGCACCGCCGACGAGCCGGCGCTGCTGCTCTCGCACCAGCCCGACGTGCTGCCGCGCGCCGCGAGTCGGGGGGTGGACCTGGTGCTCGCCGGGCACACCCACGGTGGCCAGGTGCGTCCCTTCGGCTACCCGCCGCCGCTGCGCGAGACGCGCCTGGGGCTCTGGTCGGGGCACCACGAGAGCGGCGTGACGCAGCTCTACGTGGGACGCGGCGTGGGCGTCAGCATGCTCCCGCTGCGCTGGAACGCGCCGGCGGAGATCCCGGTGGTCACGCTTCGCGTCGGCCGCCCGCGCGGCTGACGCGCCGGCCTCAGCCCTTGGCGGCCGAGACGGCCTGGGTCAGTGCGGGAACGATCTCGAAGAGGTCAGCGACCACGCCGAGGTCCGCGACCTCGAAGATCGGTGCATCCGGGTCCTTGTTGACCGCGATGATGTAGTTCGAGTTCTTCATGCCGACCAGGTGCTGGATCGCGCCCGAGATGCCGATCGCCAGGTAGAGCTTGGGAGCGACGATCTGGCCGGAGCTCCCGACCTGGTACTCGTGCGGCAGCCAGCCCGCGTCGACCACGGGGCGCGAGGCACCCATCTGGGCGCCGAGTGCCTCGACGAGCGGCTTGAGGACCTCCTCGAAGTTCTCAGGCTTCTGCAGACCTCGCCCGCCCGAGACGATCAGGTCGGCCTTGGTCAGGTCGTGGCCGCCGGCCGCGGCGGTGCGCAGCTCCTTGAACTCGGTCCGCGAGGTCACGCCGCTGGCGTCGAGTGACTCGACGCTGCCCGCGTCGGAGCCCTCGTAGGCCTCGCACGCACCCGGCTGCACGGTGGCGATCCGCGGCGAGCCCTCGATGCGGAGTCGCGCGTCGAACTTCGCGTTGAACATTCGCTTGATGAAGACCAGGTCGCCGCCGTCCTCCTCGATCCGGACCACGTCGGTCGCGATGCCGGCGTCGAGCGCGGCCGCGAGCTTCCCGGCCAGATCCCAGCCGATCGGCGTGTTCGAGGCCAGGACGAGATCGGGCGATTCCGCCTCGATCGCGCGCAGGGCGACCTGCGTCCAGGCGTCCGAGGTGTAGTTCTCCAGCGCGGCGTCGTCGGCCGCCAGGACCTTGCCGCCGCCCTTCTTCGAGAGCTCCTCGGCCGCGGCTCCGATGCCGCTGCCGGCGAGCACCGAGACCAGGTCGCCGCCGAGCCGGCGCGCCAGCGTGACGAGCTCGAGCGTGGCCTCGCGGACCGAGCCCTTGCTGATTTCACCGAAGATGAGCGTCTTCATCTGATCTCTCCCGGATGTCCCGGCCCGCTAGAGCAGGCCGAGCTCCTTGATCTTGGCCACCAGCTTGCCCGCGACCTCGGAGGCGGAGCCCTCGACGAGCTCGGCACCCTCGCCCTTGGTCGGCGTGTACAGCTTCTCGATCTTCACCTTCGGTGCGACCGCGCTGGCGTCGAGTCCGAGGTCGGAAAGGCTCTTGACGTCGAGCGGCTTCTTCTTGGCCTGCATGATGCCCTTGAGCGAGGCGTAGCGGACCTCGTTCATGCCCGTCTGCACGGTGAGCAGGCCGGGCAGCGGGACGCCCACGACCTCGAGCGCGCCGCCATCGAGCTCGCGCTCGACGGTGATGCTGCCGTTGAGACCCTCGGCGCTGACGATCCCGGTGGCGTGCGGGATGTCGAGCAGCTGCGCGAGCATCGGCCCCACCAGCCCGAAGTTCGAGTCGTCCGCCATCAGCCCGCAGAAGACCAGGTCGGGGCTCTCCTGCTTCGCGACCGCGGCCAGGATCTTGGAGACCCCGAGGGCATCGGTCTCGTCGGCCGCCTCGTCCTTGACGTGGATGGCGCGGTCGGCGCCCATGCCCAGGGCAGTGCGCAGGCTCTGCACGACCCGGTCGGGGCCGACGGTCACGACCACGACCTCGGCGTCGCCCGCGTCCTTGATGCGCAGGGCGGCCTCGAGGCCGTAGTTGTCGTAGTCGTTGATCTCGTACTTGAGATTGGCGTCGCTGATCCAGGTGCCGTCGCCGCCGACCTCGAGTCTCGCGTCGCGGTGCGGAACCTGCTTGAGGCAGACGAGGATCTTCATGAGGTGCGATCTCCGTGGATCAAGGGCGCGGGGGGGCCGCGCGGGAGGGGGGACTCGCGGACGGCACCTTAAGGAACGGGCGGCCTCGTTTCAAGCGCCCGGCCGGGGGCGAAAACCCGCTGGAGGGCGGGAAAGGCGGCTGCGGGCCGCCCGCGGGGCTAGCGGGCCCCTCCCATGATCTCGCGCCAGGCCTCCAGGTCGGGGATTCGCAGGTAGGGATTCACGCGGCGGGTCTCCTCCATGGACAGGTGAGGCCCACCGCCGTAGTCGTGCCCGGGAAACAGAACGGTGTCACCGGGCAGGGCGCCGAGCTTCTGGAGACTCTCGTACATGGCGTCAGGGTCGGCGCCGGGCAGATCGACGCGCCCGCAGCCCTGGATGAACAGCGTGTCCCCGGAGACCAGCGCATTGCGGACCTTGAAGCACTGCGAGCCGGGCGTGTGCCCGGGGGTGTGCAGGAACTCGATCTCGACGTCGCCGATCTGGAGGCGATCGCCCGACGAGACCGCCTTCACGTCGCCCTCGGAGATTCCCGTGACCTCGCGCAGGCCGTGCGCCTCGTGCTCGTTGGCGTAGACCTTCATGCCGCGGTGCTCGAGCAGCTCGGCCACTCCGGGCACCTGCTGGCCCATGATCTCCCCGCCCACGTGGTCCTGGTGGTAGTGCGTGACCAGGGCCGCGGTCGGTGTGAGCTCGCGCTTCTCGCAGTGTGCGAGCAGCTCGTCGATCGCCCACGCCGGATCGACGATCGCCACCTCGCGGGTGCGCTTGCAGCCCACCAGGTACACGAAGTTCTGCATGGGCCCGCAGAGGAGCTGCTCGATGTAGACGCCTTCGTTCTCGGACATGCTCCGGAGACTAGCAAGTGGGGGGAGGAGGTTGGCGCTGCTCCGGGGCCTGGGGCGGACTCGGGTTCGCTCGCGGGCCGGTCCCGGCCCGCGCGCGAATCCCGATCCGCCCCAGGACCTCCGCTCTCGGTGCACCTCCCGCGGTGCACGTTGGGGGAGCATGCAGGATGCACGGAGCTGCCTGCGCGCCCCGTCCGTCGGGCTGGAGGTCGGCAGCAGCTCCGCACGCCGGCGCCGGCCCGCACGCTCGCGCCACCTCCCCCGGAACACGGGCAACGCATCGCGACCGGCATCCGCCAGAGCCCGCGAAGCCTGGTTCCTGCGTCCCCGCCGGCCGCGCACCACCGGCGCACCCGGGGGCGGATCGGCATTCACCCGCGGGCCGTATCAGGCCCGCAGACGAACCCGATTCCGCCCCACGACTCGATGGTCGCAAGCCTCCGGACGAACCCCCGCACCCGGGGAGCTCTACGCGAAGACCGCCAGGATGAGGAAGGGAACGATGAGGGCCGCCCCACAGATGGCGACGGCCTGTGCGGTCGTGATGTGCAGGGCGGCGCGCGTGGCCTTGACCAGCGAGACCAGCCAGAGCACGAGCGCGGCCCAGAAGAACAGCCGCCCGACCAGCCACAGGCCCTCGAGCAGGGCCAGCGAGCGCCACACGGCGGCGAAGCCCGTGCAGCGCAGCAGGTGCCCGTAGTCCACGTCCTGCTCGGCGACGATGACGCCGATCAGCCAGATCAGGCCGGTGGTGACGGCCCACCAGAAGATCCAGCCGGCGATCGACAGGAAGAGCAGGGACGAGAGGCCGCCCTGGCCGATCGCCGCGAGACCCGAGGAGACGGCGACCACGAGGATCGCCTGACCGATCGCGTGCGGATCTCCCTCGATCTCGGCCCAGATCCCGTCGTCGAAGCGGAGCACCGCGCGAACGCGGTCCAGCAGCTCCTCGGGCATCAGACGACCTTCTGCACGAAGGTCTCGATGGCGTGGGCCAGCTCGGCGTGAACCTGCTCGGGTGTGCGCTCCGCCCTGCGGATCAGGTTGAGGCCCTGGCCGCAGTCCTCCAGCACGCGCAGCTTGACGGGTGCGCCGATGGTCCTGAGCACGCGCGTGAGCCGGTCCACGCGGCAGTGGGGATCGCGCGCGCCCTGCACGAAGAGCATGGGCGTGATCACGCGGTACAGGGACTCGACGCGCTGCTGGTTGGGCTTGCCCGACGGGTGCAGCGGGAAGCCGAGGCAGACGACCCCCTCGACCTTCATCCCGGCGGCGACCACGCTCGTGGCGACCCGCGCTCCGAGGCCGTAGCCACAGAGCACGATGCGCGCTGGCGCGTTCTCTCCGTCGATCAGCAGGCTGCTCACCGCGGCCGAGAGCGTGCGCTCGAGCAGGGGCGCGGGATCGGGTCGCTTCTTGCCGGCCTGGGCGAAGGGAAAGTTGAACGCCAGCGCGAGATGGCCCGCCTCGGCGAGCCGCGTCTGGAGACCCGTGATGGCGGCGGCGTCCATGGTGGTGTCGGCGTCGTGTGCGATCACGATCCCGACCCGCCGCCCGCTCGGCCACCACTCGGGCGTGCAGACGCGCCCGGCGACGGCGACATCGTCGGACACCTGGATCTCCACCGCCCCGAACTTCACGTTCGTATCCATCTCGCGGCACATAACATAGGCAACTCGATCGCCCTGGGGGAGGCGCAGGCGCAGGGTTTTCACTCCGCAGAGCCCTGAAGCCGCGCGCCTCGCAGGACGATGAGCACGCGGTGGGCCGGATCGTCACGCTGATCGCCACCGTCGTGTGCACCCTGACGGGCGCGTGCACCATCGGGGTCGTGCGTCTCCAGCGGGCAGTCGAGTCCGGCCCGCCGGCCTCGGGGCGGATCGCGGTCGTGGAGCTCGCGGCCAACGCCGTCGACGCGCCGGGGCCCTTCGAGGCCGAGCTGGAGCGGCTGGCGGCTGCCGCGGCCCGCGCCGGTCTGCAGCTCGAGCGTGTATCGGTGCCCGGCCTGGGGGTACTGCTCGACGCAGGCTTCGACGCCTGGGTCCTTCCCGGACAGGAGCGCCTGTCGGACTCCGACGCCGCGGCGATCGACGTCTTCGCGCTCACGGGCGGCGGACTGCTCCTGACCGGACCGACGGGCCGGCTCGATGCCGAGGGCCGACCCCGCGCGCCCCTGCCGCTCCAGGCGTACTTTCCCGGCCATCGCTTCGAGGCGCGCCCGGCCGGAGCGCTCGAGCTGCGCGCGGGTCCGCGCAGCGTGATCCTCGCAGGTCTGGCGCCCGGGGCCCGGCTGCGCGCGACGGCCCGGGAGGGCCTGCAGAGCCTGACGTCGGGCAGCCTGGTCCGGGCCGACGATCCCCGTCTGGGCCTGGGGCTGGTGAGCCGTTACCGGAGCGCGCCCGTCGCGTGGCTGGGAGTCGGGGCGGACGCGCTCGAGCCGGAGGGCGAGCGCCTGCTCGGCAGCGCGCTGCGCTGGATCAGCGGCCTCCCGGTGGTCGACGTGCGCCCCTGGCCGCGAGGCCATCGCAGCGCCGCCCTGGTCACGCTCGAGGTCGGCGAGGACATCGAGGCCGCGGAGGCGGCCGCGCGCGAGCTGGCGCGCGGCGGGCTCCCGCCCGTCCTGGCCGTGACCGCCCCGCGCGCGGAGTCCGACCCCGAGCGGCTGCGCCGCATCGCTGCCCTGGGCGAGGTCGCCCTCGCCTTCGATCCCGATGTGGACCTCCCGGCCGAGGGTCGCGCACGCCTCGAGCGCGCGGCGCGCCACCCGGTGTCGGGACTCGTGGGCCCGATCCCGCCCGGTCGCGTGACGCACCTGCGCGCCAGCGGCTACCTCTGGGCCACGGTCGCCGGTGCCTCCGATGCGGCACCCCGCCTCACGGGAGCGCCGGACTCCGGGCTGGTGACCCTGCCGGTGTCGCCGTCGCCTGCGGGGGGCGATGCGGATGTCGCCACGCTCGTCGCGCGGCTGCTGTCGGCCCAGGCCGGGGTCGAGTCGCTCGACGGACTCTTCCACGCCGCGCTCGATCCCGGCCCCGTCGCGCGCGCGGAGGGCGCCGTGACCGACGCGCTCGCCCGGGAGCTCGGCTCGCGCGACGTCTGGCTGACGGGCGCCGGGGAGATGGCGGCCTGGTGGCGCGCCCGGGCCGGCGTGCGAGGCACGCTCGAGCCGCTGGGTCCCCGGCGCGCCCGGCTCTGGCTGCGCAACGAGGGCGCGACGCTCGCCGACGGCATCGCGGCGCGCGTGTACCTGCCCGCCCGCTCCCGCCCGGCGCGGCTGAGCCGGGAGGACTGGTGGCGTCCGCGGACGCGCTGGCGCGTCGCTCGCGATCACTCCTGGATCGAGCTGCTGGCGCCGCCCCTCGATCCCGGCGACGCCGTGGAGTACATCCTGACCTTCTGATCCGGGCTCGCGCCCGCTGGAGGTCGGATGGCTGCCGGTACCGACGACAACCCGCTGCTCGACATGCGCGGGCTGCCGCGCTTCGACGAGATCGAGACCGCGCACGTCGTGCCCGGGATCCGCGCGCTGCTCTCCGGGCTCGACGGGGCGCTCGACCGGCTCGAGTCGGACCACGCACCGACCTGGCCGGGCCTGGTCGAGCCCCTGGAAGCGCTGAGCGAGCGGCTCTCCTACGCGTGGGGCGTGGTGAACCACCTGATGGGCGTGCGCAACGAGCCGGCCCTGCGCGAGGCGCACGGCGAGGTGCAGCCCGAGGTGGTGGCGTTCTCGATGCGGCTGGCCCAGAGCCGGCCGGTGTACGAGGGCCTCTGCGCGCTGCGCGACTCGCGCGACTTCGCGGCGCTCGATCCCGCGCAGCAGCGCATCGTCGAGGTCCTGATCCGCGACGCGACACTGTCCGGTGTCGGACTGGAGGGCGGCCGGCGCGAGCGCTTCAACGAGATCCAGACCGAGCTCGCGGGCCTGGCGACCCGCTTCGGGAACAACGTGCTCGACGCGACCAAGGCGTTCGGTCTGACGCTGACCGACTCCGACCAGGTCGAGGGCACGCCGGCGAGCTGGCGCGAGCTGGCCGCCCAGGCGGCACGCGAGGCGGGCGAGGCGGATGCCGACGCCGAGAAGGGACCCTGGCGGCTCACCCTCGACCAGCCGTCGCTCTGGCCCTTCCTGCAGCACGCACGCAGTCGCGAGCTGCGCGAGCGCGCCTACCGCGCGCACGTCTCGCGCGCGAGCGACGGCGAGCGCGACAACGCGCCGCTGATCGCGCGCATCCTCGAGCTGCGTCGCGAGGAGGCGGCGCTGCTGGGCTTCGCGAGCTATGCCGAGCTCAGCCTGGCGTCGAAGATGGCGCCCGCAGTCGAGGCGGTGGAGTTGCTGCTGGCGGAGCTCCGCGAGGCGGCCCTGCCGGCCGCGCGCCGGGAGCTCGAGGAGCTCGAGGTGTTCGCGCGCGAGCGCGATTCCTCGCTCGACGCGCTGCGCCACTGGGACGTGCCCTTCTGGTCCGAGCGCCTGCGCGAGGAGCGCTACGCGTACACGGACGAGGAGCTGCGCCCCTACCTGCCCCTGCCTCGCGTGCTCGAGGGGCTCTTCGGCCTGGCCCGCCGCCTGTTCGACGTTCGCATCGTCGGAGCCGACGGCGAGGCGGCGGTGTGGCATCCGGACGTGCGCTTCTTTCGCGTACGCGACGCATCGGACCAGGAGGTCGCGGCGTTCTTCCTCGACCCGTACAGCCGGCCCGCGACCAAGCGCGGGGGTGCCTGGATGGACGAGTGCACGTCGCGCAGCCGGGTGATGGGCGATGGTGGCGTGCGCCTGCCGGTGGCGTACCTGGTCTGCAACCAGACGCCGCCGGTCGGCGAGCGCCCGTCGCTGATGACCTTCGACGAGGTCGAGACGCTCTTCCACGAGTTCGGGCACGGGCTCCAGCACATGCTCACGCGGGTCGATCACGGGCTCGCCTCGGGGATCCGCAACGTCGAGTGGGACGCCGTCGAGCTGCCCAGCCAGTTCATGGAGAACTGGTGCTACGACCCGGGCACCCTCACCGGGATGGCGCGGCACTGGCAGACGGGCGAGCCCATGCCCGGGGACCTGCAGGAGAAGCTTCGCGCGGCTCGGAACTTCCGCGCGGGCAGCCAGACGCTGCGCCAGCTCTTCTTCGGGAGCACCGACCTCGAGCTGCACCATCGCTTCGATCCGGAGCGTGACGGCAGCGCCTTCGACGTCGAGCGCCGCGTCGCGCAGGAGAACACGGTGCTGCCGCCCCTGCCCGAGGATCGCTTCCTGTGCAGCTTCGGACACATCTTCGGTGGGGGGTACGCCGCCGGGTACTACTCCTACAAGTGGGCCGAGGTGCTCAGCGCCGACGCCTTTGCCGCCTTCGAGGAGGCCGGCCTCGGCGACGAGGAGGCGCTCCGCGAGGCGGGACGACGCTACCGCGACACCGTGCTCGCACTGGGCGGCAGCCGACCGGCCATGGAGGTCTTCCGCGCCTTCCGCGGACGCGATCCGAGCACCGCCGCGCTGCTGCGCCACTCGGGACTGGCCTCGTGAAGCCGCCGCTCGCGCGGCTCGCGGGCGGCTTCCTCGCGCTGGCACTGCTCGCGGCCGCGCCGCGGGCGCACGCCGCACCCGACGCGATCTGGGTGGACGGCGTGGTGCTGACCCTCGACGCGGCGCGTCCGCGCGCCCGGGCGCTGGCGCTCGAGGGCGCGCGCATCGCGGCCGTCGGCAGCTCGCAGGAGATGCGGGCGCTCGCCGGGCCGGACACGCGGGTGGTCGAGCTCGGCGGCCGCTGCGTGGTGCCCGGGTTCGTCGACGCCCACAGTCACGTCTCGCTGGGCGCGGGCATCCGTCGCATGGCGGACCTGACCGCGCCGCCGATCGGCGCGGTCGGCAACGTCGAGGCGGCCGTCGCGGCGCTGCGCTCGCACGCCGCTGGCCTGCCCGCGGATGCCTGGGTGGTCGGCTTCGGGTACGACGACACGCTGCTGGCCGAGGGGCGCCACCTCGACCGCGCAGATCTGGACCGCGTCGCGACGGACCGCCCGGTCCTCGCGATCCACGTCTCGGGTCACCTGTACGCCGCCAACGGCGCGGCCCTGGCGCTGGCCGGCATCGATCGCGACACGCCCGATCCCCCGGGCGGGGTGATCCGGCGCGACCCCGTCAGCGGGGAGCCCGACGGGGTGCTCGAGGAGATGGCCGCGGCGCTGCCGCTGCTGAGCGCGATGCCGCAGCCCACGCGGGCCGAGCGCGTCGACGATCTGGCGGCGGTGGCGCTCGAGTACGCGGCGCGCGGCGTCACGACCGCGCAGGACGGGGCCACGGGCCTGGCGTCGCTGGCCGACCTGGTGGCGACCCTCGATGCGGGTCGCTTCCCGATTCGCGTGGTGGTGCTGCCCGTCGGCGACGCGGTGGCGCCGGCGACACGCGGCGAGCTGGACACCGGCGGGATCGACGCTGCCCGTCTTCACGTCGGCCCCGTGAAGCTGATCGCCGACGGCTCGATCCAGGGCTTCACCGGCTACCTGCGCGAGCCGTACCACACGCCGTTCCGCGGCGATGCCGGCTACCGCGGCTACCCGACCCTGACGCGCGAGCGTCTGATCGAGCAGGTCGGTCGCGTGCACGCGAGCGGCCTGCAGCTGGCGATCCACGGCAACGGCGACGCCGCGATCGACGACATCCTCGAGGCGTTCGAGCGCGCGCTCGAGCTGCGGCCCTCCGGCGATCTGCGGGGCATCGTGATCCACGCGCAGATGACCCGGGACGACCAGCTCGAGCGCATGGCGCGGCTGGGCGTCACGCCCTCGTTCTTCGCGCTCCACACCTATTACTGGGGCGATCGCCACCGCGAGCTCTTCATCGGTCCCGAGCGCGCGCGTCGCATCAGCCCCGCGCGCTCGGCGCTGGACCGCGGCGTGCGCTTCAGCCTGCACACGGATGCGCCCGTGGTGCCCATGGACGTTCTGCGACTCATGCACGCCGCGGCCAACCGCCGCACCAGCGGTGGCGAGCTGCTCGGACCGGAGCAGCGCATCGCGCCGCTCGACGCGCTGCGCGCGGTCACGCTCGACGCCGCCTGGCAGTACCGGCTGGACGGCGATCGTGGCTCGATCGAGCCGGGCAAGCTCGCCGACCTGGTCGTGCTCTCGGCCAGTCCCCTGGACAGGCCCGGTGCGATCGACGGGATCCGCGTGCTCGAGACCGTCGTGGGCGGGCGCAGCGTGTACCGCGCGCCCTGACCGCGCAGCCGGCTAGCTGCTGACGAAGGAGTCGCTGCGCGCGAAGCTCCAGGCGCGGCGCAGCCAGGCCGGCCCCTCGCCGGCCATCAGCGCTCCCGGCTCGACGAAGTCGTACACGCGATCGAGCGAGCGCACCTCTCCGGCGCGCGTGCGCAGCAGCACGTGCTGGGGCGACAGCTCCCAGGGCGTGGACAGCCCCGACGAGGTCAGGATCTCCGAGAACGCCTCGACCGTGGCGTGGTGGAAGGCGTGGACGCGGGGTGCCTTGTCGTCGACCACCAGTCCGCGCTGCAGGCCCGGGTCCTGGGTGGCGACGCCGGTCGGGCAGTCGTTGAGATTGCAGCGCAGGGACTGGATGCAGCCCAGGGCGAGCATGAAGCCGCGCGCGGAGTTCGCCCAGTCGGCACCCAGCGCCATGGCGATCGCCATGTCGAAGCCCGAGACGATCTTGCCGGCAGCTCCGACGCTCACGCGATCGCGGAGATCGGCGCCCACGAGGGCGTTCTGTACCAGCATCAGCCCCTCGCGCATGGGCGTGCCGATGTGGTCGGAGAACTCCTGGGGCGCGGCGCCCGTGCCGCCCTCGGCGCCGTCCACGACGATGAAGTCGACGACGATACCGGTGTCGAGCATGGCCTTGCTGATCGCCATGACCTCGCTCGGGTGGCCGACGCAGAGCTTGAAGCCCACGGGCTTGCCGCCGGAGAGCTCGCGCATCTGGCCCAGGAACTCCAGCATCTCGATCGGCGTCGAGAACTCGGGGTGCCTCGGCGGCGAGAGGCAGTCCTGGCCCTCCGGGATGCCGCGGGCCTCGGCGATCTCCTCGCTGACCTTCGCGCCGGGCAGCATGCCGCCGTGGCCGGGCTTGGCTCCCTGCGAGAGCTTCAGCTCGACCATCTTGACCTGCTCGTCGCTCGCGGCGTCCCTGAAGCGATCCGGGTCGAAGCGACCGTCCTCGCGACGGCAGCCGAAGTAGCCGCTGCCGATCTCCCAGATCAGGTCGCCGCCGTGGCGGTGGTAGCGGCTGATGCCGCCCTCGCCGGTGTCGTGTGCGAAGCCGCCGAGCTGGGCGCCGCGGTTCAGCGCGCTGGTCGCGTTCGCGCCCAGCGATCCGAAGCTCATCGCCGAGATGTTCAGCACGCTGGCCGAGTACGGCCGCGCGCACTGGTCGTTGCCGACCTCGATGCGCAGGTTCCGCGCCGGATCGGGGATGCTCGGCGCCGGCGCCACGGAGTGGTTGATCCACACGTAGTCCGGCGAGTACAGGTCCAGCTGCGTTCCGTACGGCTGGGTGTCGGTGACGTCCTTGGCGCGCTGGTAGACCAGCGAGCGCTGGTCGCGGTTGAAGGGCCGGCCGTTCAGCTCGCCCTCGACGAAGTACTGGTGCATCTCGGGCCCGACCGACTCGAGCAGGTAGCGCAGGTGGCCCAGCAGCGGATAGTTGCGCAGGAGCGCGTGATTGACCTGGACCAGGTCGTGGATGCCCAGCGCGACGAGCAGGCCGAGCACGATCACCGCCCAGCCGGCCGGCAGTCCCGCCGCCCAGGCGGCGGCGCTGCCCAGCCAGAGCAGCACCACGGCGTAGAAGAGCTTCTTTCCGATGCGCTCGACCATGTCCGGAAGCTAGGGTCGCCGGGCGCGCCGAAAGGTCAAGCGGCGGGGGGCAGCTCGAGGCCGGCGGGATCGGTCGCGGGCAGCGAGCAGACGCTCCCCCGACACAGCCAGGCGGTCGGCGCGTCCGTCCCGGGCACGCGACCCTCGAGCCACGCCGGGTCGAGCCAGCCCGGGCGCTCGCCGGGGGCGAGCGTGACCACGTGGTCATCGGCGCCCAGCAGGGCGCGCGCCCGACGCGCCAGGGCCTCCACCCGCGAGTCGCCCGCGGGTCCGATCACGACGGCGACGCCGATGCCGGCGTCGTGCAGGGCGGCCGCCCGGGTCATCGTGGGCAGGTGCAGGGGCGCGCGCGCCAGTACGGGTCCGTGCGTCTCCAGCGCCGCAGTCGCCACCTCGCGCAGATCCGTGCGGCCGCTCAGCGCTCCCAGGCGCACCAGGGCGAGTACGGCCAGGCCGGCGCCAGCCGGTGTCGCGCCGTCCGAGTCCGAGCTCGGGCGGATCACCAGGCTGGAGTCCTCACCGGCAGAGAAGAACAGGTCGCGCGCCGCGGGATCCCAGAACTCGCGCCCGATGGTCCCCGCGAGCTCGAGCGCGGCCTCGATCCAGCGCGGCTCCGGGCTGGCGCGATGCAGGTCGCAGAGCGCGTTCGCGAGCGCCGCGTGATCGTCGAGGAAGGCGGGAACGCGCGTGCGCTGCCCGTCCCAGATGCGCATCAGGCCGCGGCCGCCGTCGCTCAGGCGCGTCAGGGCGAAGTCCGCGAGCTCGCGCGCGCGCTCGATCCAGGCGGGCACGTCGAAGGCCGAGCCGGCGGCGGCCAGCCCGCCGATCGCGTACGCCTGCCAGGCGGCGATGCACTTGCCGTCGGTCTCGGGCGGCACGCGCTCGCCGCGGGCCGCCAGCAGCTTCGTCCGCTCGGCCGCGAACGCCTCGCGCGGCACCCCGGTCGCCTGCGCGAGCACGTTGCGCCCGCTGTCCTCGAAGGTCCCCGCGGCCGTGACGCCGTAGGCCTTCTCGAAGGCCCGGCCGCGCTCCGGCCCCAGCACGGCCTCGACCTCGGCGGGGCTCCAGACGAAGAAGCGCCCCTCCTCGCCCTCGCTGTCGGCATCCTGGCTGGCGCGCAGCGCGCCGTCGGGTGCCAGCATCTCGCGCTCGAGCCAGCCCACGGTCTCCTCGACCGCCCAGCGCAGGCCGTCGTCGCCGCTGGCGCGGCGCGCGTTCGCGTACACCCGCAGCAGCTGGCCGTTGTCGTAGAGCATCTTCTCGAAGTGCGGGACCAGCCAGCGCTCGTCGGTGCTGTAGCGGTGGAAGCCGCCGCCGAGCTGGTCGTAGATGCCACCGCGCGCCATGCACTCGAGCGTGAACACGACCTGGTCGAAGGCGCCGCCGTCCGGGAGCCCCATGCCGCGCGCCGTCAGGATCGCCTCGAGGTTCGTCGGCGTGGGGAACTTGGGAGCGGCGCCGAAGCCGCCGTGGCGCGCGTCGGCCGTCTGCTGCAGCTTGCGGCAGAGCGTGACCAGCGCGTCGCGTCCCGCCACCTGCTCGTCGGGGAGCTCGGGCCGCGCGGCGATCGCCCGGGTCAGGCGGCTCGCCATGTCCTCGACCTCGTCGCCCTGTTCTCGGTACGCGCGCACCACCGCGAGCACGACCTCGCCCCAGCCCGGGCGACCGAAGCGCCGATCGGGCGGGAAGTACGTGCCGCCGTGAAAGGGGCGCCCGTCGGGCCGGCAGAACATGTTCAGCGGCCAGCCGCCCTGTCCGGACAGGCGCAGGACCGCCTCCATGTAGATCTGGTCCACGTCGGGCCGCTCCTCGCGATCGACCTTGATGCAGACCAGGTGCTCGTTCATCAGCCGCGCGACCTCGGGGTCCTCGAACGACTCGTGCTCCATGACGTGGCACCAGTGGCACGAGGAGTAGCCGATGGAGACGAGCACCGGCCGGTCCTCGGCCCGGGCGCGCTCCCAGGCCTCGTCGCACCACGGGTACCAGTCGACCGGGTTGTCGCGGTGCTGACGCAGGTACAGGCTCGACTCGTGCTCGAGTCGATTGGGCATCAGACGAACCCGGGCGGCTTGCTCGCCTCGATCCAGCTCGCGTAACCGCTGTAGCCGACCCGGGCCTGGCGCTCCTGGATTCGCTTGAGCAGCGCCTCGCGCTCCTCGGGGCCCATGGGCTCGAGGTCGCGGACGTCCTGTGCGAGCCGGAAGTACTCGTCGCTGACGTGGCGGCCCACGCGCTTGGCGTGCTTGCGGGACTCGACGATGTTCCCCTTGCCGGTGACCACGTTGCCGCAGCTGAACAGCGTCGGGTAGTCGGGCAGCGTGCCGACGTCCCAGTCGGTGTAGTCGTAGAGCTCGCCCTTCATGGGCACGCCCTCGAGGGGGCGCGGGATGCTGCCGATCGAGCTGATCACCAGCGGCGCGCGCACCTCCACGGTCTCGTCAGTGACGGTGAGCCGGCCGCCCTCCATGCTGGTGCGCGCGAAGACCACGCCGACGCAGCGATCGTCGTCGATGATCAGGGACCTGGGCGAGTGCAGCGGCACGACCTGGAACATGTACTTCGACATGCTCTTCGCGAGCATGTTGCGGCGCCCCTTCTCGACCTTGGCGGCGGTCTTCTCGTCCGCGCCCGGCGGCAGGGTCATCAGCGGCATGTCCTCGAGGCGCCGCCGGTAGTAGATCGTCGAGCCCTCGATGCCCAGGTCCTCCCAGGTGAGGTCGTGGGCGGTGAGCACCTTGGGGATGCCCTTGATCTCCAGCTCCTCCAGGTCCGACTCGATGCCGCGTTCTGCGAGACGCTCCAGGGTGAGCTCGAGGGTCACGATCTTGGCCATGTCGATCGACGCCAGGCCGCCGCCCACGATGATCGTGCCGTCAACCACCTCGTACTTCGGCCCGTCGTAGCCCGCCTCGTGGCGGTGGTTGAACCACAGGATGTAGGGGTTCTGGTAAAGCAGACCCTTGCCCACCCAGGCGTCGGAGCCCTCGACCGGCAGTGGCCGGTCGTTCCAGGCGCCGTTGGCCAGAACCACCGACTGGAAGCCCCAGTCCTCGACCAGCTCCCGCAGGCCGATGTCGCGGCCGATCGCGGTCCGGGGCACGAAGTGCACGTGCTCCTGGGAGAGCTTGCGGTCGATCGTCCGGTACTCCTTCGCCCGCAGCCCGACGTGCCAGCGGGGAAGGCCGTCCTCGACCTTGCCGTACGGCCGCGCGTTCTGCTCGAAGACGACCGTGAGGATGCCCTGGCTGGCGAAGATGTCCGCCGCCTCGGCGCCCGCCGTGGCCCCTCCGATGATCGCGATCGAGTGCTGCTCGGCGTCCATCTCTGCTCCCCGGTGCTCGATTCGCGGATTCTAGCAGGGTGGTCCGGGCCCCCGGGCAGGCGCGCCGCGGGGCGGCGGGAGCGGCTCTTCCAGCAGCCTGCTAGCCTGCGCCGCCATGACCCGCCCCGCCTGGACGGACGTGTTCTTCGACTTCGGCGGCACGCTCTTCAGCTACGCGGCGCTGGGCCGTCAGGCGTTCGACACCGTCCACCGGGCCGCGGCCCGCCTCGGAATCGAGGCCGATCCGGCCGAGCTGCTCGCTGCCTACGGCCGCTGCTCGGCGGAGAGCTGGGCACGCTTCGCCGACCGGCCCTACTACCTGCACCGGGAGCTCTTCCAGGACGGCATGCGCCGCTGGGCCGAGGACCTCGGGGCCGAGCCGGACGCCGCCTTCCTCGACTGGTTCCACGAGCAGCAGCGCCAGGCGCTGCTGGAGCGGTTCAGCCTGCGCGAGGGCTGTATCGAGACGCTGCGCGGCCTGCGCGAGCGCGGGTTGCGCCTGTCGATCGTGTCGAACATCGACGACGACTACCTCCATCCCATGCTCGAGCGTGCCGGACTCGACCTGCTCCTGGACCACTGGAGCAGCTCCGAGGAGGCCGGGTCCTGCAAGCCCGACCCCGGCTTCTTCCGCTACGCCTGCGGCAAGGCGGGCTGCGCGCCGCAGGACGTGCTGTTCGTGGGCGACTCGCGCGAGCACGACGTGGCGGGGGCCCGGCCGCTGGGGATGACCACGGTGCTGATTCCCGAGGCAGGCGCCACGCCGCCGGGTGCGGGCACGGGGGCTGCCGGGGACCCCCATCACGTGATCTCGTCGCTCCCCGAGCTGCTCGAGCTGGTCGGGTGAGCTCCCCGGGCGCCGCTGCCGGGCTCCGGGGCACCGTGTACGGCAAGCCGCCGTTCGCGGTCTCGGCGGGCGTGGAGACCTTCGGCCCGGGGCAGCGCCGCCTGCGCGCCCTGAAGCTCGCCGGGCCGCTGCTGCTGCTGGCCGTGCTGGTGATCCCGATCCCGGGCGTGCACCTGAGCGTGCCCTTCCTGGTCGGGCTGGCGCTGGTGCTCGGCTGGCGCCGGCTGCGGCAGACCGAGCGCATCACCTCGCTCCAGGGCCACTGCGGCTGCAGCGACCGACCCCAGGACTACGAGCTTCCCGACCGCCTGGGCCTGCCGCTCACGCTGCGCTGCCCCGGCTGTCGCGAGTTCGTGAAGATCGAGGGCTCCGGGGGCTAAGCTCCCGGAACCGGTGCGACCGGGAGGAGGCCGATGGGAGCCTGGACCACAGAGCAGAGCGCGGAGCTCTACGGCATCTCGTCGTGGGGAGCCGGGTACTTCGGCGTGAGCCCGCGGGGCGACGTCATCGTCCAGCCCCGGGGCCAGGGCGGCCCGAGCATCAATCTGCGCGCTCTGGTCGAGGAGCTGCGCGAGCGCGGCCTGCGCACGCCCCTGCTGCTGCGCTTCTCCGACATCCTGGAGAGCCGCGTGCGCGAGATCGCGAGCTGCTTCCAGCGCGCCATCGCCGAGTACGAGTTCACCGGTCGCTACCGCGGCGTCTACCCGATCAAGGTCAACCAGCAGCGCCAGGTCGTCGAGGAGCTGATCCGCTACGGAGCGGGCTCGGGGCTCGGCCTCGAGGTAGGCAGCAAGCCCGAGCTGATGGTCGCCATGGCGCTGCTCGAGGGCGACGATCGGCTGCTCGTCTGCAACGGCTACAAGGACCGCGGCTACCTCGAGATGGCGTTGCTCGGGCAGAAGCTGGGCCTGCACCCGGTCATCGTGATCGACCGGCCCAACGAGCTCGAGCCCCTGATCAAGGCGGCGCAGGAGCTGGGCGTGCGTCCCCACCTGGGCGTGCGCGCGCGGCTCTCGACCCGCGGCGCCGGTCGCTGGGCCGAGTCCACCGGGGATCGCTCGAAGTTCGGCCTGTCGGTGTCCGAGCTGACCTCGCTGGTCGAGCGCCTGCGCGGGGTCGACATGCTCGACTGCCTCGAGATGCTGCACTTCCACATCGGCTCGCAGATCACCGAGATCCGCGCGCACGCCGACGCCCTCCAGGAGGCCAGCCGCATCTTCACGGGCCTGCACGACCTCGGCGCACCCATGACGTGCATCGACGTGGGCGGCGGGCTGGGAGTGGACTACGACGGCACGCAGTCGAGCTCGCAGTCGTCGATGAACTACACCGTGCAGGAGTACGCGTACGACGTGATCGCTGCCGTGCACGAGGCCTGCACGGAGCGCGGCGTGCCGCACCCCGACATCGTGGCCGAGTGCGGCCGCGCGCTGGTGTCGCACGCCTCGGTGCTGATCTTCGACGTGCTCGACGTGGACGACGGCCTGGACGTGGCCCGGCCCGAGCCGCCGCAGCCCGGGGAGCACAAGACCATCCACGAGCTGTACGAGGTCTGGGAAAGCTTCGAGCCCGCCGCGGCGCAGGAGGCCTTCCACGACGCCTCGCAGCTCAAGGAGGAGGCGCAGCTGGCCTTCCGCCTGGGCTACCTGGATCTGGCGGCGCGCGGCCGGGCCGAGGCGCTGTACGCGGCGTGCTGCGAGCGGATCCTGCGCGCGGTGCGCGACATGAGCCAGCCGCCGGCGGAGCTCCAGGGACTGGAGCGCCAGCTCGCGGACACCTACTTCGGGAACTTCTCGCTGTTCCAGTCGCTGCCCGACTCCTGGGCGCTCGAGCAGCTCTTCCCGATGCTGCCGATCCACCGCCTCGACGAGGAGCCGGAGCGGGCCGGCATCTTCGCCGATCTGACCTGCGACTCCGACGGCCGGATCGATCGATTCGTGCCGGAGCGCGACGACCGCCGGGTCCTGCCGCTCCATCCGCCCGGAGACGGTCCGTACCACATCGGCGTGTTCATGGTCGGCGCCTACCAGGAGACCCTGGGCGAGATGCACAACCTCTTCGGCGACACCGACACCGTGCACGTGGCCGCGCTCGACCAGGGCGGCTACAGCGTCGAGCACGTCGTGGAGGGCGATCGGGTCGAGGAGATCCTCGCCTACGTGCAGTACGACCGCCGCGTGCTGGCCGAGCGGGTCCGCCACTCCACGGAGCGCGCGCTCCGTGCCGGGCAGATCACCCTCGAGGAGTCCGCGCTGGTCCGGCGGCGTTACGAGCTCGGTCTGTCGGGCTACACCTATCTCGAAGGGGAGAGCTAGATGCAGATCAAGGGCGCGGGCGCTGCCATCGCCGGGGGCGCCTCGGGCATGGCCCGGGCGAGCGCGGAGCTCCTGGCACGGGAGGGCGCGCGGGTGGCGATCCTCGATCTGGAGGGCTCCGCGGGTGCCGAGGTCGCCGCCGGCATCGGGGGTGGCGCGATCTTCTGCCCGATCGACATCCGCGACAGCTCCACGCTCGAGGCCGCGCTCGATCGCGCCGTCGAGGAGCTGGGCGCGATCCACATCGGCGTGAACACGGCCGGAGGGGGCATCGCGAAGCGCACGCTGAGCCGCGAGGGCGCGCATCCGCTCGAGGACTTCCGCCGCGTGGTCGAGCTGAACCTGATCGGCTCGTTCGACTTCCTGCGCCTGGCGGCCGAGCGCATGAGCCGCAACGAGCCCGACGACGACGGCGAGCGCGGCGTGATCATCAGCACGGCTTCGATCGCTGCGTTCGAGGGGCAGATCGGTCAGGTGGCCTACGCCGCGGCCAAGTCGGGCATCGTCGGCATGACGTTCACCGCGGCGCGCGATCTGGGGAGCCTGGGGATCCGCGTGAACGCGATCGCCCCGAGCCTCTTCGCCACTGGCCTCACCAAGCTCGCGTCGCCCGAGATGGCCGAGACCCTGACCCGCGATGCCGCGTTCCCGAGGCGCATGGGGCGCCCGGAGGAGTACGCGGCGCTGGTCCGCGCCATCGTCGAGAATCCCATGCTCAACGCCTCGACCATCCGGCTCGACGGTGGCCAGCGCTTCGCGCCGCGGTAGGCGACTGGCCGGCGCGCTGATCGGGCCGCTGCTGTGCATGCCCGTCGCTGTCGCGCGCGCCGACAGCATCGAGCTGAGCTGGCCGGCAGCCGCGGACGCCGGGCTCTACGTGGTCGAGCGGCGTCCCGCAGACGGCACCTGGTCCGAGGTCGCGCGCCTCGCCGCCGCGCGCTCGAGCTGGGCCGACACGAGCGCGAGTCCCGGACGCACCTGGTGCTACCGCGTGTACGTGCAGGGTCCGGACGGGAGCCTGCGGCTGCACGCGCGCGAGCACTGCGTGGCGCCCGCGCCAGACCGTGACGCCGCCGACGCGGCGCAGCGCCGCGTGCGGGTTCGCGGCGGCTGGCTGCAGGAGGTGGAGCCCTGAGCCGCTCCGGCCGCGCCCTTCTCCTGCTCACCGCGTGGCTCGCGGGCGGCTGCGCGTCGTGGCTCCAGGATCGCCGCATGGCCGGCGAGCTGCGCGCTCACGACCTGGTCGTGCGGCGCACCGACCGCGGACTGGTCGTGTACGTCCCCGACGTGCTCTTCGAGTTCGACAGCATCGAGCTCACGCCCCCCGCGCGCCTCAGGGTGGCGGCCGCCGGTGGCATCATCGAGCGCCTCGGTGGGGCGCGCGCCATCTCCGTGGAGGGGCACGCCGATTCGACCGGCGACCCCGGCTACAACCTGAGCCTCTCGCTCGACCGGGCGCGCACCGTGCACCGCGAGCTGATCGCCGGCGGGCTGGCGGCGGCGCGCCTGAAGGTCCGCGGCTACGGCGAGGCGTACCCCATCTCGACCAATCGCAGCCGCGAGGGTCGGCGTCTGAACCGGCGTGTCGAGATCGTGATCCAGCGCTGAGGCGGGCTAGACTCCCGGCGATGCGCGCACGCGCCGCCGAAGCCGCTGCCCTGGCCGCGCTCGCACTCGGGATCCGCGTGCTGCGTGCGCTCCAGATCGAGGTCATCTTCAACGATGGCCCCCAGTTCGTGGGCATCGCCCGGAACCTGGCCGCGGGGAGCTGGTCGGCCGCGCTCGCGCACGACTATCACCCGCTCTACCCGGGCCTGATGGCGCTGCTGCACCCCCTGACGGGCGACTGGGTGCTCTCCGGCGTCGCGGTCTCGGTCGTGGCGGGGACCCTGGCGGTCTGGGTCGCGTACGCCTGGCTCGACGCCGCCGTGGGTCGCGTGCCGGCGCGCGTGGGCGCGTTCGCGCTCGCCGTGCACCCGTACGCGATCGACGTCTCGGCCGACGTGATGAGTGACGGCCTGCACCTGCTGCTCTTCCTCTGCGCCGTCGCGCTGGGCTGGCGGGCACTGCAGCAGCGAGGCGCGGGCGGGGCCGCGCTCGGCTGCGGCCTGGCGGCCGGTGGGGCGTACCTGGTGCGACCCGAGGGCGCGGGCGTCGCGCTCGCGGTGGCGGGCGTCGCGGCCCTCGAGGCCCTGCGCGGACGGCTGGCTCCACGCGCCCTGCTGCGCCTGGGTGCCGCCCTGGGCGTTGGCTGCCTGCTCGTGATGACGCCGTACGTGAGCTGGCTCAGCGCGGAGCGCGGCGAGCTCACCTTCAGCCAGAAGAAGTCGATCAACGCGCTGCTGGGCGTGGAGCGGCTGCGCGACTGGCTGGGCCACGCGCCCGATCCCGATCCGGCACTGGCGCCCGCGGCGGCGGGCCCGGCGGAGGCGCCCGAACCCAACCCGCTGGGTGGCGACCTCGCGGTGGGCCCGCCGGTGGCGGCCGCGCTTGTCGAGGTGCTCGAGACCTCTCTGTCGGTCCTGCGCTACGAGGTGGCGCTGCTGCTGATCCTGGGCCTGGTCGCGGCCCGCTGGCCGCCGGGTCTGCGCGGCCGCTATCACGCCGTGCTGATCGCGCTCTACCTGGTCGTGCTCACCGGCCTGCTGGCCAACGTGGGATACCTGAGCCGGCGTCACGCGCTCCCGGCTGCGCTGTCGACCCTGCCGTACGTCGCCCTGGGCGCCGTGGCCGCGGCGAGCTGGCTGGCCCGACCGCTGCGCCGCGCCGGCGGACGCGGCGCGGCCTGGACGCTGCTGCTGCTGCTCGTGGCCGGCCTCGGCCTGGGCAAGGCCTTCCGCACTCCGGACGGCGACGCGCTCGCCGAGCGTCGCGCCGCGGAGTGGCTGCGCGCGAACCACGCCCCGGTCGCCCGCGTCGCCGCGGTCAAGCAGCGCGTGGCCTTCTACGCAGACGCGCCGTTTGCCGACCTGCGTCTCGCTCCCGGCGGCACCGAGCTGCTCCCGTCCCTGAGGGCGGCCGGGGCGCGCTGGCTGGTCGTGGACAGCGAGGAGGACGCCGTCCTCGAGGCGCTGGCCGGCGGCGCGCTCGAGCGGGTCCACCGCGAGGAGGTGCGCGGCGAGGTCGCGTACGTCTACGCGCTGCCCCGCTGACGCGCGGGCTGGCGGCTCGTGCAGGTCGCCCCGACGGATCCGGACGCGCTGGTCTAGACTGCGCGCGTGAAGATCGTGCGGGCAGCAGGGGATGCGCTCGAGCTCGAGCGCGCGCGCGCGTTCACGGAGGAGCAGCTCCCCGATCGCGCCTGGCTTCACGGTGCGCTGGAGCTCGCGCCGCTGCGCGAGCGCACCGAGCTCTGGCAGGCGCTCGAGGGCGAGCGGCTGCTCGGGCTGCTCGGGGTGCAGCGCGGGATCCTGCCCTACACCTTCGTGCCGCTGGCGGCGCGTCTGCCGGGTGTCGCCAGCGCGCTGCTCGAGCGCGCGCCGCGTCCCTTCGCCACGCAGGTGCCGGCGCGCATCGCGAGCGAAGTCGCCGCTGCGGGGGGCCAGCTGGTGCGCGTCGAGGAGCTGATGGTGCGCTTCACGCACGCGCCGATCCCGGAGCCGGATCCGCGCGTGGAGGCGCTCTCCGACGCCGCCGAGCTCTCGCGCTTCTACGGCTCGCGCTTCTCGCCGGTGCAGCTCGAGTTCGGGCCGTTCTACGGCGCCCGCGATGCGCACGGCGAGCTCGCGTCGGTCGGGGGCGTGCGCTTCGTGACCGGGCGGGTCGCGATGCTGGCCCACTTCGAGACCCGCGAGGACTGCCGCCGGCAGGGTCTGGCGCGCGCCGTGGTGGTGGCGCTGGTGCGCGCGCTGGAGAGCCCCGGCCGCTGGACGGCCCTGCAGGTCCGCGAGGGCAACGTGCCGGCACGCTCGCTCTACGCGAGCCTGGGCTTCCGGGGCGGGCGCCGCGTCTGGACCTACGCCTTCGGCGCGCCCGGCCTCTGAGGCGGCCGCCGACGCCAGGCAAGCGCGCCGGGCTCCCGCCGGGGGCCTGCTAGAATCGCCGCATGGCGAAGGTCATCGTACCGCCGCCCTACCAGGGACCGACCGGCGGCCGGGGCGAGATCGAGGTGGAAGCCGGCAGTGTGCGCGCCTGCATCGAGGCGGTGGACGCTCGGCATCCCGGATTCGGCGCCCAGGTCTTCGACGCCCGGGGCCAGGTGCATCGCTTCGTGAAGCTCTTCCGCAACGGCGAGCCGCTCGACGCCGGATCGCTCGATGCCCCGGTCGAGGCCGGCGACGAGATCGAGGTCCTGGCGGCGATTTCCGGCGGCTGAGCGGGACGATCCGGGGGCTGCGAATGCGCGACGTCCGGATGCGCGGCTTCGACGAGCGCGTCGACGTGGAGCAGGTCGACGCGCTGCTGAGCAAGGCGGCGCGCCCGCTGGCCGCCGAGAGCGTCGAGCTCGGCGAGTGCGTGGGCCGCGTGCTCGTGGCCGACGTGACCGCCGGCGTCAGCGTTCCCGGCTTCCCGCGCGCCGCCATGGACGGCTACGCGGTTCGCGGCGAGGACAGCTTCGGCGCCTCGGAGTACGCGGCGCTGCGCCTCGGGCTGCTGGGGGTGTCGCTCCCGGGGCGGCCGTTCGAGGGCCAGGTCGGTCCGGGGCAGGCCGTGCGCATCATGACCGGCGCGCCCCTGCCCGCCGGTGCCGATGCCGTGATCAAGGCCGAGGTCTGTCGAGAGCGAGACGGTGGCGTGGAGCTGCTGGAGCCGGTGGCACCGCGCAAGAACGTGGGTGCGATCGGCGAGGACATCCGCGAGGGCGAGGTCGTGCTGCGCCGCGGCCGGCGCCTGCGTCCGCAGGACGCCGGCCTCCTGGCCTCCATCGGCCGCGCGCGCGTCGACTGCGTTCGCCGGCCGCGCGTGCAGCTCGTGATCACCGGGGACGAGCTGCTGCCCCCGGGCGCGTGCCCCGACGGCGTTCGCATCGTGGACTCGAACTCCAGCGTGCTCTCCGCGCTGGTCCGGCGCGACGGCGGCGAGCTGCTGCCCTTCGAGATCGTGCCCGATCGCCCGGAGCGGATCCGCGAGGCCCTGCTCGGCGAGGCTGCCGACGTGCTCCTGGTCTCCGGGGGCAGCTCCGTCGGCGAGGAGGATCACGCGCCGCGCCTGCTGGCCGAGCTGGGCACGGTGGACTTCCACGGCGTCACCATGCGCCCGTCGAGCCCCGCGGGTGGCGGGCGCATCGGGGACCGCCTGGTCTTCCTGCTCCCGGGCAATCCCGTGAGCTGCCTGTGCGCCTACGAGTTCTTCGCGGGGCCGACGCTGCGCGCGCTGGGCGGGCGCTCGCGCGCCTGGCCGCACCGCCGGACGCACGCGCCGCTGGCGCGCAAGCTCAGTTCCGAGGTCGGCCGTACCGACTACGTGCGCGTGGAGCTGACGCCCGACGGCGTGGTTCCGATCGCGACCTCGGGCGCGTCGATCCTGTCGTCGACGGTGCGCGCGACCGGCGCGGTGATCGTGCCGCGCGAGCTCGAGGGTCTGGCAGCGGGCGCCGAGGTCGAGGTTCTGCTGTACGACGACGAGCCCCCGGGGGAGCTCGACCCGTGAGGCAGGAGCAGTTCCTCGAGGTGATCGACCGCGACGAGGCGGAGCTGCGCTGGCATGCGGCGCTCGACCTGGTGCCGGCCAGCAGCGAGCGGGTCGCGCTCGCCGACGCGCTCGGGCGAGTCCTGGCCCGCGACGTGCACGCCGCCGTGGACGTGCCGAGTTTCGACCGCTCGAACATGGACGGGTTCGCCGTGCGTGCGGTGGACACCTTCGGCGCGAGCGAGTCCGAGCCCGTCGAGCTGGCCCTCAACGCCGAGACCCTGCCCACGGGTGTCGAGCCGCGCCAGGAGGTTCTCCCCGGCACGGCCACGCAGATCGCCACGGGCGGCATGCTGCCGCGCGGCGCCGATGCGGTCGTGCCCATCGAGCTGACCGACATCAGCCCCGACGGTCGCCTGATCGTGCGCGGCGCGCGCGTGCCGGGCGCCGCGATCTCGTTCGCGGGTACCGACATGGGACGCGGCGAGACGGTGCTGCTCGGCGGTACCCCGCTGAGCTCGCGCGAGACCGGCGTGCTCGCGGCGATCGGGGCGGCCCAGGTGGAGGTCTGGCGCCGACCGCGCGTCGCCGTGATCTCGACGGGCGACGAGATCGTCGCCCCGGGGCAGCCCATGCGCCCAGGGCTGGTCTACGACTCCAACGGCCGGATCCTCTGCGACGCCGTGCGCGAGCTCGGCGGGGACCCGGTCTTCCTCGGCGCTTTCCGCGACGAGCACGCCGCGCTGCGCAAGGTGACGCTCGACGCGCTGTCCGACTTCGACGTGGTGCTGCTCTCCGGCGGCACCTCGAAGGGCGAGGGCGATGTCTCGTACCGCGTGGTCTCGGATCTCGAGCCGGGCATCGTGGTGCACGGCGTGGCGCTGAAGCCGGGCAAGCCGATCTGCCTGGCCGCTCACCTCGGTCGCCCCGTGGTGATCCTGCCCGGATTCCCGACGTCCGCGATCTTCACCTTCCACGAGTTCGTCGGACCGGTGCTGCGCCGGCTATCGGGCCGCTCCGCCCAGCGGCGCGAGCTGCGCCGCGCGCGCCTGGCCGTGCGGGTCAACAGCGAGCGCGGCCGCCTCGAGTACCTGCTCGTGGGGCTGGTGCGCACCAGCTCGGGCGAGCTGGCGGCGTACCCGATGGGCAAGGGCAGCGGCAGCGTCACCAGCTTCAGCCGTGCCGACGGCTTCGTGCGCATCCCGCGCACCACCGAGATCGTCGAGGCCGGCACCGATGTCGAGGTCACCCTGCTGGGCGGCTCGATCGAGCCCGCGGATCTGGTGATCGTCGGGAGCCACTGCACCGGCCTCGACCTGATCGCGGGCGCGGTGCGCGACGCCGGCTTCTCGATCAAGCTGATCGCGGTCGGCAGCCAGGGCGGGATCGACGCGGCCACCCGCGGCGAGTGCGACGTGGCCCCGACGCACCTGCTCGACCCCGCCTCGGGCACGTACAACACGCCCTTCATGGGGCCCGCGCTCGAGCTGGTCCCCGGCTACCTGCGCATGCAGGGCGTGGCCACGCGTGCCGACGAGACGCGTGACCTCGAGGCGCTGCTCGACGCTCCGGGCGTGCGCATGGTCAACCGCAACCGCGGCAGCGGGACGCGCGTCCTCATCGACGAGCTGCTCGGGGAGCGCCGACCCGACGGCTTCGCGCTGGAGCCCCGCTCCCACCACGCCGTGGCCGCCGCGATCGCCCAGCGGCGTGCGGACTGGGGCGTGACCATCGAGACCGTCGCGCGCGAGGCCGGTCTGCGCTTCGTTCCGCTGCGCCAGGAGCGCTACGACTTCGCCGTTCCGCGCGACCGCCTCGAGCGACCCGCGGTGCGCGCGCTGCTGCGCCTTCTGGAACCGGGCGGAGAGCTGCGCGCGCGCCTCGAGCGCGCCGGTTTCCCGGCGCCGGAGTAGCGGGTGGCGCGGGCGCGCGAGGGCCGCATGTCGCTGGACGGGCGGGGTGGCGAGGTCTCGTGGATCGCCCTGCGCCCGCCGCGCGCCCGCGCCGGCTACGTGCTGGCCCACGGCGCCGGGGCCGACATGCGCCACGCGTTCATGGAGTCGATGGCCGGCCGGCTCGCCGAGCGCGGCATCGCGACGTTCCGCTTCCAGTTCCCCTACACCGAGGCGGGTCGGCGCCGCCCGGATCACCGCACGACCCTGCTGCGCACGGTTCGCAGCGCGGTCTCGCGCGCTGCCCGCGAGCTGCGCGGTCTGCTCCTGGTGGCGGGGGGCAAGTCCATGGGCGGGCGCATGACGTCCCTGGCCGCGAGCGAGGCGCCGCTGGCGGGTGTGGCCGGCCTGGTCTTCCTGGGCTTTCCGCTGCACGCGGCGGGTCGCCCCTCGCGCGAGCGCGCCGATCACCTCCGCGATGTGAAGCTGCCGCTGCTCTTCGTTCAGGGGACGCGCGACGGACTCGCCGGGCGCGAGGATCTGCAGGTCGTGTGCACCGGGCTGGGCAAGCGGGCGACCCTGCACTGGATCGAGAGCGGCGACCACGGTTTCCACGTGCTCAAGCGCTCCGGTCGCAGCGACGACGAGGCGCTCGATGAGGTCGCGGACCGCGTCGCGGACTGGACGCTCGCACTCGTCTGACGCACGCCACGTGACGCCGCTCCTAAGAACCGGCGGCGGCGGACCGATGTCGCACGGGACCCACCTCGATGAGGAGATCCGTGCGCAGGCTCCTGGTCCTCTCCGCCGTGCTTCTGGCGGGATCCCTGCTCTGGGTGCGCCCGGGGCCGGATCGCGGGCCCGTGCCCGAGGCGCGCTCCGGGCCGCGCGCGCGCGCCGCCCCTCCCGGCGCGGTCGAGCCCCCCGCCCCGCCCCGGGCGCCGGCGCCGGATGTGCCCGTGGCGGAACCGGCGCCCGCGTCCAGCGTGGCGCCCCCCGCTGGTGGCACGCCGCCCGCGCGCGGCGTCGTGCGGCATGCGACGCTGGCGCGGGATCCGGCGGTCTGGCTGCGCCCGAGCGCCCGCCTGGAGCTCTTCGAGGATGCCGTCTTCGACGTGCGGATGCGCCGGCGCGACGCGCGCAGCGCCGGCTCCGACGCCGAGGTCTGGTACGGCGCGGTCGAGGGAATCCCCGGCGCAGAGGTCGTGGCCGCGCGGGTCGACGGCGCCGTCTCGATGAGCGTGATGCTTCCCGACGGCCGCACGTTCGCGATCTCGGCGGGCGCGGGCGGCCACGTGGTCGAGGAGCTGCGCGCCTCCGAGCTGCCGGGCTGCGGCGCGGCCGAGGTGCACGCGGCGCCGCCCGGCGCGGCGGCGGGTGCGGGCGACACCGGGCTTCCGGCGGTCTCGCAGGGGTCCCTCGAGCCGTCGACCACGATCGACGTGCTCGTGCTCTACACGCGCGCCGCGGAGCTGGCCCTCGGGGGATCGGCGGGAGCCGAGGCGCGCATCGCCATGAGCGTGGCGGCCACGAATGCGGCGTACGAGAGCAGCGGCGTGCGACAGCGCCTGCGGCTGGTGCACAGCGCGCCCGTGGACGGCTACAGCGAGCCCGACGCTCTGGGGGACAGTCTCGATCACCTGACGGCGACGGGCGACCGGCGCATGGATCACGTGCACCGGCTGCGCGATGATCACGGCGCCGATCAGGTCAGCCTGATCACCGCTCCTGCCAGCCCTGACTCCTGCGGCATCGCCTGGGTGCCGACGCAGCCGCAGTGGATGTCGGCCTTCGCGCCCTACGCGTTCAGCGTCGTCGCGGCGCGCTGCACCGGGAGTCCCCAGGTCTTCGCGCACGAGCTCGCGCACAACCAGGGCGCGCGCCACGATCCCGCCACGGCGCGGAGCCAGGGCACGACCGACGCCCAGATCGACGCGCTGCCCGCACCGTTCTCGTCCGGGTACATCGCGCCGGACGACGCCTTCCACACCATCATGGCGTACGGCAGCAGCTGCGGCTGGTGCAGCTCCATCAATCGCTACTCGAACCCCGAGCTGCGGGTCGACGGCATCCCGGCCGGCGACGCGCGCTCCGACGTGCACGGCACGCTGAACGCCACCTACCACGCGGCGGTCGCCTGGCGCGGCGCCGTGTTCCCGTTCGTTCCCGGCGCGCCGGTGATGCTGGAGCCGTAGACGCGTCAGGATCCGCAGATCTGGGGATCTCCCTCGACCGCTGCACCCGCGACGCGACGCCGGAGCGAGACCAGGTCGGCCGCGTCGCAGCTCGCGGGCCCGGGTCCGGGCGGCCCGACCAGGTTGCAGTGGGACGGCACGGTCATGTTCCCCGCGCCGCTGAGGTGGGCGCGCAGCTCATCCACGTCGCTCGCGGTGGCGACGCCGTCGCCGCTGGTGTCGCCGCACTGGCAGGCATCGCCGATCCCGTCGGCGAGCGAGCCCGCTCCGAAGCCGCCGCTGTCGGTCTGATCCGAGTTGGCCTCTCCGGGGCAGCTGTCGCAGATCGCGCCGACGCCGTCGCCGTCGAGATCCGGCTGGCCGGCCGGGGCGTCGAGCGGGCAGCTGTCGTCGGCGTCGAGCTCGCCGTCAGCGTCGCGATCGACGCCCGCGCGGGTGCCCGATCCGGGCGGCACGCAGGTGTACGTCAGCTCCTGGCCGGCCGTGGTCGCGAGCGCGCGCAGCGCCGCGTCTCCGGGGGCCGGGTCGCCCGCCGCGTCGGGCATGAAGAGCGCGGCATCGGGGTCGTAGACCCAGCCGCGCATCTCCCCGGCGACGCTGCCCTTGACGACGAGGTCGCAGTGGTGGGCTCCGGGCTCGTCCTTCAGGACCCAGGGTGCGGCGGCGCGGCCGATCAGCAGGTCGATCCGTCCGGACACGTCCTGGGCGTTCGACGCGTCGAGCGTGACCTGCTGGCCGACGACCGGGGCGAGCTCGGCGGGAAAGGCCATGGCGAAGTCCACGACCTCGAGCCGCTGGGGGTCAGCGCCGGGGAACTGGAAGACCGGCGACCTCAGGAAGCTGAGCAGCGTGTCGACGCTGCCGTCGTGCAGGAAGCCGAAGCCGCGTACCTGCGGGCCGGCGACGTCGAAGCGTCCGACCTTCTGGTACATGTTGCGCATGTGCGGGATCTTGAACTCCTGTGGCTCTCCCTCGACGGAGCTGTCCCCGTCGCCGCCGAAGTTCCCGGCGCTCGCGTCGAGCAGGTGACAGCCGTTGCAGCTCCGCACGAAGTCCGAGATGGGACCCTCGAAGAAGTCCCGGCCGGACTGCTGCGACGCCGTGACGGCGTCGGGGTCGGCGAGCAGCGGCGCGACGGGGCTCGGCGGCGAGACGATCTGGAGCACGAACTCGGCGAACGCCGTCATCTCGGTGTCGAGAAGCGGGGCGGTCCGCCCCAGCAGGCCCTCGAAGGCGCCGTTGAACTGCTCGAACGCGCCCTGGTCCGTGCTGCGACCTCCGGTGGCCGGGTCGTCGGCATCGGTGCGATCTCCCCGCCAGTGCATCGCGCCGTGGTTGCTCATGCCGCGGAGCGTCTGGGTCGTCATCGGCCCCTTGAGCGGGTGGAAGCTCGTACTGCCGCCGACGGCGACCTCGAAGGGGTTGGGATTGTTCTCGACCGGCGCCTCGACCACGCCCAGATCCCAGGCGAGGCTGTCGAAGTCGGCGAACACGTGGCAGGCCGAGCACGAGGCCTCGCCGTTGCTCGAGGTGAAGCGTGCGTCGTACAGGAGCGGACGCCCGTCGCGGACCACGGCGGGCTCGGCATCGTGCATCGGGACCTTGCCGATCTCGGCGCCTGCTGCGAGGTCCACGATCGAGATGCCGTTGTCGAATCGAGTCCACACGTAGAGGCGCCCCGCGGCCTCGTCGAGCGCGAGGCCTCCCGGTCCGCCGCCGCTGACCTCGATGTGTGTCGCGGCGTCGGGGGCGAAGGAGTCGTCGTCTAGCGCGGCCACCGGGAAGACGCCGACCTTGCTCGAGCCGAACGCCGCCACGTACAGCGTCTCCCCGTCGTCGGAGATGGCCATCTCGAGCGGCGTCGCCAGGCTGTCGGCGTTCGCGGCCGCGTTGCCCTCGGCTGCGTACTCGGTCAGGGCCACGAGATGCTTGTTGAGGTGGCGGGGTAGCACCGCACCCCCGTCGAGCACGCTGATGCGCGCGCGGTGCAGCTCGCCGCGCAGGTTGCCCCAGGTGGTGCTGAAGCCCTCGAAGCGATCGGCGTTGTTGGCGTCCGTGTTGGAGACGAAGACGCGTCCGTCCAGCGGGTCGGGATGGACCACCATGTTGAACAGGATCGTGCCGACACCGGAGTGCTCGGCGACGACCGTGGGTGGCGTGGCCAGCGCGTCGATCTCGAAGACGTCGCGATCCGGGAGCGTGAACGGGATGACGCCCGGCGGGATCGCGCCGCCGAGGGCGTCGCGCCAGGTGCCGGCATCGTCGCGCACGATCTGGGCCACGTCGGGCGCGCTCGCGATCGGCGCCTGCTCGTTCTCGCTCGGGGGCAGCTGGCCGATCCCCGCGCTGAGGAGCTGCGGGACGCCGATCACGGTGGTGCCGTTGCCGGAGTGGAAGGCGGCAGCGTACACCTTCGAGCCATCGGGGCTCGCGGCCAGGGCGCGCGGCGTGTCCGCGAACAGCGTGAGAACCGCGAGCTGCGCGCCGCTCGCGGCATCGAGCACGAAGACGCTGGCGCGCCCGATCCCCGGTGTCATCGGGTCGGCGGGCGCCGGGTGATCCTGGCCGCGCGCGGCCGTCGTGACGAAGGCGCGCGAGCCGCCGGCCCCGGCGAAGACGATGTCGCGCGGCTCGTCGCCCACGCGCAGCGTGCGGACCACCCGCGGAGCGCCACCGGCGAGCGCGACCACGCTGACGGAGTCGGACAGGTGGTTCACGACCCAGGCCTCGTCGGGCGTGCGCAGCGCGACCGCGCAGGGCTCGAGCCCGACCGGCACCGAGGCCACGTGTGCCAGCCCGCCGGGGATCACGTCGAAGACCTCGAGGCGCGCATCCGGGGTATTGACCGCGAGCAGCCGCGTGCCGTCGGGGGAGAGCGCGAGCGGCCGGACCGGACCCGTCTCGAAGCTCCAGAAGTCCCGCGCCGCGGCTCCGGCCGGCAGCAGCGCCAGCCCGACGCTCAGCAGCAGCCCGATGGCGATGCGATCCATCCCTGTTCCCTCCGCAGGCGATCCTACACCCCCGGAGAATTTGCCCGTCGCCGCGCACGCGCCGCGCGCGCAGCTCGACCCGCAAGCGCGTGCGCGGGCGCGAGACGCGTGGGAGCTCTAGAAGATCACGAACGGCTCGTAGCGCGGCAGGGTGAGCAGCTCGAGGTCGGGGCTCGCGGCCTGCCGCTCGCGCAGGAACCGCAGCGTCTCGTCGGACTCCCGTGACAGCAGGGCCAGCGCCCGGGCCGGGCCCCGGAACGGCCCCTCGATCGGTCCGGTGAGGCTGTCCCAGTGCACCGGGATCACCCGCGCCGGGCGCGTCTGCTCCACGGTCTCGCGCCAGTAGCTCCGGCGGTAGGCGGCGGTCTGGGAGCCCAGGCCGCCGATGCCCAGGAACACCAGATCGGCCTCGTAGCCCTCGAGCCCGCCCTCGACGTAGCCCGCGCTGCCCTGGATCAGCCAGCTGCCGCGGGGGTGCGCGACGTGCAGTGCGTAGGACTTCCCCAGGCGGTACTCGAAGGTGCCCACCGGGGGGACCAGCGGGGCGGTGATCTCGGGATCGGCCAGTGCGCGCTCGGCGATCGCGGGATCGGGGAACTGGAAGTGGCGCGACTCGATGGGCGTGACCGTGAACCTGCCGAGCCGCAGCGGGCGGCGGTCGACCACGACCTGGATCTGGCTCTCGGGCAGGCCCCAGCCGCGGCCGATGTTCGCGGTGGACTCCGAGCCCAGCAGGAGCGCGCCGGTGCGCCGCGCGACCTCGGGTGCGTCCATGGCGTGGTCGAAGTGCGAGTGCAGCGGGAAGACCGCGGCGAGCCGCTCGACGCCGTTGCGCTCGAGCCCGCGCCTGATCGCCTCGACGTCGGGCTCGATCTCGCCCCGGAGTAGCGCGAGGGGACCCGGACGCGAGAACCAGCCGTCCGTCATCCAGGTGGTCTCGCCGTCGGAGAAGACCAGGGTGGTGGTGCCGGTGTGGCGGACCGTCACCGCGCCGGGCGGGATGCTCTCGCTGCCCGCGACCGCCCACGCGGGATCGACGGGCGGGGCGACGTGGGTCGAGAGCAGGAAGTAGGCGAGGGCCGCCAGCGTCAGCAGGAGCAGCGCGCCGCCCGTGGCGATACGACGGCTCAACGTGTTCCTCCTCGTGCGTGGTACCGTGACGGTAACAGACCAGGGAGGTCGCGATGGCCGGGATCATCCAGAAGGACCTCGCCCCCGAGGTTCGGGCGCAGCTCGAGCGGTATCGCGACGAGCACGCGGACGAGCCGGTCGGCAACGTTGCGCAGCGCGTGCTCTTCGAGGACGACCGGGTGCGCGTCTGGGACATGCGCCTGGAGCCCGGCGAGGGCTCGGACCTGCACCGGCACGAGCACGACTACTACCTGGTCATGCTCGAGGGCGACATGATCGGCGGCGTGTCGCCGCCAGGCACGGGCCTCGAGCCCTTCGCGGCCGCCCTGCCTCCCGGCGGGATCACCGTCAGCGTGCCGAAGGGCAGCCTGGAGTGGTCGGTGAACGTCGGCTCGAAGTCGTTCTACGAGATCGTCGTCGAGCTCAAGGACACCTAGCCTGCTAGAACCCCAGCTCCAGCCGGGCGGCCTCGCTCATCATCGACGGATCCCAGGGCGGCTCCCAGGTCAGCTCCAGGTCGACGTGCTCGACGCCCGGCACGCCGCGCACCTTCTGCTCGACCTCGGGTGGCAGGCTCTCGGCCACGGGACACATCGGCGAGGTGAGCGTCATGACCAGGTTGACGTGTCGGTCCTCGTCGACCTCGAGCTCGTAGATCAGCCCGAGCTCGTAGATGTCGACCGGGATCTCCGGGTCGTAGATGGTCTTGATCATGTCGACGATCGACTCGCGCAGCGTGTTGGCGTCCTGCGGGGTCGAGGGCGGGGCGGGGCGGGTCTCGGTCGTCATCGGGATCTCCGGGTCACTCCGTGGTAACAGGCTCGCCGTCTCCGTGGACGGCGGCCTGAAGGGTATGCCAGGCCAGGCTCGCGCACTTGACGCGCATCGGGAACTCGCGCACGCCCGTCAGCGCGGCGAGCTTGCCCAGCGGTGCGGGGTCGATGGTCGCGTCGTGGGCCGCGGTCACCGCGGCGTGGAAGTGCTCGAAGAGCTCCTGCGCCTCGGCCGTGGTGCGGCCCTTCAGGGCCTCGGTCATCAGCGAGGCCGAGGCCGTCGAGATCGCGCAGCCGCGACCGGTGAACGCGATCTCGGTCATGCGCTCGTCGGCGTCGATGCACAGCTGCACCTCGAGCTCGTCCCCGCAGAGCGGGTTGTGGCCCTCGGCACGGTGCGTGGGGGCCTCGAGCCCGCCGGAGTTCCGGGGCCGCTTGGAGTGATCGAGGATCACTTCCTGGTAGAGGTCCGTGAGGTCGGACATCAGGCGAAGAACTCCACGACCGCCCGGATCCCGGCGACCAGGGCGTCGACGTCGTCGGTGCCGTTGTGGACGGCGAACGATGCCCGCGTGGTCGCGGGGATGCCGAAGTGCTGCATCACGGGCTGCGCACAGTGGTGACCGACACGGACCGCGACGCCCTCGCGGTCGAGGAAGGTACCCATGTCGTGCGGGTGGATGTCGCCGGTCACGAAGCTGATCACGCCCACGCGCTGGCGCGGGGTGCCGATCAGTCGAATCTCGGGGACGCTCGCGAGTCGCTCGAGGGCGTAGTCCACCAGGCCCGCCTCGTGCGCCTCGAGCGCCTCCATCTCGAGCGCGTCGAGCCAGTCCACCGCTGCACCCAGGCCCACCGCGCCCGCGATGTGCGGCGTGCCCGCCTCGAAGCGCTGCGGCGGGTCGGCGAAGATCGTCTTCTCGAGGGTCACGCTGCGGATCATCGAGCCGCCGCCCTCCCAGGGCCCGGTCTCGGCCAGCACGTCCTCGCGGCCCCAGAGCACGCCGATCCCCGTGGGCCCGTACATCTTGTGGCCCGAGAAGGCGTAGAAGTCGCAGCCGAGCGCCGCCACGTCGACGGGCAGGTGCGGCACGCCCTGGGCGCCGTCGATCAGGACCCGCGCGCCGGCCTCGTGCGCCAGCGCGGTCAGCTCCGCGACCGGGTTGAGCGTGCCCAGCGCGTTGGAGACGTGCGTCAGCGCCACCAGGCGCGTGCGCGAGCTCAGGCGCTCGCGCCAGGCGTCCACGATCAGGTCGCCCCGCTCGTCGATCGGCGCCGCCACGAGGCGCGCGCCCGTCTGCTCGCAGACCATCTGCCAGGGGACCAGGTTGGAGTGGTGCTCCATGGCGGTGACCAGGACCTCGTCGCCCGGCCCCAGGCGTGGGCGCGCCCAGGCCTGCGAGACCAGGTTGATCGCCTCGGTGGTGCCCCGCACGAAGACGCACTCGCGCGCCGAGGCGGCCCCGATGAACGCGGCGATCTTCTCGCGCGCCTGCTCGTAGGCATCGGTCGCCTCGGTGGACAGCAGGTGCACGCCGCGATGCACGTTCGAGTGGGTGTGGCCGTAGTAGTGCGAGAGCGCGTCGATCACCGCGCGCGGCTTCTGGCTGGAGGCGGCGCTGTCCAGGTAGACCAGCGCGCGATCCCCGTGCACGCGGCGCGCCAGGATCGGGAACTCGCGCCGGATCGCCTCGAGGTCGAGGCGATTCGCGGCATGCGGCGTGGCCGGCGCGCTCACGAGCTCTCCTCGCCGGCCAGCCAGGCCATCACACGCTCGCGCAGCCCGGAGCTCAGCGCCTCGAACGGGAGCCGGCGGGCGATCTCGCTGGCGAACGCGAACGTGAGCAGCGCGCGGGCTGCCGCGGCGTCGAGGCCCCGGGAGCGCAGGTAGAACAGGTGATCGGGGTCGAGCTGACCGATGCTGGCGCCGTGGCTGCACTTCACGTCGTCGGCATGGATCTCGAGCTGCGGCTTGGTGTTGACGCGCGCGCCGTCCGAGAGCAGCAGCGCGCGGTTGGTCTGCGTCGCCGCGATCTGCTGGGCGTCGGGCCGCACGTGGATGCGCCCGTGGAAGACGCCGCGGCCGCGGTCGTCGAGGATTCCCTTGTAGAGCTCGTCGCTGGTCGTGCGCGGTACCGCGTGGTCGATCGTGGTGTGATGATCGAGCAGGCGCGAGCCCCCGGCCAGGTACAGGCCGTTCATCTCGACGTGGGCGCCCTCGCCCTCGAGTCGCGCCTCGATCTCGAGGCGGCCGAGGGCGGCGCCCCGCGCCAGCGAGGTGGTGCGCAGGCGGCTGTCTCGCTCCTGGCGCGCGGCCAGGCTGCCGATCCAGGTGCAGCTCGTCGCCGCGTCCTGCACGACCACGTGGTCGAGGTCGGCGCCCGCGTCGAGCCGCAGCTCGGTCAGCGCGTTCGCCAGGCCGGTCGTGCCCGGTACGCCGACGTGGTGCTCGATCACGCAGGCGCGACTGCCCTCGCGCGCGTGCACGAGGACGCGCGGGTGGACCACCGTGGGGGTGTCGTCGCCCACGTGCGCGAAGACCAGGTGCACCGGCAGCTCGCAGCTCGCGTTCGCGTCGATCTCGACCAGCGCCCCGTCCTCGAACAGCGCCGTGTTCAGCGCGGCCAGCGGGCGCGTCTTGAGCTCGCAGCAGCTGCCCAGGATCCCCTCGACCCGCTCGGGCTCGTCGGCCAGCGTGCGGTGCAGGGACGCGACGCGCACGCCCGGTGGCAGGTCGTCGAGATCCGATGCGCCCGCGTGCAGCCGGCCGTTGACGAAGACCGCGGCTGCGGCTGACCCGATCCAGTCGCGTGCGGCGTCGATCGCGCCGCCCGGCGCGGGCGCGGCCCCCGCCGCCGCCAGCTCGAGCCCGGCGAGCGGCTCGAGGGACGTGAAGCGCCAGTCCTCGTGACGCGGGGTCGGCAGGCCGGCGTCGCGGAAGCTGGCCTGACCCTCCAGGCGCAGGTCTTCCAGCCAGCCCACGGAGCGTCCGGGGCGGCGCGCGGCCGTCGCCTCGAAGAGGGCGGCCAGCGAGCGTTCGGCCACCGAGCTCACGACCCGGCGATCTCCTCCTCGATCCACGCGTAGCCCCGCGCCTCGAGGTCCAGGGCGAGCTGCTGCTCGCCCGACTTGACGATGCGTCCGTCCATCAGCACGTGCACGCGGTCGGGGACCAGGTGCTCGAGCAGGCGGTGGTAGTGGGTGATGGCGAGCACCCCACGGTCGGGCCGCTGCAGCGCGTTGACGCCGTCGGCGACGATGCGCAGCGCGTCGATGTCGAGGCCCGAGTCGGTCTCGTCGAGGATCGCCAGCGTGGGGTCCAGCATCGCCATCTGCAGGATCTCGTTGCGCTTCTTCTCGCCGCCCGAGAAGCCCTCGTTGACGAAGCGGTTGAGGAAGTCCTCGTTCATGTCGAGCTGCTTCATCTTCTCGCGCACGAGCGTCAGGAAGTCGATCGCGTCCATCTCGGGCTCGCCGCGGCTCCTGCGGATCGCGTTGAGCGCGGCGCGCATGAAGTACGAGCAGGTCACGCCCGGGATCTCCACGGGGTACTGGAAGGCCAGGAACACGCCCTTGCGGGCCCGCTCCTCGGGCGCCAGGGCCAGCAGGTCCTCGCCCCTGTACAGAACGTGGCCCCGCGTGACCTCGTAGCCCTCGCGGCCGGCGAGCACACTGGCCAGCGTGCTCTTGCCGGCGCCGTTGGGGCCCATGATCGCGTGCACCTCGCCGGGCTCGATGACCAGGTCGATCCCCTTGAGGATCTCCTTGCCCTCGACCGAGGCGTGCAGGTCTCGAATCTCCAGAACCTTCATGTCCGCGTCACCCGATCGCGCCCTCGAGGGTCACCTCGAGAAGCTTCGAGGCCTCGACCGCGAACTCCATCGGCAGCTCGCGGAAGACCTCCTTGCAGAATCCGTTGACCAGCAGGTGCACGGCGTCCTCGGCGTCGAGGCCGCGCTGCTGGCAGTAGAAGAGCTGGTCCTCGCTGATCTTCGAGGTCGTGGCCTCGTGCTCGATCGTGGCGCTGGAGTTGCGCACGTCGATGTACGGGAAAGTGTGCGCGCCGCAGCGATCGCCGAGCAGCAGCGAGTCGCACTGCGAGAAGTTGCGCGCGTTCCGGGCGCGCTGGTGCACCTCGACCAGGCCGCGGTAGGTCTGCTGTCCGTGACCGGCGGAGATGCCCTTCGAGATGATCGTGCTCCGCGTGTTCTTGCCGATGTGCACCATCTTGGTGCCGGTGTCGGCCTGCTGGCGGTTGTTGGTGACCGCAACCGAGTAGAACTCGCCGACCGAGTCGTCGCCCTGCAGGATGCAGCTCGGGTACTTCCAGGTGATCGCGGAGCCGGTCTCCACCTGGGTCCAGGAGATCTTCGAGCGCTTGCCGCGGCAGGCGCCGCGCTTGGTCACGAAGTTGTAGATCCCGCCGCGGCCCTCGGCATCGCCGGGGTACCAGTTCTGGACCGTCGAGTACTTGATCTGTGCGTCGTCGAGCGCGACGAGCTCGACCACCGCAGCGTGCAGCTGGTTCTCGTCGCGCTGGGGGGCGGTGCAGCCCTCCAGGTAGCTCACGTATGCGCCCTTCTCGGCGATGATCAGCGTGCGCTCGAACTGGCCCGTGTTCTGCTCGTTGATGCGGAAGTACGTCGACAGCTCCATCGGGCAGCGCACGTCCTCGGGCACGTAGACGAACGAGCCGTCCGTGAAGACCGCGGAGTTGAGCGTGGCGTAGAAGTTGTCGGAATAGGGCACGACCGAGCCGAGGTACTTGCGCACCAGCTCGGGGTGCTCGCGAACCGCCTCGGAGAAGGAGCAGAAGATCACGCCCATCTCGGCGAGCTTGCCCTTGAAGGTGGTCGCGACCGAGACGCTGTCGAAGACCGCGTCGACCGCCACGCCCGACAGCAGCTTCTGCTCGTCGAGCGGGATGCCGAGCTTCTCGAAGGTGCGGCGCAGCTCGGGATCGACCTCGTCCATGCTCTCGAGCTTCTCGCGCGGCTTCGGCGCCGAGTAGTAGCTGATCGACTGGTAGTCGATCGGGCGGAAGTCGACCTTCGCCCAGCGGGCGTCCTCCTCGCGCATCTCGGTCCAGCGCCGGAACGCGCGCAGGCGCCAGTCGAGCATCCAGCCGGGCTCGGCCTTCTTGGCCGAGATCATGCGGATCACGTCCTCGTCGAGCCCCGGCGCGACGGTGTCGGACTCGATCTCCGACTCCCAGCCGTGCTCGTACTCGCGCCGGGCGAGGCTCTCGACGTCCGTGCTCATCAGCGAACCTCTGCCGGCGGGGTCTCGCCGGCCGCGCCGATCCAGCGCACCAGGTCGTTCTCCTCGCGCATCAGCTCGGCGAGCGTCACGCGCTCGAGCACCGAGCGGACCGCGCCCTCGACCGAGCGCCAGAGCCCGCGGATCGAGCAGGCGGTGCTGTGCACGCAGTCGCGCAGCTGGCCGGGGTGGCTCTCGCAGAACTCGTCTCCGAAGAACGAGCCGCCCAGCGCCCCGATGACCTCCCAGGCCGTGATGTCCGCGGCCGGCCGGGCCAGGCGGTAGCCGCCCGCCGAGCCGCGCGTGCTCACGACCAGGTCGGCCTTGCGCAGGGCGCGCATCAGCTTGGCCGCGTACTCGGGGCTCAGTCCCTCGCTCTCGGCCACCGTCTGTATGGACAGTGGAGCCTCGCCGCGATGCTGCGCCACCTGGAGCAGGCAGCGCAGCCCGTACTCTTCCTGTGCGAGCAGCTGCATGGGGTCCGCATGGTATGAAACCATACGGACAAGTCAAGATTGATTGAGGCGCCGTGATGGGTCTCTAACCATCCGGAAAAACTCGGTAAATTGAATTCCCCCTGGCCCCTCACCCGGGCCGTGGCCGGGCGCCCGGATCCGCGCGAGCATGGGCCCATGCACGACCCCGATCCGACCCCGGCTGCCGCCTCCCTGCTTTCCTGGCGCGGCGTGGCGCCGCGGGTCGCCGCGGATGCCTTCCTGGCGCCCGGAGCCACCGTCATCGGCGACGTCCGGATCGGTCCGGGCTCGAGCGTCTGGTTCGGCTGCGTGCTCCGGGGAGACGTCTGGAACATCCGCGTCGGCGCGCGCTCGAACGTGCAGGACGGCAGCGTCATCCACGTCACCACCGGGGGCCCGGGAACGACCGTCGGCGACGACGTCACGATCGGTCACGGCTGCATCCTTCACGCCTGCACGATCGCCGACCTGGGCTTCGTGGGCATGGGCTGCGTGCTGCTCGACGACGCGGTGGTGGAGACCCACGCCATGCTGGCGGCGGGCGCGCTGCTGACCGGCGGCAAGCGCGTGCCCACGGGTGAGCTCTGGGCCGGACGCCCCGCGCGGCGCGTGCGGGAGCTCAGCGCCCAGGAGATCGCGGGCATCGACGAGTCCGCCGCGCGCTACGCGCGCCTGGCGCAGGAGTACCGCGCGGCGCTGACCTGAGCCCGCCCGGCGAGCGGCGAATTCCCCCCGCCCGGCTCGAGGATCCGTCGCCAGCTGCCGATGCGTGAGGTGCGCAGCGGGGCGCATCGCGAGGGTCGGGATGCCGGATCGTCACGACGGGGCAGGAGCGGGCGCGCCGCCGGGCGACGGGGGCCCGCGGTCCGCCGTCCCCGCGCTCGAGATCCGCACCCCGCGGGGCGGCCGGCGCATCGCGGCCGACGAGCCGGTCTTCGTGATCGCCGAGCTCTCGGGCAACCACTGCGGTGACCTGGCGCGCGCGCGCGCGCTGGTCGACGCCGCCTGCGACGCGGGCGTCGACGCGGTGAAGCTCCAGACCTACACGCCGGACACGATGACGATCGAGTCCGACGACGAGCTGTTCCGGGTGAACGTCAACGACGCCTGGGCGGGTCAGACGCTCTACGACCTGTACGCCTCCGCCGCGACGCCCTGGGAATGGCACGCCGAGCTCAAGGAGCGCGCCGAGTCGCGCGGCGTGATGCTCTTCTCGGCCCCGTTCGACGCCAGCGCGGTCGCGCTGCTCGCCGATCTCGGGGTCGAGCTGTACAAGGTCGCGTCGTTCGAGATCGGCGACCTGCCGCTGCTGCGCGAGATCGGCGCCCGGCGCCGGCCCGTCGTGGTCTCGCGCGGGCTGGCGTCGCCCGACGAGATCGGGCGCGCGCTCGAGACGCTGCGCGACGCGGGCGCGCCCGCGGTGGCACTGCTCCAGTGCGTCAGCGCGTACCCCGCACGCCCCGACCAGATGAACCTGCGCACGATTCCGGACCTGGCGCATCGCTTCGGTACGGTGGTCGGCCTGTCGGATCACACCCTGGGTACCGCGGTCGCGGTCGCGTCCGTGGCGCTCGGGGCGAGCATCGTCGAGAAGCACTTCACGCTGCGCCGCGCCGACGGCGGTCCCGACGCGGCCTTCTCGCTCGAGCCCGGGGAGATGCGCCAGCTCGTGGACGCCGTGCGCGTCGCGCGGGAGGCCCTCGGAGAGCCGAGCTACGCGCCGGATGCCGACGAGCGCGAGAACCGCGTGTTCCGGCGCTCGCTCTTCGTGGTCGAGGACGTGGAGGCCGGCGAGGCGCTGACGCCCCGGAACGTGCGCATCATCCGGCCCGGCAACGGCCTCGAGCCCCGCCACTACGACGCGATCCTGGGGCGGCGCGCAGAGAAGGCCATCGCGCGCGGTACGCCGCTGAGCTGGGACCTGGTCGGAGGGGAAGGTCCGTGAGCGGCCTGCCCCGGGTCGCCATCGTCTTCGACATGGACGGCGTGCTGGTGGACAGCGTGCCGGCCCTGTACGAGGCCTACGTGCGCTTCATGCGCCAGCAGCGGCGGGTCGGCACGCGCGCCGGATTCGCGGCCCTGAACGGGCCGCGCGTCGAGGAGATCGTGGCGATCCTGGCCCGGCGCCACGGTCTGTCCGGGGACCGGGCGCGGCTCGTCGAGCTCTACCGGAACGAGATCGACCGCGCCCACGCGGCGGTCGAGCCAGTCCCCGGCGTGCGCGAGCTGATCGACGGGTTGCGGCGCCGGGGGATCCCGCTGGCGGTGGCCAGCTCGGCGCCCGCGGAGCGGGTCCGTGCGACGCTCGCGCGCCTCGGCCTGCTCGATGCCTTCGGCCTGGTGCTCTCGGGCGACGAGGTCGCGCGCGCCAAGCCACACCCGGAGATCTACGAGCGCGTGCGCGAGCGGCTGCCCGCGGCGCGCCACGTGGTCGTCGAGGACGCGCCGAACGGGATCCGGGCGGCCATCGACGCGGGCCTGTACACGGTGCAGCTCCGTGGCGCCGGGGACGCCGCGTGCGCGGATGCGGCGCGGGTGGTCGACTCGATGCCGGCGCTCGCCCGGATCCTCCCGGGTCTGCTGCACGGCTACCGCATCGAGGCCCGCGCGGACTCGATCGAGATCCTGCTCGCGGGCGAGGCGCCGCCGCTGCCGGCGTCGATGCGGCGGGCGGTGGACGCACTCTGGGCGCGGGAGTGTGCCGCGCGCCCGGAGCTCCGCGACGGGTCCGTCCTCGGGCACGCGCGCACCCTGCGGGTCGGCAGGACGCTGCGCATCGAGGCCCGCGCCTGGCCCTACCGGGTCGTCCTGGCGGCGCTGCGGGATCCGGCCCTCGGGATCGCGCCCGCCCCGCTCGGGGTCAGCGGCGCCGTGCGCGACGTGCGCGGCCGGCTGCTGGTCGGCCGGCGCGGCGCGGTGACCGAGTACCCGGGCTGGCTCGAGCTGGTCCCGTCGGGTGGGCTGCCCGCGCCGGAACGGCCCGGTCCGGACGCGCCGCTCGAGCAGCTGCTCGCCGAGCTCGCCGGGGAGACGCGCATCCCGCGCGAGGCGGTGAACTCGGTCGTGCCGCTGGGTCTGGTCCGCGACGAGCTGAGCCAGGTGCTCGACGTCGGTGCGGCGATCTCGCTGCACAGCGATGGCGACGGCCTGGGCGACGCGCTGGCGCGCGGCGACGAGTACACCGAGACATTCTGGCTGGGTCCCGACGAGCTGGAGGACGCGGCCGGCGCCGGGCCGGTGGTGCCCGCGTCTCTGGGCCTGCTCGAGCTGCTTCGCGGCGCCAAGCCGGACGACCCCGGAGCCCGCGCGTGACGCCCCGGGTGAGCGCGGTCGCCTACGTGCACGACTACGCGCGCTGGGTCGGCGAGGTGGTCGAGTCGGTGCTCGGTCAGAGCTTCGGGGATCTCGAGCTCTTCTTCCTCGACGACGGCTCTACCGACGGCACCGGCGACGTGGTACGCCGCTACGCCGCCGATCCGCGGCTGCGCTACGAGCGTCAGGAGCGGCGCGGACGCGAGCGCCTGCACGAGACCTTCAACCGCTGCCTCCAGGCCACCCGCGGCGAGCTGATCGCCGTGGTCAACGGCGACGACGTGCTGGCCCCCGACAAGCTCGAGCGCCAGGTCGCGCTGCTCGACGCGCGGCGCGAGATCGACGTGTGCTTCCACGATGCCCGCTTCGTGGACGGGCAGGGGCGCGACGTCGCGGGGAGCTTCCGGCCCGACCTCGACCTCGCGCTCTTCGAGAGCGGGCGGCTGGGCCCGGAGATGTTCGACCGGAACTGGATCCCCAACCCGACCGTGGTGTTCCGCCGCGAGCTGATCGGCCGCATCGGGCTCCAGGAGTACGGCTGGGCGCACGACTACCAGTTCTGGCTCAAGGCCGCGGTCGCCGGCTGTCGCTTCGCCTTCCTGCCCGAGCGGCTGATCCGCTACCGGGTGCACGAGCAGAGCCACTCGACCTCGTCGTCTCGGCTCTCGCGGCTCACGGCCGAGGTCCAGCGCATGCAGCGCGAGATGCGCGCGCGCTACACGATCGACGAGCTGTACCCCGACATCCTGTTCTGCGGAGACCGGGAGCGGGCGAGGGCGGTGGCGCACGCCGACCTCGGCCTCAAGCTCCTGGCGTCGCCCGACTGCCGGCCACACCTGGCGCTGGCGGAGCTGCGCCAGGCCGCCGAGCTGCGACCCGATCTGGAGGGCGTGCGCAACGACCTCGCCGTGGCGCTCCTGCTCACGGGAGATGGCGCCGCGGCGGCGGAGACGCTGCACAAGACCGGTGCGAGCGACGGTCCGGAGGCCCGCAATCTGGAGCGCCTGCGTGCAGGGGTCCGCGAGGGCTACGAGCTGATGGCGCCCGGGGATCCCGGTGAGGAGCTGCTGCGCCTGCGTGCCGGGTCGTATCGCGGCTATCACCGCGCCGCCGTGCTCGGGCTGCTGCGCGACGTCTGAGCCCTCGCGGGCGCGGCGCGCTCAGTGCGCCGCGAGGAGCTCCTCGAAGTCGCGGATCACGCTGTGCCCGCGCTCGCGTGCCACGCTCGCGCCCTCCGGCCAGTCGGTGAAGCCGGAGACGAACACGAAGTCCAGACCGCAGTGCTCCGCCGCATCGAGGTCGCTTCGGGCGTCTCCGAAGTACACCGATGCGGCCGGGAGCCGGCCCGCATCGCGCAGGTCCGCCAGGTGCTCGAGCTTGGTGCGGGGGCTGCCGCGGATGCTCGCGAAGGCGTCCGAGAGCCCGCGCTCGCCGAGGATCTGTCGGACCTCGGTCTGGTCTCCCCCGGAGATCACGTGAGCCGGAATGCCCAGCCGCCCGAACGTGCCGAGCACGCGCTCCACGCCGGGAACCAGCGGGCAGGTCGCCAGCGCGCGCCTGCAGCACTCACCGAAGCGCGCGAGTGCGGCCGCGGTCTCCGCACCCCACCGGGGATCGTGCTTGACCTCGCGGTAGAAGCGCTCGAGCTTCACGTAGCGCGACACACCGCCGCTGCGCCGATGCTCGCGCAGGAAGGTCTCGACGTGTGCGGCGCTCTCGGTGGCGAGGGTCTCGCGGAACGCCGCGCTCTTGGCGGCGTTCGAGTCCAGGATCACCCCGTCGCAGTCGAGGATGGCGCAGCGGTACTCGCTAGGTGCTCGCACTGAGGATCGCCTCGATCCGCTCGACGTCGGCGGGCACGTCGACGGGGTGCGACCTGCCCGACATCTCGACCAGCCAGACCTCGTGTCCGCGCTCCAGGAAGCGCAGGATCTCGATGTCCTCGCTGGCTTCCAGAGACGTCTTGCCTGCGGCCGCCGCGAAGTCGGCCAGGGCCGCCCGCGGGAAGGCATAGATGCACACCTGCCGGCGGGCCTGGCGGAAGGCCCCGTCCTTCGAGCCGGGGAGCGGCGCGCGGCTCATGTACAGCAGGCGCCCGTCGGGTCGCGCCACGACCTTGGGAACCGTCGCGCTGCGGTAGTCGGCCTCGTCGCTGATCGCGCAGACTCCGTTGAGGATCCGCTCCGGCGCGGCGCGGCTGGCCTCGAGCATGCGCACGATGTCGCCGGGGTCGATCACCGGCTCGTCGCCCTGCACGTTGACGTAGACGTCGGCCTCGATCTGCAGCGATGCCCGGTGGACGCGATCGGTTCCCGTCAGGCAGTCGTCCGGGGTCATCAGGACCTGTGCGCCCTCGTCGCGGCACACGCCGGCGATCTGCTCGTGGTCGGTGGCGATCCAGACGTCGTCGGCCGGCAGTGCCTGCACGCAGCGGTCCCAGGTGCGCAGGATCATCTCGCGCCCCGCGATACGCACGAGCGGCTTGCCGGGCAGGCGCGACGACTTGTAGCGGGCCGGGATGACGACGACGTGGCGCATCTCAGAGCCGCGGCGAGTAGATGGAGCTCTGGGGCACGGGGTAGCTGGTCGGCGTGACCGAGAGCAGCGGGATCGCCGCGCCGCTCGCGCCGTAGCTCTCGAGCAGCACGAGCATCTCGGCCTGGCGGCGATCCGCGGGATCGTAGCCGTCGAAGCCCGCGAGCAGGACGCGTTCCGCGCCGCCGGCCACCGCGAGTCCGAGAGCGTAGGCCACGGCGAGCAGGAAGGGCGTCGTGCATCCGCGGGCGCGTGCCTCGAAGCGACCCGGTTCCACGTGCAGGCCGTAGTCGAGCACGTCGATGCCTGCGAGGTCCTTCGAGGCCCACTCCGGCAGGGCGGAGCGGGGCAGCACCACCGGTCTGTCGAGCGTCCGGTAGGCGTCGATCTCCATCAGGAAGCGTCGCGGGTGGCAGGCCACGTAGGCCGAGACGAGATCCGCGGGAAGCTCGCGGCCGACGTTGAGCCCCAGCACGAACGGGGCGTGCTTCTCGACGTATCGCAAGAGGCCCGCGGCGTGCTCTGCCACGCTCGGGCCGGCACCGACCAGGAGCACGTCGCGACCCGCAACGAACCCGCTCGCGTCCCAGCTCCCGTCGGGCTCCGCCGCCGTGCTCGCGAACGCGCTGCGCAGGCTGCTGGCGCTGTAGGAGCTGGCGTTGCTCTCGCGCAGGCGCTCGAACGCCGACAGGACCTCGGCCGCGTCGTAGCGCCCCTCGCCGAGCATCTCCTGGATGTACGTAGGGTGAATGCCGTACGCCGCGGACATGTGGTACAGCAGGCCCGGTCCCCAGCCGTGGCGCTCACGGAGGCGGCGGAAGTCGTCGAGGACCAGCGGAATCAGGGGCTCGCAGCGCCAGCGTGCGCCCGGGCGCTGCGCCAGCTCGAAGATCAGCGTCTCGATGCAGAGGTTGCCCGCGCCGCGTCCCATGCCCAGGACCGTCCCGTCGATCCAGCTCGCGCCGGCGTCGATTGCCGAGAGGGTGTTCGACAGCGCGCGCCCCTGATTGTCGTGGGCGTGGATCCCGAGCGGTCCGTGCCACTCCCGGGCCAGGGCCTCCACGGTGTCGCGCACCATGCCGCCGTCCATGCTGCCCAGCGAGTCGCCGAAGTAGAGCACTTCCACGTCGCCCCAGGAGCGAACCGTGGCGGCCGCGGCGGACAGGACGTCGGCGCTCCTTCCCGCCGACTGCATCAGGTTGACGCCGACGCGGTAGCCGAGATGCGCCAGGCGGGCCACGGCGGGCGCGCAGCGCTCGAGCTCGCGGTAGTGCGTGGCGATGCGCACCAGCGAGATCGGCGACTGCTCGGCGGGCGCGAAGAGCAGGTCCGTTGCCGCCGCCGGTCCGGCGGCGAAGCCCACGAGGTCGGAGGCGTTGCACATCACGGCCCACGATGGACCGTCCGGAAGCTCGAGCGTCTCGACGAAGTCGTCGGTGGTGTACGCGAACGGGCCCAGGAAGCGGTTCCTGGGCGTGAAGCGGAAGCCGAGCTCGACCGCCTCCACGCCGCTGGCCGCGATCGCGCGGATGTAGCGGCGCGCCAGATCGAGCGGGAAGTCCCAGTCGTTGTAGTACCCGCCGTCGCGCAGCGTGCAGTCGAGGACCGTGAGCGGCCGCGGATCCGATGCTCCCACACGCGCCTCTTCGGCAACTCCGGGTCGCACTTGACCGGCCCCGCGCCGGATCCGAGCCGTGGGTGCGTCGGGCAGGAGACCCCGGGCGACCCTGTCGGTAGCGCGGCGTTGCGGGGCACGTGCTTCCGCGCAGCGGCGCTCCCGCGTGGCGGCGGGGCCAGGTGCCGGTAGGGTCACGCGCGCGCACGGTGCGAGCGACGTCGAGATGAAGATCGGGCTGCTGCTCCGGAACTCGTGGGGCGAGATCGACTGGATCCTCCCGGTCCTGCACCGGCTCGCCGGTCTGGAGCCGCGAGCGCGCTTCGTGACGCTCTTCCCGGCGGACGGCTTCTGGGAGCAGCGCGCGCTGTACCCGGTGCTGGCCGCGCAGCTCGAGTCGGTGGCCGGTCCCCCGCTGCGGCCGGAATCGCTCCTCGGCGAGCGCGTGGACTGGGCGCCGGCGCCGATTCCGGGTGACGTGCTCCTGCCTCGCCAGCGCAAGCAGCCGCCGGCCGTCGCACAGCTCGAGCAGCAGCTCCGCGAGCTACGCGAGCAGGCCGCGCGCGTGCGCCAGCAGGATCCGGCGCTGTACCGCGAGCAGTACGCGGCGATCGCGGAGCTCGAGCGGCGCGCCCGGACCTCGATCGAGGGGCTGCTCGAGGATCGGGCCACCGGGGAGTCGGACGCGCTCGAGGAGCGTCTGGTCGCGGCCTTCCTCGATGCGCACCCTCCGGAGGGCTTCGACTGCGTGCTGCGCGATCACGGCACCGACTTCCGCTTCCACCGCCGGCTGCTCGAGCGCCTCGACGGCATCCCGGTCGTGCGCTTCCCGCACGGCACCATGGTCCAGAGCCACGAGGCGCTCCGCGCCCACCCCGGCTTCGTGGGCCTCCAGGGCAGCCGCATGCCCGACCCGGCCGACCTCTTCCTGGTCGCGCGCGAGGACGACGCCGCGATCCATCGCCACCTGACCCGCACGAGCTGCCCGGTCGAGGCGATCGGCTACCCGCGTTACGACGAGGCGTGGATCGAGCAGACGCTGAGCGCAGCGCCGGCGCCCCCGGCCGGCGCGCAGGACCGCGTCCTGCTGATCACGCGGGGCGACTCCTACCTCGCCGACGACGTGCGGCGTCAGCTGCTCGCGAGCGCGGTCGAGCTGCCGCGCCAGCGTCCCTCGGTCCACCTGATCGTGAAGCCGCACCCGCGCGAGAACCTGGAGGCGCTGGTGGAGGCTCTGGCCGCGCTTCCTGCCGATCGCTGGTCGCTCTGGCACGGCAGCGTCCTGGAGGCGGCGCGTGCGGCCTCGTTCGTCCTGTCCTTCTGGTCGTCGGGAATGCTCGACGGGCTCGCGCTGGGGCGCCCCACCGCCGAGCTCTACCGCTTCCCGCGCGTCGAGCAGGGCATGCCCGACGGCTCGCCGATCACCCACCAGTGGGTGGTGCTGCCGGACGGCAGCGTCACCAGCACCTTCCGGGCGCTGGGTCTCGCCGAGCCGGCCGCAGCGACGGACGACGTCCTGCGTCTGTTCGACCTGGCGCGCTCCGCGCCCGACGACGCCGTCTGGGAGGGCCAGCGGCGCGCGTTCGCCCGGCTGCACGCGCCGGGCGCGGACCACGCGAGCCGCGCCGCCCGGGCGATCCTGGGCACCGCGCGCTCGGGGATGCGCTAGCAGCCTGCTGAGAATCGACCGAGGTGGGCCCGCGGGCCCTCAGCGGCGTCGGGTTCACGCTGCGGCACCGAGGGACGTTTCTCAGCAGCCTGCAAGAGAACCGGCTCGCGGCGGCGCTCAGCCGCCGCTCGCGAGTGCGTCGAGCGCGCTGCGGTAGACGCGTAGCGCGCGCTCGATCCGTGCCTCGTCGTGCGCGAGCGTCGGACACTGCAGCGCGTGGAAGCGCAGGCCCCGCCGCTCGCAGGCCGTGCGAAACGGCCCAGCGTCCCCGCTGATGCGGATGCGCGAGTGCGGCGCCTGCCCCGTGCAGCGAATCCGCTCGTCGACGCCCAGCGCGCGGGCCATCACGTTGATGCCGTCGACGAGCTTGCGTCCCTGCTCCCAGAGCTGGTCCCGGACGCTGCCATCCCGCAGCGCCGAGAGGGTGGCGACGATCGCGCCCGGGCTCCCGGGCGGGACCGAGGCGTCCCCGGGCAGCGCAATGCCCGGATCGGCCGCGAGCACGGCGCCGACGCGACGGCCATCGGCGATGCTCGGGCCCAGGCACGACACGTCGGGCACGATGCCCGAGAAGCCCGCCGCCCCGCCGGGCGCGAGCCGCATTCCGCTGAGCCGCTCGTCGAGAATCAGCAGCGCCCCGGCGCGTGTGGCGCGCTCGCGCACGCCCGCCAGGAACCCGGGCGCGTCCGCGTCGGCGCCCGCGGGATCGACCAGGATCGCGGCGACGTCGCCGGCGTGCGTGCGGAGCAGCGCATCGAGGGCGTCGAGATCCTCGAACTCCGGATCGCCGAGCTGCCCGGCTCCCGCGTGGGCGATCACGCGCGCGCGTCCGGTGGCGTCCAGCGCGCTGCCGAGCGCCCGCTCCAGCGCGTCGGCATGGTCGCGTGCGAGCCAGACCCGCTTCGCCCAGCCGAATGCATCTCGCAGGGCGCGCCGCGCGTCAGCCTCGTCGGCCGGCTCCGGCCCGGCGGACGGCGTGCCCAGGATCACGTCGCCGCCCTGCACGCAGAGCTCGAGTGGCGCCCCGCTGCCGGCCGACTCCGGCAGGGCCGGCTCGCGCACCAGGCTGAGGTACGTACCCTCGTGCATCACCGCACTGCCGACGAGCGCCGCGACGCTGGGCTCGCGCTCCAGCAGCTCGATCACGGCGCGGTGTCCGAAGGGCGGCTGGCCCGCCCTCCAGAGTCGCTCGAAGACCGCCCGCGCGAAGCGCAGGTCAGCGGGCTCGTCGACCGTCCAGCGCTGTCCCCACCAGCGCCGGGGAAGGTCGCTGCGCACGCAGACGCGCTCGAAGTCCTCGCCCGTGCGGATGTACGGCGTCACGTGCTCGCGCTCGGCCGGCAGCCGTGCCTCGCGCCACGCACGCTCGAGCGCATCGCGCCGGAACACCTCCACATCGAGGCCGTTCGGGTAGGTGTACAGCAGCACGTTGGCCGCGTAGTCGGCGTCGCACGCACCGCGGGCCTCGATCGCGCGGTCGATCACCTGCGGATCGATCAGCGGGCAGTCGCCGGTGATGCGCACGATCACTCCGGCGTCGAGCGCCTGCGCGGCCCGGTGGTAGCGATCGAGCACGTCCTGCTCGCTGCCGCGCACACAGGCGATGCCGTGCTCCCGGCAGAGCTCCGCGATCGCGTCGTCGTCCGGGGCGCTCGACGTGGCGACCGCCACCTCGTCGACCCGGCGCGCGGCGGCCGCTCGCTCCACCACGTGCAGGAGCATCGGCCGGCCGCAGATGGGCGCGAGTACCTTGCGCGGCAGGCGAGATGAGCCCGTCCGGGCCTGCACGATGGCGACGGTCCGCATGCCGAGGCGTTAGCCCAGGGCGCCCCTTCTCGCCCGCGGCAGTGGCGGCAGCGGGGTCCGGCTGGCGACACCCCGGGTCAGCGTGCGAAGTAGCCGAGAACCCTGCGCAGCGCGCGCTCGACGTCGTCCACGTCGGCGTCCGTCATGGCGTGGTACATGGGCAGGCTGACGAGTCGCCGCTCGGCGTCCTCGGCGACCGGTGCGCAGCCGGACAGGTCGCCGAAGCGCTCGCGGTAGTAGGGCTGCTGGTAGACGAGCCGGTAGTGCACGTTCGCGCCGATACCCTCGGCGCGCAGCGCCGCGAGCAGCTCGTCGCGATCGGTGGCCAGGCGCTCGAGCTCGAGGCGCACCGGGTAGAGGTGCCACGCGGAGCGCGCGTGATCGCGCTCGGCGGGCAGGACCAGGCCGGGCAGATCGCGCAGCCTGCTGGCGTACCGTGCCGCGATCTCGCGTCGGCGCGCCAGGTTGGCCGGCAGCCGCTCGAGCTGGGCGAGGCCGAGTGCGCAGGCGACGTCCGTCAGCCGGTAGTTGTAGCCGAGGTCCACCATCTCGTACTGCCAGCGCCCGGTCTGGCGCTCGCGTCCGCTGGTGGCGATGCCGTGGTTGCGGAAGCGGCGCAGTCGCGCGGCGTACTCGTCGCTGTCCGTGGTGACCATGCCGCCCTCGCCCGTGGTCACGTGCTTGACCGGGTGGAAGCTGAAGGTCGTCAGGTCCGCCAGGCTGCCCACCGGCGCGTCGTGGTAGAGCGCTCCGGGCGCGTGGGAGGCATCCTCGATCAGGACCAGGCCGGCGTCGCGCGCGATCTCGCGCAGCTCGTGGAGCGGTGCGGGGTGCCCCGCGTAGTCCACGGCGACGATCGCTCGCGTGCGCGCGCCCAGCGCTCCGCGGACGCGCTCCGGATCGAGCAGCAGGGCCTCCGGATCCACATCGGCGAAGCGCGGCGTTGCTCCCTGGTAGAGCAGCGCATTGGCGGTCGCGCAGAAGGTGAGCGGCGTCGTGACGGCCTCGTCCCCGTCCCCGAGACCCGCCGCGAACACCGCCCCGTGCAGCGCCGCCGTACCCGACGAGAAGCTCACGGCGTGGCGTGCACCGACCCGTGCCGCGAAGGCGGACTCGAAGCGCTCGACCACTGGGCCGGTCGTGAGCCAGTCGGAGCGCAGCACCTCGCAGACGGCGTCGATGTCGCCCGGAAGAACCTCCTGGCGCCCGTACGCGAGCAGCGTCTCGCGCACGGGCGTGCCCCCGTGCGCGGCGAGCCTGTCTGCGCCGATCTCTCCCACGCGCCAGACCATCGCGGCGTTCCGGCAGCTGCGCAAGCGCGGTGCGCGTGCCCTCGCCCGTGTCGCGACGATGCAGCACAATGTGCGGACGCGCTGCCGTGCAGCGGCACGCGCGAGGACGTCGGGGGGGCGCGTGACGGCGCAGAGAGTCGTGGGTCTGCTGGCGCGCGAGCACGGTCTGTCGGGCCTCCACGCCCTGCTGGCATCCGACAGGTACGCGCTCTGCGCGCTGTTCACGCACCGTCGCCGGCCCCGTTCCGAGGACGAGGACCGGGGCGAGCGGCCCGAGTTCTCCGACTACGCGCGCGCCGCGCGCGAGCACGGGATCCCGCTGTTCCCCGTGGACACCCGGGCGGAGGCGCGGGCGATGGAGGAGCGGCTCGCCGCCGAGCCCTTCGACCTGATCGCGGCGATCAGCTGGCGCCGCATGATCCCGCCGCAGGTCCTGGAGCTGCCGCGCGTCGGAGGCGTGAACCTGCACCGGGGCGAGCTCCCCGACTTCCGCGGCGCGCGCCCGATCGCCCAGGCGCTTCGCGCCGGCCGTACCGAGGTCGTGATCAGTGCGCACGTCCTGGTCGAGGAGCTCGACGCCGGCGAGGTGCTCGCCTGCTCGCGGCATCCGGCACGCCGCGATGTTCACGAGAGCCTGGAGCAGGCCGAGGAGCGCCTCAAGGCCGAGATCACGCCGCTGTTCGGACCGCTGCTGCTGCGCGGGCTCGACGCGCTGCTGGCCCGGCGCGCCGACTAGGGCGCGCGCGGAGGCGGCGCTCCCGTCGCCCGCTGTCCGGATCCGGCTCCGTTCGCGCGCGCGTGCCCGCGTGCGCGTGAGCGGGCGGGGAGGGCGTCGGTACCTTCGGCCGATCGGGAGGATGCTCGCCTGTCGGTCGCGATCATCAGCTGTGGGCTGGGCAATCTGCGCTCGGTGAGCAACGCGTTCGCGGCGATCGGCTGCGACGCCCGGCTCGTCTCCGGCCCGGCGGACCTGTCCGCTGCCGGCGCGATCGTGCTGCCGGGCGTGGGCGCCTTCGCGCAGGGCATGGAGCGACTCGAGCGCAGCGGCCTCGCGGCGGCCATCCGCGAGGAGGTCGGGGAGCGCGGGAAGCCGCTACTCGGCATCTGCCTGGGCATGCAGCTCCTGGCGAGCTACGGGCTCGAGCACGGACGTCGCGAGGGCCTCGGCCTGATTCCCGGACGCGTCGAGCGAGTCCTCGATCCCGCCGTGGACAAGGACCTGCCGGTGCCGCACGTGGGCTGGAACGACGTGCGCGCGGTCGGGAGCCCGGGCATCTACCGGCACCTCGACGGCCCGGTGGCGGCCTTCTACTTCGTGCACTCGTACGTGCTGGTTCCTGACGATCCCTGCGTGATCAGCGGCGTGTGCGAGTACGGGCGCGAGTTCGCGGCCAGCGTGCAGTCCGGTCCGATCACGGCCACACAGTTCCACCCCGAGAAGAGCCACCGGGACGGCATCGGCGTGCTCCGGAGCTGGGCCGAGGGGATCGCGGCGTGCTGAAGAAGCGCCTGATCCCGGTGCTGCTGCTGCAGAACGGCCGGCTCGTGCGCAGCGAGGGCTTCCGGATGCACCAGATCATCGGCGACCCGGTGCACGAGGTCGAGCGCTTCAACCAGTGGTCGGTGGACGAGCTGATCTACCTGGACATCAGTCGCGAGGCCTCGTACGAGCTCCAGCCGGACGACCGCCGGGTACGCGGCCTGCAGACGCACCTCGACGTCCTGGAGCGGATCAGCCGCACCTGCTTCATGCCGCTGACCTGGGGCGGGCGCATCCGCGACCTCGAGCAGATGACCGCGATCCTCGCCTCGGGCGCCGACAAGATCTCGATCAACACCGCCGCCGTGCGCAGCCCGGAGCTGATCACGCGGGCCGCGGAACGCTTCGGCAGCCAGGCCGTCGTGGTGAGCATCGACGCGCTGCGCCCCGCCGGTGGCGGCTGCGAGGTCATGATCGAGGGCGGCAGCGTCGGCACGGGGCGCGAGCCCGCGGCCTGGGCCCGCGAGGCGCAGGAGCGGGGCGCGGGCGAGATCCTGCTGCAGAGCATCGACCGGGACGGCAGCGGGCGCGGCTACGACCTGGAGCTGATCACCACGGTCTGTGCGGCGACGACGATTCCCGTGATCGCCTGCGGCGGCGTGGGTGTCTGGGAGCACTACGCGCGCGGCATCGAGGCCGGGGCCGCGGCCGTCGCCGCCGCGAACATCTGGCACTTCAAGGAGCTGGCCGACCGCGCGGGCAAGCGCGCGCTCGCCCGCGCCGGCGTCGAGGTCCGTCTGTGAGGAAGGTACGTCGATGACGACCCGCTACTGCACCCGCTGCGTCTACCCGAGCAGCTCCGCGGCCCCCCTGACCTTCGACGAGCAGGGCGTCTGCTCTGGCTGCCGCGTGGCAGCGCAGACCGCGGAGATCGACTGGGACGAGCGCTGGACCCTGCTCGAGGAGCTCGTGGATCAGTACCGCAGCGAGCGCGACTACGACATCCTGATCCCCGTCGGCGGCGGCAAGGACTCCTACTACCAGGTGCACGTCGCGATCGAGCGACTCGGCCTGCGGCCCCTGCTGGTGACCTATCACGGCGGCAACTACATGCCGGAGGGCGAGGAGAACCTGCAGCGGATGCGGGAGGTCTTCGACGCCGACCACGTGATCTTCCGGCCGTCCCAGGACGTGCTGGTCAGGATGAACGTGCTCGGCTTCCGGGTCCAGGGCGACATGAACTGGCACAACCACTGCGGGATCAGCACGTACCCGATCCAGATGGCGGTCCGCTACCGGATTCCGCTGCTGTTCTGGGGCGAGTTCGGCTGGCTCGACCTGGCCGGGATGTTCTCGCTGAACGACTTCGCGGAGTTCACGGCCAAGAAGCGCCTCGAGCACGACCTGCGCGGCTACGACTGGCACGACTTCACAGACGAGGGCCTGGCGCGAATGGGCCGGCCCGAGCTCGCCCGGGGGCTCACCGCGAGGGACCTGCACTGGGCCCGGTATCCCGACGACGACGAGATCGACGAGCTCGGCGTGCGCGGCATCTACCTGGGCTTCTACGAGCCCTGGGACGGCAACCGCAACGCGCGCATCGCCCAGGAGAAGTACGGCTGGACGCCCGCGCGCGAGCCCTTCGAGCGCACCTACCGGCGCATCTCGAACCTCGACGACATGCACGAGAACGGCATCCACGACTGGCTGAAGTTCGTGAAGTTCGGCTACGGCCGGGGCAGCGATCACGCCTGCAAGGACATCCGCCTGGGCATCATGGACCGGGATCGGGGCGTCGAGATGGTGCGCCGCTACGACCACGTGAAGCCGCGCCGAGATCTCGAGCGCTGGCTGCGCTACGTGGGCATGACAGAGGAGGAGTTCGATCGCGTCGCGGACAGCTTCCGGGATCCGCGCGTCTGGCGGATCCGCGACGGGCAGTGGGTCAAGGACGACCTCTGGGGCGGCGAGTCGGCCTACGGAGAGGTCGCGCTGGACCCAGACGACCCGCTGCGCGCGAAGTACGGCGACGGTGAGGCGTAGAGCGCGGCGATGAGGGAGGGTTTCAGCAGCTTCCAGGAGCTCTCGCGGCGCGCCGCGGGTCGCGACCTCGTGCTCTTCGGGGCGGGCAACATCGCCACCAAGACCCGCCGGAGGCTGGAGCGAGCGGTGGCGGGGATCGCCGACAGCAACCCGAGCCTGTGGCAGACCGGGCAGCACGGTGTCGAGATCCGCGATCCCGCCTGGCTCCGCGAGCTCGAGCCGCGGCCCTTCGTGGTGATCTGCACCACGTCGTTCGCCGAGGTGGCCGCGGAGCTCGAGCGGATGGGCTACGCCGTCGAGCGCGACTTCATGGTGAGCCCGGTCCTGAACGACCTGCGGATCATCTCCGACATCGAGAGCCACGCCTGCACGCTGCTGTTCACGTCCGGGTGCCCGCCGGGCGACGATCCCCGCAACGGCGGCGGGATCTACGAGCTCCGGCTGGATGGCGAGTGGTCGTACCGGAAGGTGTACTCGGGCAACTGCCACGGGCTCATCGCGCACGGCGACGGCTGGGTCGTGGTGGACGACGCGGCCGGGCTCGTCGAGCTCGACGCCCGGTACGCGGTGGTGCGCTCGCAGCCCCTGCCGCCCGGCGCGCGGGGGCACGGCGTGGCCCGCTCCGCGGAGCTGGGCCGCTTCTACGTGGCCTGCACCTACCTCGACGCGATCCTCGTCTACGACGACGACTGGAAGGCCGAGTCCGAGATCTCACTCTCGCGCAAGCTCCGCGGCTACGGCGAGCCCTGCCACCACTGCAACGACGTCTGCGTGATCGGCGGTCACCTGTACGTGTCGATGTTCTCCCATAGCGGGAACTGGAAGCGCGACGTCTTCGACGGCGTGGTCCTGGAGATCGACCTCGAGGAGGAGGAGATCCTGGAGCCCGTGATCCGCGACCTCTGGATGCCGCACAGCGTCGATCTCCTGGACGGCTCGATCGTCGTGCTCGATTCCCTGCGCGGGCGCTACCTCAAGGGCAACGCGCAGCCGGTCGGGATCTTCCCGGGATTCACGCGGGGGCTGGCCTCGGACGGTGTGTTCACCTACCTGGGGCAGAGCCGGAACCGCAACTACAGCAGCCGCCTGGGCCTCTCGATGAACATCTCGATCGACACCTCGATCCTCGTCTTCGACGAGCAGACGAAGGTGAGCCGCAGCCTGTCCCTGCCCTCCAGCCTGTCGGAGATCCACGCGATCCGGGTGGTGCAGTCGTGAGCTCCCGGCCGCTGCGGATCCTGGGCTACGGACCGTACGGGATGTGGCGCCTGCACGGGATGTGGGAGATCACGCTCCTGCAGGCCGCCCGGCTGCGCGGCGCCGAGATCGAGTACGTGATGTGCGACGGCGTCTTCCCGGCCTGCGACATGTTCTGGGAGTCCACCTGCCCGCGCGGGCCGCTCTCGTGCAACGACTGCCAGGCGTCCACGAGCGAGCTCGCCCGCGCCATGCACATGCCCTACCACTGGCTGGGCCGCTACCTCGTGCCGGCCGATTTCCGCGAGGCCCAGCGCTGGAGTGCCTCGCTGGACGACCGGGAGATGCCGCGCGCCACCTACGGCGAGTGGGACGTCGGCGAGTGGGTGCGCTCCTCGGTGTACTCGGACCAGCGGACCGCCGAGCTCGACTTCGACGTGGAGTGCGAGGCGCGCAGCTATCGCCGCTACCTGAACAGCGGACTGCTGGCCTGCCTCGGGATCTCGCGTCTGCTCGACGAGGTTCGCCCGGACCTGCTGTTCATGCTCAACGGGCGTCAGTCCTCGACGCGGGTGGCGCTCGAGCTGGCGCGGCGGCGTGGCATCCGTGTGCTCTGCCACGAGCGCGGCCGCATGCAGGAGAGCATCCGCCTGTTCGAGAACGGCAACTCGCTGTCCATGCAGCCGTACCGGGAGATCTGGCGCCAGCGCGGCGAGATCCCGCTGCTGCACGCCGAGCTCGAGGCGCTGCGCACGCTTCTCGACGAGCGCGCGCAGGGCCGGAACCACAGCCTCGCGCCCTTCAGTCCGCCGCCGACCGGATCGCACGACGGGGTGCGCCGGCAGCTCGGCCTGCGCCCGGACCGGCCCACCTGGGTGCTCTTCGCGACCTCGTTCCACGAGGAGGGAGCATCGCGCGGGAGCGCGTTCACGCAGCAGATCGACTGGATCCGCCGCTCGGTCGACTTCGCGGCTCGCCACCCGGAGATCGACCTGGTCCTGCGCCCGCATCCGAACACCCAGGAGAAGACCGCCAGCGGAGCGGTGCAGCCCGAGCTGAGGGCCTTCACCGAGCTGGCCGGCCGCCTGCCCGCGAACGTGGTGATCGTGGGCGCGGACGCGCCCGTCAGCTCCTATACCCTGATCGAGCTCTCCTCGGTCGTGCTGACCTACGTGAGCACGATCGGCCTGGAGTGCGCGTGCGCGGGCAAGGCAGTGGTGACGGCGTGCGAGTCGCTGGTCAGCGAGCTGCCCTTCGTCTGGAACGTCACGCGCGAGGACCGCTACGAGCCCCTGCTCGAGCGCCTCCTGGAGATCCCGGTGGGGCACCGGGATCCCGGGATCATGTGTCTCGCCCACCGCTTCGCCCACGGCTACTACATGCAGTTCAACCTGCCCCTGCCGCTGGTCCGCATGCCGACACCGCAGACGGGAGAGCTCGCCTACGCCAGCCTGGACGACCTGCTGCCGGGCCGGGTCCCCGAGCTCGACCGGATCCTGCGGGTGATGCTGGAGGGCGAGCCGGTCTGTCCGGCGCCGACGCCGGAGGAGCGCGCCCGCAGCGACGCCGACGAGCGCCGCTTCTTCGGGATCCAGCCCGACTCTCATATTTGCGCACGAGTTGCCGATGGGTGAGGGGATGGACTGGCACGACAAGAGCGTCCTGATCACCGGGGGCACCGGGTCCTTCGGCAAGGCCTTCGCGAGCCACGTGCTCGAGCACTGCCCGCCACGCCGGCTGATCTTCTTCAGCCGCGACGAGCTCAAGCAGTACGAGATGCGCGAGCGCTTCCCCGACGACTCCACGCCGGCCCGCTACTTCATCGGCGACGTCCGCGATCGCGAGCGCCTGGCGCGGGCCCTGGACCGCGTGGACATCGTCGTGCACGCCGCGGCCCTCAAGCAGGTCCCGACGGCGGAGTACAACCCGCTCGAGGTGATCAAGACCAACGTGCTCGGCGCGGCGAACCTGATCGACGAGGCCATCGACCGGGGCGTGGAGCGCGTGATCGCGCTGAGTACCGACAAGGCCGCCAATCCGGTCAACCTGTACGGGGCGACCAAGCTCTGCTCCGACAAGCTGTTCACCTCGGCCTCGGTCTACTCGGGGCCGAGCAAGACCCGTTTCAGCGTGGTGCGCTATGGCAACGTCGTGGGCAGCCGGGGCAGCGTGATCCCGCTGTTCCAGAGCCGGCGCGCCTCGGGAAGACTGCCGATCACCGACCCCGCCATGACGCGCTTCTGGATCACCCTGGACCAGGCGGCGGCCTTCGTGGTGCGCTGCGTGGAGCGCATGCAGGGGGGAGAGATCTTCGTCCCCAAGCTCCCGAGCATGCGGATCACCGACCTCGCCCACGCCGTGGCGCCCGAGTGCGAGCAGGAGATCATCGGGATCCGCCCGGGAGAGAAGATCCACGAGACGCTCGTGACCGAGGACGAGGCCCGCCGGACGCTCGAGTTCGACGACGGCTACGTCGTGCTGCCCACGGGACGGCGTCAGCTACCGCTGGAGGACGGCTGGCTCGCCGACGGCGCGCCGGTTCCCGACGGCTTCTCCTACAGCAGCGACCGGAACGCGGACTGGCTGCCCGCCGACGAGCTGCGCCTGCTGCTCAAGCGATCCGACTAGGACGCCGGCGCCTCGAAGACCACCAGGGCATCGCGCGGGTGGAAGCGCTCGGCATCCGCGAGCAGCACGCGCAGGCCCAGGCTCTCGACGAAGTGGGTCATGATCTCGAGCGTCATGCAGGAGAACTTGGCCGCGTGACGGCGTCCCCCGCGCCCCTCGGCGTACGTCTGGCGGAAGCGCTCGAAGCCCGGGCCGGAGAGCACGTTGGCGAAGTGCACGATCCCGGTGCCGCCGGCGCGCAGGACGCGGCGCATCTCGATCAGGTAGGCGTAGATGTCCTCGGGCTCGAGGTGCACGAAGACGTCGTACGAGACCACGCAGTCCACGCTGCCGTCCTCGACGGGCGACAGGTCCATGCCGTTGCCCTTGACCAGCCGCAGGCCGGGCAGCTCGCCGAAGCGCTCACGGAGTCTCGCGAGCATGGACGCCGACACGTCGAGGCCGACCACCTGCGCGCAGTCGCGCAGCAGCAGCTCCGTGAGCCGGCCACCGCCGGGCCCGATCTCGAGCACGGTCGAGTCGTGGTCCAGGTACGGCCGGATGAACAGCGTGTAGCGGCGCATGTGCCCCGAGCCCCACTCGTCGCCCAGGTACACGCGCTCCCTCGGCGTCTCGATGCTGCCGGGGTCCCAGCGCTGGCTGTAGGCGTCCCACTCCAGCTCGTAGGGTGTCTTCGGCTGCATCGAGACTCCTCCCGCACGTACGCTGCCGTGACGCTAGGCGATCGAGGAGCGCGCGCGCCCGCGCGGCGCGCGCGCGCGTGCGCAGGGCCGTCCTCGCCGCGAAGCGCGGGATCAGCCGCGCCAGCCCGCGGTCGAGCACGGGCGCGCACGCGCTCCCCGTTCTTCAAGCGTCTCGAGCAGCGGCCGATCCGGACGGATGCCCCCCGGAGTCGATGATGCGGATCCTGCTGGTCGCTCATAACTTCGTGTCGTCCTCGCGGGGCGGTGTCGAGGTGTACACGCACGACCTGGCGCGCGCGCTGGTCGAGCTCGGCGCCGAGGTGGTCGTGGCGTACCCGGAGGAGAAGCCGGGCGAGCCCGTCTCGCTGCGTCACGACCAGCTCGACGGCCTGCCGCTCCGTGTGATCTCGATTCCCGACCGCGACCGCTACGGCATTCGCCGCCGGGACCCTGCGGTCGAGGAGATCTTCGCGGGCCTGCTCCAGCAGGAGCGCTTCGACGTCGTTCACTTCCAGCACACCTACACGGGCCTGCCGTTCTCGCTGCTCCCGATCGCGCGCAGCTCGGGTGCACGCGTCTGCCTGACCCTGCACGATGCGTGGTTCGCCTGTGCGCGCACGCACCTGTACGTGCCCGAGAGCGACGCGCTCTGCCCGGGGCCGGCCCCCGAGCTCTGCGCGCGCTGCGTCGCGCGGCTCCAGCCCGGAGAGCCGGCGCCGGAAACGCTGGAGCGGCTCGCCGAGCTGGTCGCTGAGCGCCAGCAGGCGGCGGCCGACGCCATGACCGCGTGTGATGTGGTCACCGCACCGACGCGCTACCTGATCGACCAGCTCACGCTCGGCGGCCTGCCGACCGCCGACGTGGAGCTGTGCAGGCTCGGCATCCGTGCGGTCGAGCGGCGTCCGCGCACCGCGCGCCGCGGCGTTCGTCTCGGCTTCCTGGGCAACCCCACGCGGCTCAAGAACCCGGTCCGCCTGGCGCGGGCCTTCGGACGCGTCCGCGGCGACGCGACCCTCGAGATCTTCGGAGGCGCGCACCCGGAGACGCACGCCGACCTCGAGGCGCTCGCCGGTGCCGACGGGCGCATCCGGATGCGCGGCGCCTACGGAGACGGGGAGCTCGCCGGCATCCTCGCGGGTCTCGACGCCGTGGTGCTCCCCTCCCGCATCGAGAACTACCCGCTGGTGCTGCGCGAGGCGCTCGCAGCCGGGGTGCCGGTACTGGCCTCTCGCACCGGCGGCGTGGGCGAGATCGTCGAGCACGGCCGCAACGGACTGCTGTTCGATCCCACGTCGGAGGACGCGATCCGTGAGGTGCTGCAGGCCGTCGTGGACTCACCCCCGCTCCTCGAGCGGCTGCGAGCGGGCGTCGGGCCCGTCAAGGACATCGCCGTCGACGCGCGAGAGTGGATGCAGCGCTACGAGCGTCTGCTGCGCCCGCGCATCGCTGTCGATCCGGGGCGCGTGCCCTGCTCCGCCGTGATCCCCGTCTACAACCGCGTCGATCTGACGCAGCAGTGTCTCGAGGCGCTGCTCTCGCTCGACCGCGATCGGCCCAGCGAGGTGATCGTGTCGGACGACGGGTCCTCCGACGCCACGCCGGGCTACCTGGACTCGCTGGGAAGCGCGGTGCGGGTGCTGCGCAGCGGGCGGAACGGCGGCTTCGCGCGGGCCTGCAATGCGGGCGTCGAGGCGGCGACGCAGCCGTCCGTGGTGCTCCTGAACAACGACACGATCCCGCTGCGCGGCTGGCTGCGCGAGCTGCTCGCCGAGCTGGAGGACCCGGGCATCGGCATCGCCGGGAGCAAGCTCCTGTACCCGGAGGCCACCATCCAGCACGCCGGCGTGGCCTTCGGCCGCATGACCGCGCTTCCCTACCACCTCTACGCCGGCGTCGAGGCGAGCGCGCCGTTCGTCAATCGACGCCGCGAGCTGCGCGCCGTCACCGGCGCCTGCATGCTGGTGCGCAGCGACCTCTGGCGGCAGCTCGAGGGCCTCGACCCCGGCTACCTCAATGGCTTCGAGGACATCGACCTGTGCCTGCGAGCCGCGGCCGCGGGCTGGAGGATCGTGTACCAGCCGCGCAGCCAGCTCTTCCACCTGGAGAGCCAGTCGCCGGGGCGTAGCGCGCGCGAGCTCGCGAACGCCACGCGCTTCCAGGAGCGCTGGGGGCGGGTGTGGCGGGTCGACGAGGACCTGCTGGCCTTCGAGGACGGCATGCAGATCGCGTCGCGCCGGATCCGGCCGCTCGACGCCGAGACGCTCGAGCCGCGCCGCACCGTGGCCGAGCTGCAGCGCCTCGCGCTCGCGGGCGACCGCGAGGCCGTGCGCGACCATCTCTACGAGACACGGACCTGGCCGATCGACCACGAGGTCCTCGTCTGGGTCGGGCGGCTGTGCGAGTGGAGCGGCGCCGACGCGCTCGTCGAGCGCTTCTACAGCGCCGCTGCGCCCCTGCCCACCGCGCAGGAGCTCGTCGTCGCCCGGGGCGCCTGAGCGCTCCGGGGCGCCCCCGCCTCGAGGCCGCTGTGCAGCAGCTCGCGATGTCCCTGCAGGTGCGCGCTCCAGCCGAAGCGGCGCTCGACCCAGACGCGTGCCGCCAGCGCCAGCTGCCGTCGCAGCACCGGATCGTCGCGTAGCCGCTCGAGCGCGCGCGCCAGCGCGGCGTCGTCGCGAGCCCAGAGGATCTCGCGGCCGTCGGAGAGTCCGAGCTCGGGGTCCAGCGAGCCGGCCACGACGATCGCGCGACCGGTGCAGCTGGCACGCAGCAGGTCGGGCGAGGCGCCGTCGGCCGCCTCGACGATGCACGCGTCGACCTGCTGGAGATCGTCGATGCGGCGCTCCAGCTCCGAGCCCGCGGGCGGTGCCGGCGTCACCAGCGGCTCCACGCCGGCGGGAGCGCTGACCACCCGTCGCGCGGGATCGTCGACGCGCAGTACCCCGGGCGCTGTCGCCGGCGCGTGAATGCAGGCCAGCAGCAGCGGGGAGGTCGGGCGGGGCAGCTGGACCAGGCGGGAGACGTGCGGGGAGAGCCGGCGCGCGGTGCGGGCCGTCAGTGCCTGCACCGTGCAGCCGTCCGCCTCCAGGCGGCGCCCGAGGGCCTCCGGGTCCAGGTCCCCCAGTGGCCCGACGCAGGCGATCCGCGGCCGGCGCTGCGGGTCGGCCAGGCGTTCGAGCAGCCGCCAGTCGAGCGCGTAGATCAGCCCGGCCTGGCGGTCGCCCGCGGCCTCCCGGGGATCGGCCAGGGTGATCTCGAACTCGCTCTCGAGCAGGGCGACGAGCAGGCCGGCGTCGGTGCGCATCTCCCAGTCACCGGGATCGAGCAGTGCCAGCACCCGGGGCCGGATCCCGCGCTCCCGCCAGGCCCGCTCGGGCGCCGCCCGCGTCCGCTGCTGCTGCTCGCTCACGCATCTCCCCCGGAAGGCTCATCGGCGCGATCGGCGCGGGGCTTGGGCGCCGGGCGCGTCCGGGTCGCCCGCGCCGCGGACGCGGCCCTGCGCGCGGCTTGCTAGCGTCGACACATGTCACCGCGTCTGGCCCGCGCACTGCTCGCGTCCCTGCTGGCGCTGGCCTGCCTTCCCGCGGCGCCGGGCTGGCGAGCGCCGCTGGGGCGCGATCACCCGCTCACCGGTGCCATCCTCGAGGTTCCCGGCGGCGAGCGGCTGTCCTTCCCTGTGCTCGTGGAGCGGCTCGCCACGGCGCGCTGGGTGCTGCTGGGCGAGAAGCACGACAACCCCGACCACCACCGCCTGCAGGCCCGCGTGATCGACGCACTCGCCGCACGCGGTCAGCGCCGTGCGGCGGTCTTCGAGATGCTCGATCTCGATCGCGCCGGCGCGCTGCGCGCGCAGCGTGCCGAGCGGCCGCCGGACGTGGATGCGCTGGCGCGCGCCGTGGACTGGGAGCACTCCGGCTGGCCCGAGTGGTCGCTGTACCGCCCGGTGTTCGCTGCGGCGCTGCGCGCGGACTGGCGGATCGAGCCCGCCAACCTCCCGCGCGCGCTGCTCGAGCGGATGCGAACGGAGGGTCCCGGTGCGCTGGATCCCGAGCTGGCGGTGCGCATGCGCCCGCTGGGCGGCGCGGCCCGCATGGCCCTGGCCGCGGAGATCGCGCTGGCGCACTGCGGCATGGCTCCGCCCGGGGCGATCGACGCGATGATCGCCGCACAGCGTGCGCGCGACGCGAGCTTCGCGCGTGCCCTCGAGGAGGGTGCCGGCGCCGACGGTGCGGTGCTGATCGCCGGGGCGGGACACGTGCGCCGCGATCGCGGCGTACCCGCGTACCTGGAGCGCCCGGACCGGACGCTGGTCGTCGGCTTCCACGAGGTCGCGACCGGGGCCGACGACGCCGCGGCGCTGGCGGCCGCGCACGCCGGCGCCTTCGACTACCTCTGGCTCACCCCGCGGGTGGACGACCTGGATCCCTGCGAGCGCTTCCGCGAGCAGCTCGAGCGCATGCGCGCGCCGCGGGAGGCCGCGTCGCTCAGCGCTCGGGAGCGGCCGGCGGCCGCCCGTGCAGCGACTCGACCAGCGCCACGTGGGCGCGCACCGTCTGCGCGTTGAGGTCGCGCAGGCCATACGAGAACGTGATCGGCGGCAGGGCGTCGGCGGCCGACTGGGTGCTGACCACGCTGCCCGCTGCGACGTAGCGTCCGGCCGGCACCTGGACGCCGATCACCTTCGCGCCGGGCTCGATCACGCTGCCCGGGCCGATGCGGGCGCGGTAGACCAGCGCCTGCATGCCCACGAAGACCTCGTCCTCGAGCCAGGCCGGGCCGTGGACCTGCGCCTGGGGCGCGATCGAGGCGCGCTCGCCCACCCAGACCGCCCACGCCTCGCCATCGACCGTGCGTCCCGCCGGTGCGGGGGTGTCGCCCGGGGCCTCGGGCGCGCCCGCGTGGATCACGGCGCCCTCCTGAACGTTGCTCCAGCGCCCGAGGTGGACGGCGCGGTGTGCGTCGCCGCGCAGCGTCGCGCCGGCGCCCACGAAGCTCCGCTCGCCCAGCAGCACGTTGCCGATCACGCGCGCCGCCGGATCGATCCAGACGTCGGTCTCGAGCCGGGGCTCGGGCCCGGGCCGGTCCAGCCGCAGCGTGGCGCCTGCGCGCACCGGCTCCGCGGCCGCGGCGGCCCCCGGGGTCGGCGTGTGCTGGCCCCAGGCATCCGCCCGCCCGGCCCCGGGGGCCAGCAGGATCGCGCAGAGCGCGACGGCGGGGGCGAGACGGGGGCTCTGGATCGGGCGCATGGAGGCTCCTCCCGTCGCTCCTTCGACCGCTTCCCGCCCGGCCTTGACGCCCGCGGCCTCTCAGGGCGCCGATCCGGCCGTCGTGTCGCCCGGCGGCGCCGCCCGGCTCTCAGTCCGGGCCGGCCGCGCCCGCCCCGGGGTGCCCGGGGACGACCAGCTGCCCGGCCTCCTCGTCCCAGACGCCGCGCTCGGTGCGGCCGTCGGGGTGGTACAGCGTCCCGGGCCCCTCCTGGGCGTCGTCGCGCCAGACCGCCTCGAGGCGCCGGCCGTCGGGGAAGCGCAGCGTGCCCGGTCCCTCGCGCTGACCCGCGACGAATGCTCCCACGTGCTTGCGGCCGTCGGGCAGGCGCAGGGTGCCCTCGCCGTGGCGCGCGTCGTCCTTCCAGTCCCCGATGTAGTTCGCCCCGTCGGGCAGGCGCATGGCGCCGCGACCCGAGCGCCGGCCGCGTTCCCACTCGCCCGAGAAGTAGCGACCGTCGGGCCAGGTCATCTCGCCGTGGCCGTGGCGCTCTCCCCCATGCCACTGCCCGGTGTAGCGCTGCCCGTCGGGGTAGGTCATGGTCCCGCGACCCTCGAAGCCGCCGTCGACGAACTCGCCTCGATAGGTGCTCCCGTCCGAGGCGGTGAGCTCGCCGTATCCCTCCATCCGGTCCTCGACGAAGCTGCCGGTGAAGCGGTGGCCCCCGGGCAGGATCATGGTGCCCTGGCCGTGGCGGCGACCCGAGAGCCAGCCGCCCTCGTAGACGCGCCCGTCGGGGAGGCTGAGCACGCCGTGGCCCTGGCGCAGTCCGCCGGCGAAGTCGCCCAAGTAGGTCCAGCGCCCGGGCAGCTCCAGGCGTCCGTGGCCGTCGAAGCGACCGCGGCGGAACTCGCCCTCGTACGTGGCGCCGCCCGGGAGCGACGCGGCGCCGGGGCCCTCGATGCAGTCGCCCCGCGTGCAGCGCGGCTCCGGTCCGGCGTGCGCGGCGCCGGGCGCCGAGAGCGCCGCGATCATGGCGGCGCTCAGGAAGCGGCGGCGTGCCGCTGCGGCGTCAGCCCTCCAGGCGAATGTCTCGCGGCAGGCCGAGCGCCCGTTCTCCGATGATGTTGCGCTGGATGTTCGGGGCACCACCTGCGATCGCCGTACCGTGCGAGTACATGTACTGCATGGTCCAGGTCTCCGCATCGGTTCTACCCCGGGCCATCTGTCCGATGAAGTGCGCCGTGGGGTCCGGCTCGACCAGTGCGCCCTCCGCCTCCAGCAGATCGTACGCAACTCGCGTGAGGGTCTTGGTGACCTCGGTGGTGTAGAGCTTGTTCATCAGGGTCGGCATCAGCGTCTTGATCTGCTCCCCGCGGACGTTCGCGGTCAGCTGCCGGTAGCCCGAGTACTGCTGTGCCAGGACGTGGCCCTCGAGCTCCGCGAGGCGCTGGCGGAACGACGGATCCTCCAGTGCCGGCCGCCCGTCGACCGTGCGGCGGCGCGCGAGCTCGACCAGCTCCCGGAAGGAGTTCTGCAGCCTCCTCGGGTCACCGATCAGGTTCCTCTCGTGCTTGAGGGTCGTGCGCGAAACGCGCCACCCCTCCCCGCGCTTGCCCACCGTGTAGCGCACGGGTGTGCGGGCGTCGCTGAAGAACACCTCGTTGAAGTCGATGTGGCCGGTCATCTGGCGCAGCGGTCGCGCCTCGATGCCCTCCTGGTGCATCGGGATCAGCAGGTACGAGATCCCCGCGTGTCGCGTCTGGTGGGGCTCGGTGCGGAACAGGCCGAACATGAAGTTCGCCTCGTGCGCGCCCGTGGTCCAGATCTTGTGTCCGTTGATCACCCACTCGTCGCCGTCGATGTCGGCGCGGCTGGTCAGTGATGCCAGGTCGCTCCCGGAGCCGGGCTCGCTGTAGCCCTGACACCAGCGCATGCGGCCGTCGAGGCTCGGCGGGATGAACTCAGCCTTCTGCTCCTCGGTGCCCTCCTCGAGCAGCGTGGGCACGACCATCACCGGACCGATCCCGCCGGCCCCCATGGGAGCGCCCGCGGTGAAGAACTCGGCGCGCAGGATGTCATCGCGCAGCGGATCCGGCGGCTGCTCGGAGCCGCCCCACTGCCGCGGGATGTCGCGGTAGACGTAGCCGCGCTCGATCGCCAGCTCGCGGAACGTCGCCGCCTGCTCGGGCGGGGGCGGGTTGGCGGCGCTCCACTTCCAGTGCTCGCGCAGGAACGAGCGGACCTCGTCGCGGTAGTGCTCGTACTCCTCGCCGTAGGTCAGGTCCACGGCCGCTTACCAGCCCGCCAGCACGGCGCTGCGCTCGCGGTGCACGCGCGGGCTCCCGAGGAAGGCGCGGTTGAACATCTGCCGCTTGTACCAGATCTGCACGTCGCACTCCCAGGTGAAGCCGATGCCGCCGTGCAGCTCGACGGACTCGCGCGCCACGTCCATGGCGCGGTCGGTCAGGTGGGCCTTGGCGATCGCGGCGGCGCGCTCGCTCTCGGCGGGTACGTGGTCCAGGGCGTGCGCCGCGTACCAGACGAGCGCGCGCGCCGGCTCGAGCTCGGTCGCCAGGTTGGTGATCTGGTGCTTGATGCCCTGGAACTGCGTGAGCGGCATGCCGAACTGCTCGCGCTGACCCAGGTAGTCGATGGTCATGCGGATCAGCTTCCAGCCCCCGCCGAGCGCATCGGCAGCGAGCAGCACCAGGCCCAGGTCGCGCACGCCGCGCGCGGCGGCGGCGCCGTCGGCGAGCGGCTCGACCGCCGCGTCCTGGAGCACCAGGGTCGCGCAGGGCCGCGTGCGGTCGATGCCGTCGAAAGGCTCGATCGAGACCCCGTCGGCGCCACGCTCCACCAGCGCCATGCCGTCGCTCGTGCCGACCGCGATCACGTCGGCCAGGTCGGCGCTCGGGGTCAGCGGCTTGCGGCCGCTCGCGCGGCCGTCGCGCACCTCGAGGCTCCAGTCCTGCGGGTCCCAGGCGTCGCCGGCCTCGCAGAGCGCCACGCTGCCGATCGCGTCCGCGGTGGCGAGTCGAGGCAGCCAGCGCGAGCGCTGCTCCGGGCTTCCGCCGAGCAGCAGCGCCCGGCACGCCAGGGCGTGTGCCAGGAACGGCCCGGGAACGGCGCCCCGGCCGAACTCCTCCGCGACCAGCGCGAGATCGAGAGATCCCAGCCCGGCCCCGCCGTACTCCTCGGGAACGATCAGGCCCGCGATCCCCATCTCGGCGAGGCCCTTCCACACCGTGGGATCGTGCCCCGCTCCCGCGTCGAAGATCTCGCGGACGCGTGTGGGCGGGCACTCGTTATCGACGAAGCTGCCGACAGTCTCCTGCAGCAGCTCCTGCTCCTCGGAAAGACCGAAGTCCATGACGCCTCCAGGGGGAGCGCGCATTCTATACGGGTCGCACCACTGCCAGGCCGCGGGCCCCCGCCGGGGCTGCCAGATTGACCCGTCCGGATCCGCCGAAGTAGGCTCGCCGCATGAAGCTCGACCTCCTGTACGAAGTGGACGCGCCCCAGCCCTGGCCCCGGCCCCACCCTTATGGGCAACGCGAGCGCGAGCAGCGCGCCTACCGGGAGGCGGTCGAGCAGATCAAGCTCGCCGACAGCCTGGGCTTCCACACGATCTGGGCCGTCGAGCACCACTTCCGGGCGGGCCGTTCGCACTGCCCGGCGCCGGAGGTGCTGCTGGGCGCGCTCACGCAGTGCACCGAGCAGATCCGCCTCGGCTTCGGCGTGACGCTGGCACCCTTCGGGTTCACGCACCCGGCCCGCATCGCCGAGAAGGTGGCGACGGTCGACGTGCTCTCGGGAGGGCGCGTGGAGTGGGGCACGGGGCGTTCCACGCCGATGGAGCAGACGGCCTTCCACGTGGATCGCGAGAAATCGCGGGATCAGTGGCGGGAGGCGATCGAGATCGTCTGCGGGATGTGGCGCGAGGAGCGCTTCTCCTGGGACTCGCCGAGCTTCCAGTTCCCCGAGCGCATCGTCACGCCCAAGCCGGTGCAGGACCCGCACCCTCCGTGCTGGATGGCGGCCACCTCGGACGGCTCGGCCGAGGTGGCGGGCTCCAACGGTCTCGGCCTGCTGAGCTTCTCGATCATGCAACCGCTCGAGCGAATGGCGCAGCAGATCGCGGCCTACCGCAGCGCGTCGGTCACGGCCAAGCCGCTGACCGACGTCACGACGAACAAGGTCGCGGCCTACACGCTCGTGCACTGCGCCGACAGCATGGAGCAGGCCGAGGCCAACGGTATCTGGGAGTCAGTTGCCTGGTGGTACCAGCACCTGGCGCAGTTCACGCTCGACTGGGAGCTGCCGCACCTGAGCGCGGAGGAGCAGGAGCAGACGTTCCCGCTGCTCAAGCCGCTGATGGAGGGCGACGTTCCCGTTCAGCACTTCCACGACGCGGACATGCTGGTCGTGGGCGATGCCGAGCGCTGCTTCCAGAAGATGAAGCACTACGCCGATCTCGGCGTCGATCAGCTGATCTGCTACGTGCAGTTCGGCCACCACGCGCACGAATCCGTGATGCGCACCATCGAGATCCTGGGACGCGAGGTCCTGCCCGAGCTCGAGAAGTACGAGCCCGCGCACGCCTGAGCACTGGCGCGAGATTCCCGGACGCGTGGCCCGCGCGGCGCGGCGCGGCGCGGCGGGAGCGGGTTCGTCAGCAGCTGCTAGCCGAGGGCGCGCTGCACGATCTCGGTCACGTCGGTCGACAGGTCGGGGGACGAGGCGATGCGCTCGAGCTGGCCGCGCATGCTCAGGCGGCGTGAGGGGTCGAAGCGCCGCCAGTCGTTCAGCGCCGCGACGAGCCGCGCGGCGACCTGCGGATTGAGCGCGTCGAGCGCGAGCACCTGCTCGGCCAGGAAGGCGTGGCCGCGGCCGTCCGGCTCGTGGAAGCGCACCGGGTTTCCCATCCCGAACGCCCCCACGAGCGCGCGGGCGCGGTTGGGATTGCGCAGCGTGAAGTCCGGATGCTGCGCCAGCTCGAGCACGCGGTCGCAGGTGTCGGGAGCCGTCGAGGTCGCCTGGATCGAGAACCACTTGTCGAGCACGAGCGGATCCCCGTGCCAGCGGGTGTGGAAGTCCTCGAGCGCGCGCTCCCGCTCGCGGCTGGGCTGCTCTACCAGGAGCGTCAGGGCCGTCTGTGCGTCGGTCATGTTGTCGGCGTTCTCGAGCTGCTCCAGCAGACGCGTGCGGATCTCCCGCTCGCCGAGCGCCGCCAGGTAGCCCAGCGCCGTGTTGCGTAGCCGGCGGCGGTCGATCGCCGCGCGGTCGCTGGCGTATCCGCCCCGCGCCCGGCACGCCTCGACGGTCTGCTCCAGCTGCTCGCGCCAGGCGCCGGCGAGCTGCATCAGTGCGTGCTCCCGTGCGGCGTGCAGCGCGTCGGGATCGACCACGCTCATCTCCTGCGCGAGAACACGCTCGGAGGGCAGGGTGAGCGCCAGGGCACGCAGCGAGTCGTCGATGCCGGGGTCCCGCAGCACGCGGCCGAAGACCTCGAGCAGCAGCGGGTCCAGGCGTGGCTCTCCCCCGCTCGCCCAGGTCGCGGCCATCTCGAGCAGCAGGCTGGTCGCGAGGGCCTGGCCCGCGTCCCAGCGGTTGAATGGATCGGGATCCCGGCTGGCCAGGAAGGCCAGGTCGCCGCGGGAGCGGCGCGCGCGCAGCTTGACCGGAGCCGAGAAGCCGCGGAGCAGCGACGGGACGGGTCGCTCCGGGACGTCCAGGAAGACGAAGCGCTGCTCCGGCTCGCGGAGCTGCAGGATCCGCGTGGTCCGCGGCTCCCCTTCGTCCCCCTCGAGCTTCAGGGGGAGGTCGCCCGCCTCGCCGACGAGACCGACCGCCACCGGCACGTGCAGCGGCTCCCGGTCCTGCCCGTCCTCGTCGCTCTCCGGCGCTCGCTGGCGCAGCACCAGCTCGTACCGACCCGACGCCGGGTCGTGGCTGTCCTCGGCCTCGAGAACCGGGGTGCCGGCCTGCTCGTACCAGCGGCCGAACTGCTCGAGGTCGGCGCCGTTCGCGTCCGCCATGGCCACGCGGAAGTCGTCGCAGGTCACCGCCTGTCCGTCGTGTCGCTCGAAGTACAGGTCCATGCCGCGCCGGAAGCCGTCGGCTCCGAGCAGCGTCCGGTACATGCGCACCACCTCCGCGCCCTTCTCGTAGACCGTGGCGGTGTAGAAGTTGTCCATCGAGATGTACGACTCGGGCCGGATCGGGTGCGCCATCGGCCCGGCATCCTCGGGGAACTGCGAGGTGCGCAGTACGCGCACGTCGGCGATGCGCTTGACGGCGGCCGAAGTCATGTCGGCCGTGAACTCCTGATCGCGAAAGACCGTCAGGCCCTCCTTGAGCGTGAGCTGGAACCAGTCGCGGCAGGTGACCCGGTTCCCCGTCCAGTTGTGGAAGTACTCGTGCCCGATCACGCCCTCGATGCTCTCGTAGTCGTCGTCCGTCGCCGTCTCCGGCAGCGCCAGGACGAACTTGGAGTTGAAGACGTTCAGCCCCTTGTTCTCCATGGCGCCCATGTTGAAGTCGTTGACCGCCACGATCATGTAGACGTCGAGGTCGTACTCCAGGCCGAAGGTCTCCTCGTCCCAGCGCATGGCGCGCTGCAGGGAGCGCAGGGCGTGCTCGCAGCGGTCGATGTTCCGCGGCTCGACCCAGATCTCGAGGCGAACCTCGCGGCCGGAGTGGGTGACGTACTCCCCGGTGTGACAGCGGAGATCGCCGGCGACGAGTGCGAACAGGTACGAGGGCTTCGGGTGCGGATCCTCCCAGCGCACCCAGTGCCAGCCGTCCGCCAGCTCGCCGCCCGCGGCGCGGTTGCCGTTGGACAGCAGCACGGGGCAACGCCCGGTGCGGGCGACGATCGTCGTCCGGAAGCGCGCCATGACGTCGGGCCGGTCGAGGAAGTAGGTGATGCGTCGGAAGCCCATGGCCTCGCACTGGGTGCAGAAGCAGCCGCTGGAGCGGTACAGCCCGGACAGCTCGGTGTTGTCCTGCGGGCGGATCGAGACGACTGTCTCCAGCTCGAAGCGCTCGGGAACCCGCTCGACGATCAGCTTCTCGTCGGTCCGGTGATACTCGTGCGGCTCCAGACGGCGCCCGTCGAGGCGCACCTCGTGCAGCTCCAGCTCCTCTCCGTCGAGCTCGAGCGGCGGCGGGTCGCCATGGACCCGCGGGTTGCGCCGGACTCCCAGCGTCGCCACGACGACCGTGAGCTCGTCACCCAGGTCGAAGTGCAGGTCCACGCTGTCGATCAGATAGTCGGGGAGCCTGTAGTCCCCGCGGTGGACCGCCTGTGGCTTTTCCGTCTTCATCTGACCGAGCTTGCCGCTTTCGTGCGCCTCTCGCATCGGCCGGGTCGGCGGCCTGCGGGGGACCCGGGCTACACTCCTCGCTCGCCTGAGACGGAGAACCCTCGCTCGCCTGAGACGGAGAACCACCCTTGAGGCGCCACGCAGGCCCTGATCCGTTCGAGCTCGAACCGGCGACGGCCATGTACGTCCCGCGTCGGGCGAGCGTGCGTGCGCAGAACGAGCTCGAGGCGGCCATCCAGGACGAGGATCCGCTGATCGTCTTCTGTGGCCCGCGGGGGATCGGCAAGACGCTCCTGCTGCGCCTGCTGCGGCGCACCGTCGAGGGACGGCTGCTCTGCGCCGAGCTGAGCGGCACCGGCCACGGGCTCGAGGACGTCTGCGCATCGGCCCTTCAGGCGCTCGGCGCGCCTCGCTCCGACGAGCCCGCCGAGGAGCTGCTGCGCCTGGCTGCGGCGACCCGGACCGCGGGCCAGCATGCGGGGCTCCTGCTGCTGATCGACGACGCAGACGACCTCTCGGCCGAGACGCTGCGCGCACTGCTGGCACTGTGCGCGCGCTCGGGCTCCGTGCAGGCCGTGGTCGTGCGCTCGGATGCCGAGGAGCGTGTCGATCCGCGCATGACGCAGGTGCGGCTGAAGACGCCGATGCGCCGCTCCGAGGTCGCCGAGTACGTGCGTGCGCGCCTGGCCATGGTCGTCGCGCCCGGGCGCGTTCGGGCACGCTTCGGAGCCCTGGCGCTCTGGAGGCTGGCGCGGGCCTCGGGCGGCAATCCGCTGCGCCTGCAGGAGCTCGCGCGCGAGCGCCTGGACCCGGCGGAGGCCCCCGCGAAGGTGCAGCGCGCCGCGACCGAGTCGCCGGATCACTCGCTGGCCCTGTGGGCCGGCGGCGCGGCCCTGGCGGCCCTGGGCCTGCTCGTGCTGCTCGGGGCTCTCTGGCTGGGCACCCGGGGCGATCCGGGCGCCGCGCCCGCGCCCGAGACGGCTGCTGCGCCTGCACCCGAGATCGGCCCGGTGGACTCCCCGCCGCCGCAGCGCGCGGCGCCCAGGGAGCTGGCGACGACACAGTCTCCCGCGCCGCTCCCCGGCGATGCGAACGCCGCGGAGCAAGTGGACGGCGCAGCCGGACCGCTGGCGGCGGTCGCGCCGGAGCCGGAGCCCGTGGCGGGGGTATCGCCGGCGCCCGTGGCGCCCGTGGTGGAGGCAGCGGTCGCGCCGGAGCCGGAGCCCGTGGCGGGGGTTTCGCCGGAGCCGGTGGCTCCCGTGGTGGAGCCGGCGGTTGCGCCGGAGCCGGAGCCCGCGGCGGGGGTATCGCCGGCGCCGGTGGCTCCCGTGGTGGAGGCAGCGGTCGCGCCGGAGCCGGAGCCCGCGGTCGGGGTATCGCCGGCGCCCGTGGCTCCCCTGGTGGAGCCGGCGGTCGCGCCGGAGCCGGAGCCCGTGGCGGGGGTATCGCCGGAGCCCACAGCTCCCCCGGCGGAGACCGGACCTGTGGTGGTGCAGCGGCCAGTGCCCGCGGTCGATGCGCCGGCGCCCGCTGCTGCGCCGGAGCCGGTCTCGTCGCCGGCGGAGCCCGCGGCGGCCGGACCCGCGATGGACGTCGCGGCGGGGCGCCGGGTGCCGTCCGGGGCGGACGATCCGCTGGCGCTGGCCGGGTTCCGCGTCGTCGAGATCCGGGGCGGGCGCCCGCGCCAGATTCCCGGGCCCGAGGCGGGGCGCGTGCCGGTCTTCATCAACGCCGTGCCCGCCGCCGACATCGAGATCGACGGGCATCCGATCGGCATGACGCCGATCGTGGCGCTGCCCGTCCCGCCCGGCGAGCGCAGCTTCGTGGCCACGTTCTCGAACGGCACGCGCCTGGAGCGTCGCGTCGAGGTCGACGGCGACGAGGTGCACGTCCTGTTCCCGTAGCCGGCGCTCAGCCCAGCTCCAGGCGGCCGTCGCTCCAGCGCACCCGGGCGTCGGTCCGGCGCACCTGGTCCCAGCCGAAGCCGCTCAGCAGCCCGGCGGGGCGGATCGGGTCGGGCGCGCGCTGAAGGCCTGCCGCGCTGGCCAGCCAGCCGCAGAGCTCGGCGGGGCCGTAGACCTCGCGCAGCTGCTCCCAGGCCACCGAGCCGTGCAGCTTCGCGAGCTTGCCTCCGCGGGGCTCCAGGAGCAGCAGGTGGTGCCGGTAGGCCGGAGTCGGCAGGTCCAGGAGGCGCTGCAGCGCGATCTGCCCGGCGGTGGTGTGGGCCAGGTCGCGGCCGCGCACGATCCGCGTGATGCCGTCGATCGCGTCATCGACCACCACGGCGAGTGCGTAGCTCACCGTCCCGTCGCGGCGTCGCAGCAGCGGATCGCCGAGCGCCCGCAGCGGATCGCGCTCGAGGTCCAGGCCGCTCTCGTCCCGGGCCTCGATCTCGCCGTCGGGCAGGCGCAGGCGCAGCGCGGCGTCGCAGTCGTCGAGCTCGTCGGCGCCGATCCCGCGCGCGCGGCAGGTCCCGGGGTAGCGCCAGCCGCCATCGACGGCGGGCAGACGGGCCCGCCGGATCTCGGCACGCGTGCAGGTGCAGGCGTAGAGTCGCCCGTCTGCGGCGAGCCGGCGCAGTGCGCCCGTGTGCGCGGCGGCGCGCGTGCTCTGGACCACGCGCTCGTCCCAGTCGATGCCGAGCCACTCGAGCGCGGCGCAGATCGCGTCCGCGTGGGCGGGCGTGCAGCGCTCGGGGTCGATGTCCTCGAGGCGCAGGATCAGCTCCGCGCCGCGGGAGCGCGCGTCGAGCCAGCAGAGCAGCGCCGCCAGCAGCGTGCCCGGGTGCGCGGGGCCCGAGGTCGTCGGTGCGAAGCGGCAGCGCTCCGGCCGCGCCGGCGCCGGCACTAGCGCTCCCGGTCCGGGGCTCCGCTGCCGGGCGCGCGGGGGCCCGGGACCCGCATCACGGCTCGTCGCCTCCGAGCAGGCCGCGCAGCCCCTCGACGGCCCGCTCGCGGAGCACGTCGATCGAGCGGCGGGCGTCCTCGACGCGTCCTCCGACGTCTCCCACGAGCACGCCGGCGAGCTGCGGGCGCTGGCGGGCGACCGCGCCCGCGATCTCGCGCGTGATCTGTGCGATCAGCCGCGCCATGCCGATGCCGCCGTTGCCGCGGCCCACGTCGCGAAGCACGATCTCGGGCACCTCGACGCGCGTGCCGGCGAGCGTCGATCCGAGTCCCTGCAGCGAGAGGTCCGCCCGCAGGCCACGCACGACCAGCTCCTCGATGACGAAGCGCCGGCCGTCGTCGTCGCTGCGGAGGCTCGCGGCATGCCCGAGCAGCGCGCCGTAGTTGGTCCGACCCGGGACGCCCTCCAGCGAGAGCGTGACCCCGTCCAGCACCATGCGCGGAATCACGACGAGCGGCTCGCGCAGGCTGCGCGGCGCGACCTCGGCCGTGGCCTCGCCGATCTCGAGGAAGCGCTTGCCCTCGAAGCCCTCGGGATTGGCGATTCGCAGCCCCGAGAGGTCCACCGCACCGCGCCGGAAGCGCAGGTCGACGTCGGAGACGGTCGTCTCGACGCCGAGCGCCTCCTCGCCGCCGCGCTCGATGGCGCGCGCGACCAGCGAGTCGGCGTATACCCACGCGAAGATGCCCAGGACCAGGAGCGCCAGCGTCCCGTGGAGGGCGGCCTTGCCGATGCGGCTCACGGCGCTCCGGCGCCGGAAGCCGGTTCCAGCGTGGTGCGCGCTGGCTCCGCGGAGACGGCCAGCCGCGACAGCACGCTGACCACGCCCGGGAAGCTCCGGGCCGCCTGGATCGCGGCGTCGCGCGTGGCGTCGTCGGGCACCCGACCGTGCAGCACGACCACGCCCTGATCGACCTCGACGCGGATCGCCAGCCCCTCGAAGAGCGAATCCTCGAGCAGGCGGCGCTGCACCCCGCGGAACACCACCGGGTCGCTCGCGATCGACTGCATGCGCTTCTCGATCTCGGCCAGGCTCTCCTGCGCGCTGGCCAGGTCCTCGCGCCGGACCTCGAGCGTTGTGCGCGTCTGCTCGACCAGAGCCTCCTGGTCCACGACGGCCTCGCGGGCGTCTTCCAGGGCCGCCTCGGCCTCCTCGCGCTCCTGGCTGAGGGCTGCGAGCCTCTGCTCGGGCGAGGTGTCGCCGCATGCGGCCACGGCCAGCGTCGCGAGGACCGCGCCCATGCGGCGTCTCATGCTCCGGTTCTCCTGGTGGAAGGCACGCGGATGATTCCAAGTCGCCCGGAGGCTGTCGAGCCGTACGCGCGGATCAGCTCCGCGGATCCGCGGCGCCCAGGAGCTCCCCGTAGACGTCCCGGAGCGCCCGCGCCGAGGCTTCCCATGTGAGCTCGCGGGCCCGCTGTGGCCCGCGCTGCCGCAGCTGCTCGCGCAGCGTCTCGTCGCTGACCGCGCGTCGCAGACCCGCCTCGAGTGCGTCGACCTGCGTGGCGTCGACCAGCAGGGCGGCGTCGCCCGCCACCTCGGGCAGCGAGGCCGCGTCGGAGCTGACCACGGGTAGCCCGGCCGCCAGCGCCTCGGCGAGCACCAGGCCGAAGCCCTCGTACAGGCTCGGCACCGCGAAGGCGCGCGCCGCCGTCAGCAGTGCGCGCAGCTCCTCGTGCTCGACCGTCTCCAGGTGTGTGAAGCGCGGCGCCAGGCCGCTGCGTCGCGCCGCCCCGTGCACCTCGTCGCTCGCGATGCCGCGGCGGCCGACCAGGACCAGCCCCAGACCCTCGATGCGCGCAACCGCCTCCACGAGACGGGCGAAGTTCTTGCGCGGCACCAGCAGGCCGACCGCGAGCACGAAGGCGCCGTGCCGCTCGCGCGCCCGCACGACGCGCGGGTCGTCGGGCGCGAGCGCGGCGAAGCGTGCGGCGTCCACGCCGTTGGGCACCACGCGCACGCGCGCCCCGGGCAAGCCGTACGCGTCCATGACCTCCGAGGCGGTGAAGCGGCTGGGCGTGACCACGCAGTCCGCGCGCTCGATCGTGGTCCGCAGGCGCTCCAGGTTCCGCTCCAGGTGCTTCGGCGTGCTCCACTCCGGATGCCGCACATGGTTCAGGTCGTGGATCGTCACCAGCTTTGGAATGCGCGGCGTGCGCGGCAGGTGGTGCGAGGTGCTGTGCAGCAGGCGCGCGCGGGGGATCAGCAGCGCGTTCCAGGGATCGTGCAGGATGCGCAGCGAGGCACGCGGCGCCTCGGGGCGCAGCAGGTGTCCCTTGCGGTAGCGCGACCAGCGATAGCAGAGCCAGTAGCGCGTCCCGGGATCGATTCGCAGCAGCGCCTCGATCTGACGGCGCGTCATCTCCGCGATGCCCCCCTGCGGCGGGGGCCCGGCGGCGCTGCTGACGTCGATCGCGATCACGCGCCCGGAGCCTAGCAGGCTGCTGGCAGGCGGCAGGCCTCCGCACACCGGGGAAGGCCCGTGCTCTGCGCGGTCTACATGCTCCAGCCGGGGAACGAGAGGCCCGTGGTCTCGCGCAGTCGGGCCACGTCCGCGGCCAGCGCCTGCTCGAGCCAGATGCGCATGTCGACGTCGACGCGCGGCCGGGTCTCCGGGGCCAGCGGGTCGGCGTCGCCGTGCAGCCAGCCGCGCAGCCGGCGCCAGGTGTGCGTGCTCCAGCTTCCGGTCGGATCGGGCACGTCGGGCTTCTCCAGCCCGGCGTCGAAGAAGTCCGCGTCCACGTTCAGGAAGCGGTAGAGGGTGCGGACCTCGCGGCGCGTCTCGTCGCGCAGCGACTCCCAGGTCAGCAGGTGTACGCGCTCGCGGCCGAAGGCCCGCCAGTAGGGCTCGAGCTGCATGTGGTAGCGGCTGCGGTCCACGTAGTCGTTGCCGCTCACCGTCGAGAGCACGGCCCGGAAGGTGCGCTCCTCCTGGCCCGCGGTGCGCCGTGCGACGTACGCCTCGACGATCCGGTCGATCGGGTCGCGCATCAGGTACACGAGCCGCAGCTTCGGCAGCGCCTCGCGCAGCCGCTCCGCGCAGCCCTGCGTGCGCGGCAGTCGCGTACAGCTCGGGGCGCACTCGCCGGTCACGCGCACGCCGTCGGGGAAGAGCGAGCGGTAGGCGTCGAGCCCGCGGCTCCAGCTCCGCTCCGAGGTGAAGAACTCGCTGTCGCTCTCGCGCACGGCGACCTCGGGGTGGGCGTTCAGGTGGGCGCAGAGTACCTGCAGCCCGGCGTTCTCGGCGCCGAGCACGATCAGACGTGGCTGGGACGGGGCGCTCATGGATCCTCTCGCGTCCTGCTGCGTCCCTTCGGCAACGCTCTCGCCCGAATGAAGGGCGGGGGTACCGGCCGCGGGAGCTGCCGGGAGGCTGCCGGCTCCCGGGGTGTCCGGGCTCAGTGGGGCAGGCGCGCGCGGTGCTCGGCCAGCAGGTCGAGTCCGTAGTCGCGGCGCGGATCGCGCCAGAGCACGTGGATGTGGCTCGCGGCCGGCTCGCTGTTGTCGAACTCGATCAGCAGCGCGGGTCCCTGGAGCCGGTAGTACAGTGGGGCGTCGTCGCCCTCCCCGCCGGACCAGGCCAGGTGGACCGCGTCGAGTCCGGCGGCCCGGATCTCCCGGCGGCGTGCCCCGGCGAGGTCCGCGTCGAGCAGGCCCAGGTACGACTCCAGCAGCGCGTCGAGCCGCCGCCGCGAGCCGGAGCTCATGGCGCCGCGCGCCAGCCCCTCGGGGGGCGGCAGGCGCCCGAGCCTGCGCGCCGTGCCCCGCATCAGCTCGCGCTGGCCGGCCCAGGGGAGCGTGGCGGCCGCGCGCTGCGCGCCGCTCAGGGACGCGTACAGCTCCCGGGCCAGGCGCTCCTGCTCTCCGAGCACCATCGAGCCGGCCGGGCTCCCCCCGGCGGGGACGCGGCGCGGCTGGGCGCCGAGGAACAGCGGCGTGGTCGAGGGTGTCTCGCCCGGCACCTGCGTCACGTTCAGCGACAGGTGGTGACCGTCGAAGCGGAAGCCCCAGGGCTCCCCGGCCCCGGGCTCGCCGTACAGGGTCACGTGGTAGGCCTCCGGGTCGCGGTCGACCACGAAGCGCGCCAGCGAGCGCGGGAAGCCCGCCTCGCGCTCGGCCCGGGCGACCTCCGTCTCGAGCGCCATGATGGCTCGCGCGGTGCTGCGGCCCGCTGCCGAGAGCGGCGCGTCGACGAGCGACCAAAGGGCGTCGCGCTGCCCCGGGTCCATCTCGCGCAGCGTCAGGCCCTCGAGCCGGAACGGCGCGAGCCGCAGGTCGAAGCGCTCGGCGTCGTCGAATGCATGGCGCGCCGCGTGATCGGGGCCGAGCGCGTCGGCGAGCCCGCGGCCGGCGCGCTCCAGGCCCGGGCCCGTCCCCGCGAGGTCCGCGGTCGCCAGCGCCGCCGCGAGCAGCAGGCAGGGTACGACGGCAGCGCGCATCATCCCAGCGTGAGCGCGCGGGCGGTGGTGCTCCCGCCGCTCACCGGCAGGTCGATCCCCGTGATCACCTCGGACTCCCGGCTGGCCAGGTACAGGCAGGACAGGGCGACGTCGTTCGCGGTCGCCAGGCGCGTCAGGTGCTGGCCCTCCAGGCGCGCGCGGCGCGCGGGGTCGAGCTCCGCGTCGCGGACCTCGTGCAGGATGTAGCCGGGGGTGATCGAGTTGCAGCGGATGCCCTGCTTGGCGTAGTCGATCGCGATCGAGCGCGTCAGCGCGTTCATCCCCCCCTTGCAGGCGGCGTACGACGACAGGTTCGGCGTACCGCGCTCGGCGGCGCGTGACGAGACGTTGACGATCGAGCCGTGCCCGCTGCGGATCATCACCGGGATCGATGCCCGGCACAGCCATGCGACCGCGGTCAGGTTGACGCGCAGGCGCGACTCCCAGTCCTCGATCGAGATCTCCGTGATGCGCGCGTCGCGCCCGCCGCCCACGGCGTTGTTGATCAGCACGGTCAGACCGCCGAAGTGGGCATCGACGTCGCGCACCAGCCCGTCGCAGCTCGCCGGCTCGGACAGGTCGGCGGCGAAGAAGGCGCCGTCGCCTCCCTGTTCGCGGATCTGCTTCACCAGCGCCTCGCCGCGCTCGGCACTGCGACCGCTGACCGCCACGCGCGCGCCCTCGGCGGCGAACAGGCGGGCGATCTCCTTGCCGAGCCCCGACGTGGAGCCCGTGATCAGGGCGATCTCGTCGCGCATGCGCATCAGCCGTCCCCCTCGGGAAGCGCGGCCAGGTACGAGCCGCAGGAGTGACCGCCGTCGACCGGGTAGTCGCTGCCGGTGCAGAAGCTGCTCTCGTCGGAGGCCAGGAACAGGATCATGGCCACGATCTCGTCGAGCTCCCCGTGGCGCGGTAGCGCGCGCTTCGCGGTGTAGCCCGTGGCGTCCTCGGCGCCCGGTGCGCGCCAGCGCGCAACCATCTCGTCGCTTCCGCCGGCCGGGCAGACCGTGTTCACGCGGATGTTCTCGCGACCGAGCTCGAGCGCGGCGCAGCGCGTCAGGCCGCGGAGCGCCCACTTGGTGGCCGAGTAGGCGCCGGCGAAGCACATGCCCTCCAGGCCGTCGATCGACGAGATGTTCACGATGGAGCCGCCGCCGCGCGCCCGCAGCGCGGGAATCGCAGCGCGCATGCCGAGGAAGGGGCCGGTCTGGTTCACCGTGATCAGCCGGTTCCAGTCGTCGAGCGAGGTGTGCTCGATCGGGGCCAGCTCGAGCACAGCGGCGTTGTTCACCAGCACGTCGAGCCCGCCCAGCTCGCGGGTCACGCGCTCGATCGCGGCCTCCCAGTCGCCCTCCGAGGTCACGTCGAGTCGCTGGTAGAGCGCCGCCGGCCCGATCCCCGCGGCGGCCGCCTTGCCCCGGTCGTCCAGCACGTCGCCGAGCAGCACGCGCGCGCCCTCGGCCGCGAAGCGGCGCGCGGTGGCCTCGCCCGTACCCCTCGCCGCGCCCGTGACGATTGCGATCTTGCCCTCGAGCCTTCCCATCCTCGCCGGGATCGTACCCTGGCGGTCCGCCGGCCGGGGGCCGGGCCTCGCGCCTCGGGAGCCGGGCGCCGCTGCCCGCGGCCGTCTCCTCGCGGTACGCGCAGCGTTCCCGGATCGGTCCGGATTCGGCACCCGTATACTCGCGGCGTCATCGCGCGCGGTAGCGCCGGGGGGATCGACAGCGTGAAGCGCTTCGAGCAGAAGGTGGTGCTGGTCACCGGCGCGGCGGCGGGCATCGGCCGGGCCACCGCGGAGCGCCTGGCCTCGGAGGGCGCGAGCCTGTTCCTGGTGGATCTGGCCGAGGGGCCGCTGGGCGGGGTCGCGGAGCGAGCGCGGGCGATCGGGGTCAGCGTCGAGAGTCGCCGCTGCGACGTCGCGGACGAGGCCGATGCCGCGGCCGCGGTCGCGGCCTGCGTCGAGCGCTTCGGCCAGCTCGACGTGCTCGTGAACTGCGCCGGGATCCTGCGCTTCGCCAGCGTCGCCGCCACCTCGCTCGAGGAGTGGGAGCTGGTCATGCGCGTCAACGCCACGGGCACCTTCCTGATGTGCCGCGCCGCGGTCCCGCACCTGCTCGAGACCCGCGGCAACGTGGTCAACATCGCCTCGACCGCGGGTCTGCGAGCGCAGCCCTGGGCGGCGGCCTACTCGGCATCGAAGGGCGCGGTGCTGGCCTTCACGCGCGTGCTCGCGATCGACCTGGTCAAGCAGGGCGTGCGCGCGAACTGCGTCTGCCCGGGCAGCATCGAGACGTCGATGATGAAGCAGGACCTGCCCGCCGACGTCGACATGAAGCTGATCCGCCGCACCGAGTCGCCCCGCGGTCCGGCGGGTCCCGAGAAGGTCGCCTCTGTCGTCGCCATGCTCGCGTCGGAGGACGGCAGCCACATCAACGGAGACGCGATCCGCGTCGACGGCGGTACCCTGTCCTGAGCTCGGGGCAGCCGCGCTTCGACGCGACGCGCGCGAGTCGCTAGCGTGCCGGCTCGAACCGGCGGGAGAGCAGAATGATCCACGGAATCGACCACACGGCCATCTCCGTTCCCGACATCGGAGCGGCGCTCAGGTTCTACCGGGACGTCCTCGGCTTCGACGTGCTCTTCGAGGCGGGCTGGCCGCTGGGCTCCGCGCCGCTCGACGATCTGGTGGGCCTTCCCGGCTCCTCGTCGAAGGTCGCGATGATCCAGCTCGGCGACACCAGGATCGAGGTCTTCCAGTACGAGACCCCGGAGCCCCGGGGGCAGGATGCGCGGCGTCCGGTCAACGATCACGGCTACACGCACATCTGCCTGCGGGTGTCGGACCTCCGCGGAGAGTACGCGCGACTCCGGGACGCCGGGATGGTCTTCAACAGCGAGCCGGTCGACCTGGGCACCACGCTCTGCGTGTACGGCCGCGACCCCTTCGGCAACACCATCGAGCTGCTCGAGGAGCAGTCGGCCTCCTAGCGAGGCTCCGGCTCCGCTGCCGCTCTCCTGCCGCCTGCCTGCGCGCGCTGTGCGCGTGCTGCCCGCCTGTTCAAGAACGGCGCATGCGCGGTCGAACCGTGTCTGCAGGGCAGAAGGGTCGCAGGTGCGGCCCGGGAAGGGGCAGCACGCGGATGCGCCTGCGCAGCGGAGAAGGATTCTCGATCGTCGAGGCGATCGTGACCCTGGCGGTCGTGGCGATCCTGGCCGCGGCGCTCTCGCCGCTCGTCGTGCGCTACGTGCAGGACACCCGCCGCGAGACCACGCTGGCCGACATGGCCGCGGTCGGCCGGGCCTACGCGCGCTACTTCGAGGACACCGGCCAGTGGCCCTGCGCCTGGGACGGGTCGCGCACGACGCAGACGACGCTGACCAGCCAGCAGTGCTTCCACCGACCGGAGCCCGGCCAGCAGGATGCCTGGCGCGGGCCCTACCTGGAGCGGAGCGCGACGCTCGACGGCGCGCCGCGCGTGGCGGTCGCACCGCGCGGCGGAGCGCCGGGCGCGGGGCTGCTCGACGGCTGG
>JAJDAJ010000038.1 GCA_029261925.1 Deltaproteobacteria bacterium | reverse complement strand
GTCCGCGGTGTCGGGTCGACCGGAGCGAGCGAAGCGAGCAGAGGGAGGGCACCCGCACCCCGGACGGAACTCGCCCGGCCTCCGCGGCCCCACGAGCACGGGGGCTACTGCCGGCGAGTCCCCAGCATGTACTCGGCGATGAGCTTGGTGTGGAGCTCGCTGGTGCCCTCGGTGAACTCGAGCGCCTTGGCCTCGAGCAGCAGTCGCCCCACCTCGTACTCGGCGGACAGCCCGTAGCCGCCGTGGATCTGGATGGCGTCCAGGGCGTTGTCGACGGCGGCCCGGCTGGCCATGAGCTTGGCCATCGAGGCCTCCATCGAGGCGCGCGCGACGCCGGCGTCCTTCATGCGGCCGAGCTGGTAGACGAGGGCGCGGGCGGCCTGCGTGCGGCAGGTCATGTCGCTGAGCTTCTGCTGGATGAGCTGGAACTCGCCGATCGCCTGGCCGAAGGCCCGGCGCTCGCGCGCGTACGGTAGTGCCAGGTCGATGCAGCGCTGCGCCTGACCGACGCAGCGCGCGGCGATCGAGAAGCGGCCCATGTCCAGGGAGGAGCCCAGCACCGGGAAGCCGCGGCCCGGCTCTCCGAGCACGGCGTCGTCGGGCACCACGGCGCCGGCAAAGTGGACCTCGGCGAGGTTGTCGCGCTGCAGCGTGCGCATGGGGAACTCGCCGATCTCGATGCCGTCGGTGTGGACCGGATCGACCAGGAAGGCGGTGACCCCACCCTGCTTCTGCTCGCGGTCGATGCTGGCGACCACGAAGAACAGGCCCGCATGTGCGGCGTGGGAGATGAAGACCTTGGTGCCGTCGAGGCGCCAGCCCCCGTCGACCCGCGTGGCGGTGGTCTGCATGTTCGCCAGGTCGGTGCCGCCTCCGGGCTCGGTCAGACAGGCGGAGCAGAGCACCTCGCCCGCGGCGATGCGCGGCAGCCAGCGGTCCTTCTGCGCGTCGTCGCCGTGCGCCACGATCGCGCTGCCGACCAGCGAGTTGGCGACCGAGACGACCGAGGCGATCACCCAGTCCACGCGCGCCAGCTCCTCGCAGATCACGCCGTAGGTCAGAACGTCGGAGAACGAGCCGCCCCAGCGCTCCGGGATCAGCGGACCGAGCAGGCCGAGCGCCGGCAGCTTCGCGATCAGCTCGATCGGGTAGCGCGCCTCGCGCTCGTGCTGCTCCACGTGCGGGAGCAGCTCCTTCTCGGCGAACTCCCGGACGGTCTCGCGGACCTCGCGCTGCGCCTCGTCGAGATCGAAGTCCGCCATGCGGTCCAGCGGTGTGCTCATGGTCTTCGCTCCCGCGGCGCCGCCGATCGCGGCTGCCCCACCCCTCAGGCCTGGAAGACCGACTCGTCGGGCAGGCGCAGCGCCGTCAGGGTTCCGCCGTACACGGCACCGGTATCGATGCCGATGGAGTATGGCAAGTTCCAGCGCACGCTGAGGTCCGGCATGGGCGTGTGCCCGAAGACGATGGTCACGCCGAGGCTATGCGGCAGATCGATGGTGGAGCGCTGCCAGAGCAGGTCGCGCGGCTTCTCACGGGACAGCGCGTACTCCACGTCGGAGAGCTGGAGCGACTGGCGCGTGAGCCCGGCGTGCACGAAGAGGTACTCGCCGTCGATGTGCCAGAGCTTCAGGCCGCGGTAGAACTCCTCGTGCTCCTTGGGGAGCTCGAAGGCGTCCCCGGCGTCGAAGTAGTCGTAGCTCTGCAGCGTGGTGTCACCACCGTTGTGCAGGAACGCCTCGGCGCCGAAGTAGCTCGGGCCGTCCCAGCCCAGGAACGACAGGAACATGGCCTCGTGGTTCCCCATCAGGAACGTGCAGCGGTGGCGCCCCGAGAGCTCGATCAGGTAGTCCACGACGCCCTTCGGATCCGGTCCCCGGTCGAGGTAGTCACCGATGAAGACCAGGCGATCCTCCGCCTTCAGCTCGAGCTGGGCGATCAGCTCCACCAGCTGCGCCTTCATCCCGTGCACGTCGCCGACGGCATAGAGCATCCCGATCGTTCCTATCGGATGCTGGCGCCCGGAGTTTGCCCGGCGGGCGAGAGGCGCCCGAGCTGGCCGCAGGCGGCGTAGATGTCGTCGCCGCGCGGACGCCGCACGGTCGCCAGCAGCCCGGCGCGCGCCAGGACGCGCGCGAAGCGGTCGATCCGCTCCGCCGGCGGGCGCCGGTAGGACGCGCCGGGGTGCTCGTTGAGCGGGATCAGGTTGACCTTGGAGCGCAGCTCGGACAGCAGGCGTACCAGGCGCCGTGCGTCGTCCTCGGAGTCGTTCAGGTCGCGGATCAGGGTGTACTCGAAGGTGATGCGGTCGCGCCGTGAGGCCGGCCAGCTCGCGCAGGCCTCCAGCAGCGTCGCGATGGGGAAGCGCCGGTTCAGCGGCACGAGCTCGTCGCGCACCGCGTCGGTGGTCGCGTGCAGCGAGACCGCGAGACGCACACCGGCCACGCTCGACAGCTCCGCCATGCGCGGCACCACGCCGGCCGTGGACACGGTGATCCGTCGCGGCGAGAGCCCCAGCGCGCGCGGATCGCCGAGGATGCGGATCGACTGCATCACGTGCTGCGAGTTGAGCAGCGGCTCGCCCATGCCCATGAAGACCACGTGCGTGAGGCGCTCGCTCGCGGCAGCGAAGCGCTCCGCGGCCAGCAGCACCTGGTCGACGATCTCCTCGGCGCGCAGGTTGCGCCCCAGCCCGAGCTTACCCGTGGCGCAGAAGCTGCAGTCCAGGCTGCAGCCGATCTGCGAGGAGACGCACACGGTGCCCCGCCGCGGCTCCGGGATCAGCACGGCCTCCACGATCGCGTCGTCCGCCGTGCGCAGCTCGAGCTTGCGCGTGCCGTCGGCGGCGCGGTGCTCCGCGTCGACCGTGAGCGCGCGGGTCGACCAGGCGGCGGCGAGGCGCGCGCGCAGCTCCCGGCCCAGATCGGTCATGGCCTCGAAGTCACGCTCGCCCCGCCCGTAGACCCAGCCGGCGACCTGATCGGCGCGCCAGGCCTCGAGCCCGTCGCCGGAGAAGGCGCGGCGCAGCTCGTCGGGAGTATGTGCGAGCACGGAGTTCACGACACCCTACGGTAGTCGAAGTACGCCATGCTGCGCCCCTCGGCGAGCCACTCCTGCTCGTAGGCCGTCAGGCGGCGCTCGGGCCGCTTGTCGCCGAACGGCGCGGGTGCGTTCAGGTTGTCCAGGCCGGCGGCACCCGCCATCACCTCCGCGATCCAGTCGCGGTAGCCGGGGTGGTCGGTCGCGATGTGCAGCTCTCCCCCCGGTCCCAGCGCAGTTACCAGCCGCTCGACGAGCGCCGGCTGGATCAGGCGCCGCTTGTGGTGGCGCTTCTTCGGCCAGGGATCGGGACAGCAGATCCAGCAGGTCTCGACGCTGGCCGGCGGCAGCACGCGCTCGAGCAGGTACTCCGCGGGAGCGTGCACCAGGAAGCAGTTCGGCAGGCCGGCGCGGATCACGCGCCGGGCCACGCGCGCCACACGCTTGCGCGACACCTCGGCGCCCAGGAAACGGCGCTGCGGACGGGCCGCAGCCAGGTCCATGAGCAGCTCGCCGCGGCCGAAGCCGATCTCGAGCACGACGCACGGCGCACCGAGCACAGGCTCCAGCCCGCGCTGCCGCAGCTCCTCGGCCTCCACGACCGGCTGGAGCGGCGCGGCTAGAGGAGCGGGATGCGGATCGGGCACCAGAGCCACGCTCCCGCGCGCGCCGCGGCCGCGGCGTCCAGGGGGTCCGACTGGCGCCAGCGCGCCCACGGCGTCTGCGCGGGCACGTGCATCTGCACGCGCGCCACGTCGGGCAGGCCCGCCAGCTCGCGCGCGCGCTCGATCGCGTCGTCGAGCCCGCCCAGGCGATCGACCAGGCCCTGCTCCAGCGCCGCGCTACCCGACCAGATGCGTCCGCGCGCCGCCTTCTCGGCGTCGGCCGCCGACAGCTCGCGCGCCGCGGCCACGCGCTCGACGAAGCCCGCGTAGATCTGCTCGACCTGCACGCGCAGCGCCCCGCGCTCGTCGTCGTCGCGCGCCCGCGTCACGTCGTAGATCCGCGCGCGGCGGCCGCGGTGCAGCCCGTCGGTCGCCACGCCCAGGCGATCGAGCAGTCCCTCAACGTCGATGCCCGCGAGCACCACGCCGATCGACCCCGTGATCGTGGTCGGCTCGGCGAGGATCTCGCGCGCCATCATCGCCACGTAGTAGCCGCCCGAGGCGGCCACATCGCCCATGCTCGCGACGACGGGCTTGCGCTCGTCGAGCCGGCTCACGGCACGCGCGATCAGGTCCGACGCCAGCACGTCGCCGCCGGGGCTGTCCACGCGCAGCACGACCGCGCCCACGCCCGGGTCCTCGCCCAGCCGTCGGAGCAGCCCGCTCAGACCGCGCGAGCTGCCGGAGCCGGGACGGATCGTTCCGGTCAGGGGCACGATCGCGATCTCGTCGGCTCCCACGCCCAGGCTGCGGAAGTGAAAGCGGGCAGCGGTCAGCTGCAGGTAGCCGGCCTCACCGACCAGGTGCACGTCGGGCTCGGCGTCGGGCTCGAGCTCGCGACCCTCGAGCTCCGCGAGACGTCGCGGCAGCTCATCCACGTAAACGAGATCGTCCACGAGCCCGATCTCGCGCGCCTGACGGGCCAGGTACGGTCCCTGGTCGATCCAGCGCGTGGCCCGCTCGCGATCGCCGGCGCGCCCGCGCGCCAGGCCGTCGACGAGCTGCTCGTACAGGGTGTCCACGACCGCGCCGAGCGCCTCGCGTGCCGCGTCGCTCATCGAGTCGCGGGTGAACATCTCGCCCATGGACTTGTAGTCGCCGGCCGCGAGCACGTCGGCGCGCACGCCGAGCTGCTCGAGGCCGCGGCGCAGGTAGACGCCGTCGGAGCGCACGCCCACCAGGTCCAGGCGGCCCTCGGGCGTGAGCCAGAAGCGATCGGCCAGCCCGCCCAGCCAGGCGCCGGCATTGCCGGTCTGCTCGGCGTAGACGACCAGCTTCTTCCCCGCTGCGCGCAGCCGCTCGAGGGCCGCGCCCAGCTCCGCGGCCTGCCCCCAGCCGATGCCGTCGGAGCCCACCCGGACCAGCACGCCGCGCAGCCGCGGATCGGCCGCCGCGCGCGCCAGGGCGCGCAGCACATCGGCGCTGCAGCGCGGCCGGGGCAGCGCGCCCTCGAGCAGCCAGGACGCCCCCGGCGGTGCGTCGCTCAGGCCGTGGTCCAGGCGCAGGACCAGCCACCCGCGCGGCAGCGCACGCACCAGGGGCCAGGCCGCGGCATCGCGCAGGGCGATGCCCAGGTTGCCCAGCGCGCGCCCGACCACGCGCGCCGGCTCGACTCGATCGGGAGCTGGCACAGGCCCAGTCTAGTCAAACGGGGCCCGGCCGCGGCAGAGCCGCGGCCACCCGACACCGCGCGTCACCGACGCGCTGCGCGCCGC
>JAJDAJ010000037.1 GCA_029261925.1 Deltaproteobacteria bacterium | reverse complement strand
CGCGTTCCGGATCGCCGACTGGACGTGGGGAGAGCTCACGCGCGCTTCGTGGGTGCGCCTTGCGGCGCGTCCGGAACGCGTCCGGAAGAATCGACCCGACCCCGGTCGGACTCCGCCGCGCCGCGCCGGGCGGCGGGCAGGATCGGGCGCATCCGCCTGCTCGCTCGTGATGGGGAGGTAGCTTGCGCTGGGCCGGGCGCTCAGCTTCCCGTGAAGGCGTCTCCGTCCCAGGTCTCATGGACGGTGAAGGACTCGACGGGGTTGCGGCGCAGGCGGGTCAGCTGCTTGACCGGCTTGCCCAGGGGCACCACGGCGGCGACCGCGACGTGGTCGGGCAGGTGGAGCAGGGGGCGCAGCTCGGGCTCACGCGCGATCGGCAGCGTGGTGATGACGCCGCCGTAGCCCTCGGCGCGCGCCGCAAGCAGGACGTTCCAGCAGAACGGGTACACCGAGGCGCCGCCGGCGATGCCCACCCGGTCCAGGTGCGCATCGACCGCGGCGACGACCGCGAGGTCCACGCAGACCAGGAGCACCACCGGCGCGCGCAGCAGCGGCTCGTACAGGTCGGGGAGCGGCTCGGTCGCGGTGACGGTCGCCTCGTCCACGCGGCTGGGGTTCACGGTGTTGAACGGCGACTCGCCGGCGGCGCGCTGCGCCAGGTAGCGCCGGGCGACGGGCTTGACGAGCTCGGCGATGGCCTCGCGCGTCTCGCGCGAGCGCACGGCGATCACGCGCCAGCCCTGGCGGTTGCCGCCGCTGGGCGCGAAGCGCGCGACGTCCAGGATGCGGTGCAGCACCGCGTCGGGCAGCGGGTCGTCGGTGTAGGTGCGCGCCGCGAACGTGGTGCGCATGACCTCGTAGAGCTCCACCGGGGTCTCCTGCGCCCGCCGGCTACGCGCCGCGGACGGTGTCGATGATGATCTGCGCGAGCTCCTCGCCGGCGTCCTCCTGCAGGAAGTGGCCGGCGCGCTCGATGGTGACGTTCTCGCGGCCGCGGGCGCCGGGCACGCGCGCGCGGAAGATCGCGTCCCAGCCCGCGGTCGACGGATCACCGTCACTGTACGCGGTGACGAAGGGTCGCTCGAAGCCCTGGAGCACCTTCCAGGTCTCCCGGTTGAGGGCGGCCCCGGGGTCGTCGGGCGTGATCGGGATCAGCAGCGGGAACTGGCGCGCGCCGGCGCGGTAGCGCTCGTCCGGAAAGGGCGCGTCGTAGGCCGCGACGACCGCGTCGGAAACCGGGCGGGCGCAGACGCCGCGGACGATCTCGCCGGCGGAGAACTCCGGCGTGCGCTGCGAGCCCACGATCCACGACAGCAGCGCGTCGCTGCGCCACTCCAGCACGCCGTCGGTCAGCTCCGGGTCGGCCGTGGGCAGGATCGTGTTGGCCGCGACGACCGCGTCGAAGCGCTCGGGCGCGGCCGCCAGCACGCCCAGGCCGATGGGCCCGCCCCAGTCCTGGCACACGAGCGTGACGCGGCGCAGGTCGAGCTGCTCGACCAGCGAGCGCACCCACGCCAGGTGGCGCGCGAAGCTGTAGTCGCGCGGCGAGGCCGGCTTGTCGGAGCGCCCGAAGCCGATCAGGTCGGGCGCGACGGCGCGGATACCGGCATCGACCAGGCGGGGCACCACGCGGCGATACAGGTACGACCACGTCGGCTCGCCGTGCATCAGCAGGGCCACGGGCGCGTCGCGCGGACCCTCGTCGACGTGGTGCATGCGTAGCGGCGGGACGTCGTCAGCGGCCGGGACCTCCACCCAGCGCGGCTCGACGTCGTGGCCGGGCAGGTCGCGGAAGCGCTCCTCGGGAGTGCGCAGCACGTCCATGGGGGCGTTGTACCAGATCGCGCGGTCGCGGGCCGGCGCGGATATGCTGGCGGCATGCCGCGCTGCCTCCACGTCATGTTCACGCGCTGCACGGATCCCGCGCGCGAGGACGAGTTCAACCGCTGGTACACCCACGTGCACCTGCCCGACCTGTCGCGCGCGCCGGGCTTCGTGGGCGCGCGACGCTGGATGGATCCGGACGCTGCACCGGGGGCGGCGCGCTACATGACCGTGTACGAGTTCGACGGCATGGAGCGCGCCGACGTGCTGCGCGAGACCACGCGTCTGGCGCTCGAGGCGTTCGAGCGGGGACGGCACATCGACTGCATCGACATGGCGGCCCCGGGGCCCACGGCGATGGGCTACCAGTGGGTCGAGATCGAGCCCGCGAGCGTCCCGCAGCCCGATGCGGTCGACTACCCGCCCGCGCCGCCGGAGGTGCGCGAGGGCATGCGGGCGCTGGTCGCCTCGCTGGAGGAGAGCTGATGGAGCTGCGCGGCAAGCGCCTTCTGGTCACGGGGCCCGCCGGGCAGATCGCCTTTCCGCTGGCGCGGGAGCTGGCGCGCGACAACGAGGTCTGGGGCATCGCACGCTTCTCGCAGGACGGCTCGCGCGAGCGCTGCGAGGCGGCGGGCATGCACACGCGGGTCGTCGACCTGGAGGATCCCGACTTCTCCGGGCTGCCCGACGGCTTCGACTACCTGCTGCACCTGGCGATCTTCCAGGCTCCGGGCCTGGACTACGACCGCGCGCTGCGCATCAATGCCGAGGGCACGGGCCTGCTGATGAGCCGCTATCGCGACGCCAGCGCGTGCCTGGTGGTCTCGACCAGCGGCGTGTACGAGCCGCGGGTCGACGGCGGACCCGTGGTCGAGAGCGATCCGCTGGGCGTCAGCTCGCAGCCCTACTCGCCGACCTACCCGATCACCAAGATCGCGCAGGAGGCCACGGCGCGCTTCGCGGCCCGCGACCTGGGCCTGCCCACGACGATCGCGCGAATGAACGTCTCGTACGGGCCCCTCGGGGGCCTGCCGGCCTACCAGCTCGACCTGCTCGTCGAGCGGCAGCCGATCCCCGTCCTCGATGATCGCCCGTCGATCTGCAGCCCGATCCACGACGACGACATCCGCGCGCACGTGCCCGGGCTACTGGAGGCGGCCAGCTCACCCGCCACGCTCGTCAACTGGGGCGGCGACGAGCCCGTCGACGTGGTGGACTACTGCCGCTACCTCGGGGAGCTGGCCGGCATCGAGCCGGTCTTCGAGCGCACACCCGACGCGATCCAGCACTTCAACCTGGATCCGGCGCGACGACGCGCGGCCACGGGTCCGTGCAAGGTGCGCTGGCGCGACGGCATGCGGCGCATGGTGGCGGAGCGTCACCCGGCGCTGGGCCTCGATCCCGCATAGCGCACGGCGCGCGGTCTACTCGCCGACGAAGTCCCCGCCGCCACCGCGGCCGTCCGAGAGGCCGACGGGGAGCTCGGCGAGGCGGTCGAGCTCCTCCAGGATGCGCTCGCGCAGGTCGTCGTCCTCGGCGACCGCGAGCGCCTGGCGCAGCAGCTGCTCGGCCTCGAGCGGGCGGCTGGTGCGCGCGAGCGAGATCCCCAGGCGGGCGCGGCTCAGTGCGCGGTCCGCGTGCTGGGGATAGGCCTCGAGCGCGCGCCGGTAGCGGTGCACTGCCGCGTGGTAGATCCCCTGGTCGAAGTAGAAGTCGGCCACGCGGATCTCGCGCTCGGCCAGGCGGGTGCGCGCCTCCTCGAGCTTGCGACGCGCGTCGTCCGCGACCGGGGCGTCGGGATGGCGCTGCAGCAGGGCCTCGAACTGCGCGATCGCCTGGCGCGTGGGCTCCTGGTCGCGGTCGGCTTCCCGCATGCGCTCGAAGCTGCACAGTCCGTTGCGGTAGATCGCGTACGGGACCTCCGGGTGCGAGGGGTGCAGCTCGACGAAGTCCTGGTAGAAGCTGGCTGCCTCCTCGTAGTCGCGGCGCCGGAAGTGCACGTCGGCGATCTTCAGCTCGGCGAGCGTCGCGTACTCGCTGTACGGGTAGCTGTCGATGATCTGCTGGAAGGCCTCGATCGCCGCCGGGTAGTCCACGCTGCGGAAGAAGAAGAGCAGCCGCTCGCCCTCGAGGATCTCGAGGCCGCGCTGGTAGTGCTCCTCGGCCGTGGGCTCCGGCTCCGGCTCGGGCGGTGGCGGGGGCTCGTCGCTGGCGCAGGCGGCCAGGCCGAGGCCGAGCGTCAGGCAGAGGCCCGGCAGGGTCAGGGAGCGTTCTCGGTGGGGCCTGCGCAGCACGACGACGGCGGAGTGTACGGCCCGGCCGCGGGCCCACAAGGGTCCGGGCCGCCGCCGGATTCGACGCTGCGGGCGTTCGCGGCTAGACTCCCGCGCCCTGCGGCGTTGACCCACGCCGCCCCTGCTGCGGAGGATCGCCCATGTCGACGCTCCCGGACCGGCGCCTACAGGACCGGCTCCAGCGCTCGGGTATCGGCTCGGACATATCCGACGTGCTCGACTCGCTGCCCGACCTGTCGGACAACCTGCGCGAGGTCGACGACGACGAGCTCGAGAGCCTCAAGCAGGAGCTCCTCGCCGAGGCGGAGCTGCGCGCCGAGCGCGTGGAGCGGCGCATCGAGGAGGCGCGCAATCCCAAGCCGCCGGCGCTGCCCGAGCCGCCGGCGCAGCCGCTGGACGCGGAGCTGTAGCGAGGTAGCCACGGGTGGGTGCCCTCCCATCCTTCAAGCGCTGGCTCGGGGGCGATCCGGACCTGCTGATCCGGCGCATCTTCCCGTTCGTGGACCGCGTCGAGCTCCACCCCGACGCCCTGACCGCGATCGGAACCGTCTTGTGCGGCCTGGCCGGCGCCGCGTTCGCGCTCGGCAGCCCCATCGTGGCCGCGCTCGTGCTGATGGTCGCGGGCTGGTGCGACCTGGTCGACGGCGTGGTGGCCCGGCGCCGCGGCAGCGCGTCGCTGGCCGGCGGCTTCCTGGACTCCAGCCTCGATCGCGTCGGCGACATGCTGATCTTCGGCGGCATCGCCCTGGCCGGCGCGCGGGGCGCCGGGGCGTGGCTGACCGCGCTGGCGCTGTGGGCGGCGACCGCGGCGTTCCTGGTCAGCTACGCCCGGGCCCGCGCCGAGGTTCACCTCCACAGCCTGGCCGAGGGTCCGATGGGGCGCTTCGAGCGCTTCATCGTGCTGATCGTCGGCGGCCTGACCACCTGGCTGGCACCGGCGCTGCTGCTGATTGCGGCAGCCGCGACCTGGACCGCGATCGAGCGCGTACGCCTCGCCCGCGCGCACCTGCGCGAGCTGGAGCGCACCGGCATCGACCCGACCGCGCCCGGCGCCGCGGTACCATCGGAGCCGGAGCAACCCGACCCGGAGGAAGCGACGTGAGCAAGGAGCAGGGAGGACCCCGCGGCTTCCAGATGGACGAGGAGCCGGCCGGCGGCGCCGGCGCGCTGCCCGAGATGAGCTTCAGCACGCTGGTGCTGTCGCTCTCGGCGTCGGCGATGATGCACCTGGGCATGGAGGCCGAGCCCGGCGGGCCCAAGCCCGAGGTGGACCTGCCGCTGGCGCGGCAGACGATCGACATCCTCGAGGTCCTGCGGGCCAAGACGCAGGGCAACCTCGACGAGGGCGAGGAGCGATTGCTCGAGAGCGTGCTGCACGAGCTTCGCCTCAAGTACGTGGAGCTCGGCAAGTCCGCCGGATGAGCCTGCGTCTGCTCGCGCCGGCCAAGCTCAACCTGGGGCTCGAGCTGATCGCCCGCCGCGACGACGGCTACCACGACATCGAGACCGTCTTCCTGCCCCTTCGGCTGTACGACGAGCTCTGGCTGGAGGCTCGACCTCCGGCAGAGGGCGTGCGCCTGGAGCTCGTGGGCTCCGGCGGCGGCGTGGTGCCACCCAACGTGGGAAAAGAGGGTGGCACCGGAGCTAGAGTGCCCCGAGACGCCTCCAATCTGGCGATTCGCGCCTGCCGGGCGGCGATGGAGGCGCTCGGATGGGAGGCCGGATTGTGCATCCGCCTTCACAAGCGCATTCCCGTGGCTGCCGGGCTGGGGGGGGGATCGTCGGATGCGGCGATGGCGATCCTCGGGGTCGAGGCGCTGGCGGGCGCGGATCTGGGGCGGGAGCGGCGCCGCTCGATCGCCCGGGCGCTGGGTGCCGACGTACCGTTCTTCCTCGATCCTCGCCCGGCGCTCGGGCGCGGGGTCGGCGACGTGCTCGAGCCGCTGGCGGGGGTGCCGGAGATGCACTGGGTGCTCGTCGCGTTCGACTTCGGCGTCCCGACACCCTGGGCGTATGGCGAGGCCTCGCGCCGCGTCCAGCTGCCGCGCAGCGCCTCGGGCCAGGCGGCGCGGATCGCGGCAGGGGAGCTCGACGCGGCGCCCTGCAACGACCTCGAGCCGGCGGCGGCCGCGGCGCATCCGGAGATCGGCCGGGCGCGGCTGGCGCTCGAGCGCGCAGGGGCGAGAATCAGCGGCATGAGCGGCAGCGGTCCGACGGTCTACGGTCGCTTCGGCTCGGTCGACGAGGCCGGCCGGGCGGCAGCTGCGCTCGAGCTGCGGCCGGGGGCCCGGGCGCTGGCCGTGAGCTCGCCCGGCAGCGACCTGGCCGACTGGGACTGGGGCGTGGCCAAGCGGTAAGGCAACGGGCTTTGAACCCGTAGATCGCAGGTTCGAATCCTGCCGCCCCAACCAGCTGCCGGTCGCCCGGCGGGCTGCCGGGACCTGACTCGTCCTGAATTCGGGGCCCCTGTCATGAGATGATGACTGTCAGTTCATGCCAGGCGTGGGCCGCCGCCCGGGTGTGTGGCCGCCCAGCGCCATTCAGGAGGGAGAGAGCATGCAGCGTCTGATTGTTTTCACACTGGGCCTCGTGATGGCCGCCGCGGCGGCGCAGGTCCAGGCCCAGATCGGGGTCGGGGTGGATTGCGATGCCCAGCCCTGTTCGAGGACCAAGTACGGCCTCGACGGGATGGACATCGCTTCGATGAACCGCTTCCTGCCCAAGCTGGCGAACAACATCGAGGATCTGGACCCGTTCGCGACCGACGCGAGCGCCTTCGGCCCCGACATCGGGGGATCGAGCTATATCGTGACCCTGGCCCCCGGCTCGGGATTCCTGGCGCCGTGCGGAAAGCCCAACGACTGGAGCGTCGTCCCGGGCCAGATCATCCTGGAAGAGCAGACTGACTGCGTCCCGGTCTCCTTCGGGCCCGATGACGCGGCCAACGGCGGCGTGGCCGGCGGCTGTCGTGTCTCGATCCCGCTGAGCGACGGCGGCAAGGGGACCATCGATGCCGTGGGTACTGCCGGCACCTGTCAGGACTTCGGGGGCGCCTGCACCTCCGACGCGGATTGCCGCACCGGAGGCAACGAAACCGATATCTGTCAGTGGGACCTGGAAAACGTGAGCGAGCTGCTGATCCCCTCGCGCGCCTCGGGTGTCATCGCCGGATCGTCCTTCTCGCTGACCGCAGCGACCGGGAACACCATCGGTGGCGGGTCGATCGAGGGCCTGCACGACGAGGCGTGCGACCCGGACATCGTCAAGGCCGAGCCCCAGTCGGGCACGCGCTACCTGCTGCCCAACACTCACCCGGACTTCGCCGAGCTGAACGCCGACGGTGAGGCCCCCACGTATCTCCGCTGGGACAATCACCCGGACACCCGCTGGCGGATCCACACCGACGACACCGCGATCTGCTGCACTTCGGCGCCGGGCGACGTCTGCGGCCTGCTGGCCGTGGGTACGCCCGAGTACCCGGATCTGCTCAAGCGGACCTGCGCCGACGGCCAGATCTTCCAGGACACCAACGAGACCAACGACTGGATCTTCGATGACGGTCAGGGATCCGCGTTCTACTCGGATCCCCACTACGTGCCGACGGACGTCGAGCAGGGCCGCTGCGAGGAGCAGGGCGCAGTCTCCTGCACGGTCAGCGGCACCGAGTGCGCCGCGACCTACTGCGAGGCCAGCTTCGACCTGGTGCGGGCGGTTCCGTGCGCGAGCACGGCCGACTGTGCGGCCTTCTCGGATCTGGGCCTCTCCGACGCCTGCGTGGCGCCGGGCGGAGCCTGCGACTTCCGGGAGATCGCCCACCGCATCCGCCCCCCGGCGCTGTCGAACGGCGATCCCAACACCACCGTCTGCGCCGCGAGTGGCTACGTCTTCCGCGGCACGCCGAACGTGGGCTGCTCGATCAATCCGCGGTACACCGTCAACGGCGATCCAGGTCCGACCTGCGAGGTCCTCAACTTCGGGGTCAATACGCGCAAGGACCAGGACTGCGACGGCGTGATCGACAACCCGGATGATCTCTGCCCGTTCGTCACCGACTTCGACGAGACGGCCGACACCGACGGCGACTGCCCCGGGCCCCTGTGCCGGGGGGACGAGTGCGAGTGCGGCGACAGCACACTCTCGGGCACCGTCGACGTGGCGGACATCCTGTTCACCAACGCCTCGATCTTCGACATCGAGCCGGGCCGCACGCTCTGCGACGCCACCGGCGACGCGGGCTGCGATGTCGGCGACATCCTCGCCGCGAACCTGGAGATCTTCGTCCCGGGCAGCTCGACCTGCCGCCAGGTGCAGCCACTGCCGGTCGCACCGTAAGAGAGAATCCAGGAACTTCCAGCAACCGTCGGGGGCTGGGACCTCACGGTCCCGGCCCCCGGCCTCATTGCACAGCCAGCGAGACCAACGATGCGCCTCGTTTCCCGCCCCGCAGCCCCCTCCCTCGTTCTGATCGCGGCGCTCGCGCTGCTGCCCCTGCGGCCGTCCGCGCAGGAAGCCGGAGCCGAGGACGCCGGGACGGTGCCGGGCGAGGTGGAGGTGGCGGAGCCCGCGCCCGAGATCGAGGCGGCGCCGGTCGACGTGGAGTCGATCAGCGTGACGGGCGAGCGCATCGACGCGACCGACGTGCAGGACGAGGCCCAGGCCATCACGGCCTTCAGCGCGGAGGATCTCGACCGCGCAAACATCACCAGCGTCGACTCGCTCGCCTTCAGCGTGCCGGGGCTGCACGTGGGCCAGGCGGGCCAGGCCGCGATCATCACGCTGCGCGGCATCGGCACGGAGAACTCCTCGATCACCGGCGAGCCCGGCGTCGCCTTTCACATCGACGGCATCAACGTGGGGCGGCCGGCCGCGGCCCGCATCGCCTTCTTCGATCTGGAGACGCTCGACGTCAAGCGGGGTCCGCAGGGCCTGCTCGGCGGCAAGAACTCGACCTCGGGCTCGATCAACCTCGTCACCAAGAAGCCGCACGACGAGTACGAGGTGAGCACCGACGTGCTCTTCGGGAACTACGACCGGGTGCGGGTCCGCTCCGCGCTCAATCTCCCGCTCAGCGAGTACGCCGCCACGCGCTTCGCCATGTTCTACGAGGACCGGGACGGCTACCTCGATAACCCGTCCGTGAGCGACAGCCGCGATCCCTTCGACGCGGAGGATTTCGGGATCCGCGGGCACCTGCGCCTGACGCCGACGGATTCGCTGGACATCACGCTGAGCTACGACTGGTTCCGGCAGAAGGGCAACGGCCCGCAGGCGGATCCCGTGCCCGAGGCGGGCACGTCGGTCGACGTCAACAACCCGGCCTTCACGCAGGCCTGCCAGCAGGCCCGCGTCGCCCAGGGTCTACCCGCGAACAGCCAGATCCCGTTCGTCGGCGCCTGCGCCCAGCGGGAGGTGAGGAGCTTCCGGCTGATCAACGGACAGATCCGGGAGGTGCGCGAGTTCGTCTTCGTCCCCGCGAGCGAGGAGGGGGACCCCCGGAAGGTCTTCGTGGACACCCCCTCGGGCCAGGACAATCGCTACTGGGGCTGGACCTCGACGATCGACTGGAGCGTTCCGACCCTGCCCCTGCTGGGGGAGACGCGGCTGAAGCTGCTCGGCGGCTTCCGCCGCACCACGAACATCTTCGAGCAGGACTTCGACGCCACGGACGCCGACATCGTCTCGTTCAACCTCGACGACGACACCAGCCAGTACTCCAGCGAGCTGCAGTGGAGCGGCAGGCTCGCGGAGCGTCTGGACTGGCAGAGCAGCCTGTTCTACGCGCACGAGCAGGGGCTGCGCGACGTCGCCACGCCGGGTCTGAGCGCCAGCGAGCTGCAGGGACAGGATCAGGGCATCGAGTCCAAGCAGACCACCGACAACAAGTCCTACGGCGCGGCCCTGCACGGCACCTACCACGTCAGTGACAACGTGCGGCTTGCCCTGGGCGGTCGCTGGATCAAGGATCGCAAGAAGACCCAGATCCTGCGCAACATCATCTCGAACAATGACCCCGAGGCCAAGTTCCGGGGCTGCATCGGCAAGCTGGGGGTCGCCCAGCTGCCGGGCAACCGGATCGTCCCCGCCAAGCACAATCCGGAGTGCTCGCTGACCTTCCGCGGCCAGACCTGGGGCGCCAAGCTCGACTGGCGCCCCTTCGGCGGGGATCACCTGCTCTACGGGAGCATCGATCGCGGTTTCAAGAGCGGCGGGTTCCGGGCGGGCAACGTCGGTGAGTACGTGCCCGAGAAGATCTGGGCCTACGCGCTCGGCTCCAAGTCCGAGATGTTCAGCGGTCGGCTGCGCCTCAACCTCGAGGGCTTCTTCTACGCCTACGAGGACCTGCAGATCGTGGTCCTCGACGGGCTGGCGCTGCGCACAGAGAACACCGACGCGCGCATGCACGGCGTCGACCTCGAGGCCCTGGCCACACCGATTCCCGGACTGACGCTCTCCGCCACGGTCTCGTTCCTGAAGACGGAGACGATCGACTACTTCTCCCTGGATCCCTCGTGTGCGTCCGATTCGTCGTGCTTCAGCCAGCTGGAGGCCCTGGAGCAGACCACCATCGAGCAGCTCGAGGGCAGGAACGTCGTCTACGCGGACAAGACGGCATGCATCGGTCCGCTCGGGCAGCCGAATTTTCGCTGTGGCGACCTGGGCGACGCGAACGGCCTGTTCGATTTCAGCGGTAACCAGCTCTCGCGCTCCCCGGAGTGGAAGTTCAACGTTTGGGCCGAGTACGAGATCCCGCTCGGTCGCTGGGGCACGCTGACGCCGCGCATACAGTACGTGTGGCAGGACGACACCTACTTCCGCGCCTTCAACCAGAGCTTCGACCTGCAGGAAGACTTCCACCAGACCGACGCCAAGCTGGTCTGGCGCAGCCCCGAGGGCCGCTGGGAGGCCGAGGCCTTCGTGCTCAACATCGAGAACGAGGCTCCCAAGATGAACGTCCTGGTCGCGCCCCAGGAGTTCAAGTCGCCGCCCCTGGCCTGGTGGGGTCCACCGCGCTTCTTCGGCTTCCGCGTCGGCTTCAACTACTGACCTGCACGCGTCCTGCGCGGCGTTCGCGCGGCCCCGATCGGAACGGCCGCCTGGGGCCCCCGCTGGGGCCCGGGCCCGGATGCGGCCACCCGTCGCCTCGGGGTCCGACGCCGGGGGACGGGCGCGCGGCTGAAGCAGAGGGGCGAGGTGGACGCTGCGCCTCGCCGGGAGATCCCGGAGCCGCGGAGATGACCCGGGGCTGGGCCGTTCCGGCCCGGCCCGGTCGCCCGGCCCCTGGGCCGGGATGCCAGGGAGAGGCGCGGCCGAGTTGCTCCCTGGAGAGGTGGAAAACCCCCGAAAAGCGGCGAAATCCGGACCCGGTCTGCGGATTTCCGTTGTGCGGGGCCCCACACCCGTGAAATGATTGCTGACGGTCCATGCCAGTGCTGAAGCAGGGTACGAGTGCGCCCCGCGGGCCAGCGCTGCTCAGGAGGGAGACAGATGAAGCGTTTCATTGTGATGGTGGCCGGCCTGGCCCTTGCCGCGACGTCGGCGCAGGCCCAGGAGGGCGTCGGCGTCGACTGCGGCGTCGGTGGCTCGGAGTGCACCACAACCAAGTATGGAATGGGCTCGAAGCCCGACTTCCGCTGGAACCTGGACGGTCTCGACGCGCGCGAGGCCGCGTCGTTCGCCACGTCCGCTGCGGACTTCGGGCCGCACGTGGGCACGCCGGGCGATCCAGCGATCAGCTACTTCTTCAGCCGGACCGAGGTCGGGAACCCGGTCGGTGTGGACTGCGGCCCCGAGCGCGGGCACTTCCCGCTCGTCGGCCAGATCATCCTGCAGGAGCGCGACGACTGCACGCCGACCAGCGAGGGCCCCTCGGGGACCTGCGCGCAGGGCGGTGCCGCGTGCTCGAGCCTGAGCGACTGCATCCTCGCCGGCGACGTTGCGCCGACGACGTGCAACTACGCGCCGCCGGTGGGTCAGGATGGCGGCTGCCGCGTCTCGATCCCGCGGACCGATGGCGGCATCACCGATCCCGCCGACTCGAGCGAGCTCTGGGTGTTCACGCTGGCGGGCGGCGTTCTGGCGTTCAACGGCCAGCAGTGGTCCCTGGGTGCCGCGACGGGCAACGCCTTCAGCGGTACGTCCGACGAGAACAACCCCGACTGTCAGGCCTTCCCGGAGAACATCCGCCTGCAGCCGCAGACCGGTACCCGCTACCTGCTCCCGGCGAGCCATCCGGAGTACGACGGCAGCGGCAACCAGACCTACCTCCGCTGGGACGCCGACAAGGAGACGCGCTTCCGCTGGCACACCGATGACTCGGGCGTGTGCTGCTGGAGCTCTGACGGCGGCGTGAGCTGCAACGCGATCAACCCCGGCACGCCCCAGTACCCCGCGCTGCTCGAGCGTTCCTGCGCCGAGACGGGCCGCTTCCAGTTCGACGACTCGATCACCAACGACTGGATCTTCGCCGGTGGCGCTGGCTCCGCGTTCTACTCGGATCCGAGCTTCACCGCGCCGGGGCAGACCAAGGGCGTGTGCAAGGTGAACCGCTTCCAGGGCTGCGTCCTGGGCGGCGCCGACCCGTGCCCCACGCTCGACGCCGACCCCGGCACGGCCGGCGTGCAGCCGGACGTCTGCGACGTCACCGAGGCGGGTCATCGCATCCGGCCGCTGGCCGACGGCAACGGCATCCCGGTTCCGACCAGCTGCAACCGCTCGCAGTACGTGGTCCGCGGCACGCCCAACGAGGGCTGCACGCTGCTGCCGCGCTACGAGGTCAACGGTGATCCGGGCATGCAGTGCGAGACCATCAACTACGGGATCAACCACCGCGCCGACCAGGACTGCGACGGCGTGGCCGACGTACCCGTGGACAAGTGCCCCTGGCTGAGCGAGTGGGACGATGCCGCGGACGCCGACGGCGATGGTGAACGCGGCGATGAGTGCGAGTGCGGCGACCAGACCGGAGACGGCTTCGTCAATGTCTCGGACATCCTCCAGATCAACGCGTCGATCTTCGATCCGGCGATCGTCCGCCTGACCTGTGACGGGAACAACGACCTGAACTGCAACATCCAGGACATCCTGGCCGCGAACGGCAGCATCTTCAATCCGAACAGCACCACGTGCGTGGGCGTCAAGCCGGCCACCTGCGGCGACGGTAGCGTGGACCCCGGGTTCGGTGAGGAGTGCGACAACGGCGCCGCGAACAACGACAACGGACCGTGCAACACGGTCTGCCAGCTGGTGCCCTAGGGCCGCCGGCGCGAAGAGAGTCGAGAAAACGGAGGCCGGGGCCGTCATGGCCCCGGCCCCCTTTTTCATGCAAATATTCTCGTGCGAATATTCCCGGACCGGGCACGCCCGCGGTCCGGAGCCGACCATCCCAGCTTGCCACCGTGTGGGAGTTTCCATGCGCATCGTTCCTGGTCCCGCGCTCCTGACCCTGGCTTGCAGCCTCCTGCTCGGTGTCGCCGCGGCGGGGCCCGCCAGCGCCCAGGATGCGGGAGCCGCCGACTCGACGCCTGAAGCCCCTGCGGCTGCGCCGTCCGGGGAGAGCGAGGCGGCTCAGACCTCGACGCCCGAGCCGGTAGAGCCCCTGGAGGCCGCCCCCGGCGACGTGGAGCTGATCGCCATCACCGGCGAGCGGATCGACTCGGCCGACGTGCAGGACGAGGCACAGGCCATCAGCGCCTTCACGGCCGAGGATCTGGACCGCGCGAACATCGTCAACGTCGACTCGCTCGCCTTCAGCGTGCCCGGGCTGCACGTGGGACAGTCGGGTCAGTCGGCCATCATCACGCTGCGCGGCGTGGGCACCGAGAACGCCTCGCTCACGGGCGAGCCGGGCGTGGCCTTCCACGTGGACGGCATCAATCTCGGTCGCCCGTCGGCCGCCCGGGTGGCCTTCTTCGACCTCGAGACGCTGGAGGTCAAGCGCGGCCCCCAGGGCCTGCTGGGCGGCAAGAACTCGACGTCGGGCCACATCAACCTGATCACCAACAAGCCGCACGACGAGTACGAGGTGAAGGGCGACATCCTCTTCGGCAACTATGATCGCGTGCGCGCACGGGGCTCGCTCAACATTCCCCTGGGCGAGTTCGCGGCCACGCGCCTCGCGTTCTTCCACGAGGACCGCGACGGCTACCTCGACAACAAGCTCCTCGGTGACAGCCGGGACCCGTTCGATGCCGACGACTTCGGTATGCGCGCGCATCTGCGCCTGAACCCCGCGGAGACCGTCCAGGTGCTGCTGAGCTGGAACTACTTCAAGCAGACCGGCAACGGCCCCCAGGCCGACAACGTGCCCACGCCGAAGAACCTGGACCCCATCGCGTGCTTTGGCCGTACCTTCACGACCATGCCGCTGCAGTCGGCCTGCTTCCGGACCGTGATTCCCTCGTCCTTCGACCCGAACCGGGTCCCGCCCTTCATTCCCAGCCAGAACACCCCCAATCCGGCGGTCGAGGATCGAAGTGCTCGCAAGATCTGGGTGGACACCCCGTCCGCCCAGGACAACCGCTACTGGGGCTGGACGGCGGCGATCGACTGGGATGCGCCGGCCCTGCCGCTGCTGGGCGAGTCGCGGGTCAAGCTGCTCGGCGGGTTCCAGAAGACGGTGAACATCTTCAACCAGGACTTCGACGCCACGAGCAACCCCATGCTGAGCTTCGACCTCGACGCCGAGGCCGACCAGTACTCCTCGGAGCTCCAGTGGAGCGGCCAGATCGCCGAGCGGCTCGACTGGCAGTCGAGCTTCTTCTACTCCCACGAGCAGGCCCGGCGCGACATCGGGGTTCCGCCCCTGACGGTGGGGCGGCCCACGGTTCAGAACTTCCAGACCACCGAGAACAAGTCCTACGGCGCCGCGCTGCACGGCACCTTCCACGCGACCGACAGCCTGCGCCTGAACCTGGGAGGGCGCTGGATCAAGGACAAGAAGAGCACCTGGATGCTGCGCTCGGTCCTGCCCTCGTCCGATGACCCGCGAAGCGCCTTCCGCGGCTGCACCGGCGACCTGGGCACGCGCGGCACGTTCACCGGGCCCGTACCCCTGCGCGAGAACGACCCCTGCTCGAAGCTAGAGCGCCACACCATGTGGGGTGCGGGGATCGACTGGCGGCCGGAGTTCGGATTCCTCGACGGGAACCACCTGCTCTACGCCAAGATCGATCGAGGGGCGAAGTCCGGCGGCTTCCGGGCGGGCACGGTCGGCGAGTACGACCCCGAGAAGATCTGGGCCTACGCGCTGGGCTCGAAGTCCAACGTCTTCGACGACCGCCTGCAGATCAACCTCGAGGGCTTCTTCTACGCCTACGATGGCATGCAGCTGGTGATCCTCGATGGCCTGTCGCTGCGTACCGAGAACACGGACGCCCGCATGTACGGCTGGGACCTCGAGGCCGTGGGCAACCCCATCCCCGGCCTCATGCTGAGCGCCGTGATCAGCTACCTGAACACCGAGACGCGCGACTACTTCTCCATCGACCCCGCCGCCGCGGACAGCAATGTCGCGCGCGCCAGACTCCGGGCACGGGAGGCGTCGGAGTCCTCGATCCAGTCCGGTCTCGGCTTCCTTCCGTTCGAGGAGAGCGAGCTCTGCGTGGCCACCGAGCTGGGTGGCGACATCGCCTGCGGCCTGCTGGGCGACCGCAACGGGCTGGATGACTTCACCGGCAACCAGCTCTCCCGCTCGCCGGAGTGGAAGTTCACCTTCTCGGCCGAGTACGAGATCCCGCTCGGGCGCTTCGGCACGCTGATCCCCCGGGTCCAGTACACCTGGCAGGACGACACCTACTTCCGGGCGTTCAACCGAGAATTCGACCTGCAGGAGGATCACCACCTCACCGACGCCAAGCTGATCTGGATCAGCCCGGAGGACCGCTGGGAGGTGGAGGTCTTCGTGCAGAACATCGAGGACGAGGCCCCCAAGTCGAACATCCTGATCGGACCGCGCGAGTTCGGCTCGCCGCCGCTGGGCTGGTACGGCCCGCCGCGCTTCTTCGGGGCACGCCTGGGCTTCAAGTACTGACCGCCGGCCGCGCCGGCCGCGCCGGCCGCGCCGGCCGCGCCGGCCGCGCCGGCCGGCCGGCCCCGGGCCCGCTGGGCCGTGAGCCTGGCCTCGCCCCCCGGCCTCAGGATCTCGGGTCCGGGGGTCCGGGTGAGGTGCCGGGCACCCCATATCGGCCGGTCCGCTGCGAGCCACCCGGGCCAGCCGGGGCAACAAAAGATTGTCGGGTCTCCCCCGGGCATGAGATGATCGCTGTCAGTCCATGCCAGGGACGGTCACGGCGCGGGTGTGCGGTGGCCCGTCGCCTGCTCAGGAGGGAGACAGCATGCATCGTTTCATCATTGTCGCCGTGGGCTTCGCCCTGGCGCTCGGCGGACTCGCCGCGCCGGGCGACGCGTCGGCGCAGGATCCGTTCCTGCTCGACTGCAGCGGCGGCTCGTGCACGACCACCAAGTACGGCCTCGGCCGGAATACCGACTTCCGCAAGACGGAGATCCCGACCGACAACTTCCGCTGGGTTCGCGACGACTTCGGGGACAACCAGACGGGCGTCAGCTACTTCTTCAGCCGCGGCAGCTTCGGCGACTCGACGGACTTCACGTCCTGCGGCACCGACACCAACGCACTGCCGGTTCCCGGGCAGGTGCTGCTTCGCGAGGACGACACCTGCACGCCGACCGCCGAGGGACCCACCTGCGTGGGCGGGGCCGATGACGGCCTGGCATGCGGCTACGTGAAGAACCCGGACGAGTGCTCGGGCGGCGTCTGCAGCCCGGCGGGCGGCTGCCGCGTCGAGCTGCCGATCAGCGACGCCGGCATCGACGATCCCTCGGATACCAGCGAGCTGTTCATCAGCACCTTCAGCAATGGCTCTTTCGCGGGCATCGGCGACTGGCAGCTGAGCTCGGCCACGGGCAACAACTTCGGGGCCAGCTCGCAGGAGCGGACCTGCAACGCGCTGTCGACCCGCTCCAACCAGTCCTGTGACGTCGATGCGGACTGTCCGCCGATCGACCCCGCGGACCCGGCTGCCTGCGAGGCCTGCCTCGACATCAACATCCGCACCCTGCCCTCGATGGGCACGCGCTTCCTGCTGCCCGCCAGCCATCCCGACCACGACGGCTCGGGCACCCAGACGTACCTGCGCTGGGACCACGGCTACCGCGCAGAGGACGTGAACAGCCTGTTCTGCACCGCCGCCGGCACGGCGTCGGTTCCCGACGGACAGGGCGGCACGGAGAGCCTCGCCGTGGGCTGCTGCACGGGCGCCGGCACGGGCACCTGCACCATCAGCAACGGCGATGCCGTCGCGGCCGCACGCCGCAACAGCACGAACTTCCGCATCCACACCGACGACTCGGCCGTGTGCTGCAACGAGTTCAACCCATCGAACAACAACGCCTGCTCGTTGCTCTTCCAGTCGCCCCAGCCGACGTATCCGGACATCATCGGCCGGACCTGCCGGCTGCCGCGCCGCTGGATCATCGATCAGAACGTCGAGCCCGACTGGGTCTTCACGGGCGGCGCGCAGTCGCGCTTCTACACCGATCCGGAGTTCGCGCGCGAGGGCCAGCTCACGGGCCAGTGCGAGAACAACCGCTTCGTCGGCTGCTACGACCCGGCCTTCAACACCGCCTGCACCGCCGGCGGCACTCCCGCGGCGTGCTGCACGGGCCCCGGAACGGGGAACTGCGGCGGCGAGTGCGACGCCCTGGGCGATACCTGCGACTTCCGGGAGCCCGGACATCGCAACCAGGTGCGCTGCGGCTTCAACGCCAACGGCGATATCGCGCCGCAGTGCTGCGGCACCTCGCTGTACGTGCTGCGCGGTCAGCCACAGGCCGAGTGCTCGCTCACCCCGCGGCGCACGATCAGTGGAGATCCGGGCTCGGACTGCGGCCTGATCAACTACCGGATCGACCAGCGCAGCGACGCGAACTGCGACGGCACGCCCGACGCGGACGAGCCGGGGGGCACCGGGGACCTGTGCCCCTGGCTGTCGGAGTGGGATAGCACCGCGGATGCCGACGGCGACGGCCGCGGCGACGAGTGCGAGTGCGGCGACATCAACGAGGATGGTCTGGTCAACATCGGCGACATCCTGGCCACGAACGACGCCATCTTCGGCGGGCCGCTGTTCCGGACCTGCGACTCCAACAACTCCTCGATCACGGCCGTGGGCGACAACCCGCCATCGGGCTGCGACGTCGGGGACATCCTGCGGGACAATGCCAGCATCTTCGGCCGACCGGCCACCTGCCGGCAGGTCCAGCCGGGCGGCTGCGGGAACGGCGTGGTCGAAACCGGTGAGGCGTGCGACGCCGGCGCGGGCAATGACGACAACGGTCCCTGCAGCACGATCTGCCAGCTGGTGCCGTAGGACCACGGGAGAGCGTGATAATGTGGCCGGGGCCCTCCGTGGCCCCGGCCACTTTTTCAGGGACGTGACCCCGAAGACCCATCCGGAGCCTCGAATGCGCAAGAATCGAGCCCTTCGCGCCGCCGTCCTGGTCCCGGTCCTCGCGGCTGCGATCGCACTGGGTGGCATGCCCTCCGCGCGAGCGCAGGACGCCGAGGCGGCCCCGCAGGGCGAGGCCGATCCCGTACCCGTCTCACCGGCCGAGGCGCCGCCCCGGGACATCGAGGCGATCGAGGTCACGGGGGAGCGCATCGACGCGACCGACGTGCAGGACGAGGCCCAGGCGATCACGACGTTCAGCGCCGAGGATCTGGATCGCGCGAACATCGTCAACGTCGACTCGCTGGCGTTCAGCGTGCCGGGTCTGCACGTGGGGCAGCAGGGAACGGCGGCGATCATCACGCTGCGCGGTGTGGGCACCGAGAACGCCTCGCTGACGGGCGAGCCGGGGGTGGCCTTCCACGTGGACGGCATCAGCTACTCGCGACCCTCCGCGGCACGCGTGGCGTTCTTCGACCTGGAGACGCTGAAGGTCGAGCGGGGGCCCCAGGGTCTGCGCGGCGGCAAGAACTCGACCTCGGGCTGGATCAACCTGGTGACCAAGAAGCCGCACCAGGAGTACGAGGTCAGCGGCGACGTCCTGTTCGGGAACTACGACCGGGTGCGCATCCGGGGTGCGGTCAACGTGCCGCTGACCGAGTTCGCCGCGGCCCGGCTCGCGGTCTACCACGAGGACCGGGACGGCTACCTGGACAACGTCCTGGTGAGCGACAGCCGGGATCCGTTCGACAACGACGACTTCGGTCTGCGCGGCCACCTCAGGCTCACGCCCACGGACAGCCTGGACCTGCTGGTCAGCTACAACTACTTCCGCCAGGCCGGCAACGGGGCCCAGGCCGATATCGTGCCCGCGGACCCCCGTCTGGTGGCCTGCTCGGCCCGGACGGAGACGGGCCTCGCCAACGTGCCGACGGTCATGCCCGCGGGAGCGGCGTGCTACCGGACCGAGAGCGACCGGGAGCGGACCCCGATCTTCGACGCGAACGGCATCTTCCGGGGCTTCCAGGAGGTCGAGCGGGGCGCGATCGCCATGCCGACGACCGAGGACGGCGACCCGCGCAAGATCTATCTCGACGTTCCGTCGGCGCAGGACAACCGCTACTGGGGCTTCTCGTCGGCGCTCGACTGGAGCGTTCCGAGCCTGCCCGGCCTCGGCGAGACGCGACTCAAGCTGATCGCCGGCTGGCAGAAGATCGAGACCTCCTTCAACCAGGACTTCGATGCCACGGATCGGGCGATCTTCGACTACGACCTGGCCGACTTCTCCCAGCAGAACAGCTTCGAGGCGCAGTGGGGCGGGACCGTCTTCGACGAGCGCTTCGACTGGCAGGCCGGCTTCTTCTGGGCATGGGAGCGGGCCAGCCGTGACCTGGCGACCCCGGGGCTCGGGGGGCAGAACAACGGCGTCTTCTCCCAGCAGACCACCGACAACAAGGCCTACGGCTACGCGCTGCACACGACGTTCCACGTGACCGACAACGTGCGCTTCGAGCTGGGCGGCCGCCTCGTCAAGGACGAGAAGTCCACCTGGCTGCTGCGCACGGTGCCGTCGGGTGGAGAAGACGGTGTCAACTCCCGCTTCCGGGGCTGCACCGGCAGTCTCGGCCTCACCCTCGGCCCGCCGCAGCGACCGCGCCGGGTGAACGTCCCCTGCGAGGCGACGTTCCGCGGCAATCCGTGGGGGACGAGCATCGACTGGAGGCCCTTCGGCGGCGACCACCTGCTCTACGCGAAGATGGACCGCGGCTACAAGTCGGGCGGTTTCCGCGCCGGGACGGTCGGCGGGTACCTGCCCGAGGAGATCTGGGCCTACGCCGTGGGCACGAAGTCGGAGCTCTTCGACCGGCGCCTGCAGCTGAACCTGGAGGGCTTCTTCTACTCCTACGACAACATGCAGCTGGTGGTCCTGGACGGCCTGGCCCTGCGCACGGAGAACGCCGATGCGCGGATGTACGGCTGGGACCTCGAGGCCATCGGCACGCCGCTCCCCGGTCTGACGCTCTCGGCGGTGGTCTCCTTCCTGAAGACGGAGACGCGCGAGTACTTCTCGCTGGACCCGGCGAATGCGGAGAACACCTTCGAGCGCCTGCGGCTGGATTCGCGCGATCTGGCGGATGACCTGGCGGCCGAGAACGCACCGGGAGCGCGGCCGTTCGAGGCCCTGGACACCTGCTTCAGCCGCGCCGGTCAGCCCGCCAACTGCGGACGGCTCACGCCCTTCGGCGGCCTCGACGACTTCTCGGGCAACGATCTGTCGCGCTCGCCCAAGTGGAAGTTCACGCTCTGGGCGGAGTACGAGATCCCCCTGGGCCACCGGGGCACGCTGACGCCCCGCATCCAGTACTCGTGGCAGGACGACACGTACTTCCGCGCCTTCAACCAGAAGTTCGATCTCCAGGAGGCCTACCACCTCACCGACTTCAAGCTGATCTGGCGCAGCCCGGAGCAGATCTGGACGGTCGAGGCCTTCATCCAGAACATCGAGGACGCTGCCCCCAAGCAGAACATCCTGGTGGGGCCCCGCGAGTTCGGCGCGCCGCCGTACGCCTGGTACGGCCCGCCGCGCTTCTACGGGATGAGGGTCGGCTACCAGTTCTGAGCCCGGGCCCGGGCCGGGGGGGCGCGAGGGAGTCGACCCCCGGCAGCCCCGATCGGCGCCGCGTTCTGCTATCGTCTCGCCGCCCGCCGGTCCCGACCAGAGGGGTGCGGCTCGCGGCGTCCGCGCCCTCCACGCAAACTACTGGAATCATTACGCTTTTCAGAGTGCGCAGGTGAACAACAACATCATCAAGATCTTCACGGGGAACGCCAACACGGCGCTGGCCCAGAAGATCTGTGACTACCTGGACCTGGAGCTGGGCCGGGCCGAGGTGCGCCAGTTCAGCGACGGCGAGACCAGCGTGGAGCTGGGGGAAAACGTCCGCGGGATGGACGTGTTCCTGATCCAGTCGACCTGTGCGCCCGCCAACACGAACCTGATGGAGCTGCTGATCCTGATCGACGCCGTCAAGCGCGCGTCGGCCAAGCGGATCACCGTGGTCACCCCGTACTACGGGTACAGCCGCCAGGACCGCAAGGTGCGACCGCGCTCGCCCATCACCGCGAAGCTGATCGCCGACCTGCTGTCCACCACGGGCTCGCAGCGGCTGCTCTGCGTGGACCTGCACGCGGGCCAGATCCAGGGCTTCTTCGACATCCCGGTGGACAACCTCTACGCCATGCCCGTGCTGCTCGACGGCATCCGCGAGCGCCTCGACCGCGACGAGCCCCTGGTGGTGGTCTCGCCCGATGCGGGCGGCGTGGAGCGCGCGCGCGCCTTCGCCAAGCGCATGCACGCCGGCCTGGCGATCGCCGACAAGCGACGCGAGCGCGCCAACGTCTCGGAGGTCATGCACATCGTCGGCGACGTGCGCGACAAGACCGCCATCATCGTCGACGACATCGTGGACACCGCGGGATCGCTCACGCAGACCGCGGACGCCGTCCAGGACATGGGGGCGCGGCGCGTGCTGGGTGCCATCACCCACCCCGTGCTCTCGGGGCCCGCGCTCAAGCGGATCGAGGAGTCGTCACTCGAGCAGCTCATCGTGACCGACACGATCCCGATGCGCGCCCAGGACGGCCCGCTCGAGAAGATCAGCGTCTCGACCATCTCGCACCTGCTCGGCGAGGCGATCCGGCGCATCCACAACGAGGAGTCGGTCAGCTCGCTCTTCGTCTAGCGGCGACCGAACGTCAGGGGAAGCTCCGATGCAGAGACAGCAGCTCAGCGTGAGTGCCCGCGAGGGCACCGGCAAGGGCGTGGCCCGCAAGCTTCGGGTGAACGGACAGGTGCCGGCGGTCCTCTACGGCCGCGGCGTGGACCCGGTGCCGCTGGTCGTGGGCAGCCTGGAGCTCGACCGCGTGGCCCACGTGGGCGCCAACGCGCTGGTGGACCTGAGGGGTGCCGTGGGCGCCGAGGGCAAGCTGGTGCTCATCAAGGAGCTGCAGCGCGACCCGGTGCGCCGCACGCCGCTCCACTGCGACTTCTACGTGATCGATCCCAAGCGGAAGATCGAGGTCACGGTGCCCCTGGAGTTCACCGGCAAGCCGCACGGTGTGGAGATGGGCGGCGTTCTCGAGACCGTGGTTCGCGAGCTCGAGGTCGAGGTCCTGCCGATGGCGATCCCGGACCGCATCGAGATGGACGTGAGCGCTCTGGACATCGGCGACGCGATCCACGTGCGCGATCTCGACCTGCCCGTGGGCGTCGAGGTGCTCGGGGAGCCCGATCGCACGCTCGTGCACGTGATCACGCCGCGCGTGGTCGAGGTCGAGGCGGAGGCGGCCGAGGGCGAGGAGGCCGCGGCCGGCGAGGCGCCGGACGGCGACCAGGCCGCGGCAGAGGCCTCGGCCGAGGGCGACGGCGACGACTCGTAGCGACGCGGCGGGATGCGGCTGATCGTCGGACTGGGGAATCCGGGCAAGCGGTACGAGCAGACACCGCACAATGCCGGGTTCCTCGCCTGCGATCGCTTCGCGCAGCGCAATCATCTCGCGGACGAGGTCCGCAAGTTCGAGGGACAGTTCAGGAGGGGAAGGGTCGGCGGAATCGATGTGGGCGTGCTCAAGCCGGAGACGTACATGAATCTCTCCGGTCGCGCCGTTGCGGAGGCGCTGCGGTACCTGCCCGCGGAGCCCGCGGACCTGATCCTGGTTTTCGATGACATGGACATTCCGGCCGGCAAGCTCCGGCTGCGAAAGGGTGGAGGGCACGGCGGGCACAACGGGATCCGCTCCGTGATCGAGTCGACGGGGACCGCCGACTTCCCGCGCCTGCGCGTGGGCATCGGCCGGCCGCAGGGCCGGCGCGACGCCACCGGGCACGTGCTGGGGAAGCTCGGCGGCACCGAGCAAGAGCGATTCGCGGAGACGATCGACCGGGCCGCCGAGGCTCTCGAGCAGATCATCACCGAGGGGATGGAAGCTGCCATGAACCGGTTCAACGCGATGCCGCCGGTGGGCAGCGAAGAGGAGGAGAAGAGGTGAACGAACTCGTGATCCTGGCGCTGGCTTCGGGCGTGATCGCCCTGGTCTTCGCGCTGCTGAAGGCGCAGAGCGTGGCCCGGGCGGACGTCGGCACCGAGCGCATGGCGGAGATCGCCGGCTACATCCAGGAGGGGGCGCTGGCGTTCCTCGGCCGCGAGTACCGCGTGCTGACCCTGTTCGTCGGGATCGTCGCGGTGGTCCTGGTCGGCATGTACTGGACCTCGGGCACGCAGCTGATCGCGCTCTCGTTCGTGGTGGGTGCGGCCTGCTCGGCCGCTGCCGGCTACGCAGGCATGCGCGTGGCGACGCTCGCCAACGTGCGCACCAGCGCGGCCTGCCGGAGCTCGCTGGAAGCGGGCCTGAACGTGGCCTTCGCGGGTGGCTCGGTCATGGGCATGAGCGTGGTGGGCCTGGCGATCATCGGCCTCAGCGGGCTGATCCTGCTGTACACGGGAATGTTCGGCTGGGAAGTCGGCTCGGTCACCGGCAAGGTCCTCACGCTGATGTCGGGCTTCTCGCTGGGCGCCAGCTCGATCGCGCTCTTCGCGCGCGTGGGCGGCGGCATCTACACCAAGGCGGCCGACGTCGGCGCCGATCTGGTGGGCAAGGTCGAGGCCGGGCTGCCCGAGGACGATCCGCGCAACCCCGCGGCGATCGCCGACTGCGTGGGCGACAACGTCGGCGACGTGGCCGGCATGGGCGCGGACCTGTTCGAGTCCTACGTCGGCGCGATCATCGGTGCGATGATCCTCGGTGTGCCCTTCGCGGTCGGGCGCGACGTGCTCGCCGGAGAGGAGCAGCTGCGCTACGTGCTGCTGCCCCTGCTGCTCGCCGGAGCCGGCATCATCGTGTCGATCGGCTGCACCTTCCTGGTGCGCACCGGTGAGGGCGGTAACCCGCAGAAGGCGCTCAATCGCGGCGAGTTCGGCGCGGTGGGGATCATGATCCCGGTGGCGGCGGGCATCATCTACCTGGTCGTGGGCCCCGAGAACCTGGGCGGCATCCTGGGCGCCATGGTCCTGGGCCTCGCCGGGGGCACGATCATCGCCCTGGCGACCGAGCACTACACGGCCACGGGGACCAAGCCGGTCGAGGAGATCGCCAGAGCCTCGCTCACGGGTGAGGCCACCAACATCATCGCGGGCCTGGGAATCGGCATGAAGTCGACCTGGATCCCCATCCTGGTGATCGCGGTGGCGACCGTCGGAGCCTACGAGCTGGCCGACCTGTACGGGATCGCCCTGGGTGGCCTGGGCATGCTCTGCACCGTTGGCATCCAGCTGGCCGTGGACGCCTACGGACCGATCGCCGACAACGCGGGGGGCATCTCCGAGATGAGCGACCTGCCGCCCGAGGTGCGCGAGCGCACGGACCTGCTCGACGCCGTGGGCAACACCACCGCGGCGATCGGCAAGGGCTTCGCGATCGGCTCGGCCGCGCTGACCGCGCTGGCGCTCTTCAGCGCCTTCCGCACCCAGTCGCAGCTGCTGACCCTGAACCTGCTCGACCCGATCGTCATGGCCGGCGTCTTCGTCGGCGGCATGGTGCCCTTCCTGTTCAGCTCCATGGCCATGAAGGCGGTCGGCGAGGCGGCAGGCGAGATGATCGAGGAGGTCCGCCGCCAGTTCCGCGAGATCCCCGGCCTGCTCGAGGGGACCGCGGTCGCAGACTACGCGCGCTGCGTCGACATCTCGACTGCCGCGGCGCTCAAGCGCATGATGGCGCCGGGCCTGCTCGCGGTGATCATCCCGGTGCTGACCGGCTTCATCGTGGGCAAGGAGGCTCTCGGTGGCCTGCTGGCCGGAGTGACCGTCACGGGCGTGCTGATGGCCCTGTTCATGTCCAACGCGGGCGGCGCCTGGGACAACGCCAAGAAGACGATCGAGGGCGGTGCTCACGGGGGCAAGGGCAGCGATGCTCACAAGGCCGCCGTGGTGGGCGACACGGTGGGCGATCCGTTCAAGGACACCGCGGGTCCGTCGCTCAACATCCTGATCAAGCTCATGGCGGTCGTCAGCGTGGTGATCGCACCTCTGATCATCTAGACTGCCGACCCCTTTCCTCGGTCCCCGGAGCGCTTCCGGGGGCCCGACGCCCAGGAGGAAGCTCATGATTCTGCGCGAGTACGAGCTCGTCTACGTGATCCAGCCCGATGCCGAGGCGGAGCGCGAGGCCGAGATCCACGGCAAGATCGACGAGGTGGTGGCCTCGACCTCGGGCGCCGAGGTGCTGATGCGCGACGACTGGGGCAAGCGCAAGCTGGCCTACGAGATCGCCAAGTTCCAGAAGGGCCACTACTTCCAGGTGAACTACCTGGGCCTGGGCGGCGAGGTCGGCGAGATCGAGCGCCGGCTCCGGATCGATCCCGACGTGCTGCGCTTCCTGACGATCCAGGCCAGCCCGGAGGTCCGCGACGTCGAGGCGCGGCGCGAGGAGGCCAAGGAGCAGGCCGCCGAGCAGGCCCGGCGCCGCGAGGAGCGCGAGCGCGAGCGCGAGGAGCGCGAGAAGCGCGAGGCCGAGGAGGTCCGGAGCCGGGGTCGGGGCGACGACCGCGACGACGGGCGAAACCGCGACGACGGGCGAAACCGCGACGACCGCGACGGGCGGCACGATCGCGACGACGACCGGGACCGCGGCGATCGCGGCCGCGCTCCGCGCGACAAGGTCGAGGAGGACTAGCCGTGGCGAGCATGCGCGTGATCCTCACCGAGGAGATCTCCAAGCTCGGTGAGGCCGGCGATGTGGTGACCGTGAAGGCGGGCTACGGGCGCAACTACCTGCTTCCGCAGGGCAAGGCCATGCTGGCCACCGACGGCCGCGTCAACGAGCTCGACCACAAGCGCCGCGTGATCGAGGAGAAGGAGAAGAAGGCCGTCGGCTACTTCGAGGAGCGGGCTGCCCAGCTCTCCCAGCTCAACCTCACCTTCGAGGTTCAGGCCAGCGACGAGGGCAAGCTCTTCGGCTCCGTGACCAACGCGGACATCGCGGCGCGCCTGGCCGAGCACGGCTTCGACATCGAGCGGCGCAGGATCCAGATCACCGAGCCCATCAAGCAGACGGGCCTGCACGAGGCCGAGGTGCGCCTGCACCGCGAGGTCTCCATCACGCTCAACGTGATCGTGGTGACCGGAGCGCTGCCCCTGGAGATCCTGGACATCGAGGATGCCACCGATCTCGATCCCACGGGCCGGGAGCTCTCGCGCTCCGGCAGGGCCGACGACGAAGACGACGACCAAGACGACTCTTGAGCTCGCTCGGCCGCGGCGTGTAGAATCCCGGGGCGGCCGGTTCTTCGACCGGCAGCGCATCCTGTGGGGGGATCCGTGGTGGCGCGCGAGAGCACGCGATCCGAACGTCTGCGAGCGATCCCGGCCGACCACGAGGCCGAGCGCGCCGTCCTCGCCGCGATCCTTCTGGACCACGATGCCCTGTACAAGGTCCAGGACAAGCTCGGCCCGCACTCCTTCGACCTGCCGCGACACCGGCTGATCTGGGAGGCGTTCATCGAGCTCGCCGCGAAGCAGCAGGCGATCACGCTGATCACGCTGCGCGACTATCTCGACACGCACCAGCGCCTCGCCGACACGGGCGGCCCCGCATTCCTGGCCGAGGTCGCCGACGCCGTCGTCACCACGGCCCACGTGGAGCACCACGCGCGCATCGTGCGCGAGAAGTCGCTCTCGCGTGCGCTGATCCGCACCTGCGAGCAGCTCGCCTCGCGTGGCTACGACGGCGGCGATCAGGCGAGCGAGCTGCTCGGCGAGGCCGAGCGCCAGATCCTGTCGATCGCGCTGGGGCACGCCGACTCGGGCTTCACCTCGATGTCGGACGAGATGCGCGGCGCCTTCGACTACATCGAGAAGGTGCAGTCCGGCGCGATCACCGGTGCCCGGACCGGGTACGAGGACTTCGACCGGCGTACCGGCGGGCTCGACGGCGGCGAGCTGATCGTGCTCGCCGCCCGGCCCAGCATGGGCAAGACCGCGCTGGCGCTGAACTTCGCGCGCAACCACGCGCTCGACGATGGCGGCTGCGTGGCCTTCTTCTCGCTCGAGATGACCAAGCGCGAGCTGGTCATGCGCCTGCTGCTCGGCGAGGCCGAGATCGACAACTCGCGCTTCCGCAACGGCATGCTCTCGGACCGCGACTTCCGCGCCCTGACGCGCGCCGCCTCGGTGCTCGAGCAGCAGCTGCTCTTCTTCGACGACAGCATGGCGGTCAACGTGAGCGACATCTCGGCGAAGGCGCGACGCCTGCACCGCGAGCACAAGCTGACCATGATCGTGATCGACTACATCCAGCTCGTGCAGGGGCGCTCGAGCGAGGAGCGCCGCGAGCAGCAGGTCGCGGACATCAGTCGCTCGCTCAAGCTGCTGGCCAAGGATCTCGACGTGCCGGTGATCGCGCTCTCGCAGCTCAACCGCGGCCCCGAGAACCGGCCGGACAAGCGACCGATGCTCGCCGACCTGCGCGAGTCGGGCGCGATCGAGCAGGACGCCGACAAGGTCATGTTCATCTACCGCGACGAGGTCTACGACGAGGAGAGCCCGGACGCCGGCCTCGCCGAGGTGATTATCGCCAAGCAGCGCAACGGGCCCATCGGCACCGTCAAGCTGCAGTTCGCCAAGGAGTGCGGTCGCTTCCACAGCCTGGCGCGGCGCGACGACGCGCCTGCGGCGGTCGGCTTCGGCCCGGCCGACGATCTGGACGCGGGCGGGGAGTGGGGCGGGGAGCCGGAGCCGATTTTTTGAAGCCGGCGCTGAAGCCCCGTGCGCTCCCGCCGGGATCGACGCTCGGGGTCTGCGCGCCCTCGGGTCCGGTGGCGGATCCCGCGGCACTCGAGAGCTGCATCTCGTGGCTCGAGCACAGCGGCTACGCGGTGCGGCGGGCGCCCCACCTCCTCGACCGTCGCGGCTACCTGGCCGGCGACGACGACCGGCGGGCCGGGGACCTGCTCGAGCTGCTACGCGACCCCGACGTGCACGGACTGATCCTGGCGCGCGGCGGCTACGGCGCGGGCCGCATCCTGGGCCGGCTCGACCCCGACGAGCTGCGCGCCGGTCGCAAGCTGGTGGTCGGCTACAGCGACGCCACCAGCCTGCTGCTGTACCTGTGGCGCTGCGCGGGACTGGCGTCGATCCACGGGCCGATGCTCGAGCGTCCCGATCACGACGCCGCAGCGCGGGCGCGCCTGCTCGCGCTGCTGCGCGGCGAGCCCGACGGACAGGCGCCACTCGAGGGCGCCTCGCTGCGCCCCGGCCTCGCGCGCGGCACGCTGGTGGGCGGCAACCTCAAGGTCCTGACCTCGAGCATCGGTACACCGTGGGAGATCGACACGCGCGGCGCGGTGCTCTTTCTCGAGGAGATCCACGAGCAGCCCTACGCGCTCGACCGCTCGCTGGTCCAGCTGCGCGAGGCGGGCAAGCTCGCGCAGGTCGCCGGCGTCGCAGTCGGATGTCTCGTGGACTGCGAGTCGGAGCGCTACCCTGAGATCTCGGCGCGGGATGCGGTCTGCGAGATCCTCGGTGACCAGGTCGACGGCCCGGTCGTCTGTGACCTGCCGTTCGGTCACGTCGCGGATCACCGGGCGCTGGGGGTGGGGGTCGCCGCCGAGATCGACGGCGATGCCGCGACCCTGCGGATGCTCGAGCCGGTGGTGGACGTTCAGATCCGGGAGGCAGGCGCTTGAGACTCGCGGAGGTGAGGCGGAAGCTGCAGCGGGCGGACCGCGCGATCGAGAAGGCGATCGACGGCGGCGAGATCCCCGGCGCCGTGGTGCTGGCGCGCATGGGCGGCGAGCTTCGCTACGAGACGGCGCTCGGTGCCGCGGTGATCGCTCCCGAGCGGCACGAGGCGCGCCTCGAGACGATCTACGATCTGGCCTCACTCACCAAGGTCATGGCGACGACCGCCGCGGCCATGCTCCTGGTGGCCGACGGCAAGCTGCGCCCGGAGCAGCGCGTGGCCGACGTGCTGCCCGCCTTCAGCGAGCGCGGCAAGGACGAGATCACGCTGCGCCACCTGCTCACGCACGCCTCGGGCCTGCGCCCCTGGCGCGCCTATCACGCCGATCTGCGCGAGCGCGAGCTGCGCAAGGGCGAGACGCTGGTCGGCACGCCCGCCGGGCGCCAGTCGATCGTCGAGCGGATCATGCGCAGCGCTCCGGTCCACGATCCGGGCGAGGCGGCGGTCTACGGCGACCTGGGCTTCATCGTGCTGGGCGAGCTGGTCGCCCAGGTCGCGGGGGAGCCGCTCGACGAGTTCTGCCGGCGCCGCATCTGGGAGCCGCTGGAGATGGAGAGCACGCACTTCAACCCGGTGCCCTTCGAGGGTGCGCGGGCCGGCTACGCCGCGACGGAGATGTGCGTCTGGCGCGAGAAGATTCTCTGGGGAGAGGTGCACGACTCGAACGCCTGGGCCATGGGTGGGCTGGCGGGCCACGCGGGGCTGTTCTCGGCCGCGGCCGACGTGATGCGCTTCGCCGACGAGATGCTGCGCGCCGATCGCGACGCCAGCGCGATCTTCGACGGCGCCGTGGCGCGCGAGTTCTTTCGCCGTCAGGACACCCCGCTGGGCAGTGACTGGGCGCTGGGCTGGGACACGCCGAGCGAGGGGCACTCGACCTCGGGGCGGCACTTCTCGCAGCGCTCGATCGGCCACACGGGATTCACCGGCACCAGCCTCTGGATCGACCTGGAGCGCGACCTGGTGGTGGTCCTGCTCTGCAACCGGGTGCACCAGTTCGCCAAGAAGAGCCGCTTCGAGCTGCGGCCACAGGTCCACGACCTCGTCGTCGAGGCCTTCCTTGCCGCCTGAGATCCCTCCGCTCGAGGCGATCCGCCACGTACACTTCATCGCGGTGGCCGGCACGGGCATGGGCTCGCTGGCCTGCATGCTCGCGGATCGCGGCTTCCGCGTGACGGGCAGCGACGTGGGCGCGTACCCGCCCATGAGCGACCAGCTCGCGCGGCTGGGGATCGAGGTGCTCAAGGGCTTCTCGCCCGAGCACGTGACTGCGGACCCGCCCGACCTCGTGGTGATCGGCAACGCGGTCCGGCGCGAGAATCCCGAGGCGAGCGCCGCGCTCGAGTCCGGCCTGCCGTACCTGAGCTTTCCCGACGCCGTGCACCACTTCTTCCTGCGCGGCAAGCACAGCGTGGTCGTCACCGGCACGCACGGGAAGACCACCACCACCAGCCTGATCGGTTCGATCCTGGCACACGCGGGCCGCGATCCGAGCGTGCTGGTCGGGGGCGTCGCCGCGGACTTCGGCGGCAGCTTCCGGATCGGCGAGGGCGGGCACTTCGTGATCGAGGGCGACGAGTACGACACCGCCTTCTTCGACAAGACGCCCAAGTTCCTGCACTACGCGCCGCGCACCGTGCTGCTGACCTCGTGCGAGTTCGACCACGCCGACATCTACGACTCGCTCGAGCAGATCCAGGACGCATTCCGGGAGCTGGTCGCGATCGTCCCCGCCGACGGCTGCATCGTGGCGGCCACCGACGCCGACAGCGTGCGCGAGGTGGTCGATGGCGCCGCGGCGCGCGTGCAGGGCTACGGCTTCCGCGAGCCGGCCGACTGGCGCGTGAGCGACCTGGCCTTCGACGCGTCGGGGACCAGCTTCACCGCCTGGCGCGGCACGCGGCGGCTCGCGCAGCTGCGCGTGCCGATGCACGGTCGCCACAACGTCGAGAACTGCCTGGGCGCCGCGGCGGTCTGCACCGAGCTGGGTCTGTCCCCCGACGAGATCGCCGCCGGCCTGGCCGCGTTCGGCGGCGTCAAGCGGCGGCAGGAGGTCCGCGGCAGCGAGGCCGGGGTCACGGTGATCGACGACTTCGCGCACCACCCGACGGCGGTGCGCGAGACCATCGCCGCCATCCGGGCGTCGCACGCCGGCCACCGGCTGATCGCGATCTTCGAGCCGCGCACCAACACGAGCCGGCGGCGCTGGTTCGAGCAGCAGTACGTCGAGGCGCTCTCGGGCGCCGACGAGGTGCTGATCGCCGGGGTCTACCGCGAGGAGGATCTGGACCCCGGGGACCGCCTGCGTCCCGAGCAGGTCGTCGAGGGGCTGCGTTCCGGGGGCACGGCCGCGCACTACCTGCCCGACGTGGACGACATCATCGAGCACGTCACGCGCACGCACGGCGAGCGCGACGTCGCCCTGATCATGTCCAACGGCGGCTTCGGCGGGATCTGGGACCGGCTCCTCGGGCGGCTGCGACGCTGAGGCGGTCGGGGGGCGCCCGCGCGCCGGTCGGCTAAGCTTCCGCGATGGCGAACATCCAGGCGACGGCCCTGCGCCGCGGCACGGTGATCCTGCACGACGGCAACCCCTATCGCGTGCTGAGCTTCGAGCACCGCACACCGGGGAACAAGCGCGGCTTCGTGCAGACCAAGCTGCGCAGCCTGCTCGACGGCACCCAGCGCGAGGTCAAGTTCTCGGCGCAGGAGTTCCTCGAGAAGGCGCACGTCGACTCCCGCGAGATGGAGTACCTGTACGCCGACGGCAGCGGTCGGGTCTTCATGGATACCGAGAGCTACGAGCAGATCACGCTGGCCGACGAGGACGTCGGCGACGCCGCGCCGTGGCTGGCCGAGGGCATGCGCGTGCAGATCTCCATGCTCGACGGGAGGCCGATCGGTCTGGAGCTGCCCAAGACCCTCGAGATGGAGGTGCGCGAGGCCGAGGCGGTCGTGAAGGGGCAGACCGCGTCGAAGTCCTCGAAGCCCGCGGTCCTGAGCAACGGGGTCACGCTCCAGGTGCCGCCGTTCATCGGCGCGGGCGACCGGATCAGGGTCGACCCGGGCGAGCAGCGCTACGTCGAGCGGGTCAAGTAGGCGGGCGCCGGCGGGCGGCGCGGAGCGGGTCGCCTAGGTCTCGAACTCCGGCGGCGCGTTGTGGAAGTAGCACTTCTCCTCGACGCGCTCGCGAATGCGCCAGCCGTCGGGCGTGCGCACCAGGCGATCGCGGTACCAGAGACCGCAGAAGAAGACGTGCGTGCCGCCGTCGGGAGTCTCGAGCACCATCGGGTTGTGGCAGATGGTGCGGCCCTCGGCGCTGTCGCCGTTCAGGCTCACCTTGCTGGTGGCGACCATGTGCTGGAAGCCGGCGAAGCGCGGCATGGCCTCGCGCAGGAAGTCCTTGGTCTCCTGCACGCTTCCCTTGCTACCGCCCATGGCGCTGTAGTCGATCAGCGCGTCGGGCGTGAACACCTCGTCGAGCGCGTCCCAGTCGCGGGTGTCGATCGCGTGCGAGTACGCGACCATCAGGTCCTGGATCTCGATGCGGTCCGAGATCTCCTGCAGGCTCAGGGTCATGCGCGACTCCTCCCCGACGAGCGCCGCTACCCTATCACGGGCTCCGGCGCGGGCGACAGACGCAGCAGCGGCCGCCCGCCGCCCGCGGGCACCGCGCCCGCGATCGCGGTGTCGACCCAGGCCTTGGCCGCCCCGGCCGCGTCGCGCAGCGCCTCGCCGCGCGCGAGGCGCGCCGCGATCGCCGCCGAGAGTGCGCAGCCGGTGCCGTGCGGGCTCGCGTCGCGGCGTGTGCCGCGCAGCCAGGTCGTGCCGCCCGCGTCGAGCAGCAGGTCGTCGGGGGCGCCGTCGGCGTGGCCGCCCTTGACCAGCACGGCGCCCGCGCCCATCTCGAGGAAGAGGCGCCCGGCGCGCTCCGGATCGCGCTCGCCGGTCAGCATCTCGGCCTCGTCGAGGTTGGGCGTGACCAGGGTCGCGCCCGCGATCAGGCGCTCGCAGAGGTTCCCGTGCGCCCGGCGCTCGAGCAGCCAGGCCCCGTCGCTGGCGCGCAGCACCGGGTCCACCACCCGCGGCAGGCCCCAGCGCTCCAGGGCCACCGAGACGGCGAGCAGCACGTCGTCGGTCGCGAGCATGCCGAGCTTGACCACGTGCGGCTTCATGTCGGCGATCAGCAGGGTGATCTGCTCGCGCACGTTCTCGGGAAACGCGGGCAGTGTCCGGTGCACGCCGCGCGTGGTCTGCGCGCTGAGGGCCGTCGGGATGCCCGAGCCGTGAACGCCATGCAGCGCGAAGACCTGCAGGTCGAGCTGCAGGCCGGCACCGCCGGTCGGGTCGGAGCCGGCGATCGAGAGCGCGATGGGGAAGTCGGGCCGGGACACGGGGGCGCAGGGTAGCGCGATCGCGGGGCGCGGCGGCCGCCGCGGACAATCCGCGCGTTCGCGGGGATGGTCGAGCGTCGATGCGGCGGGGCGAGACGGGCCGGGGTGCGGGGATCGGCGAGGTGGCGGCGCTGCTGCTGGCGCTCGCGGGAGCGCTGGCCGCCTGCGCGCCCGGGCGCGCGCCCGCGCAGCCGCCGCTGGTGATCGTGATCTCGATGGACGGCACGCGCCACGACTATCCGGATCGGGGCCCCCTGCCGGCCATGACGCGGATGGAGCGCGAGGGCGCGCGCGCGGAGCGCCTGGTACCGGTCTTCCCGGCCAGCACGTTTCCCAACCACGTCTCCCTCGCCACGGGTACCTACGTCGACCGTCACGGGATCGTGGCCAACCGGTTCCGGGATCCCGGGCGAGGCGAGTTCGACTACGACGACGACGCGTCCTGGATCCGCGCGGAGCCGATCTGGGTCACCGCGGAGCGGCAGGGCGTGCGCGCGGCCGTCTACTTCTGGGTCGGCTCGGGTACCGACTGGCGCGGAGCCGGGGCGAGCGAGCGGCGTGCGCCGTTCAGCTCCCGCGTCTCGGAGCGCGCCAAGGTCGATCAGATCCTGGAGTGGGTGCGCCGGCCGGCGGCGACCCGACCCGGACTGATCCTGTCGTGGTGGCACGGAGCCGACGCGGCGGGGCATCGCCACGGTCCGGATCACCCGCGGATCGCGGAGCAGCTCGCGCGCCAGGATGCGCAGCTCGGGCGCCTGCTGGCCGGTCTGGATGCGCTCGACGCCTGGTCCTGGACCACGCTGCTGCTGGTCAGTGACCACGGCATGACCGCGGTCGACGACGAGATCGATCTGGCGCGCTGGCTGCGCGACGCGGGTATCGGCGCCTGGGTCGTTCCCGCCGGGGGCGCGGCCTACGTGCACCTGGACGACCCGGCCCAGCGGGCGGAGGCGCTGGCGCGGATCCGCGCGCTTGACGGCGTCGAGGCCTGGCCCAGCGACGCGCTGCCTCCCGGCCTGCGCGCGGCCGCGCCCGGGCGCAGCGGGCAGGTGGTGGCCCTGGCGAGTCCGCCGCGACGGCTCGTGGCCGGGCGCCGGCGCCTGCCCGGAGCGCCCCGGGGCGGTCACGGCTATGCCGGCGATCACCCCGACATGGGCGCGATCTTCCTGGCGCTGGGCCGCGGCGTGACCCCGGGTGCTCGACCGGGCGCGGTGCGCGCGATCGACGTCGCGCCGACGGTCAGCGCACTGCTCGGGATCGATCCTCCGGCCAGCTCCGAGGGCAGGGCGCTGCTCGGGCGCGCGCCGGCGGATCCGGAGTCGCGCTAGCCAGCGTGGCGGGCGGGGCCGCCCGACGGTCGCCGCGGGTGGCCCCTGCGGGGGCCGGGCCGCCGCTCAGGGCGTGTTCACCCACTGGATGTTGGTCCCGAGCACCGGCGGCGCCTCGGCACCGAGCAGCGCGACCTTGCGCGCCACCTCGCCGGCCAGCTCGAGGAACACCCGGCCCGCGACCGACTCGGGCGCCGAGAGCACGATCGGCTTGCCGCTGTCGCAGGCCGCGGCCACGTCGGGCTCGATCGGCAGCCGCGCGATCACCGGCACGCCGAGCGCGCTGGCGGTCTCGTCGACCCGGCTCGGCCCGAAGATCTCGTAGCGCGTGCCCGTGTCGGGCGCCTGGAAGTACGACATGTTCTCGACCAGGCCCAGTACGGGAACGTTCACGCGCTGGAACATGCGCAGCCCCTTGCGCGCGTCGATCAGCGACATCTCCTGCGGCGTGGTGACGATGATCGCGCCCGCCAGCGGCGCGCTCTGCGTCACGGTCAGGGCCGCGTCGCCGGTGCCCGGCGGCATGTCCAGCACCAGGTAGTCGAGCTCGCCCCACTGCACGTCGCCCAGAAACTGGCGCACCAGGCCGTGCACCATCGGACCGCGCCAGATCACCGGCGCGTCGTCGCCCGCCAGGAAGCCGATCGACATCAGCTTGAGTCCGTAGCTCCTCAGCGGGAAGATCTTCTTGTCCGCCGTGACGCGCGGCTGGCCCGAGGCGTTCATCATCAGCGGCACCGAGGGCCCGTAGACGTCGCAGTCCAGCAGCCCGACGCGGGCACCCCGCTCGGACAGCGCCACGGCCAGGTTCGCGGCCACCGTCGACTTGCCCACGCCGCCCTTGCCGCTGGCCACCGCGATCACGTTGGCCACTCCGCGCAGCCCCTCGAGCGCCTCGCCGGCGGCGTTGCCCGAGCCGCGCGTCTGCGCGGTCATCTCGACCTCGACCGACTCCACACCCGCGAGCGCGCCGACCGCGTTCTCGGCGGCGCTCTTGAACTGCTCCTTGACCGGGCATGCCGGCGTGGTGAGCTCGATCGAGAAGGCCACCCGCCCGCCCTCGATGCTCAGGTTCTTCACGAACCCGAGATCGACGATGCTGCGGTGGAAGTCCGGGTCCTCGATCGGCCGCAGCGCGTCGAGCACCTTGGCCTCGGTGATCTGCATGAACGCCTCCGGGAGGGGTTCTATCAAACCGTACTCTCGCGTCAAGATTCCGGGCGTCGGCCTGGCTCGGTGCCTGGCTCGGTGCCAGCCACCGCGAACGGTTCACGCTCTCGTCAGCTGGCGTTCACTTCGCGGGCGAGCTGCGGACGCGCAGGTCAGGGGGCCCGCCCGGGAGGCCCGGGACCGCCTCAGAGCAGGTCGTCGAGGGTCGCGGGCTCCCAGGTCGCGGAGGTCACGCGCCAGGTGCCCGGATCTTCCTGGGCGAGCTCCAGGTCGAAGACGTAGGCATCGCCCTGGGTGCGGCGCAGGGCCTGCCAGTCGTCGACCGGCACGCGAGCCATCCCGGCGAGCACGCGGGCGCTGGCCTGCTGCTCGTCGTCGGTCACGTCGATCTCCTGCGGACGCAGCAGCAGGTACACCCGGGAGCCCCGCAGGTAGTAGGCGTTCACCAGGCCCTCGATGTCGCTCCTGCGCCGCCCGGCGGCATCGGCGTAGTCGTCGGAGAGGGTGGCCTTGATGCCCCGGAGGTCGCTCTCCCGGGACGCGAGCTCGATCTCGTCGAGCAGGGCGGCGATCTGCTCCTCCGGGTCGGGGGGGACCGGCGCGCAGCCCGCGGCTGCGGCCACGAGGGCCAGGGCGCACAGCGCGGCGCGGGCGGTCAATCCTGCCGCACCCGCCCCGGGGGCAGGTCTCGCAGCATCGGGTGGTCCGGATCGCTTCCCGCGAGCAGCATCGCGATCAGGAAGTTGGGCTGCGCGGGCGCGCGGCGGCCGTCGAGCAGGACCAGCGGCGTGCCCTGGATGCCGTGCTCGACCGCCCAGGCCACGTCGTCGCGCAGTCGCGCCCGCGTGACCTCGGAGCTCGCGCAGCTCTCGATGGCGGCGCGCGGACCGTGCCGCTCGACCAGCCGCCAGAGCCGCTCCTCGTCGAGGTCGCGCTGCTGCGCGAAGATCTCACCCGCCAGCTCGAAGGCCCAGGGCTGCCGCTCGCTGCAGATCAGCACGCGTGCCGCGGTGCAGCGCACCGGGTGCTGCGACCGTCCGCCGAGCTCGGGGTTGCAGGCCGGGTCGAGCGGGAAGTGGCGCGGCTCGACCGCGAAGCTGCCGGGGGGGAGCTTCTCGCGCAGGCTGGCGAGCAGCTCGTGGAGCTGCGCGCAGTGCCCGCAGAGCGCGTCGGCGAACTCGGTGACGCGGACCCGCGCACCCCGTGGCCCGATCAGCGCTCGCGCGGGCCGGACGGGTACCTCGGGAGCCGCCTCCCAGGTCGCGATCATGTCGGCGAGATCCTGGAGCTGGTCGGCATCGAGCTGCTTGAGGAAGCTGGCGAGCTGGCGGTCCGTCTCGGGGCCGTCGGCGGGTACCTGGAGTCCGCGCAGCGCCTCGAGCGCCTCGGCGCGCGGCGACGAGGGCGTGTGCGAGGAGGGGTAGAGCACCAGGACCCAGGCTATGGCGGTGGCCGCCAGCGCCCGTCCGGCCGCGGGGAGCAGGCTGCCCGCCCCCAGAGGACGCGCATGGCGCAGGGCCTGCCAGGCGTAGCCGATCGTCAGCCCGTAGGCGACGGCGCAGTCGGAGCAGAAAGCGCCCTGCGTGAACATCGCCGCCGCCAGGATCAGCACGCCCGCGAGACCGACAGCGGAGTGGATCACCAGCGCGTCCCACCAGCGCTCTGCGGCGGCGCTCATGCGCGCCGACACCGGGAGGATCAGGGCCACCAGAGCCCAGATGACCCCCCAGCCGGCCACCGGGACCAGCGTGGCGTCCTGCACGGCATTCGCGAAGGCGGAGTCCCAGACGCTGGAGCAGATCTGGCCGCCCCCGATCGCGCACTCCGCCGCGTCACCGCCACGCGCGCCGATCAGCTTGATCCAGAGCCACGCGGACCACAGCAGCAGCGCCGAGCCCAGCGCGATCAGGACGCTGTGCGTGTAGCGGCCGGGGCTGCTCTGCCTCTCGTTGCTTGCCACGGCCAACCTATAGCGCCTCGCGCCACGCGCTTCCGCGGTACCGGGGCGGCGCGGCTCCCGGATGCAGGATCTCGACCAGGATCTCGAGCGAGTCCGCCAGCCGCGGCCCGGGCCGGTTGAAGAACGAGTGGCCGTCCAGCGCGTACACGCGGCCCTCGCGGGCGGCCCGGAGGCCGGCGAACGGCTCGCGCTCGCGCAGCGCTGCCCACTCGCCGAGTGTCCGGCGCAGGCCGAGGCCGCAGGGCAGGAGCAGGACGACATCGGGGTCGGCCGCGACGATCTGGCCGGGCTCGATCCAGGCGGAGTGGGCCCCTGCCTCGGCCAGCAGGGCCTCGGCGCCGGCCGCCTGGAGGAGCTCGGGCATCCAGTTGCCTCCGCTCATCAGCGGATCGAGCCACTCCAGCGCCAGCACCCGCGGGCGGTCCCGGACCGGACGATCCCCGGCGATGGCGCCGGCGCGCCGCATGCGCTGGCGGATCGCGGTGACCAGCTCGCTCGCGGCCGCGGAGCGACCCAGTGCGCCGCCGATCCGCTCGATGTCGCCCAGGACGTCCGCCAGTCGCAGCGGTGCCAGGGCCACGAGCTCGGGACGCGCGCCGATCCAGCCGGCGAGGGCCTCGGCCAGGTCCCCGGGCGTGACCGCGCACACGTCGCAGAGGGTCTGTGTGAGCACCACGTCCGGGCGCAGCTGCTGCACGCGCTCCGCGTCGACGCGGTAGATGGACAGGCCGCCGGCCACGAGCTGGCGCACGTCCCGGTCGATGCTCGCACTGTCGCCGGCGGGGTCCATCCGGGGTGCGGTCACGACCGGCAGCGCCTCGATGCCGGGGGGGTGATCGCACTCGTGCGACCGGCCCACGAGCTCGCGGCGCGCGCCGAGCGCACACGCGATCTCGGTGCTGCTCGGCAGCAGCGAAAGCACGCGGGCGGCGCTCATCCGATCGAGGGCACGCGGCCGTCGGCGTCCTCGCCCTCGCGCCAGCGGTACGTGCAGATCTCGCAACGCAGCCGACGGCCCGTGCTCTGGTCCCCGAGCGGCACGAACTGGCCGATCAGCAGCAGCGCGATGCGCACCAGCAGCGAGCCCGGCTCCGCCACGACCTGGGTGGTGCCGCACACCGGGCAGCGCAGCTCGGGCGCGGGGGGCCCGCTGGCCTCGGTGTAGGCCGCCTCGGCGTCGGCGGCCTCCTCGGTCAGCAGCGCGTGCGCGTCCTCGGCGGCCGACTCGGGGACGAGCAGCCGACCATTGTCCACCACAGCCGGGATTCCCTCGGCCTCGAGCCGTGCTCGCGCCAGGTCTGCCTCGATCGGCGAGCTGTAGGTCGCGATGTGGATCAGGGACTCGGCCATCGGGCGGCCTGAAGTCTACCGGCGCGAGCCCGGCCGCGCCCTCCGGCGCGCACGGCCTGGTGGCAGTGAACCTGGGGCGACGGAGGCGTGAACGCCCGGAGGTGGCTGGCACCTCTAGCGGCACCCTAGCGGGGAGGTGGCTGGCACCTCTAGCGGTGAACCTGGGACGACGGAGGTGTGCCCTCTCGGCGGTGGCTGGCACCTCGGGCGGGCACCTGGGCACCTCGAGCGGCGCCGCCCATGTCAACGCTCGCCCTCACGTCCGTGAACTGCTGGCGGTGCATGGCACCCTCGAGCGGCCAGCCCCTGGCCCCGGGGCCTGCCCCGCCGCAGCGTCGAGTAGGCTCTGGGCGATGAACGGAGCCGAGGCGGCGATCCAGAGCCTGCGCGACGGCGGAGTCGAGGTCTGCTTCGCGAACCCCGGCACGACCGAGATGCACCTCGTGGCGGCGCTGGACGCGGTCGGCGGGATCCGCCCCGTGCCGGCGCTCTTCGAGGGCGTGGTGACGGGGGCTGCAGATGGCTATGCGCGCATGGCCGGCCGCCCGGCGCTCAGCCTGCTCCACCTGGGGCCTGGCTTCGCGAACGGCATCGCCAACCTGCACAACGCGCGTCGCGCGGGCTTGCCCCAGGTGGTGCTGATCGGCGACCACGCGTCGTGGCACGCGGATGCGGACGCGCCGCTGGCATCGGACGTGGAGTCGCTGGCGCGCCCGGTGTCGGCGTGGCTGCGGCGCGCCGGACCGGCGCCGCAGCTGGGTCGCGATGCGGCCGAGGCGCTCGCGGCGGCGCGCTCGGTGCCCGGCGGCGTCGCGACGCTGATCGTGCCCGCGGACAGCGCCTGGGGCGATGGGGGTCGCGCGGTCGCAGCGCTGCCACCGACGGTGGCGCCGGCTCCGGACGGCGCACGCGTCGACGAGGCGGCCCGCGCGCTGCGCGAGGCGGCGCGGCCGCTGCTGCTCCTGGGTCCGCAGCTGCTCGACGAGGCGGGGCTGGCGTGCGCCGCGCGCGTCGCCGCGGCCAGCGAAGCGCGGCTGGCGGTGGACACCTTCCCGGTGCGCCTGGAGCGCGGGGCGGGCCGGCCGGCGGTCGAGAAGATCCCGTACTTCCCGGAGCAGGTGCTGGAGATGCTCGCCAGCGTGGACCTCCTGCTGCTGGTCGGCGCCCGCGCCCCGGTCGCGTTCTTCGGCTACCCCGGGGGGGCCAGCCGGCTGGTGCCCGAGGGCTGCCGTGCGCTGGAGCTGGCGAGCCCGGAGCAGGACGCGCCCGCCGCGCTGGCCGCTCTGGCCGACGCGCTCGGGACCGCGGCCCACCTGCCCCCCGTGGCCGCGGCGGCCCCGCCCGGCCTGCCGACGGGGGCACTGGATCCGCGCAGCCTGGGTGCCGCGGTGGCCGCGCTCCAGCCCGAGGGGGCGATCGTGGTGGAAGAGGCGCTGACCTGCGGTCTGCCGTACTGGCTGGGCTCGGTGAACGCCGCGCCGCACACCTACCTGGCGCTGACCGGCGGCGCGATCGGTCAGGGACCGCCGAGCGCCACGGGGGCCGCGATCGCCTGCCCGGACCGTCCGGTGATCGACCTGCAGGCCGACGGCAGCGGCATGTACACGCTCCAGGCACTGTGGACGCAGGCGCGCGAGTCGCTCGACGTGAAGACCATCGTCTGTGCCAACCGCAGCTATCGCATCCTGCGCATCGAGCTGGCGCGCGCCGGCGTGGCCGAGCCGGGCCCGGCCGCGACTCGCTTCACCGAGCTGTCGGATCCGGCGCTCGACTGGGTCTCGCTCGCGCGCGGTATGGGCGTGCCGGGCGAGCGCGCCGACTCCGCCGACGCCCTCGTCGCGAGCCTGCGTCGCGCGCTCGCCACGCCGGGGCCGTACCTGGTCGAGGCGTTGCTGTAGCGGCCCCGCGCCGCCTTGCTACCCGAGCAGGCCCACGAGCTTGCTCCAGGTCGCGGGCACCGCGTACCAGAGCACGAGCAGCAGCGCCGCGGGCACCGCGAAGCGCAGCAGGGGCAGCCAGAGCCGCATCAGGGCGCGCTCGGTGGCAGTCCCCGCCGCCTCCGAGATCGGATCGCGCATGATCCAGCCGGTGAAGACCGCGAGTCCGAGTCCCCCGCCCACCAGGAACAGGTTGTTCGCGATGGTGTCGGCGACGTCGAGCCAGGCCAGGTTCAGCGCGCTGGGCACGCCGAGCAGGGCGATGGCGCCGCCGGCGATCAGGGTCGTGGTCCGGCGCTGCCAGCCCAGGACGTCGATGCCCGACGCGACCACCACCTCGAGCAGCGAGATCGCGGAGGTCAGGGCGCCGACGAGCAGCGCCACGAAGAACAGGGGTCCGACGATCTGGCCCGCGGGTCCCATCTGCGTGAAGGCACCCGGCAGCGTGACGAAGAGCGCACCCACGCTGCCGATGTCCGCGTCCGTGCCGTAGGTGCCGATCACCTGGCCTTCGAGCCCGAGCGCGAAGATCAGCGGGAAGACCATCATGCCCGCGAGCAGCGCCACGCCGAAGTCCGCACCGGCGATGATCGTCGCCTCGGCGGGCAGGTCGTTGTGGCGCTGCAGGTAGCTGCCGTAGGTCAGCATGGCGCCCATGCCGAGGCTCAGACTGAAGAAGGCCTGGCCGGCGGCGGCAGTGAGGAGCTCCGGGTCGCCCAGCTTGGAGAAGTCGGGCGACAGGTAGTACGCGTAGCCCGGGCCCGAGCCGTCGAGCAGCGCGGCGTACACCGCGATCCCGGCGACGATCAGGAACAGGGCCGGCATCATCACCAGGGCCGCGCGCTCGATGCCGCGCTGGATCCCGCCCGCGACGATCACCACGGTGATCGCCATGAATCCGACGTGCGCGATGACGGCGGGACCGCCCTGGCTGATGCCGCCGAAATAGCTGCCGGGATCGCTGCCCCAGTCCAGGCTGAAGGCCGCGAGCAGGTAGCGAACGGTCCAGCCGGCGATCACGCTGTAGTAGGAGAGGATCAGGAAGCCCGATGCCACGAAGAGCAGGCCCAGCGGCCGCCAGGCGCGGCCCCCGAAGTGGGCGAGCGCGCCGATGGGGCTGTGGCGTGCCCCGCGGCCGATCGCCAGCTCCGCGAGCAGGATCGGCAGGCCGATCAGCAGCGTGAAGATCACGTAGAGCAGCACGAAGGCGGCGCCGCCGCCCTCGGCGGTCAGGTACGAGAAGCGCCACATGTTGCCCAGGCCCACGGCCGACCCGACCGCCGCCAGGATGAAGCCGGTCCGGCTGGTCCACTGCTCGCGCGCCTGCGCCATGGTCGATTCCCCCGGCGCGAGAATCTAGCCGGGATTTCTCGCCACGACTGCCGCCGCGAGCCCGCGGCGTGCTCGCCGGCGCGGCACTGGCGTCGCCGGGGCCGGGCTCAGGGAAACTTCGGGTCGCGCTTCTCCAGGAATGCCGCGGTCCCCTCGCGCATCTCGGCGCTGCCGCAGCTCTCGGCGAACAGGCGTGCCTCGATGTCCAGCCCGTCCTCGAGGGTGCCGTCGAGACCCTCGCGGATCGCGCGCAGCGACGCGGCCAGCGCCGCCGGGCCGTTGCCCAGCGTGGCGGCCAGCCAGCCTCGCGCGTGCTCCAGCAGCGCGCCGGGCTCGATCACCGCGTTGACCAGTCCGATGCGCAGCGCCTCGTCGGCATCGATCTGCCCGCCGCGCAGGATCAGCTCGCTGGCGCGCCCCTGGCCGACGAGCCGCGCCAGGCGCTGGGTTCCGCCGAAGCCGGGGATCAGTCCGAGCCGCGTCTCCGGCTGTCCGAGCTTTGCCTTCGTGGACGCGAAGCGCACGTGACAGGCGAGTGCGAGCTCGCAGCCGCCCCCGAGCGCGAAACCGTTGACGGCGGCGACCACGGGCACGGTCAGGCGCTCGATGCGCGAGAAGACGCCCTGTCCGCGGCGCGCGAAGGCCAGCCCCTCGACCTCGTCGAGCCCGGCGATCTCCGCGATGTCGGCGCCCGCGACGAAGGCGCGTCCGGCGCCGGTCACGATCACGCCGCGGATCGCGTCCTCGCGCTCGCAGCGGGCGACGGCCTCGTTGAGCTCGTCGAGCACGGTGCTCGACAGGGCATTGAGGGCGTCGGGACGGTTCATGCGGATCGTGGCGATGCCGTCCGCGACCTCGAGCTCGACCTGTGCCACGTCAGACCTCCACGCCGACCAGGGCGCGCAGCTCGTCGTCGGGTGTCGCGTCGAGCCAGTCGCCCGGCGGGCTGTCGCCGGCGTTCCGGTCGATGGCGCGCAGCAGGCCGACGAGCACCTCGGGCAGCTGCTCGGATCCCAGCTTTTCGTAGAGCACCCGCGCCACGCGATCGCCGTTGCGGGACGCACCCACGCGGATCATGTGCGCGTTCTTTCCGTAGCCGGTGATGCCGATCTCCGCACTCGGCGGGCGCGAGCAGTGGTTGGGGCATCCGGCCATGCGCAGCACCACGTCGACGTGGCCGAGCCCGTTCTTCTCGACCGCGTCGGCGAGCTCGGGGATCGCGTGCTCGGCGTGCGTCATGGCCAGGCCGCAGGTCGGCAGGGCGGGGCAGCCGAACGCCTGGCGCCGGAACACGGACACCGCGTCCGCCTGCGGCACGCCGTGCGCGTCCAGGATCTCGTCGACGCGACCGCGCTGTGCCGGGTCGATGTGCGTGAGCAGCAGTTCCTGGTTTCCGGTGATGCGCACGCCGCACCGCAGCTCGCCGACGATCGCCGAGACGGCGCTGCGCAGGCGCACGCCGTCGGCGTCCTTCAGCCGCCCGCTCGGCACCGGCACCCCCAGGAATAGCGCGCCGCCGAGCTCCTCGTTCCAGCCGTGGAAGAAGCGGTTGGGCCCGAGCTTCCGCGGCTCGGCATCGGTCAGCGCGATCCCGAAGCGCTCGCGCATGGCCTGCTTCACCGCGTCGATGCCCATGCGGCGGATCGTGTACTTCCAGCGCGCCTGCTTGCGGTCCTTCCGCTCGCCGTTCTCCTTCTGCAGGATGGCGGTGGCCTTGACGGCCTCGAGCCCCTGGTCGGCGGGGATGCGGCCCAGGTAGAGCGCCAGGTGGGCCTGCGTGCGCTCGTTGCCGTGCGTCGTGCCGAGCCCACCGCCCGAGTACAGGTCGTAGCCCTCGAGCGTGCTTCCGCTGCAGATCGGAGCCAGTCCCACATCCTGGGTCAGCAGGTCGATCGAGTTGTCGTCGGGGTGCGCGATGCCGACCTTGAACTTGCGCGGCAGGTAGTGCTTGCCGTAGATCGGCTCGTCGCTGCTGAGGGGCTCGGAGATCTTGCCCTCCTCGTCGGTGAGGAAGGCCTGGAAGTAGGCGGAGCTGCGCGGGGCGAGCTCGTCGGCGATCCGGAAGGCGAGCTCGCGCGAGCGCAGCGGCAGGGTCGGGTGCAGGTCGTCGATCGGGCTGCACATGGTGTTGCGATTCACGTCGCCGCACGCGCCCAGCGTGGACATTCGGTAGCCGCTGCTCGGGTACTCCTGGTTCAGGAAGCGCACGATCGCGCCGAGGTCGCGGGGCGCGATGTGGTGGAACTGCACGCCCTGCCGCGTGGTCAGGCGCAGGCTGCCGTCGGCCCAGCGGTCCGAGGCCTCGCAGCAGGCCGCCCACTGCTCGGGCGTGAACTCCCCGCCCGACGGCACCCGCAGGCGCACCATCACGATCTGGTCGCCGCTCTTGCGGCCGTCGATTCGCTCCTGCTGCTTGTAGATCCCGAAGTGCTTCGAGATCTCCTTGCCGTCGCCGCTGAGGCTGGCCTGCTCGCCGCGCGCCAGGGCGTCGACCTCGGAGCGGAAGCTGTGGCGCTGCTTGCCCGCCACCCAGAACAGGCCCTCGCTCTCGACCTTGAGGCGCTCGTTCTTCGACATCTCCGGGAGCTCGGAATCGAGCAGGTTGACGACCTTGTCCGTGTCCTTGGCCATGATCTCTCCGCCTGCTCGCGCTGCCCGGGTCCGGGCCGGGAGCAGGACTGCTGGGATGCGCTCTGCCTGCCGGACGTTCCGCGCCGGCGCGACCGCGCCGGTCTACTCCTGAACCCGGCTCACGGGCAGGCCGCCCAGGCGGCCCTCGCGCGGGTCGCGGCCCCAGTCCTCGTTGTCGACGGCCCGCGTCAGGGCCATCCAGGGGATGCGCCGCGCCTCGCCGGTCAGGTGTCCGACCATGAGTATAGAGGCCTCGTCGTCGAGCACGGAGCCCAGCGCCTGCTCGAGGCGCTTGCGGTCGAGGTGGCCCTCGGGGCAGGGCAGGGCGTGGACGCCGTACGAGAGCCCCAGCCGGCGGGCGCCCTGCTCGGTGCGGGTGGGCGCGATGATCGGCACGGTGGGCCGCTGGCGCGAGATCAGGCGCGCCGCGAGTCCGCCGCGGGACCAGGTCAGGATCGCGCTCACGGCCAGGTCGTCCGCGATGCGCACGGCCGCGCGCGCGAAGAACGCGAGCTCGCGCAGCGGCTCGTCGACGCCATCGACCGACGTCTCGGGGAAGTCGGGGTAGGCCTCGAGCGTGGCCACGACGATCTTCGACATGGCCTGGCAGGCGCGGACCGGATCGATGCCCACGGCGGTCTCGTCGGAGAGCATCACCGCGTCGGTCCCGTCGAGCACGGCGTTGGCCACGTCGGTGATCTCGGCGCGCGTGGGGCGCGGTGCGGAGACCATGGACTGCAGCATCTGCGTGGCGGTGATCACCGGGCGCCCGGCGCGGACCGCCGCCGCGACGATCCGCTTCTGCGCCACGGGGACGCGCTCGTAGGGGATCTCGAGCGAGAGGTCGCCGCGCGCGATCATCACGGCCTCGCAGCTGGCCAGGACGGTGTCGAGGTTCTGCAGCGCCAGCTCGGTCTCGATCTTCGCCACCAGCGGCGTGGCGCACTGGTGCTCGTCGCGCAGGATGCCGCGCACCAGATGCAGGTCGTCGGCGCTGCGCACGTAGGAGACGCCGACCAGGTCCACGCCAAGCTCCACGCCCAGGGCGATGTCGGCGCGGTCCTTCTCGTCGAGCAGGGGGCGCTCTGACAGGCCGCCCGGCGCGTTGATCCCCTTGCCCGACGAGATCTCGCCGCCGACCACGACCCGGCAGTGGACGCGCGCCTCGTCCACGTCGAGCACCTCGAGCTCGACGGCGCCGTCGCCGATCAGGATGGGCCCGCCGGGCTGGACCTCGCCCGCGAACCAGGCATCGGGAACCGGCAGCTCGTCGCCCCGCGCCTTGGCGACCCCGCAGTCCAGGGTGACCTGCTGGTCGGCGACCAGTCGCACGCGCTCGCCGTCGAGCTGACCCAGGCGCACCTTCGGGCCCGCCAGGTCCTGGAGGATGGAAACGGGGCGGTCCGCCGCGGCCGCGGCGGCGCGGATCCGGGCCACGGTCTCGCGGTGCTGGTCCGGGGTCCCGTGGGCGAAGTTGATCCGGGCCACGTCCATGCCCGCCCCGATCAGCGCGGCGAGGGACTCGGGATCCCGGCTCGCGGGACCGATGGTGCAGACGATGCGGACGGCACGGGGTGGCACGGGGCCAAGGTAGCCCGGATCCCGGCCAGTCTCGATGCGCTAGAATCGGCGCCGCGGGAAGCGAGATGCAGGTACACGAGGCGCAGCAGGGCGGGCTCCCGCAGAACCCGCCCGCGCCGGGGAGAAGATCGTGACGACGAAGCGGGTCAAGGAGATCCTGTCCTGGTACTCCAACGACAATGCGGGGACGCTGTCCAACCTGGCGCGGATGCTCAATCACGGGCGCCTCGGCGGCACCGGCAAGATGGTCATCCTGCCGGTCGACCAGGGCTTCGAGCACGGCCCGGCGCGCAGCTTCGCGCCCAACCCGCCGGCCTACGACCCGCGCTACCACTTCGAGCTGGCGATCGCGGCGGGCTGCAACGCCTACGCCGCGCCGCTGGGTTTCCTGGAGGCGGGGGCGGCCGAGTTCGCCGGTGACGTCCCGCTGATCCTGAAGCTGAACAACTCCGACTCGCTGTACTCGGACGCCGACCCGGCCCCCGCAGTCACGGGCTCGGTGCGCGACGCGCTGCGCCTGGGCGCCGCTGCGATCGGCTACACGATCTACCCGGCCTCGGCCCACCGGAACACCATGTACGAGGACCTGCGCGAGCTGACCGAGGAGGCCAAGGCCCACGGCCTGGCCGTCGTGGTCTGGTCGTACCCGCGCGGCTCGGGCATCTCCAAGGACGGCGAGACGGCGATCGACGTGGTGGCCTACGCCGCCCAGCTCGCGGCACAGATGGGCGCACACGTCGTCAAGGTCAAGCCGCCGACCGACCACATCGAGCAGGACGCCGCCCGCAAGGTCTACGAGCAGCACGGCATCGCCATCGGCACGCTGGCCCAGCGCATTGCCCACGTGCTGGAGAGCTGCTTCTCCGGTCGCCGGATCGTGATCTTCTCGGGCGGGCCCGCCAAGGATCGCGAGGGCGTGCTCCAGGAGATCCGCGGCATCGCCGACGGTGGTGCCTTCGGCTCGATCATGGGGCGCAACTCCTTCCAGCGCTCCAAGACCGACGCGATCGACCTCCTGCACGAGGTCATGGACATCTACGCCGCCAGCGTCTGACGGGGAGGTCGCCCGGGTTGAAGATCGCCGTCGCCTCGGATCACGCTGGACACGCCTTCAAGACGCGGCTCGTCGCCGAGCTCGAGGCGGCCGGCCACGAGGTGCGCGACTTCGGCACGGACTCCGCGGAGTCCTGCGACTACCCCGACTTCGCGGAGCCCGCGGCGCGATGCGTGGCCGCGGGAGAGTGCGAGCGCGCGATCCTGGCGTGTCACAACGGGATCGGCATGTCCATGCTCGCCAACCGCATCCCCGGCGTGGTGGCGGCCCTGGTCTACAGCGAGCGCACCGCGGAGATGACGCGCCAGCACCACGGCTCGAACGTGCTCTGCCTGGGGGCGGGTGAGTTCGCCGCCGAGGATCTGCTCAAGTGGGTCCGCGTTTGGCTGGACGCGGAGTTCGAGGGCGGGCGTCACGCGCGCCGCATCGGCAAGGTGCGCGCGCTCGACTGAGCCGCCGCCTCGCGACGGCTCAATGGCGCCGGCCCGGGCGTCGAAACGGGACGCATGCACGCGCGTGCGAGTCTTCCGCGGCGCCGGCCCGCCGGCCGCACATGGCTCCTGGCCCTGGGGCTGGCCGCCTGGCTCGACCCGGCCACCGGCGCGGCGCAGCTGCGCCCGGCGCCCGATCCCGACGGCCCCGACCTGGCGTACGTGGACGTCGACGCGGTGGTCGTCCACGGCGCCGGCGGCGGTACGCTCGGCGCCGCGGAGGTGCTCGACCTCGACGTCGAGCTGTCGCGGCTCGCCGGTGGCTGGGCCGCGGCGCGCCCGGGGCTGCCCGCGCGGCGCTGGCGGCTGCGCGACCTGGGACGGGCGGGCGTGCGGCTGTACGGCTCGGCGCTCGACGCGGTGGTCGATGCGGTCGAGTCGGCCCACCTCCGCCGCGGGCACGCGGGCGTCGGGGCGGCCGTGCGCCCCGGCGCGGTGGCCCGCGCCGGCACCGGACAGCGCAGCCTGGTGATCGAGCTGCGGCGCGCCGGGGTCCCGGTCGCGCCGCTGGCTTCGCTGCCCGCCTCGCGCGATCGCTTCGGCCGCGACGCGGTTCTGGTCACCGTGCGCTCGCTGGATCTCACGGGCCCGGCCGATCTCGCGCTCCCGCTCGACGAGCTGCTCACCATCGACGTCGACCTGGCCTGGGACACGGGCAAGATCCCGGCCGGCTACGTCGCGCCGCGCCCCGGTCTGAGCGTGCAGGCCGTGCCGCTCTGGCAGCTGGGGCGTTTCGGTCCGCGCGGGGCGCAGCTCTACGGCTCCGCGATCCAGTCGATCCTGCAGGCACTCGGCGAGGCCCTGTACGCGCGCGGGGTCCACGGCGTGATCGTCGACCTCGAGCCCGGAGCGATCCGGCGGCTGGCGACGCCCGGGGGCGACGGTCTGCTGCTGCTCCGCGTCGTTCGCCCCTGAGCTCAGCGCACGCGCGTCCTGCCCAGCTCGAGGATGCGCTCGAAGTGCTCGCGCTCGAGCGGCATCACCGACAGTCGCGACTGGCGCACCAGCGCGATGCCCTCGAGCTCGGGGTCGGCCTTGACCTGCGCCAGCGTGACCGGCTCGCGCAGGGGCTTCACCGGCTCGACGTCGACGACGACCCAGCGCTCGTCGTCGGAGGTGGGGTCGGCGTAGGCCTCGCGCGTGACGCGCATGATGCCGACGACCTCGCAGCCCTTGACCGAGTGATAGAAGAGCACCAGGTCGCCCTTGCCCATGGCGGCGAGGTTGTTGCGGGCCTGGTGATTGCGCACCCCTTCCCAGAAGGTCGACCCGTCGGCGACCAGCCGGTCCCAGGAATACGCGCCGGGCTCGGACTTCGCGAGCCAGTACGATCGCGCCATGCCTGCATCATGCGCGGCCGTCGCGCGCGGACGCAAGCGACCGCGCCCGGCGCGTATGATCGACGCGATGGAACCCGAGCCGCGCCGGCGCCGCCCGCTGCCCGACGAGCTGGCCGATCAGCTCCGGCGCCGGATCAGCACCGGCGAGCTCCGCCCCGGCGACCGGCTGCCGCCGGAGCGCGATCTCGCGCAGGACCTGGCGGTGAATCGCGGCAGCGTGCGCGAGGCGCTGCGGAAGCTCGAGCAGCTGCGCCTGGTCGAGTCGCAGCAGGGCTCGGGTACGCGCGTGCTGGACCCCCAGCACGCCAGCCTGGAGCTGGTGGGGGCCTCGCTCGCTGATGACTCCGCGGGCGACTGGATGCGCGACCTGCTCGATGCCCGCGAGCTCGTGGCCGGCGGGCTGCTGAGGGCCGCGGTCGAGCGCGGCGACGGCCTGGCGGATCTCGAGCGCGCGCTCGCCGCGCTGGGCGACGAGGGCCTCGCCGACGCCGCCTTCTGCGAGGCGCTCTGGGCGCTGCCGGCGTTCGCCGCGCGCAGCGGGGGCAACCGGGTGCTGACCCTGCTGGCGAACGCGCTGCACCGCTTCAGCACGGGGGGGGCGCTGGGCCACGCCGCGCGCGAGGCCTGCACGCGCGACCGCGTGGGGCTGGGCGCCGGCGTGCGCCGGGTCGGTGTGGCGGTCAGCGCCCGCGATGCCGCCGCGGCCGAAGTGGCCGCCCGCGACCTGTTCCGGAGGCTCGCGGAGGCGACCCGACGCGTGCTGGAATCCCCACGGCCCGCCGGCAGTTGACCCGTCGCGGGGGCCCGTGTAAGACAGGCCGCGTCCCGTGGCTTCAGGGGCACCGAGGGGGAGCCGGAGTACAATGAGCGAGATCCGCGCGCGGCGCTCCGGTGACCGGCCCCTCGACTTCCTGCTCGGCTTCCTGCGCAAGCCGCGCGAGGTGGCCTCGGTCTGGCCCAGCTCGCCGTTCCTGGTGCGGCGCGTCGGCGACTGCGGCGACGTGGCCAACGCCCGCGTCGTGGTCGAGCTCGGCCCCGGCACCGGGGTGCTGACGCGCCAGCTGCTCGAGCGCATGCCCGCCGACGGCAAGCTGATCGCGATCGAGATCAATGCCGACTTCGCCCGCATGCTGCGCGACGACTTCGACGACCCGCGGCTCGAGGTGTACGAGGGCAGCGCCACCGAGATCGCCACGGCGCTGGCGAAGCAGGGCCTGGAGAAGGCCGATCTGGTGGTCTCGGGCATCCCCTTCTCGACGCTCGACGAGGGTGTGGGCCGCCAGACGGTCGAGGCCGCCGAGCGCGCCCTCGCGCCGGGCGGTCGCTTCGTCGCCTACCAGTTCCGCAGCCACGTCGCGCGCCTGGCCGAGCCGGTCTTCGGTCGGCCGGAGCGCCACAGCGGCTTCTGGAACCTGCCGCCGATGACGATCTACGTCTGGGAGTGCGGCGCGGGCGGATGAGCGTCGAGCTCCGCACCGGCGGGCGCGGCGCGCCCGGGCGGCCCGATGCCTCCCGGCCGCAGGCCCCGCCCGGCGCCCGGCGCCGGCACGCGGCCCGGCCGCAGCGCCACCGGGACGGCCGGGTGCGCTGACACCAGCGGCGTGTTCGCGCGCCGGCGGGGTGTTAGCCTGTCGCGCCGTGAACGCGGCGACCCTCGCCCTGCTCGTGCTGGCGAGCTACGTGCTCGCCTACCGCTTCTACTCCGGCTTCCTGGCGCGCCGCGTGTTCGCGCTCGAGGCCGACGAGCCGGTCCCCTCGCGCGAGCTCGCCGACGGCGTGGACTACGTGCCCACGCGGCTCGGCCTGCTCTGGGGGCACCACTACACGTCGATCGCCGGGGCGGCGCCGATCGTCGGCCCCGCGCTGGCGGTGATCTGGGGCTGGCTGCCGGCGCTGCTCTGGGTGCTGATCGGCACGATCGCGATGGGCGCGGTGCACGACTTCGCCGCGCTCGTGATCAGCCTGCGCCATCGCGGCAGGTCGGTCGGGGACATCGCCGGCGACGTGATCAGCCCCGGGGCGAAGCGTCTGTTCCTGATCGTGGTGGCGTTCCTGATCTGGATCGTGCTGGCGGTCTTCGCGTTCATCATCGCAACGCTGTTCGTGAGCTACCCGGCGGCGATCTTCCCGATCAACGTCCAGATCGTGGTCGCGATCGCGCTGGGCTGGCTGGTCTACCGGCGGGGCGTGCCGGTGCTGCTGCCGTCGCTGGTCGGGTTCGCGCTGCTGCTCACGGCCGTCTTCTACGGCCAGGCCTTCGTCGACGCCTTCCCGGCGCTGCGCGACGTGAGCGTCGGCGCCTGGGTCTGGGTGCTCATGATCTACTCCTTCGCCGCCTCGGTCCTGCCCGTGTGGCTGCTGCTGCAGCCCCGTGACTACCTGAACTCGCACCAGCTGCTGCTCGGGCTGGGAGCCATGATCGGGGGCCTGATGCTCCTGGCCCCGCCGATCGCGGCGCCGGCGTTCAACCCGAACCCGGAGGGTGCTCCGCCGCTGCTGCCGTTCCTGTTCATCACCATCGCGTGCGGCGCGATCTCGGGCTTCCACGGCCTGGTGGCCTCGGGAACCACGTCCAAGCAGGTCGCGTGCATGACCGACGCGCGGCCGATCGGCTACGGCGGCATGCTCGGCGAGGGCACGCTCGGGCTGCTGGCGGTGCTCGCCACCACCGCGGGCTTCGCGACCGCCGACCAGTGGCATGCGCACTATGCGAGCTGGTCGGCGGCGTCGGGGCTCGCGCCCAAGCTCGAGGCGTTCGTGCACGGCGCGGCCACCTTCGTGTCGCAGCTGGGGGTCGCGCGCGCGACGGCCGAGACCTTCGTCGCGGTCATGGTGATCGCCTTCGCCGCCACGTCCCTGGACACGGGCGCGCGCATCCTGCGGCTCATCCTGTCGGAGCTGGGCGAGAGCGCCGGGATCGAGGTCCTGCGCAACCGCTACGTGGCCGCAGGCGTCGGCATCGGCGCGGCGCTGCTGCTGGCGCTCACGCAGGCCGGGGGGAAGGGCGGGCTGCTGCTCTGGCCGCTCTTCGGCACCACCAACCAGATCCTGGCGGCGCTCACGCTCACGGTGGTCAGCGTCTGGCTGCGCCGCGCCGGCCGGCCGTACCTGTACACGCTCGTGCCCATGGTGCTGGTGCTCGTGGCCACGGTCCTGGCCATGCTCGGCGAGGTTCGCGGGCACGTCGCCAGCGCGAACTGGCTGCTCGCGGGCAGCGCGTCGCTGATCCTGGCGCTCTCCCTGTGGGTGGTGGTCGATGGCGTGCGGATGCTGCGGCGCCCCGTCGCCGGCGCCCGCCCGCCGGCGCCTGACGCCGGGTGAACCTGCCCGGGCCATGAGTCCTCCTGTCACACCCCGCGGGGCGGCACCCGCACAGGTCTGGCTGGTGCGGCACGCGGCCTACGGGGACGGACGCTTCGGCGACCAGGGTCTCAACGCCGCCGGGCGTGCCCAGGCGGTCGCGCTCCGGGATCGCCTGGGCACGCTGCGCTTCGAGCGGCTCTGGAGCTCGCCGCTGCGCCGCGCCCGCGAGACCGCGGAGATCCTGGGGGCGGGACTCGGGCTCGAGCCGCGGGTCCATGCGTGCCTGGCGGAGGGCGACCACGGGGAGCTGGCGGGGCTCGATCCCCGGGCCGCCCGCGCGCGCTGGCCCGGCGATTTCAGTCGCGGGCACAGCGTGGTCGCCCGTCTGGCGGCGTCGGGGCGCACCGCGCCGGGCGGGGAGACGCGCGAGGCCTTCCTGGCGCGCGCCTCCGAGGCGTGTGGCCTGGTGCGCGCGGCGCTGGGAGAATCCGGCCTCACCCTGGTCGTGTCGCACGGGGGACTGCTGAACTACGCGCTGCAGATGCTGGCCGGGATGCCGACGCGCGACGAGGTGCCGTTCGGCTTCGACCACTGCGGCGTGGTGCGCGTGCTCGCCTATGGTGAGTCGCCCGCGTTCGGTCCGTTCCCGATGCTCCGCTTCGGCCCCGGAGGCGAGGCGGGGGATGCCGGACCGGGTGCAGCGTTTTGATGCACCCGATGCGCGTGCGCTCGCGCGAACTTGACGCTGAAATGGCGCGCGGGTATCACACGGCCGCAACCAGGGAACCCGTATGCGCGCAACCGTTCTCCTATCGTCGATCTGTGCCCTGGCACTGGGCGTTTCCATCGTCCACGCGGGGCTGTACGAGCAGGAGCTGACATCCGCCGAGGAGGCGGGGCCGCGTCAGCCGATCTCGTTCAGTCACAAGCTCCACGCCGGCGAGCTGAAGATCGACTGCCTGTACTGCCACGGCGCCGCGGAGAAGAGCCAGGCCGCCACGGTTCCCGCCGTGTCGGTCTGCATGGGCTGCCACGAGCACGTCAAGCAGCGCCAGACGGGCAGTGCCGCGGAGCTCGAGGCCAGCGCCGCGGAGATCGCCAAGATCCACGCGTACTACGAGCGCGGCGAGTCGATCCCGTGGGTCAGGATCCACAACCTGCCCGAGCACGTGCAGTTCAAGCACTTCAAGCACGTCCAGGCCGGCCTGGAGTGCCAGAAGTGCCACGGTCCCGTGGAGACCATGAACCGCGTGTACCTCGTGCCGGATACGCAGAACACTGCGCGCACGTTCTACCTGCCGAGTGCGAAGCTGGAGATGGGCTGGTGCATGGAGTGCCACCTCGATCGCGCCGGTCCCGACGACTGCGCGGCCTGCCACTACTAGGACGGACAGGATCCACCGAGTCATGCCCGAGCTCGATCGCCGAGACTTCCTGAAGATCACCGGTCTCTCTGCCGGCGCCGCCGCCACCGTGGCGTGCAAGGAGCCGGTCGAGAAGGTGATCCCGTACCTCAACCAGCCCGAGGAGGTGATCCCCGGGATCCCGACGCGGTACCACAGCACCTGCCGGGAGTGTCCGGGTGCGTGCGCCACCACGGTGACCACCCGTGAAGGCCGCCCGATCAAGGTCGAGGGGCGCGCCGACGACCCGTTCACCGAGGGCGGGCTCTGCGTTCGCGGTCAGTCCAGCCTGTACCGCACGTACGACGCCAACCGCTTCCGCGGGCCCATGAAGCGCGGCGCGAACGGTCTCGAGCGGATCGGCTGGGACGAGGCCATGCAGCTGCTGGTGGCGCAGCTGCGCCAGAGCCCCGGCAAGGCGTTCTTCCTGGGCGGGCTCGAGACGGGCACGCTCGACGCTCTGATCGACCAGGTGATGGCGGCGCTCGGCTCGCCGCAGCGCCTGCGCTACGAGCCGTTCGCGCACGAGGCGCTGCGCGCGGCGAACCGCCGGCTGTTCGGGCGCTCCGGCGTGCCGCAGTTCGACTTCGGCAAGGCAGATCTGGTCGTCTCGTTCGGCACCGACTTCCTCGAGACCTGGCTCGATCCGGTCTCGAACCAGCGCGGCTTCATGCGCGCGCGCCAGGACGGTCACGGCTACCACGCCTTCGTCGGCCCGCGGCTGGGCCTGACCGGCGGCAACGCCGACGAGTGGCTCGCTCCCGAGCCCGGGACCGAGGCGCTCGTCGCGCTGTCGCTGGCCCACGCCGTCGCGCGCCTGCGCGGTCGGGGCGACCTGGCCGGCGCGCTGGCGCAGTTCCGTGCCGCGGCCACCAGCGCGCGCACGGGGATCGACGCCGCGCGAATCGACGCGCTGGCGCGGCGCATCGCGGACGCCAAGGCGCCGCTCGCGCTGCCCCCGGGCGCCGAGGTGCAGGGCACCAACGCCGCGGCCTTCGCCGGCGCGGTCATGCTGATCAACGCCGCGGCCGGAGCGATCAATGACACGGTCGTCTTCGGGCCCGACCACCGGGTCGAGCGTCTCGGCCGCTTCGCGGACCTGACCGAGCTGGCCGGCAAGATGCGCGGCGGTGACGTCAAGGTGCTGCTGGTGCACGGCGTGGACCCGGTCTACAGCGCGCCGCAGGTCGGCTTCGCCGACGCCATGGAGCGGCCCTTCGTGGTGAGCTTCTCCAGCGCCAGCGACGAGACCACCGCGCTCGCGGACCTGGTGCTGCCGGACCACACCCCCCACGAGGCCTGGGGCGACGCCGAGCCCGTCGCGGGCGTGCGGCGCCTCCAGCAGCCGACCATCCGTCCGATCTTCGAGACCCGCGCGGCCGGCGACGTCCTCCTCGATGCCGCGCGCGCGCTGGGCCGCGGAGACGGCCTGCCCGCCAGCTTCTTCGAGGCGCTGCGCGCTGCATGGGGCGGGGCCGACGCCCTCGACCGCGCGCTGGGCAGCGGCGGATCCGGCCGTCCGTCCGGTCCGGTCCCGGCCGCCGTCGATCCCGCCGCCATCGCGGCGCTGGACCTCGGCGCGGCCGAGCTCGACGGCTCCGGTGACGATCTGGCGCTGGTGGTCTACCCATCGCTCCACTTCTACGACGGCCGCAGCGCGCGCATCGCGCTGCTCCACGAGATCCCCGATCCGGTGCTCAAGACGACCTGGAGCAGCGTGGCCGAGCTGCACCCGGATACCGCCGGGCGGCTGGGCGTGCGCACGGGCGACGTCGTCGAGCTCGCCACCTCGGCCGGCAAGGTCGAGGTGCCGGTCTTCGTGCACTCGGGCGTGCGCCGCGGCGCGGTCGCGCTCCAGGTCGGAAACGGGCACCCGCCGCTCGCCCCGGACCAGCCCGAGCCCGACCACCGCGGCAAGTCGCGCAGCATCGGCGTCAATGCCTTCCGCCTGATCCCGGGGCGCCTCGACTCCGCGAGCGGCGCGCTGGCCTGGTACTCGACACGCGCCAGCGTGCGACCCACGGGCGCACGCGAGCCGATCGCGCGCGCGCAGCTCACCTTCGACCAGGAGAACCGCGGCTTCGCCAAATCGATGACCCTGGCGGCGCTGCACGACCCGGATCATGGCTCCGGCGGTGGCCACGGCGACGGCCACGGCGGCGACGCCTCTCACGGCGGGGATGCACATGGCGAAGGTCACGGCGACGCGCATGCGCTGCCGGGCGCGAACCCGGGCACGCCGGCCGACGTGTACGGCGTCAAGCCGCTGCCGGTCCAGGGCGACGCCAGCCACCTGGTCACGACCGACTATGACCCGGCGTCCGATGCGCACGCCGACAGTCCCTATCGCTGGGGCCTGAACGTCGATGTCGACGCCTGCTCCGGCTGCAACGCCTGCGTGGCGGCCTGCGCGGTGGAGAACAACACGCCCGTGGTCGGCCCGGCCAACTCGCTGATGGGCCGCGAGATGTTCTGGATGCGCATCGAGCGCTACGTCGAGGAGACCGACGACCATCCCGACGTGCGCCACCTGCCCATGATGTGCCAGCACTGCGGCGCGGCCCCGTGCGAGAACGTGTGCCCGGTGATCGCCACGTACCACACGCACGAGGGCCTGAACATCATGGTGCCCAACCGCTGCATCGGCACGCGGTTCTGCTCCAACAACTGCCCGTACAAGGTGCGGCGCTTCAATAGCTGGCGCTACGACGAGTACTACGAGGAGCCGGAGAACTTCGGCCTGAACCCCGACGTGATGGTGCGCGCGAAGGGCGTCATGGAGAAGTGCTCGATGTGCGTGCAGCGCATCCACGACGGCAAGACCCTGGCGCAGTCGCAGGGCCGGCTCGTCCGCGACGGAGACATCACGCCGGCCTGCGCGCAGACCTGTCCGAGCGATGCAATCACCTTCGGGAACCTGCGGGATCCCGCGAGCCGAGTGACCGAGCTCCGCGACGACCCGCGCGCCTACCGGGTGCTCGAGCACCTGTACACACGCCCGGGCGTCTCCTACCAGAAGGCGGTCCGGCGCTTCGAAGCGGGCGAGGCATAGACGATGGCTGCGGTGACCGAACCCGTCCCGGCGAGCGCGGACGCGATCAACGACGACATCCTGCGCGTCCTGGAGCCCCCCGGCCTGCTCTACGTGCTCGGAACGCTCTTCTGCGGCGCGCTGGTGGCCTGCGGGATGGCGGCCTTCGCCTACCAGTTCCGCGAGGGCTTCGGCGTCACGGGCCTGAACCACCCGGTGATGTGGGGCGTGTACATCACGACCTTCGTCTTCTGGGTCGGCATCGCGCACGCCGGCACGCTGATCTCGGCGATCCTCTTCCTGTTCCGCGCGCGCTGGCGCAACGCGGTCAACCGCGGCGCCGAGGCCATGACGGTCTTCGCGGTGATCGTGGCGGCCCTGTTCCCGCTGCTCCACCTGGGCCGCGCCTGGAAGTTCTACTTCATCATCCCGTACCCGAACCAGCGGGGGCTCTGGGTCAACTTCAAGTCGCCGCTCGTCTGGGACCTGTTCGCGATCAACACCTACATGCTGATCTCGATCCTGTTCTTCTGCGTCGGGCTGATTCCCGACGTGGCCGCGGCGCGCGACCGCGTGCGCGACTGGCGACGCCACCTGTACCGCGTGCTGGCCATGGGCTGGCGCGGGTCCGGTGAGCAGTGGCGCGCCCACTCCCGCGCGGTCCTGCACCTGTCGGGGCTGGCGACGCCGCTGGTGCTCTCGGTCCACAGCGTGGTGTCCTGGGACTTCGCCACGTCGGTCGTGCCCGGCTGGCACACCACGATCTTCGCGCCGTACTTCGTCGCCGGCGCGATCTTCTCGGGCATCGCCATGGTGATCACCGTGCTCGTTCCGGTGCGCAACGCCTTCGGGCTGCAGGCGTACCTGCGCGACGAGCACTTCGACAACATGGGCAAGCTGATCCTGCTCACGTCCTCGATCGTCGGCTACTCGTACGGCATCGAGTACTTCATGGCCTGGTACTCGGCAAACCCCTACGAGCAGATGTCGTTCTGGTTCCGCGGCTTCGGGTACTACTGGTGGGCCACCTGGATCATGATCATCTGCAACGTGATCAGCCCGCTGCCGCTCTGGTTCAAGAAGATGCGCACCAACCTGAAGGTGCTCTGGACCATCTCGATCTTCATCAACATCGGCATGTGGTTCGAGCGCTACGTCATCATCCTCACCGGCATCTCGCACGAGTACGACCCCGCGGCCTGGGGTCACTACACGCCGAGCTGGGTCGAGATGACGATCCTCGTCGCGAGCTTCGCGCTGGTCTTCTTCATGTTCCTGATCTTCCTGCGCATGTTCCCCGTGATCGCGATCCAGGAGGTCAAGGAGCTCTACTACGAGGACGAGACGCGGGCGGAGGGGGCCCACTGATGGCACAGGTCCTGGGCATACTGAAGACGCCCGACGCCACGGCGCACGCCGTGCACGAGCTCAAGGACGCCGGCTTCGGCGCCCTCGACGTGTACGCGCCCTGCCCGAGCCACGAGATCGAGCACGCACTCGACCGGGGCCCGAGCATCGTGCGCCTGTACACGCTGATCGGCTGCCTGACCGGCGTCACCCTGGCCTACTACATGCAGATCTGGATGGCCTATGACTGGCCGATCGTGATCGGCGGCAAGCCCTTCGCGTCGATTCCCGCCTACACGATCATCGGCTTCGAGCTGAACATCCTCTTCGGGGGCATCCTGACCGTGGTCGGGCTGCTGATCCACGGTATGTGGATGGTCGCGCGCCGGGACCACGGGGCCTACCAGCCCAGCTTCAGCGGCGACGAGTTCGGCTGCGTCGTGGACTGCCATGCGGACCAGGTCTCGCGCGTGCAGGAGCTGCTGACCAGCGTCGGCTGCACGGAGGTGCGCGTTGTCTCGGCCTGAGATCACGGCGATCGCGCTGCTGGCGGTGATCGGCTCCGGCTGCTTCGAGCAGGTGGACCGGCAGTGGTTCTCCCAGATGAAGGAGCAGCCGGCGATTCAGGCTCTCGAGCCGCGCTCGCCGGCGCTGGAGGAGGGGCTCTGGACGCCGACGTCCGAGCTCGGCGACGGGCCGCTGGTCGGTCCCTGGGTGCCTCCCGAGAACACCGTGCCGGCGGGCGGGATCACGCCGCGCATCCGGCCCGACAACCCCATGGCCGCCAACCCGATGCACTCGCCCGAGGCGCGTGCCCTGCGCAATCCGATCGCGCCCACGCCCGCGTCCCTGGCCCGGGGCGAGAAGCTGTACGGGGTCCACTGCGCCGTCTGCCACGCGTCGGACGGCATGGCCAGCCCGGTCGAGGCGCCGGTGGCGGGCCGCCTGGCCGCGGCGGGTGCACCGCCCTTCCCGCTGGCCAGCGTTCCGGCCTACGAGGACGGGATGCTCTACACGAAGATCCGCTACGGAAAGCCGATGATGCCGGCCTACCCGCAGATCTCCAGCGACGACCGCTGGCACATCGTGAACTACCTGCGCGTGCTTTTCCCGAGGAGCTGAGAAGTGAGCGCTGACGTCGCTACGCCGAGATCCCTGCCGACGGTTCCGGCCGCGGTCTTCGCCGCGCTGCTCCTGCTCGGAGTCATCGCGTTCGTGATGGGTGTGTCCAGCGCGGACAGCAGCGCGCGCACCTACCGGGTCTTCCTGCACAACTGGCTGCTCTGGGCGGCGCTGGCCAACGGCGCGCTGGCCTTCTCGGCGGCCATGCGTCTGACCAACGCGACCTGGGCCGGCCCGATCCGGCGCGTGGCCGACTCGATGGGGGCCTTCGTGCCCGTGTCGCTGATCGGCTTCGCGGTCGTGTACGCGGGCCGGCACGAGCTCTTCGAGTGGACTCACCACCCGATCCACGGCAAGGAGTTCTGGTTCGAGCCGGGCTTCACGTTCATGCGCGACACGCTCGCGCTGATCTGGGTGACCTTCGTGTCGGTGCTCTACCTGCGGATCACCATCCGACCCATGCTCGGCCGCGCGCGAGAGACCGCCACGGGCTGGCGTCAGTCGCTCTACGCGAACTGGACCCGGGGGTGGCGCGGGGAGATCGCCGAGCGCGACTGGGCCGAGCGCCGCGGCCGCAAGATGGCGGCCGTCGTCGCGATCTCCTTCGCCATCTGCTACTCGCTGATCGGCATCGACATGATCATGTCGCTGTCGCCCGAATGGGTCAGCACCATGTTCCCGGCGTTCTACTCCTGGGGTGGATTCCTCTCGTCGGTCTCGCTGCTGACGCTGATCTGCCTGGCGCTGCGGAACTCGCCCGACATGCCCGAGGGCTTCATGACCTCGAACCGCATGCACGACCTGGGCAAGCTGATCTTCGCCTTCTCCATCTTCTGGATGTACCTGTTCTGGTCCCAGTACTTCGTGATCTGGTACGCCAACATCCCGGAGGAGACCGGCTTCCTGGTGGCGCGCCTGGGGACCCAGTTCCTGCAGGACACCTGGTACCTGGGCGGCTTCTGGGAGCGGCTGACCGAGCCGTACGTGAAGCTGACGCTGACGGTCTGGCTGCTGATCTGGGTGGCCCCGTTCTGGGTCCTGCTGGGACAGCGCCCCAAGAAGACCGTCGGCATCCTGGGCACGATCGCCTTCGGCTCCGTGCTCGGCTTCTGGCTGGAGCGCTACGTCCTGGTGACGCCCTCGCTGGTGCGGCCGAGTGCCGTCTTCGAGGGTGCGGCCCTCACCCCCATGGGCTGGATCGAGCTGGGGGTCGCGGCGGGCTTCATCGGGGCGTTCTTCCTGTGCTTCCTGACCTTCAGCCGCGTCTTCCCCGGCGCCGTCCCGACCCGCTCCTCGTAGGCCGGCCTCGCGCGGGCGACGGGCGGCTCGGGCTGCGCGCCACGCGTCCGCGATTGCGGGCTAAGATCCCCGGCGGAAGGAGAACGGCTTGACGGGCCCCCGGCGGATCGCGGTGCTGAACCGCGCCGAGGCCGCGACGCGCTGCATCCGCGCCATCTCGGAGCTGCGGGCCGAGGAGGGCAGCGACCTCGTCTCGATCGCGCTCTACACCGAGCCCGATCGAAACGCCCCCTTCGTGCGCGAGGCCGACGAGGCGATCGATCTCGGCAGCGCCCTGCGGGCCTCGGGGGATGGCGGCGCCCTTCGCCCCGCCTACCTGGATCACGACCGCGTGCTCGCCGCGCTGCGGGCCTCGCGGGCCGACTCGGTCTGGCCCGGCTGGGGCTTCCTGGCCGAGGACCCGTCGTTCGTCGAGAAGCTCGAGGCCGCGGAGCTGATCTTCCTGGGCCCCAGCGCGGCGACCATGCGCCAGCTGGGCGACAAGATCTCCTCGAAGCTGCTCGCCGAGCGCGCCCGGGTGCCCGTGTCTCCGTGGAGCGGCGGCGCCATCGAGCGCGATCGCGTGGAGCGCGAGGCGGAGCGCATCGGCTTCCCGCTGATGCTCAAGGCCACCGCCGGTGGCGGCGGCCGCGGCATCCGCCGCGTCAATGATCCGTCCACGCTCCTGGCGGCGTTCGACAGCGCCACCGGCGAGGCCGCGAACGCGTTCGGCGACGGCACGCTCTTCGTCGAGTCCTGCGTCACCGACGCGCGCCACATCGAGGTGCAGATGGCTGCCGACAGCCACGGCAGCGTGGTGGCGCTGGGCCTGCGCGACTGCTCCGTGCAGCGCAAGCACCAGAAGGTCGTCGAGGAGGGTCCGCCGCCGGGCCTGCCGCTCGCCATGCAGCGCGAGATGCGCGACGCCTCGGTCCGGCTGCTGAGCGAGGCGAGCTACGTCGGCGTCGCGACCTGCGAGTTCCTGGTGACCGACGCCGGCTTCTTCTTCCTCGAGGTCAATCCGCGGCTCCAGGTCGAGCACGGCGTGACCGAGATGCTCACCGACATCGACCTGGTCAAGACGCAGATCCGGATCGCGCGGGGCGATCGGATCCCGGTCGAGGAGCCGCCGGAGCGCGGTCACTGCATCGAGGTCCGGCTCTGCGCGGAGGATCCGGCGCGCGGCTTCGCGCCCAGCCCCGGCGCCATGCCGCTGCTCGACCTGTCCTGCGGTCCCGGCATCCGCGTGGACTCGGGCATCGCCGCGGGCGGATCGGTCCCGGCGGAGTTCGACTCCATGGTCGCCAAGATCCTCGCGCGCGGCTCCACGCGCGAGGAGGCGCGCGCCCGCCTCGTGCGGGCCCTGCGCGACTCGCGCGTGGTGGTCGAGGGCGGCGTCACCAACAAGGGCTTCCTGCTCGACGTGCTCGAGCACCCGGACTTCCGTGCCGGCGGCGTCCCGACCAGCTGGCTCGATCGCACGCCGGTCGCCGCGGCCCGGCGCGCGACGCCCCGGGTGCTGGTCGCCGCGGCCATCCTGTCCTACCAGCGCGAGCGCGCCCAGGTCCGGGCCAACTTCTTCGCGGAGGCCGCGAACGGCCGGCCGCGCAACGTGCCCGCATCGTCGGGCGGCGAGGTCGATCTGGTGCTCGACGGCGTGGCCTACCGGCTGCGCGTCTACGCGATCGGAGGCTGGACCTACCGCGTGTATCTCGACGACCGGGTCGTGCAGGTCAGCCTGCTGGAGCGCGGGCCGCACACCTGCGTGCTGATGATGGGCGGCGCGAGCACGAACGTCGTCTACAGCGAGACCGACGTCGAGCTGCGCGTCGAGATGAGCGGCGCCCAGCACGTGGTACAGCGCGACGTCGGCGGGAAGGTGCGCGCGCCCTCGCCGGCGCTGCTGATCGAGGTGGCGGTTGCGCCCGGCGATCACGTCGAGGCCGGCCAGCGGCTGGGCCTGTTCGAGGCCATGAAGACCGAGACCGCGTTCCATGCGCCGGTCTCCGGGGTGGTGCGCGAGGTCGTCGCGCGCGCCGGAGAGCGCGTGCAGGCGGGCGACGTGATCCTGGTGATCGAGCCGGCCGCCGGCGAGGCCGCGGCGCCCGTGGGCGAGCGCCTCGAGCTGCCTCCCGAGCCCGACCCGCTCGACCTGCTCTTCGACGGCGAGCAGGTGGACCTGGCGCGCGCGCCCGCCGCGCCCGCCGCGCAGCGGTCGGCTGCGGTCGCGGCCCTGCGCGTCGAGCTGCGGCGCATCCTGATGGGCTACGACGTCAACCCGGCCCGCGCCGATCGCCTGGTGGCGGTGCTCGAGGCGCCGGTCGACGACGCGGGCGGCGCGCTGCGCGCCGAGCTCTCGCAGCTGGCGGCGCCGATCGGCCTGTTCGTCGCGACCGAGGCGCTGTTCAGCCGCACCCCGTCGCGCCTGGCCGACGACGAGCTGGGGCCGTCGAGCGACGCGCGGATGGCCATGTACCTCAGGCGCATCCGCGCCGAGGGCGCAGGCATCGACGAGTCCTTCCTCGACGGGCTGCGCGGGGTGCTGCGTGAGTACGGGGTGACGGGCCTCGAGCCCACGCCGGCGCTGGAGCGCGCGGTGCTGCGGCTCTGGGCCACGCGCACCACGCTGGCGCTGCGCCGCCGCCTGATCCAGGCCCTGCTGCAGCTGCTGATCCGGCTGGGCGAGCATGGCGAGCGCTTCGCGCGCCAGCCCACGCTGCGCGCTGCGCTCGACCGCCTGGCGCTGCTTCGCGGCGTGGTCCCGGCCACGGTCGCCGACCTCGCGGCCCAGTCGCGCTTCGTGCTCTTCGAGCGGCACGAGGTGGAGACCGGCGCGGCGCGGGAGGTCGACGTCTCGCTCACGCTGATCCCGGCCCCCGATCCCGAGGCTGCGGCCCGGGCCGCGGCGGCGGGGGTCGACGCGCCGACCGCGGAGCGGCTCGAGCTCTGGCGGCTGCAGCACTTCGAGCTGGAACGGCTCGAGGTGCCCGAGGGCTTCCGCGACATCGAGGCCTTCCACGCGCGCGCGCGTGACGACTCGGGCGACGAGCGCATCATCTGCTACGCGGAGGTCCGGGACCTGGGCTCGCACGCGCCGGTCCGCCCGGACCTGGCGCTGTTCGAGCACCGCTTCCGCGAGGCGGTCGAGGCCATGCGCGCGGTGCAGTCGGAGCGCGATCCGGAGCATCGACTGCAGTGGAACCGGCTGGTGCTCTACCTGCGTCCGCCGATCGTGCTCAGCGACGAGCTGCTCGCCGAGGCCATGCACCGGCTGGCGCCCGAGACCGCCCACCTGGGTCTGGACCGGGTCGTGGTGCGCCTGGCCAGCGTGGATCCGGAGCTGCCCGCGGAGCCGGCGCGCGCGATCGAGGTCATCGCCTCGAACCCCACCGGCAGCCGCGTGGAGTGGAGCTTCCGCGAGCCGCACCGGCGGCCGCTCGAGCCGGCCACGCCGTACGTGCGGCGCCTGACCGGGGCGCGTGCGCGTGGGGTGATCGACCCGTACGAGATCGCTCGCCTGTTCACCGCACCCCCCGAGGGCGACGGCGCGGGGCTGTCGGTGCCGCTCGGCGCGGGCAGCTGGCTCGAGCACGATCTGGTCGACGGCCGTGCCGCGCCGGTCGAGCGCGAGCCGGGGCACAACAGCGCCGGCGTCGTGTTCGGTCTGATCTCCACCGAGACCCGCAAGCACCCCGAGGGCATGCGTCGCGTGCTGCTGCTCGGCGACCCCACGCGCGGCTTGGGCGCGCTGGCCGCGCCCGAGTGCGACCGGATCGTCGCCGCCCTCGACCTGGCCGAGCGCGAGGCGCTGCCCGTCGAGTGGGTCGCGGTGTCCTCGGGCGCGCGCATCGCCATGGACAGCGGCACCGAGAATCTCGACGCCACGGCGCGCGTGGTCCGGCGCCTGGTCACGTTCACCGATGCGGGCGGCGAGGTGAACCTGATCCTCTCGGGGGTCAACGTCGGGGCGCAGAGCTACTTCGACGCCCTGGCGACCATGGGTCTGCAGACGCGCGGCATCCTGGTGATGCTCCCCAGCAGCTCGATGGTGCTGACCGGGCGCGCGGCGCTCGAGGCCGCCGGTGCGGTCTCGGCCGAGGACGAGAACGCGATCGGCGGCTACGAGCGCATCATGGGGCCCAACGGCGAGGCGCAGTACCAGGCGCGCAGCCTGTCCGAGGCCTACGAGATCCTCCTCGAGCACTACGCGTGCAGCTACGTGGCGCCCGGCGAGCCCGGTCCGCGATCCTTCGAGACCAAGGATCCGCCGGATCGCGACGTCACGCTCGCCCCCTACGAGGGCGACGAGGGCTTCGAGCGCGTGGGCGACGTGTTCTCGCGGGACAACCCCGAGCGCAAGCGTCCCTTCGCGATGCGGCCGCTGATGCGGGCGCTGGTCGACGCCGACGCCGGCTGGCTCGAGCGCTGGCGCGATCACGTCGGCGCCGAGACCGCGATCGTCTGGGACGCGCACCTGGGCGGACAGCCGGCGACCCTGATCGGCATCGAGGGTCGCGCCGTACCCCGTACGGGCTACATGCCCAACGACGGGCCCGACAGCTGGACGCCGGCGACGCTCTTCCCGCAGTCCTCCAAGAAGGTCGCGCGCGCGCTGAACGCGGCCAGCGGCAACCGGCCCGCGGTGATCCTGGCGAACCTGTCGGGCTTCGACGGCTCGCCGGAGTCGATGCGCCGCGGCGTGCTCGAGTGGGGTGCGGAGATCGCGCGCGCGGTGGTGCGCTTCCAGGGGCCGATCGTGTTCACGGTGGTCACGCGCTACCACGGCGGAGCCTACGTGGTCTTCTCGCGCGAGCTGAACGATCAGATGCGCGCGGCCGCGCTGACCGGATCGTTCGCGTCGGTCATCGGCGGGTCGGCCGCCGCCGCGGTGGTCTTCCCGCGCGACGTGCGCCGGCGCGCGGCCGCGGATCCGCGCGTGCGCGAGGCGCGCGAGCGGGTCGAGCGGGCCTCGGACTCCGCCGAGCGCCTGGCCGCTCGCGCCGGTCTCGACGCGCTGCTGCACGACGTGATGCTCGAGAAGCAGTCGGAGCTGGCCGCCGAGTTCGACGGGATCCACTCGGTTCAGCGCGCCCTCGATGTGGGCTCGCTCGAGGCGCTGCTCGAGCCGGCGCGGCTGCGGCCCGCGATCATCGACTGGCTTCGCGGCGCTCGCTGACCCCGTTGCGGGTGCATCGACCTACGCGTCCGGGTCGAGCTCCAGCGTCCCGTCGCGGTTCACGCGCCGGTAGTAGCAACGCGATCGTGTGTCACCCCGGGCGTTGCGCGTGTGACACACGCCCGCGCGGGGGCGCACGCGATACAGCAGCGAGTTCTGCTCGCAGTTGACCCAGACGTCGACCACGTCGAGCACGTCACCCGACGTCGCGCCCTTGCGCCAGAGCTCGTCGCGCGACGTCGACCAGAGCACGGCGCGACCGCTGTCGAGCGTCTCGCGCAGGGCCTGCGCGTTTGCGTAGGCGACGAACAGCACCGCGCCGGTGTCGGCGTTCTGCAGCACCACGGGCAATAGCTCCCGGCCGGAGGCCGCCACGGTGGCGAGCCTCCCGTAGTCCAGCTCCAGGTATGGGCTTTCTCCCATGAGTTCGGTCCGATTCACCGGGTCCTCCCTGTCGTCACCGAGTTTTCTCGTCCCGACCAGATTCCGGATTGTAGGTCATTCACCATTATTTTCAGGCATTTGCGGCAATTCCTGCGGGCCGGCGCCGGCCTGCATTTGCGCTTGATTCCACCCCTGCTCCGGGTGGATAATCCTGGCATCCAGGGTTCGCTCCGCCCGTCCGGGTGGACTGGTCGGGCGAAGACGAAGATTCTCATGCACTGGAGGGAGATTTCGAAATGCGAGTATTTCTAAGCAGGATTGCCGCGCTGGCGCTGGTGGGCGCCCTTGGCCTGGCAGCCAACAGCCAGGCGGCGTCGATCGTCGCAGTGGACGAGGGTGGAGGGGTCGTCTCCTACAACCTCGTTCTGGAGCCGGGTGAGGTCGTGGCCGGCATCCAGCTCGATCTGCGCACCGAGGGCGCAAGCGTCTCGGTCCTCGACACGGGCTGGGATGTGCCGCTGGGTGCGTTCGGCAACCAGGCGGTGAATCCCTGGAACCTGACCTCTACGGTCGCAGCGGTGGCGTCGGGTGACGTGCGCGTGGCGCATACCTACGAGCAGGGTGGCAACTCGGCCGCCGGGATCTCGGACACGTACGTGATCCAGCCCGACGGCACGCAGCTCAGCTACCTCGAGGCCATCGACGCGGACCTTGGCGCCTTTGCCATCGCGCGGGACCCGGCCTTCATGCCGACCCCGGGCCAGGTCCCGATCGCGCGCCTGATGGTGAACGCGGGTGACGCTCCGGCGCGCTGGACCGCCGGTCTGTGCGCGGCGGCCGGTGGCGCTCCGTGCAACTTCCCGTCCGACGGCCCCGATGGTGGGGACGTCCCCGAGCCGGCCGCGGCCGTGCTCCTGGGCCTCGGCCTGGCGGGCCTGGGTCTGATCCGCCGCCGCTAGGGCAGCGAATCGATCCGACAGAAACGGCGGCGCCCCCTCCTGGAGGGGGCGCCGCTTTTCTTTCGGGGCGCGTTCGCTAGGGTCCGCCGTGGTGAGGCGGGGACAGGCAGGATCGTTCGTTCGCGCGGCGGGGGCGCTGACCGCGTGCCTGGCCGGGCTGGCGTGCTCGGACGGGGGCGAGATGACGCTGGCCGAGAAGGGCGAGCAGATCTACTCCAGCAACTGCATCGCGTGTCACCACCGGGACCCGGCGCGCGACGGGCCGATCGGCCCGGCCATCGCCGGCGCCTCGCGCGAGCTGATCGAGGCCCGCGTGCTGCGGGCGGAGTATCCCCCGGGCTACGAGCCCCGGCGCGAGACGCAGCAGATGCCGGCCCAGCCCTACCTGGCGGCGCATGTTCCCGCGCTCGCGGCCTATCTCGGCTCGCTCCCGGGCAGCGGCGAGTAGGCCCGCTCCGCGGGCCCGCGCGGCCTCGCCGCCCCGCGCCCGGGCCGCATGATCGGCGCCATCCCCGCGAAGTCATTTGACAAGTGCGGTACCGGGGCGCTCGAATACGCGCACCAAAGGCTCGGGACTCAGGAGGGGTATCTCAAATGGATTTTGTCGAGTTCATCCTGCGCTGGATTCACTTCCTCGCGGGAATCACCTGGATCGGCGTTCTGTACTACTTCAACTTCATCCAGACGCCGTTCTTCGCCAGCGACCTGGGGGGCGGCGCCAAGAGTGCGATGACCCGGGGCCTGGTCCCCAACGCGCTGTGGTGGTTCCGCTGGGGGGCGATGTTCACCTTCCTCAGCGGCTGGCTGATCATCCTCATGCGCATCGGGCACGGTGGGATCGACGCGAACGCCGCATGGTTCTGGGTGATCCTCGTCGGCGGCACCATGGGGACGCTGATGTGGGCCAACGTCTGGTTCGTGATCTGGCCGCGCCAGAAGCTGACCATCGCCTCGGCCGAGGCCGTGGCGGCGGGCGGCGAGGCCGACCCCGAGGCGGCCAAGCAGGCCCCGTTCGCGGCGCGCGCCTCGCGCACGAACACGCTCTTCTCGATCCCGATGCTGCTGTTCATGGACGCGGCGGGGGGGCGCTGGCAGCTCGTGGACTCGGCCGCGCCGGCCTACGTGCCCTTCTACCTGGCGGCCCTGGTGATCACGCTCATCTACGAGGCCCAGATCTGGATCGCGACCCCGCTGCAGAAGCCCCTGGGCTCGGTGTCGGGGACGATCATCTCGGGCTTCGTGCTGAGCGCCATCCTGCTGGGGCTGGGCTTCTATTTCCTCTAGAGCGGCTCCCTGCGCGCTGTTGCGGGGGAGTTCGTGGTGGCGGGTGGCGTGCCGGCGGGCCGGGTCGGTCTCCGATCGCGGCCCGGAGCGCCGACCGTGCGTGGGTAGAGCTGACGCGCGCTTCGTGGGGGCTCATCGCGGCGCGTCCGGGCCGCGATCGGAGACCGACCCGGCCTGACCGGCGGCTCGGCGCGCAGGGGCCCTCGCTCTTGGGCTGCGGGGCTCGCTTGCTTCGCTCGCGAGTCCGGGGCGGCGTGCCCGGGGGCTCCTTCCCGGGCCCTGTCTACCTCCGGGCGAGGTAGTCCAGGAGGCCCAGGACGGCGTCGACGTCGGCGAGCTGGCGGTCGGCGGCGGTGGAGCGGTCGGGGCTGCCGACGCGGAAGGTGCGACCCAGGCCGGCCAGGACGCGGAAGGCGTCCTCGTCGGTCTCGTCGTCTCCGGCGTAGATGGGGCGCACGGACTCGGACCACGAGGGACCGTAGCGGGCACGCAGAACGTGGAGCACCGCATGGCCCTTGTCCCAGCCGATCGGGGGACGCGCCTCGACGGCGGCCAGCGCGCTGCGGGGCTGGAAGCCCGCGGCGCGGATCATGGCCGTGGCGTTCGCGGCCAGGCGCTCGTGCTGGGTCTCGTCCGCCTCGCGGTAGTGGAAGGTCAGCGACGCACCCTTCGGCTCGACCCAGGCGCCGGGGATGCAGTGCTGCTCGAGCTCGTCGGCGAGCCGGTCGAGCCGGTCGGCGTAGTGGGCCAGGTCGTCGTGCTCGAAGCGGATGCCGGGGCCCTGGATCTCCAGACCGTGGTTCCCCGCGTAGACCACCTCGTCGAGGCCCACGAGCTTGCGCACGTCCTCCAGCGCGCGGCCGCTCACGATCGCGATGTCGATGTCGTCGCGCGCGGCGCAGCGCTCGAGCGCGTCGCGGACCTCCGCCGAGAGCAGGGCCAGCGACGGATGCTCCGCGATCGGCGAGAGCGTGCCGTCGTAGTCCAGGAAGAGCGCCAGGCGGTACTTGCGCAGCATGCTGCCGATCCAGGCGTCGAACTCGGTGTCGCTGGCGGGCAGCAGGCGCTCTCCGGAGCTCGCGGCCCGCCGCAGGAAGCCGTTGGTCCAGGCCTCGACGCTGTTGCGCCGCTCGCGGCGCCGCAGCGCGACCATGCGCGAGCGACGCTCGGCCTCGTCCATGACCAGCGCGCGGTGGATCGCCTCGGCCGTGCCGTCGAGATCCATGGGGTTGACCAGCACGGCCTCCCGCATGGTCTCGGCCGCGCCCGCGAGTCGCGACAGGATCAGCACGCCGGGATCGTCGACCTGCGAGGCGACGAACTCCTTGGCGACCAGGTTCATGCCGTCGCGCAGCGGGGTCACCAGGGCCACGCGCGCGTCCCGGTACAGCGCCGAGAGATCGTCGGGGGGGATCGAGCGGTACAGGTACTGGATCGGCGTCCAGCCGGGCGTCGCGAAGCGGCCGTTGATCCGGCCCACGAGCTCGTCGATCTCGCGCTTGAGATCCTGGTACGCGCGCACCTGATCGCGGCTCGGCACGGCGATCTGCAGCAGAACCACCTGGCCGCGGTGCTCCGCGTGCAGGTCGAGCAGACGCTCGAAGGCGCGCAGTCGCTGCGGGATGCCCTTGGTGTAGTCGAGCCGGTCCACGCCGAGCACGAGCTGCTCGCGTCGCCGGTCGCGGCCCTGCATGGCCATGGCGCGCTGCTCGTAGAGCGGGAAGTCGATGCCGATCGGGAACTCACCGACCGCGATCGTGCGGTCCCCGACCTCGACGAGTCCCGCCTCGCGGTCCACCCGCGCCGCGAGCAGCCGCTCCGCGCAGTCGAGGAAGTTCTGCGCGTAGTCGCGCACGTGAAAGCCGATCAGGTCGGCGGCGACGAGCCCGCGCAGGATCTCGCGATCCCACGGCAGCAGCCGGAAGACGTCGTAGGGCGGGAAGGGGATGTGGCAGAAGAAGGCGATGCGCGCCTCCGCGCGCAGTCGCCGCAGGTGGTGGGGCACGCGCATCAGCTGGTAGTCGTGGACCCACGCCAGCCCATCCTCGGCCGCGGCGACGGCGGCGAAGCGCTCGTTCACGCGCTCGTACGCGTCCCAGTCGCTGCGCTCGAAGCGCGCGCGGTCGGGCATCGAGTGGAACAGGGGCCAGAGCGTGGCGTTGGAGAAGCCGTGGTAGTAGCGCGCGACCTCGCCGTCGCTCAGCTCCACGGGCACGATCCGGTACGGATCGGAGGGCTGCGAGAGCACCTCGCCGTCGCGCAGCTTGGCGCCGGGCCAGCCGACCCAGGTGCCGCCGCGCCGGTGCAGCACGGGCTCGAGCGCGCTGACCAGGCCGCCGGTGGAGCGCCGGAGCTCCAGGCCCCGTGCGCTGCGCCCGACGGTGACCGGCAGGCGGTTGGAGATGACCAGGATCGGGCTCTCGGTCGTGGTATCGGAAGTCACGCGTGCACCGGGTAGATCTCGATCCCCTCCGGGTCGATGCTAGCGAAGACGCTCGTGCCCGGGCGCAGCGCGCCGGCCAGTGGATCCGAGAGCGGCAGGCGTGCCTCCAGGCCCGCGGCGCCGCTCTCCGGCGCATCGAGGTGCACGCGCAGCGCACCGCCCTGGATCTCCACGCTCGTGACCGCGCGCCGCGTAACTCCGGCGCCGTCCGCTGCGCGCAGTCGCACGGCGTCCGGCGGGATCGCGACGAAGACCTCCCCCGGCGCGCAGCCCGGAGCGCGCCCGAGCGCGAGCGAGTGCCCCGGTGCCAGGACGTGCCAGCCGGTGGCGCCGTGCTCGAGGGCGCCGCGCCAGAGCGTCACGTCGGCCAGTGCCGCGGTCTGCGCGCAGCGGGGGTGCCGGCAGAGCTCGCGCGGCTCGCCGGACTGCACGATCCGGCCGCCGTCGACGATGGCCCAGCGGTCGCCCAGCGACCAGGCCTCCGTGGGATCGTGCGTCACCAGCACCACCGGGCCCGCGAAGCCGTCGAGGTGGGCGCGCAGGCGCGTGCGCGCCTCGCGTCGCGCGCCGATGTCGAATGCCGACAGGGGCTCGTCGAGGAGCAGGGCGCGGGGCGTGACGGCCAGCGCCCGCGCCAGCGCCACGCGCTGCGCCTCGCCGCCCGAGAGCGTTGCCGGTCGGCGCTGCGCCAGGTGCACCAGGCCGAGGCGCTCGAGCCAGGGTGCGGCGCCCGCGCGCGCCGCGCGGCGGCTCGCACCGCGCGCGCGCAGGCCCAGCGCCACGTTGTCGCGCACGTCCAGGTGCGGGAGCAGCCACAGACCCTGGGGCACCAGGGCCAGGTCGCGCGCGTGGGGCGGCAAGCGCAGGCGGCGGCCGGGATCCTCGAGCACGGCGTCGCCCAGGCTCACGCGTCCGCCGCGGAGCGGCACCAGCCCGCAGAGCACATCGAGCAGGCTGGACTTGCCCGCGCCGTTGGGTCCGAGCAGCACCAGCGTCTCGCCGGCGGGCACCTCGAGCTCGGCGTCGAGCTCCAGCGCGCCGCGCCGGGCGCGGATCCGGGCGCGCAGGTCGCCCGCGCTCATCGCGTCTCCCCGCGCAGGTGCAGGGCCGCCAGCGTCAGCCCCGAGATCGCCACCAGCAGCCCCGCGAGCAGCCAGGCGTGCTCGACGTCCACGTGCAGCTGCTCGTAGATCAGTAGCGGCAGGGTCTGCGTGCGCCCCGGCAGGTTGCCCGCGAACGCGATCGTCGCGCCGAACTCGCCCAGCGCGCGCGCCCAGCACAGCCCGATCCCCGCCAGCAGGGCGGGCCGGATCTCGGGCAGGATCACGTGGAGCAGCACGCGCCGCGGGCTCGCGCCGAGCACCGCCGCGGTCCGCGCGCGCCGGGGCTCCACCCGCGCGAGGCCCGCCTCCAGTGTCTGCACGAGCAGCGGGGCGGCCACGAAGGCGGCGGCGACGACCGCGCCGGCCGTCGAGAAGGGCAGCTCGATCCCGGCGGCGACCAGCGCGCCGCCGGGCCAGCCACTGCGCCCGAAGGCGGCCAGCAGGGCGGTGCCCGCGACCACGGGCGGCAGCACCAGCGGCAGCGTCACCAGCGCGCGCACGACGGATCGCGAGCGCGAGCGCGAGCGCGCCAGCCACCAGGCCAGCGGTGCGCCACCCAGCAGCGCGAGCCCGACCGCGCCCAGCGACACGCGCAGGCTCAGCCCGAGCGCGGCCAGGACCTCGGGGCGCCCGAGCTCCGCGCCCGCGCGGGTCCACGGTGCCCGCGCCAGCAGCACCCCCACGGGGAGCGCGAGCGAGATCAGCGCCGGAGCCGCGAGCAGCGCGAGCAGGCGGCGGCTCACGGCGCGCTCGCCTCCCCGGCACAGGCGAAGCCGTGCTCGCGCAGGGCTGCGCAGCCCGCGGGCCCCGCGAGCTGCTCGACCAGGCGCCGTGCGGCGTCCACCACGGGGCTGCGGGCGAGCGCGGCGGCGGCGTAGACGATCGGGGGCACGACCGCGTCGGGCAGCGGCTCGACGTGCAGCTGCCCGGGCTGCCGGGCGGCGTCGGTGGCGTAGACCACCCCGGCGTCGGCCTCGCCCGAGGCGACCCGGGCCAGCACCGCGCGCACGTCGAACTCGTGCGAGACCAGCAGAGAGCTGGCGGCGTCGAGCTGTCCCAGCGCCGCGAGCGCCTCGCGCGCATAGCGCCCGGCCGGGACCGAGGGCGCCGCCAGCACGATCCGTCCGCTGGCGTGGCCGAGCGCGGAGCGGGGCAGCCGCGGCCGGCCGCCGGGATCCAGGGCGCTGATCCAGACCAGGCGGTTGCGGGCGAAGGCCCGCGGCGGCTCCACATGGCCCTCGCGGTGCAGCATCTCGGCGAGCTGTGCATCGGCCAGCGCGACCACGTCGGCGGGGACGCCCTCGCGCACCTGCAGCACCAGGGTCTGGGAGCCGGCGAAGCTCGGCACGGCGGCCGGCCCGCCCGACGCCTCGATCGCGGCCAGCGCCGCCGACAGGGCCTCGCGCAGCGAGGCGGCCGCCAGCACGCGCACGGGCCGGTCCCCGGGCGCCTCGGGAACGCAGCCCGCGCCGGCCGCCAGCAGGGCCGCCAGCAGACCGGCCAGGGGGCGCCCCGCTGTACGAAATCCGAGCATGGCTCTAGGATACTGTCAATGAGGCCGGAAGTGCGGGAGCGGCGCCGGGCGGTCGGCTGGACCCAGGCCGAGCTGGCCGCCGCCGCGGGCGTGAGCCGCTCGCTGGTGGCCGCCGTCGAGGCGGGCCGGCACGTGCCCTCGGTGGCGACCGCGCTGGCGCTGGCCCACGCGCTGGGCCGCGACGTCGAGAGCCTCTTCGCGCCGCTGCAGGGGAAGTCGCCCGCCTGCGAGCCGGTGCTGGGGCCGGCTCCGGCCGGGAGCCCGGTGCGCCTGGCGCGGGTGGCGGGGCGGAGCGTCTACGTGCCGCTCGAGGGCGTGGCCCGCCTGCGCGTGCCGGCAGACGCGGTGCTGACCGGGAGCGGGCCGGAGCTGCTGGCCGGCGGCGAGACGGCCGGGATCGTCGTCGCGGGCTGCGAGCCCGCGCTCGACCTGCTGGAGCGCCTGCTGCCCGGCCGCGGCCCCCGCCGCCTGCTGAGCCTGCGCGCGACCAGCGCCCGGGCGCGCCGGGCGCTGCTGGCCGGCCGCTGCCACGGGGCGGTGGTGCACGGGCGCCCCCGCGACCTGGAGCGCAGCTGCCGACCCGACGAGACCCGCCTGCAGCTGGCGGCCTGGCACGTGGGCCTGGCCTGGAGCGGCGCCGCCCCGCCGCGGCTCGAGCACCTGGCCGGCCTGCGCGTGGTGCGCCGCCCGCCGGACGCCGCGGCCCAGCGGACCCTGGAGCGCGCGCTGCGCGCGGCCGGGCTGCCGGCCACGTCCGGGCCCGTCGCGGCGGGCCACCTCGAGGCCGCGGCGCTGGTGCTGGGCGGCGCGGCCGACGCGGCGCTCACCATCGAGCCGGTGGCGCGCTCGGCGGGGCTGCACTTCCTGCCGCTCGAACGCCATCGCGTGGAGCTGCGCGCCGTCGCGCCGGGAGGCGGCATCGAGGCGCTGGCCGACGTGATCACCTCGGGCGGCTTCCGGCAGCGCCTGGCGGGCCTGGCGGGCTACGAGGTCTGAGCGGCGCTCAAGCTCGGCGCCGGCACGCCCGCTGTTCAGCGTGCCGGCCGGCGCCGGGGAGAGTCCGATGTCGATCCGCCTGAGCCAGCAGGACGCCACCGCGACCATCGAGGTCTCGGGACGCTTCGACTACAGCGTGCACCAGGAATTCTGCGAGGGCTTCGAGAAGCTCGCCCCGACGGTGGACCACTGGGTGATCGATCTCTCCGAGACCCTGTACATGGACAGCTCCGCCCTGGGCATGCTCCTGCTGCTGCGTGAGCGAGCCGGCGGCGACGATGCCAGCATCGATCTGGTCGGCTGCAACGAGCAGACCGGTCGCGTGCTGGCGGTCGGCCAGTTCGACCAGCTCTTCCGGATCACCCGATGCGGATCCTGATCGCCGACGGCGATCCGACCTCGCGCCTGCCCCTGGCCGAGCTGCTGGCCACCGACGGCCACGACGTGCTCCAGAGCACGAGCGGGCAGCAGGCGCTCGAGGCCTGTGCCTCGGGGGCCCCGGAGCTGGTGCTGCTCAGCGCGGTGCTGCCCGACGTCGACGCCCTGGAGGTCGCGCGGCGCATCCGCACTGAACACGAGGGGCTGGCGGTCGTGCTGGTGGCGGGCGCGGGCGACGGCGAGATGCTCGCGGAGCCCCTGCGCGAGGGCATCGCCGACGACGTGCTGACCCGCCCCGTCTCGCTACCGGCCTTCCGCGCGCGGATCGGCGTGCTCGAGCGGCGTGCACGGCTGATGCGGACGCTCGCCGCGCAGCACGACGAGGTCGTCGCGCACCGCACGCGCCTGCTGCACGAGCAGGAGGTCGCGCGGCGCCTCTTCGACAAGATCGTGCACCGCGGCTCCCTCGACGCGCCGTGGATCCGCTACCTGATCTCGCCGCAGGCCGTCTTTAACGGCGACCTGCTGGTCGCAGCGCCGCGCCCGGGCGTGGGCCTTCACCTGATGCTCGGCGACTTCACCGGACACGGCCTGCCGGCGGCGCTGGGTGCGATCCCCGCCGCCGAGATCTTCTACTCCATGACCGCCAAGGGCTTCTCGATCGGCGACATCGTCGACCAGATCAACACACGACTGTGTCGAATCCTGCCGACCGGGGTGTTCATGGCCGCGACCCTGCTCGAGCTCGACGTGAGCGACGGCTCGCTCTGGGTCTGGAACGGCGGCAACCCCGACGTGCTGGTGGCCAATGCCGGCGGGGTGCGCGAGCGCGTCGGCTCGGATCACCTGCCGCTGGGGATCGCGCCCAGCGAGCGCGTCGGCCTCGACGTGCGCCGCGTCGACGTCGCCGACGGGGACCGCGTCTACGCTTACTCCGACGGGGTGATCGAGGCGACCGACGAGGGCGGGGCGCTGTTCGGGGACAAGCGCCTGGAGGACTGCATCGCGAGTGCCGGGCCCGAGAACGCGTTCACGGCGATCGGCTTCGCCCTCGATGCGTTCCGCTCCGACGGCGAGCAGTCCGACGACATCACCCTGGTGGAGCTGCGCGTCGACCCCGCGGCCGCGGCCGCGGCCGCGGCCGGGGCGGAGCAGCCGGGTCAGGCGCCGGTCTCTCCGCTGCGCCGCGAGAAGCTGCCCTGGCGGACCGAGCTGCAGCTCGACGCGGCGGCGCTGCGCGAGGTCGACCCCCTGCCGATCCTGCTGAACACGCTCTCGGAGCTCCAGGGGTTCGAGGGCCACCAGCAGACGCTGTACACGGTGCTCTCGGAGCTCTATGCCAATGCCCTCGAGCACGGGGTGCTGCGCCTGGACTCGACCCTCAAGCGACCGGGGGGTGGCTTCGGCGGCTACTACCGGCTGCGCGAGCAGCGGCTCGAGACCCTGACCCAGGGGCGCGTGTGCATCGCGATCGAGCACGATCCGGCGGGGCGGCTGCGCATCGAGGTCGACGACAGCGGGTCGGGCTTCGACCACGCCGCGCAGCGTCCGGCGCCCGGCGCCGGCCAGGCGCACGGTCGCGGCATCGCGCTGGTCGAGAGTCTCTGTCGCGAGCTGCGCTTCGAGGCCGGAGGAAGCCGCGCGGTGGCGATCTACTCGCCCGACGGAGCGTCGTAGAGGGCGATCAGCTCGAGCGCGTCGCGGAAGGCCACGCGCGCGTGCAGCGGCGGCAGCGGGCTGCCGTCGGTCGCGGCGGCATGCATCAGGCTGACCACGCCCTGGCGCGGACCGGGCAGCCGCAGCGACAGGTGCAGGGCGTCCCCGCGCAGCTCCAGCCGCGAGACCTCGGCCGAGCCCCCGCTCAGGTGCAGCGTGCTGCCGACGACCCGCGGCCCGCTGCGCGCCGGTGTCAGTCGCAGCAGCGGCGCGTCGGGATGCGGCCCCAGCATCGACTCGCGGGTGCCCGTGCAGCGTCCGCCCAGCACGTCGAAGACGTTCGCGGCGGGCGCGAGCGCCAGCGCACCCAGCGGCAGGGACTCGTGGGTGCGCAGCAGGACCGCGCCATCGTCGAGGCGCGCCGCGAGCGCCGCGCGCCCCCCCGGGCGCCACGGGGGCGCGCCCCGGGGCGGGAGCGCGCGGCGCGCGAGCTCGAGCCGCGCGGGGCCGAGTGCGGACGGATCGCCGCGCAGGACCACGTCGCCCCCCAGCAGCGCGCTGAGCGCCAGCCGCGCTCCGAGCGCTGCCTCGTCGAGCGCCCCGAGGTCGAGGGGTCCCGTGTCCACGCAGAGCACCCGGCCCGCCAGGCAGGCGACGGCCAGCGGCTCGCGCTCGTCGCCGCTGGCGCGGCCCAGCCAGCGGCGCAGGCGGCCGGGGGCCGGCGGGGGCGCCGCATCGAGCTGCAGGCTCAGCGCATCCAGCTGCCCCAGTAGCCCCAGCAGCGGCCCCCCCCGCGCGGCGATGCGCGCCCCCTCGCCCAGCCCCGCTCGCAGGCCGCGCAGCGCCTCCTCGAGCTGCACCGGTCCCGCGGGGCCGATGTCGTCGATCCAGACGTGACGCACGCCGTGCTCGCGCAGCGCGACTCCCGCGCGCTCCAGCGTCGCGGCGTCGTGCTCGCCGGCGGGCTCGATGCGCCCCGTGCGCACGGCCGGTGCCAGCGCCGCGTCGTGCGCAGCCGCCGCGAGCCCGGCCAGCGCGTCGGCAGCGCCAGGCTCGCGCGGATCGAGCGGGCGCTCGCCGAGCAGCACGTCGAGGTCCAGATCCCGCTCGCGCAGGGCTGCGGCCAGCGGGGCGGGGGAGCCGCCGGCCGGAACCTGCCAGACCCCGAGCGGCCGCGGTGCGGCGCGGCCCAGCTCCCGGGCGCAGCGCGCCGCCCAGCCGGCCAGGCCGTCGTCGGCGGGGCCGTCGATGCCCAGCCAGAGGCGCTCGCCGGCCAGCCGCCCGCCCGGCTCCAGGCGGGTTGCGCCCAGGCTGCGTCCGGCGCGCAGCCAGCGGACGGCGGCGCCGCGGTGCCCGAGCTCGATGCGGCCGGCGTGCTCGAGGGCGCCCAGGAACCCGAGGCTGAGCCCGGCGTGCCCGGGTGCCCGCAGCTCGAGCGCCGGCCCGGGCCCGACGCTGCCCGCGGTGCGCGGCGCGTCGCCCAGGCGGCGGCGCAGGCCCGGCTGCTCGCCCCGCTCGGGCAGCACGCTCGCGACCCACGCCGTGGCCGGGCCGGGCAGCTCGAGCTCCCCGCGGGCGTCGCTCCAGAACAGCGCGTCGAGCTCGGCCAGGTCCACGGGGCGCCCGCCGCCGTTCTGCACGGCGAGCTGCAGCACCACGCCGCTCCAGTCCGCGGCCGTGTCGATCGACAGGCCCAGCTGGAGATCTGCCCCGGCGTCGCAGCACGCCAGCACGCGCGTCACCGGGCCCAGCGCGGAGGCCTCGTCCTCGACGTCCAGCGAGATGCTCCCGCTGGCCAGGTGCGTGCTCTCGCGGATCAGCGCGCGCGGCCGGGCGCCGCTGAGATGGGGCGCCTCGCCGTCGCGAACGCCCAGCGTCAGCTCCAGGGTGGCCAGCGCCAGCTCCACGCGCAGCGCGTGCGTGCGCAGGCGCAGGTGCCCTGCGCTCCTGTCGATCTCGACCGCCAACCGCCCCCCTTCGCCGCGGCTCCCGCGGCCCGGGCTATAGTGCCGAAGTCATGAAGATCTACACACGGGGCGGGGATGCCGGCGAGACGTCGCTCTTCGGCGGCAGCCGCGTCTCGAAGCACTCCGGCCGCGTGGACACCTACGGCCAGGTCGATGAGCTGAACGCGAGCATCGGGGTGGCGCGCGCGGAGCTGGCCCACGACGACCTGCGCGAGCAGCTGGCGGAGATCCAGTCGTCGCTCTTCGACCTCGGGGGCGAGCTGGCGACGCCCGACGCCGCAGGCCGCGAGGCGCGCGGGAAGACCACGCCCCGCGTGTCCGGCTCCGACGTCGAGGCGCTGGAGCGCTGGATCGACGCCTTCGACGCCGAGCTCGAGCCGCTGACCAGCTTCGTGCTGCCCGGGGGCACGCGCGCCGCAGCGCAGCTGCACGTGGCGCGTACGGTGTGCCGGCGTGCGGAGCGTGCAGTGGTCGGCCTGCGCTCGGACGAGCCCGTCGACGAGCTGCCGGTCCGCTACCTGAACCGGCTGTCGGATTACCTGTTCAGCGCCGCGCGGGTCGAGAACCACCGCGCGGGCGTCGAGGAGCCCCGGTGGGTGGGACGGGAGCGCTGAGCGCCGCGGCGATCGCCGGCGAGCTGGTCAAGGTGGGCGCCGTCGAGGTGCGTACCGATCCGCGGCACTGGTTCACCTGGAAGTCGGGCCGGCGCTCGCCGATCTACTGCGACAACCGGCTGCTGATGTCGTACCCCGAGTCGCGCGCTCGCATCGCCGACGCGCTGGCCGCCGCGATCCGCGACGCGCATCCCGGCGTCGAGGTGGTGGCGGGCACGGCGACCGCGGGGATCCCGCACGCCGCCTGGGTTGCCGAGCGCCTGGGTCTGCCCATGGCCTACGTGCGCGGTGCCGCGAAGGGACACGGTCGGGGCCGGCGGGTCGAGGGCGCGTCGCTCTCGGGTCGCCGGGTGGTGCTGATCGAGGACACGATCTCCACCGGGGGCAGCGCGCTCGAGGGGCTCGAGGGCCTGCGCGACGATGGCGCCAGCGTCGTCGGTGTCCAGGCGATCTTCAGCTACGCCTTCCCGCAGGCGGACGCCGCGTTCCGCGACGCCGGCGTGGCGTGCGCGGTGCTCACGACCTACCCCGAGCTGATCGCCACGCTGGACCTCGACGAGGCGACCGCGCGCGTGCTCGACGACTGGCGCCGCGAGCCCGCCTAGCCTGGCCGGGCCGGCGCGTGCCGGCTCAGGGCTCGAGGCCGCCGCGGGTGCGGAGCAGCTCGACCGCGTCGAGCGGGCCGCCGTCCAGGCCGCGCGAGGCCTCCAGGAGCGCCGCCCGTCCCCCCAGCCGCTCGATGCCCCAGCTGCCCCAGCGCTCCTCGATCATCTCGAGCAGCCAGGCGCCGCGTGCATCGGCGCGCCGCCGTATGCCCTCGCCGCTGCGCTCCAGGTGCTCCCGGTGCCGCTCGATCTGTAGCGCCAGCTCCGGCACGCCGTGGCCCGTCTGCGCGCTCGCGCCCAGCACCGGGGGGCTCCAGCCCGCGCGGCCGGGGGCGATCATGCCGAGCAGGCTCTCGAGATCGGCGCGCGTGCGCTCGGCGAGCGCGCCGAGGTCCCACTTGTGCACGACCAGCACGTCCGGGATCTCGAGGATCCCGGCCTTCATGAACTGGAGCGTGTCGCCCGAGCCCGGCTGCAGCACCAGCACCACGGTGCCGGCCAGGCTGGCGACGTCGACCTCGGACTGGCCGACGCCGACGGTCTCGATCAGCGTCCAGGGATAGGCGGCTCGCAGGACCGCGGCCCCGGCGCGCGTGGCGGGTGCCAGACCCCCGAGGCGCTCGCGCGCCGCCATCGAGCGCACGAAGAACGAGCCCCCGGGGTCCAGGCGCAGCCGCGCGCGGTCGCCCAGGAGCGCACCGCCGGAGCGCCGGCTGGTCGGGTCGACCGCCAGCATGCCGACGCCCGCACCCCCCTCGATCCAGTGGCGCATCAGCTCCCCGCACAGGCTGCTCTTGCCGGCACCGGGCGGTCCGGTGATGCCGACCAGCGCGTGGGCGTCGGGCGTGCAGCGCTCGAGCTCGCGCAGCAGCTCGCGCTGTGCGTCGCGCAGGGAGGCGTGCGTGCTCTCGATCAGTGCGAGGGCCCGGGCGATGGTCGAGTCGTCGCGCGCGCAGACGCCCGCGACCAGCTCGGCGACGTCGGTCTCAGCCAACGCCCGCGGCCCGCGCCGCGATCTCGATCATCTCGGCGACGATGCGCCGCACGTCGTAGTCGCGGGGCGTGTAGACGGCCGCCACGCCCGCGTCCAGCAGCGCGGCCGCGTCGGACTCGGGCACGATACCCCCGACGACCAGCGGCACGTCCACGCGCGACGCTACCTCGGGCACCAGCGCCATGTGCGAGCCCGAGAGGATCGACAGCCCGACCAGGTGCACGCCCTCCTGGCGCGCCGAGATCGCGATCTCCTCGGGCGTCAGCCGGATGCCCTCGTAGACGACCTCGAGCCCGGCGTCGCGCGCCGCGATCGCGATCTGCTCGGCGCCGCTGGAGTGCCCGTCGAGGCCGGGCTTGCCCACCAGGAGCTTGAGCCGGCGTCCGAGCCGCTCCGAGATCTCGTCGACCCGCGCGCGCAGCTGCGCGAGCTCGGGCTCGCGCGACGCGATGCGCAGCGGGGCGTCCACGCCCGTCGGCGCGCGGTACTCCCCGTGCACCTCGCGCAGCACGCCGGCCCACTCACCGGTGGTCACGCCGGCGTGGGCGCAGCGGATCGACGGCGGCATCACGTTCGTACCCGTGTGCAGCGCGTCGCGCAGGCCGTCGAGTGCGGCGCGCACCTCGGCGTCGCTGCGGCGCGCGCGGTGCGCGCGCAGCCGCTCGACCTGGGTGCGCTCGGCCGCGGGATCGATGCTGAGGAAGTCGTCGCGGCCCTCGCGCAGCAGCTCGGACGGCTCGCCGGTCTCGAAGCGGTTCACGCCCACGACCACGCGCTCGCCGCTCTCGATCGCGGCGACGCGGCGCGCGTTCGACTCGACCAGCGCGGACTTCATGTAGCCGTTCTCGACGGCGACGATCGCACCGCCCATCTCCTCGATCCGGGCGAGCTCCGCCCAGGCGCCCTCCTCGATCTCGCGCGTCTTCTTCTCGACGACGACCGAGCCCTCGAACAGGTCCTCGTACTCGAGCAGGTCGGTCTCGTACGCGAGGATCTGCTGGATGCGCAGCGACCACTGCTGGTCCCAGGGCCGCGGCAGGCCGAGTGCCTCGTTCCAGGCCGGCAGCTGGAGCGCGCGGCAGCGCGCGTCGCGCGAGAGCGTGACGCCGAGCGCCTCGAGCACGATGCGCGGCACGTTGTTCTCGGGCTGGGCCTCGGTCAGGCCCAGCGAGTTGACCTGCACGCCGTAGCGGAAGCGGCGCAGCTTCGGGTCGCGCACGCCGTACCGCTCCAGGCCGATGCGCTCCCAGAGGCGCGCGAACGCGCGCATCTTGCACGTCTCCTCGACGAAGCGGATGCCGGCGTTGCAGAAGAACGAGATGCGCCCGAACACGCCGGCCATCCGCTCCGGCTCCACCTCGACGGCGTCGAGCACGGCGAGCGCGTTGGCCAGGGAGAACGCGACCTCCTGGACCGGCGTCGCGCCGACCTCCTGGAGGTGGTACGAGCAGACGTTGATCGGGTTCCAGCGCGGGATCTCCTCGACGCTGAACTCGATCATCTGGCGGATCAGGTCGATCGAGGGGCGCGGCGGGAAGATGTACGTGCCGCGCGAGAGGTACTCCTTGACGATGTCGTTCTGTGTCGTGCCCTGGAGGTCCGTCCGGGCGACCCCGCGGCGCTCCGCGACGGCGACGTACAGCGCCAGCAGCCAGGCCGCCGTGGAGTTGATCGTCATCGAGGTGTTCATGCGGTCGAGCGGGATGTCCTCGAGCAGGGTCTCCATGTCCTCGATCGAGCCGATCGGGACGCCCACCTTCCCGACCTCGCCGCGGGCCAGCGGGGCGTCGGCGTCGTAGCCCGTCTGCGTCGGGAGGTCGAACGCGATGCTCAGCCCGGTCTGTCCGTGGGCCAGGTTGTCCCGGTACAGCCGGTTCGACGCCGCGGCCGTGGAGTGGCCCGAGTAGGTGCGAAAGATCCAGGGTCGGTCCGCCATGGGGGCTCCAGGGTACGCGCTGGTCCCGCCGGTCGCATCCGGCGCGCGGCGTGCTAGCGCGAGCGGGCCAGCTCCAGCGCGCGCAGGATGTCCGGGGCCTCGGCGGGCAGCGCGAGCACGTGCGACGCACCGGCCTCCATGGCGGCGATCACGGCCGCCTTGTCGGGCTCGTTCGCGCAGGCCAGGATCGCAACGTCCCAGGTGCGATTGTCCTCGCGCAGGCGCCGGCAGAGCGCGGGCATCTCCGCACTCGCGGTCGAGACGATCACGGCGTCGATTGACGGCCAGACGTCCCCGAGCGCCTCGTCGTCGAGGGCCAGCGTGTGCACGTCGACGCGGCCCTCCTCCAGCACCGGGGTCAGCGCGCCGGAGGTCGCCTCGTCGAGCGCCAGGAAGAGCACGCCGGTGCGCTGCGGGCCGCTGCTCTCGGCCGCCTCGCAGACGCCGACCGGCAGACGCAGGTACAGCCGGGCCGCCTCGCCGCCCGGCACGTCGAGGTCCGCGCACGCGAGCCGGCACTCCCCCTCCTGGAACGTGGCGTCCCCGGGGGCGTCGCTGCGCCACCACGCGCCCGGCTGCACGCTGGCGCCCGCGCCCATGAGCTCGCGCAGCGTCTCGTCGATGCTGCCGCCCATGAGTCCGAGGATCTCGCCCAGCGCGCCGAGCTGCTCCTCGGTCAGCTCCGCCTTCGCGTCGGGATCGTCCTCGGCGAGCATGCGGCGCGCGAGCGCTGCGATGCTGTCGAGCGGCGTGATCAGCTCGATCGACCCGAGCGGGGTGTCGTCCAGCACGAGCTCGAGCGGCAGCACCGCCAGCTCGCCCTCGGGCGGGTCGCCCGACTCCAGTAGCGTGGTCTCGCCGACCTCGAGCTCCACGCCGACCAGCGGTCCGACCTGCGCCCCGCAGCGCTCGAATGCCAGGCTGGCCAGCTGATCGATCACGCGCCCCTCACTCCGCCGTCGGGTCGGGATGGCTGGCGCGCAGCACCACGATGTCGACGCGCTGGTTCGCGCGCCGGCCCTCGGGCGTTCCGCTGGACATCAGCGGCCGCTCGGCGGCAAAACCTGAGGCGGACAGGCGGTGCGTCGGGACGCCGCCAGCGGCCAGCAGCTCCAGCACCGCCACGGCGCGCGCGGACGACACGCGCCAGTCGCGCGCCTTCGAGATGGCGTCGCCTCCGCGGCCTGCGGTATGACCCTCGACGCGCACGTGGTTGGGCACGCGCAGGAGCTGGTTGGCGACCTCGTCGATGGCGCTGCTGGCCTCGTGGGATACCCGGGTGCTGTCGCCGTCGAAGAAGATCGTCGCGGCCAGGCTGATGACCAGGCCCTCCTCGCTCCGGCGCACGGCGACGCCGCGCCCGGCACCGGCCTTCTCCGTGGCGGAGCGGACCCGCTTGCCGAGCAGCTCGAGCTTCTCGCGCTCCGCGGCCGCCGGCCTGTCCGCGTCGCCCGAGTCCGGGAGGCGTGGCGTGACCACCGGGGTGATCGGCACCGAGCCGAGGAGGGCGTCGGGCTGGCGGCCCGCGCGCGCCTCGTCGCCGAACGAGGTCCGCAGGGAGTGCACGATCTGCTCGGCCTTGACCACGTCGGTGATCGAGAAGGCGTACAGCACCGCGAACAGCGCGAAGAGCAGCGTCAGGACGTCCGCGTACGAGATGATCCAGCGCTCGGGGCTGGGCTCGTCGGGCTCGGGTGGGCGGCGGCGGGGGGCCAACTCAGCGCCGCCGGCGGGCGCCCTTCTTCGGACGCAGGGTCTTCTGCTCGTCGAGGTAGAGCCGCAGCCGGCGCTCGATCAGCTGGGGATTGAGGCCGTCCTGGATCGCGCAGACGCCCTCGACCACGAGCTCGTGACGCCGCGACTCGGTCGCGATCTTGAGCTTGAGCTTGCCGGCGAGCGGCAGGAAGATCAGGTTCGCGCTGCCCACTCCGTACACCGTCGCCACGAAGGCGACCGCGATGCCCGCGCCGAGCTCCGTCGGCTCGCCGAGCTGCTGCATCACGTGGATCAGGCCGAGCACCGCGCCCAGGATGCCTATGGTCGGGGCGTAGCCGCCCATGGCGTCGAAGAAGCGCGGCCCCGGCGTGCGCAGCTGCTCGGCCTGGTCGGCCGCGATCAGCAGCTGCTCGCGCAGCACCGTGGAGTCGAGCCCGTCGATCAGGGAGTCGAACGCGCGGCGCGTGAACGGGTCGCGCTCCTCCTTCGCGAGCTTCTCAAGGGCGAGCAGGCCGTCGCGTCGCGCCAGGCGCGACGCCTCCACGATCTTCTGGACGACCGGCTCGAGCGCGCGCTCGTCGCTCGCGAACACCCAGCGCAGCTGGCGCAGGGCACGACCCAGGTCCCGCAGCGGGAACTGGGTGATGACCGCGCCCAGCGTGCCTCCCAGGACGATCAGCGCGGCGGCCACCGAGGGCGGGACGCGTCCGCTGAGATCGTGTCCGAGGTAGATGGAGCCGACGCCGATGACGATGCCGAGCAGGGTCGTGAGGTCCACGGGATCTCCGGTACGCGGGGTATCGGCGCCGCCCGTTGCACTCTTGATTCCGGTCGCGCCAGCGCGGGGCCCCGATCCCTCCGCTACCCTGGCGAGCATGGTCGTGCAGATCCCGTCGCGTGCCGCGCGGGCGGTCGCCGTCGCGCTCTCGCTGCTCGCCCTCGGGCTGCCCGGTGCGGGCGTCGCGGCCGACGCCGACGACGTGGATCGCAGCCGCCTGGCGCGCGAGATCGCCGACGATCTGATGAGCCCCTTCTGTCCCGGGCGCACCCTGTACCACTGCCCCAGCCCGAACGCGACGCAGGTCAAGGAGGAGATCCGCGCCTGGCTCGCTGCCGGCGTTGCGCCCGAGGACATCCGCTCGCGCCTGCGCGCGCGCTTCGGCCAGGCGCTCGAGGCGCGGCCGGGGCGCGGCGGCCAGATCGCCGCCGGCGTGGTCCTGGCGCTGGTGGCGCTGGCGTTCTTCGTGGGGCTGCGGCGCATCCTGCGCCCGGCCGCGCCCCAGCCCGGCGGGGTCCTGGACCCCGAGGTGGCGGCGCGCCTCTCACGCGAGCTGGACGGCGACGACCGGACCTGAACGGCAGCCCCTCCCCGCGCGCCGTCGGACACGCGCAAGCGGTGGGAGGGCCGGCGCCCCGGTCGGCGATCGACCCGGGCGGCGCGACCCCCGGAGGTTCGGTCAGCGGTGCAGCCGGTTCGGACGGCCAGCCCGCGCCGGTGGGCCTCCGGAGACTCCCCCCTGATGATCTGGTCGGTCCCGGTCGTGTCGGGGAGGGGCCACCACTCCCACCGATCGGCCCCCGGGGCCCGCAACTCGAGTGCGCCGGCGGGTGCCGGGCGGGAAGGTATGGGCAGTCGACCTCCACCCCGGATCCGGGCCGCTGCGGCAGGCCCCCCGCAGCTCGGGCCGGGATCCCGCGTCGCCGCTGGGGCCGCGCCGCGCCCGGCACGGCCTGGCACGGAGCCTGCTCTAGAGCGGTGCAGCGAACGCCTCCACCGGGCGGGCCCCTGCGGCACTCCCATGCCCGTCCCTCCCCAGGGCCCGAGGCCGGCCACGGCCGGCAAAGCCAGCAGGTCCCGCCCGGTGCGAGCGTCCGCTACCCCGGAGCTGCAGACAGCGCTCGCCCCGGCCTACGGCGACACCCGGCGCCCCGCCGGGCAGTTCGCGGGATCGAGCTGCGGCGGCACTCCGCCCAGGGCGCGACGCAGCTGAACGGCATCGAGCAGTGTGCAAGTGCCGGGTCCGTCCTCCGCCCCTGCGCAGAGACGATGCGTCGTGCCGCTGAAGTCCAGGCCGCCGGCGAGCCATCGGCGCACATCGCGGGCATCGGAACCATCGGCCGTCCCGCTGGCGTCCACGTCGAAGCACTGACAGGCATCGCCAATGCCATCCGGGCCCGAGCCCAGGCCAAAGCCGCCACGATCCGTCTGCGGTGCGCTGCTGCGCGGACACGTGTCGCTCGGGTCGGGCACGCCGTCGGCATCCGAGTCCAGGCTCGGAGTCAGGCCATTGATCCACCGCCCGATGAGCGTGACGGCCTCGTCGTGCGCGACGACGCTGCCCAGCTTGGGCATGCGGATCAGCGGGTCGCCTGTGCGGATGCGCTCCCAGAGCACGCTGTTGGAGCGGTCGCCGGGACGGATGCGCGCAGGCGACGGAAGCCCGATATCGCCCTCGGTAGGCGGGACGCCGATGGCCCCGAGCTCCGCGAGCAGGCCGTCGTAGCGAAGATCCAGGCCACCTGGTGCAGGTGCCCCCGGCTGGTGGCACAGCTCGCAATTCGCGGCGAGGTACGCGCGGGCCCGTGCAACCCGTGGTGCACCGCTATCGTCCAGCGCCGGGTAGGCGCCGAAGCGCGTCAGCTCCGGCAGCCGCTGCGAGAAGAGGCCTCGGCAATCCCAGTCGTGCAGCTGGTTCTCGCCAGCCGGCGGTCCCGCTCTGTGGACCTGTCGTGTGCGCACGCTCAGCACACGACCCGCGGCCTGGGTATGACAGCCGAGGCAAGCGCCCGGCGACGGATAGGTCCAGGTCTGAGTCTCGGTCGCACTTCCGGTCCAGGCCTGGAAGTCCTCGGTCTGATGCTCCAGGACGATCGTTGCCTCGGTTTGTGCCGCGTTCCAGCGATAGGTGTAGCCGACCCAGTCCTGAACTTGCCGGAGCATCACCCGGGTCTCGATGCGTACCCTCTCTGTGGCACTCGTCGGCAGCTCGAAGTGCTTGACCAGCACCGTTCCTACCGGGAGTGTCCAGGCCGCGGTGGGATGGAACTCGATCGTCTCGCCCTCAGGCAGGGCCATCCAGCGGGTCTTGAGCGCCCGGTCCGACCACAACGGGGCGTTGACCTCGTATTCCACCATCCCGGGCGCCGGGATGAGCGCGGCCGCATCACTGAATAGCTGCGTCTCGCTCAACGTGGCCGGGAATTCGGGATTGCCCGTCTCGCCCGGCTCGAGCCTGCTGATCGAGTCAAGCTCCGCCAGATACAGCTCCCCGTCGTCGGGCCGCTCGACGATGGCAACGAACCGCAGCGGGAGCCGTGCAATCTCCTCGACTGCACCGCCCGACCCGTCGATGCTCCAGATTCTGCCCGAGACGCGGTCGGCAAAGATGTACTTGCCGAAGAGCTCCGGGAAGCGGCTTCCGCGATACACGACGCCACCCACGACGATGGATCCGCCGTTCTGGTCGTGGAAGTACGCGAACTCCGGGAGCGTGTGGTCGGTCACATCCGCGCAGGAGAAGTCGCCCGAGTCCTCGTCGTTCTGGCAGAAGTTCCAGCCGAAGTTCAGGCCCCGCGTGCCAGCGGGTGCGAGATTGATCTCCTCCCAGCGGCTGGCGCCCACGTCACCTATCCACATGTCTCCGGTCTCGGAGTCGAAGCTGAAGCGCCAGGGGTTCTTGAAGCCCCAGTGGAAGCGCTCCGCGCGCGCGCCCGGGACTCCGACGAGTGGGTTGTCGGGTGGGATGGCGTACGGAATTCCGCCGTCGACATCGATGCGCAGGATCGCGCCGACCAGCGTGGAGTTGTCCTGGGCGCTGTTCTGGCTGCTGCTCGTCCCGCCGTCCCCGGTCGAAGCGTAGAGGTAGCCATCGGGCCCGAAGAGCAGCCGCCCACCGATGTGAAAGACCGTCGGCTGCTCGCGCTCCAGAATCCGGAAGGCCGAACCCGGATCTGCGACATCCGGATTGCTGGGGTCCACCTGGTAGCGCTCGATCAGCGCGCAGACCGAGAAGGACTCGCAGCGCGGCGACCGGGCTGAGTAGTACACGTACAGGAAGCCGTTGGTCGAGAACTCGGGGTGGAATGCCATGTCCAGCAGACCCAGGTGGTTTCCGTCCCGGTGCACGCGCGACTGTATGTCGAGGAACGTGGTGATCTCGTCCGCCGCGGGATCATCGTGAAAGTGGCGGATCACCCCATCGCGATCGACCGCAAACAGTCGATCGCTGCCGTCGTTTGACGGAACGAGAGTCATGATGTCGCGCACGCTCAGTGAGGGGAACGCATCGACCACTCGGTAGGACGTGGGAACGGCCGTGGAGTCCAGTGGGAAAGCATGGCCCTGGAAGCCGGGAGGATGGGTGTCAGAGCAGGTCTGGGCAGCGGCGGGTGAGGCGGCCAGTGCGCAGGCGATCAGGAGCTCCCGGGCCAGGGCGGCCTTGCGTGCTGTCGGCCGGCCATCAGCGGCGGCTCGGCTTCCCTTGCCTCCCGGCGGGGGCGATTCCGGAGTCTGGCAGTGTGGCGCGTCGAGCTGGGCGTGGACGATCGGCATGGATGTGGCTAATGACCTACGGATTCGGAGTGTGGGTTTCAAACTACAGTCTCGGCACGGGATGCTCGGTCCGGTGAGATCTCGCCGATGACGTTGCCCGCGGACGACCCACTGTCGAAGCACTCGATGGGCCTCGCGAAGCGCTGGTCACTCCTCCCGGGTGAGCCAGGGCTCCGTGCAGGAGCCGGAGCCGATGCTGTCGTTCCCGGGGTCGACGGCCTGGGCCGTCAGATCGGCGGACACCGCCGGGTCCTCGCTAGAGGCTCCGGACTGTTCGCCGGCGATTGCCACGATGACGATCGCGGCCGTCTTGAGCAAGGCGTCCACACCGAATCCACGCCAGATCGACGTAACCCTGCGGAATGGTGTGTTCGGTCGAGTGTCCGCTACCCTCGCGCCGCGCCCGCCCGGCTCGAGAACGCGCCGGGGGCGCGCCCGACGCCGTCCGGTCCGGTGGCCCCGGGCGAGCGCGATCCGGAGCCGCGTCGCCACCGGCGCGCCCGGGGAACCGCGGCGCGGCCGCGGCATCGAGTACGGGTCTGATCCGGGGGAGGACGAGATGTCGGATGCGAGCGACTGGAGCCGGGGGAGCCTGAACGCGGGGGGGCGCACCTGGCAGATCCACCGCCTCGCGGCCGTCGAGGAAGCGGGCATGGGCGAGCTGGCCCGCCTGCCGCGCTCGATCCGCGTGCTGCTCGAGAACCTGCTGCGCCACGAGGACGGCAGCACGGTGCCGCGCGCGGACATCGCCGCGCTGGCGGCCTGGCGCTCCGACGGCGCCAACGACGCCGAGATCGCCTTCCGCCCCGCGCGCGTGCTGCTCCAGGACTTCACCGGGGTGCCGGCGGTCGTCGATCTGGCGGCGATGCGCGACGCCATGGCCGGGCTGGGCGGTGATCCCTCGCGGATCGAGCCCCTGCGCCCGGCCGACATGGTGGTGGATCACTCGCTCCAGGTCGACGTCTTCGGCAGCCCGGACGCCGCCGAGCGCAACGTCGAGATCGAGTTCCGGCGCAACCTGGAGCGCTACCAGTTCCTGCGCTGGGGACAGTCCGCGTTCGACAGCCTGCGCGTCGTGCCGCCCTCGACCGGGATCGTGCACCAGGTGAACATCGAGTACCTGGCGCAGGTCGTCTTCGCGGAGCAGGCGGGTGGCGACTGGCTGGCCTTCCCCGACACCCTGGTCGGGACCGACTCGCACACGACCATGGTCAACGGCCTGGGCGTGATCGGCTGGGGCGTTGGCGGCATCGAGGCCGAGGCCTGCCTGCTCGGGCAGCCGATCTCGATGCTGATCCCCGACGTGGTCGGCTTCAAGCTCGACGGGAAGCTGCCGCCCGGCGCGACCGCCACCGATCTGGTCCTGACGGTCACGCAGCTGCTGCGCGCGCACGGCGTGGTCGGGAAGTTCGTCGAGTTCTACGGGCCCGGCCTGCAGGAGCTGCCGCTCGCCGACCGCGCGACGATCGCCAACATGGCGCCGGAGTACGGCGCCACGGTCGGCTTCTTCCCGATCGATGACAAGACCCTGGACTACCTGCGCCTGACGGGCCGCGAGGAGTCCCAGGTCGAGCTGGTCGAGGCCTACGCGCGCGAGCAGGGCCTGTTCCCGCTGCCCGGTGCTCCGGATCCGGAGTTCACCTCGACCCTGGAGCTCGATCTCGGCGGGGTCGTGCCGAGCCTGGCGGGACCCAAGCGTCCCCAGGATCGCGTCGCGCTGAGCGTCGCGCACACGGCCTTCTCGGAGGCCCTCGACGACCTGCTGGCGAGCTCGGGCGATACGGACCGGCGCGCGCGGGAGCGCAGCGCCCACGTGGAGGACCGCGGCGAGAGCTACGAGCTGCGCCACGGCAGCGTGGTGATCGCGGCGATCACCAGCTGCACGAACACGTCGAACCCCTTCGTGATGATCGCCGCGGGCCTGCTGGCGCAGAAGGCCGCCGCGCGTGGCCTGCGCGTGAAGCCCTGGGTGAAGACCAGCCTGGCACCGGGCTCCCGGGTCGTCACCGACTACCTGGTCGCGGCCGGCCTGATGGAGGCGCTCGAGACGCTCGGCTTCTCGGTGGTCGGCTACGGCTGCACGACGTGCATCGGCAACAGCGGGCCGCTGCCCGAGCCGGTGGCGAACGCGATCCAGGCGGCCGATCTGGTCGCGGTGTCCGTGCTCTCGGGCAATCGAAACTTCGAGGGGCGCGTGAACCAGCACGTGCGCGCCAACTACCTGATGTCGCCGCCGCTGGTCGTGGCGTACGCGCTGGCCGGTCGCATGGACATCGACCTGTACGGCGAGCCGATCGGCACCGACGCGAGCGGCGCGCCCGTGATGCTCGCGGAGATCTGGCCGTCGCCCGACGATGTCGCGCGCGCCGTGCAGGGGTCGGTCAAGCGCGAGATGTTCCAGTCGCGCTACGCGGACGTCTTTCGCGGCGACGAGACCTGGCGCTCGATCGAGGTGCCCCGGGGCGATCGCTACGCGTGGTCGGATGACTCCACGTACATCCAGCACCCGCCGTTCTTCGAGGGCATGACGGCGGACACGCCCGTGATCACCGACCTGGCCGGTGCCCGCTGCCTCGCTCTGCTGGGCGACTCGGTCACGACCGATCACATCTCGCCGGCGGGCACCATCCCCGAGGACAGCCCCGCGGGCCAGTACCTGATCGCGAACGGCGTGCGGCCGCGCGACTTCAACGGCTACGGCGCGCGTCGCGGCAACCACCAGGTGATGATGCGCGGCACGTTCGGGAACATCCGCCTGCGCAACCAGCTCGCCCCCGATACGGAGGGCGGCTTCACCACGCACGTTCCCGACGGCGACGTCACGACCATCTTCGAGGCGTCGCGGCGCTACATCGACGCCGGCGTGCCGCTGGTGGTGCTGGCCGGCGTCGAGTACGGAACGGGCTCGTCGCGCGACTGGGCCGCCAAGGGGACCAAGCTGCTGGGCGTGCGCGCGGTGATCGCCAAGAGCTTCGAGCGCATCCACCGCAGCAATCTCGTGGGCATGGGCGTCCTGCCGCTGGAGTTCGCGGCCGGGCAGGGCGCCGACACGCTGGGCCTCGACGGTCACGAGAGCTTCGAGATCCGGGGCCTGGCCGGCGCCGGCCCCGGCCAGGACGTGGAGGTGCTGGCCCGGGCGGACGATGGTGCCCAGAAGCGCTTCGCGGCCCGGATCCGCATCGACACGCCGCAGGAGTGGGAGTACTACCGCCACGGCGGGATCCTCCACTACGTGCTGCGCCAGCTCGTCACCAGCTGACCTCCCGGCCCGCGACAGCAGACGACCCGGTGGCCGCGCGTGCGTCGCCGGCGCTGCGCACGGGGGTTGAGTTGCGCGCCCGGCGGACGATCAGTTCAGGACCGCCCGGAGGCGGAGCTGTCCGCGCCGGGCGCGGCGGAGAGGCCCGCCATGAAGGTCATGATCGTCGACGACTCCGCCATCATGCGCCGGGTGGTCGAGCAGATCATCGAGATGCTGGGCCACGAGGCGATCGCCGCCTGCGACGGAGTCGAGGCCCTGGAGCGGCTCGAGTCGTACCCCGGCGTGGCGCTGATCCTGCTCGACTGGGAGATGCCGCGCATGGGCGGTCTCGAGTTCCTGCGCACCGTGAAGCAGCAGCCGGCCCACCAGGACATCCCGGTCATCATGCTGACGACCGGGTCCGACCGGCGCCGCATGATCGAGGCCATCGAGGCGGGCGCGAAGCACCACCTGACCAAGCCGTTCCAGCCGGAGACCCTCGCCACCAAGATCGCGCAGTGCGTCGGGGGCGACTGAGCCGCAGCCCTCGTCTACCCTGGCCCGCGTGAGCGACGTCAACCGGGCCCGCATCGAGCGCATCCGCGCGGCGCTGAGCGCGCTGGAGCCCGCCGAGCTCGAGATCGCCGACGAGAGCCACCTGCACCGCGGCCATGCCGGCGCCCGCGACGGGGCGGGGCATTTCCGCGTTCGCGTGGTCTCGCAGGCCTTCGCGGGCCGGCCCCGCGTGGCGCGGCATCGCATGGTGTACGAGGCGCTGACGGGCGAGATGGGCGCCGAGATTCACGCGCTCGCGCTGGTCACCCTGACTCCCGACGAGGCGCGAGAAGCGGACGCATGAGCACCCAGATGCGGTCGGCCTCGCGCATGAGCACCGGGCCGGTGATCGACAGGACCAGCACGTAGACGGCCGTCAGCGCCTCGATGGTGGCGCTCCCCCCCGCCGCCTGCGCGGCGAGCGCCGCGATCAGGATCGAGAACTCGCCCTTGGGGACCAGCGACACGCCCACCGTCATGGCCTGGGCCGGTGGGTGGCCGATGCTGCGGGCGGCGATGAACCCGCCCGCGGTCTTGGTGGCCACCCCCGCCAGGATCAGGCCCGCGGCGGGCAGGACCACCGCGCCGAAGGCGCCCAGATCCATCCGCGCACCGAAGGATACGAAGAACATCGCCGCGAACAGGGTCAGGAACGGGCTCAGCGCGAGCGAGGCGCGCTCCTTGAGCTGCGTGCTGCCGATCACGATCCCCGCGAAGAACGCGCCCACCGCCTCCGAGAGATCGACGGCGATCGCCGCCGAGGCCACCAGCAGCACGAACGCGAAGAGCAGCAGCGTGAAGGCCTCCTCGGAGCGCGAGGCCAGGATCCTCTCCAGCGGTCTGGAGAGCCGGCGCGCGATCAGGACCAGCGCGACGAAGGCGGCGGCCCGCAGCAGCCCGAGCAGCTGCTCCACCGGGCCCGCGTCCCCGCCGGCCGACGTGAGGGCGTTGATCAGCAGCAGGTAGACCGCGATGACCAGATCCTCGAAGACCATGATGCCCAGGATGGTCTCGGTCTCGGGCCGGGCGGCGCGGCCGAAGTCCACCAGGCACTTGCTGACCACGGCGCTCGAGCTCATGTAGGTGATGCCGGCCAGGAAGAGCGACTCGGTCCAGGACCAGCCCAGCGCGAGGCCGAAGAGCAGGCCCACGGGAAAGTTCGCGACGAGGTCGATCGCACCGGCCCGCACGAAGCGCTGGGGCGCCGAGGCCACGGCGCCGAACGAGAATTCCAGGCCCATCGAGAACAGCAGGAAGACCACGCCGAGCGAGCCCAGGAACTCGATGATGGTCTCGGCGTCTCCGACGACCAGTGGCCCGAGGGCCATGCCGCTCAGGATGTACAGAGGTACCACGGGAAAGCGCAGCCACAGCGAGAAGCCGGCAGCGAGGCCGAGCACGCCGAAGAGCAGCGCGAACTCGAGAAGGTGTCCCTCCAACGGGGCCGCCTATTCCGCGCCGGTCTCGGGCCGGGGGCAGAACTCGGTCATGAAGCGCTCGATCTGCTCGCGGTGGCCCATCACCACCAGGGTGTCGCCGGCCTCGAAGACGGTCTCGGGCGGCGGGTTCATCATCGACTGGTCGCCCCGCAATATCGCGATCACGCTGGCCCCCGAGCGGACCCGGATGTCCGCGCCCTGGAGATCGAGCCCCACCAGCGACATCTCGGGATCGACGGTGATCCACTCCAGGGTGAACTGGTCTAGCAGGAGCTCCCGCCGGTCGTCGGGCTCGGGAATCTCGGTCTTGCCCAGGATCCGGCCCAGCTCGGCGCCCTCGCGCGGCTGCAGCTGGATCAGCTGGGCCGTCTGGCCGTCGCCATCGACGCGGGCCAGCTCCCAGTGGCCGGATCGGTGATCGATCACCACCAGCTCGTCGCCCGTGGTCAGCTCGATCGTGTGCTTGGTGCCGATTCCCGGCAGCTCGGTCTGGCGCGTGGTCATGCGGCTCCTCCCGCGATCTGGGTCGGGGCTCGAGGCCCGGGTCGAAATCGAATGTAGTGCGGTTTACCATTCAGGGCCGCACAGGGGGGAACCATGCGACGAGAACGGATCGCCATCGCACTTCTAGCAGCCGTGCTCTTCACGGCCTGCCGCGAGGTTCCGGCGGGCGCGCGCGGCGTGCTCTTCCAGCGTCTCGGCGGCGGCACGGAGGACAGGGCCTACGGGGAGGGCCTGCACATCGTGCCTCCCTGGAACTACATGGTCCTGTACGACATCCGCCGTCAGGACCGCGAGGAGGCCATGGAGATCCTGACGAGCAACGGCCTGGCCGTGCGCATGGATTTCTCGGTCCGCTACTTCCCGATCCCCGAGGAGCTGCCCACCCTGCACCAGACGGTCGGGCGCAACTACTACGACGTGATCATCCGGCCCAGCGTGCGCAGCACGGTGCGGCGGGTGGTCGGCCGCTACACCCCGGAGCAGATCTACTCGAGCAAGCGCGACGAGATCCAGGCGGCGATCTTCGAGGGGATCCTGGAGGCGGTCGAGGGCAAGAACATCCGCATCGAGGCGGCGCTGATCCGCAACGTGATCCTGCCCAAGAAGCTGCAGTCGGCCATCGAGGAGAAGCTCCAGGAGGAGCAGCGCTCCGAACGGATGCGCTTCACCCTGGACCGCGAGCGCCAGGAGGCCGATCGCAAGCGCATCGAGGCCCAGGGCATCGCGGACTTCCAGAAGATCGTGTCGGAGGGCATCAGCGACGAGCTGCTGCGGTGGAAGGGCATCGAGGCCACCGAGGATCTGGCCTCGAGCGAGAACAGCAAGATCGTCGTGATCGGCTCGGGCAAGCACGGCCTGCCGCTGATTCTCGGCGGGGGCAACTGAGCGCGGCCGGCGTGCGGACGATCCTGCACGCCGATATGGACGCCTTCTTCGCGGCGGTCGAGCAGCGCGACGATCCCGCGCTGCGCGGGCGCCCCGTGGTCGTGGGGGGCAGCTCGAGCCGCGGTGTGGTGGCTGCGGCGAGCTACGAGGCGCGCGAGTTCGGCATCCACTCGGCGATGCCGTCCGCCGAGGCCCGCAAGCGCTGCCCGCACGCGCGCTTCGTGCGCGGCGACATGCAGAAGTACGCGCGCGAGAGCCGGCGCATCTTCGAGCTCTTCCACGAGTTCACACCGCTGGTCGAGGGCCTCTCGCTCGACGAGGCCTTCCTGGACCTCGCTGGCACCGAGCGCCTGCACGGTCCGCCGGTCGTGGCGGCCCGCGCGCTGCGCGCCCGGGTCCGCGAGCAGACCGGTCTGGCCGTCTCGGTGGGGATCGCGCCTGTCAAGCTCGTCGCCAAGATCGCCAGCGATCTGGCCAAGCCCGACGGCCTGCTCGAGGTGCCGCCCGGCGGGGTGCGGGAGTTCCTGGAGCCGCTGCCCGTCGGCCGGATCTGGGGCATCGGGCCGGTGGCGCGCGCGCGGCTGGCGCGCGCGGGGATCCACACGATCGCCGAGCTGGCCGCGGCGCCGGACGCCGTGCTCCGCGACGCCCTGGGCAGCTGGGGGCCGCAGGCGGCGCGGCTGGCGCGGGGCGAGGACGCGCGCGAGGTCGAGCCCTACCGCGAGGCCCGTTCCTACGGCGAGGAGAACACCTTCGCCGACGACGTCTCGGACGCGCGCCGGCTCGAGCGCGCGATCCGCGAGCACGCCGAGGCGGTGGCGCGGCGTCTGCGGCGCGACGGCGTGCGCGCGCGCGGCGTCACGCTCAAGCTCAAGCTGGCGCGCGGTCTCGGCGGCGGTCGCTACCCGCTGCTGACGCGCGCACTCACGCTGCCGCTGGCCACCGACGACGGCGCCGAGCTGGCCCGTGCCGGGCGCGAGCTGCTCGGCCGCGCGGAGCTCTGTGAGCCCGTGCGCCTGCTCGGCGTGGCGGCGACCTCGCTCGAGCCGGCCGACCGCGGTCAGCTCGAGCTCTTCGACGCGCGCGCCGCCGCGCGCCGCACCGGCCTGAACCGCGCGCTCGACGCGATTCGCGAGCGCTTCGGCGACGCCGCGCTCGCCCGCGCCGACGCCGGCGGTGCGGAGCGCGCGGGGCTCTCGCTGCAGATCAAGCGGGGCGAGGGACCATGACGCGCGACGAGTTCTTCTCCGGGGCGCGGACCGACGGTGTCGGTGCACTCTCGGGCGTGCGCGTGGTCGAGTCCACCACCACCTGGGCGGGGCCGATGTGCGGGATGCTGCTCGCCGACCTCGGCGCGGAGGTGATCAAGGTCGAGCAGCCCGATGGCGAGGTGGCGCGCCGGCTGCCGCCGCTGCTCCCGGGGACGCGCGAGCCGCTGAGCTTCATGCACGTGACGGCCAATCGCGGCAAGCGCAGCCTGTCGCTCGATCTGCGCCACGACGAGGGGCGCGAGCTGATGCTGCGCCTGCTCGAGCGGGCCGATGTGTTCATCGAGAACTTCCGACCGGGCACGCTGGAGCGCTGGGGGCTGGGCTACGCCGCGGTGCGCCGCGTGCGGCCGCCGATCGTCTACGTGTCGATCAGCGGCTACGGCCAGTACGGGCCGGCCGCCGATCAGGCGGGCTACGACCCGATCGCCCAGGCGTCGAGCGGCTGGCTCTCGCTCAACGGCGAGCCCGGCGGCGCGCCCGTCAAGGCTCCGACGTTCATCGGCGACGATGTCGCCGGCCTGCACGCCGCGATCGCGGCGCTGGCGGCGCTGCGCCACAGCGAGCGCACCGGCGAGGGCCAGCACGTGGACGTGGCCCTGCAGGACGCGCTGATGTTCCAGTCGAATGGCTACCCGATGCTGGCGGCGCTCGGCGTCGACCTGCCCCGCATGGGCAGCCGCTTCGTCGTGGCGGCGCCCGCCGGCGTGTTCCGCTGCCGCGATGGCTGGGTGATGGCGGGCATCGTGCTCGACACGCACTGGAAGGTGCTGGCGCGCGTGATCGGCCGGCCCGAGCTCGCCGACCATCCCGACTATGCGACCACGCCCGCGCGGCTGGCGCGGCGCGACGAGATGCAGGATCTGCTGGGCTCCTGGCTCGCGGAGCGCGATGTCGCACCTGCGGTCGAGCAGCTCCTGGCGGCGCGCCTGCCGTGCGCGCCGGTGCGGACCTACGCCGAGGCCGTGGCCGATCCCCACGTCGTCGAGCGCGAGATCCTGGTCGAGGTCGAGCTCGAGGACGGCACGCGCGCCCCGATCGCGGGGCCCGCGGCCAAGCTCTCGCGAACGCCCGCCCGGGTGCGTGGAGCCGCGCCGGCGCTGGGCGCCGACAACCGCGAGATCCTCGGCGAGCTCGGCCTCGATCCCGACGACGTCGAGCGCCTGCGCGCGGCCGGCGTGCTCTGACCCCGGCCGCGCGCGACGCGTCGCTCAGAGGCTCCCGCGAATGCCCGCGAACAGGGCCCGCGGCCGGCTCTCGAAGCCGTCCGGGTCCCGGTACTCGCGGTCGAGCAGGTTCTCCACGCGCGCGAAGAGATCGAGCCGGGGCGTCAGCCTGAAGGTTCCGGCCACGTGCACGGTCGTGTACCCGGCCATGGTGCGGTTCTCGAACGAGCGCGCGTCGATGTCCTTGCGCCGTCCGGTGTAGGTCGCGGCCAGGCTGAGCGTGCCCGCGTCGAGCGGGCGCAGCTCGAGCTTCGCCGTGATGCGGTGCTTCGGCCGGCGCAGCAGGTCCTCGTCGAGGTCGCGGTTCTCGGCGTGCGTGTAGGTGTAGTCGACCCGCCCGTGCACGCGCGACGACGGCGTGAAGCTCACGAAGCCCTCGAGGCCGTCGATGCGCGCGCGGTGCACGTTGACCAGCGAGTCGAAGGCCGCGTTCGAGGCGATCAGCTCGCGGATGTGGGTGTTGAAGTAGGTGACCCCGGCCCGGGCGCGGCCCGACAGGAAGGGCTGCTCGATGCCCAGCTCGTAGCTTCGCGAGCGCTCGGGGTCGAGATCGGGGTTGCCGCGGAACGGGAAGCGGAACCCGCCGGAGTCGAACACGGAGAACCCGTGCAGGTCGGCCAGCGAGGGCGCCTTGAAGCCGGTGCCCACCGAGGCGTGCAGGCGGGTCCCGGTGCGGAGCACCCGGCCGAGCGACGCACTCCAGGTCGTCGCGGAGCCGAAGTCGTCGTGCACGTCGAGCCGCGCCCCGACCGTTCCGAACAGACCCCTGCCCACCCCGAAGCGGTGCTGCACGTAGAACGCCGTGTTGCGCGCCGACTCGTCGGTGGCGCTGTCGAAGCTCTCGGGACCGAACAACCCCACGCTCGAGCTCGAGGACCGGGCATCGATGGTCTCGCGCTCGGTCTCGGTGCCCAGGCTGAGCACCTGCGCATCGCCGAGCCGCAGGTCGTGCTGCCAGTCGAGCTGGAGACGCGTCCCGTCGTTCGTCTCGAGCAGATCCGTGGAGCCCGGGGTCTGGGGCTCGTCGCGCTCGCGGCGGTCGTGGTCGGTCAACGACACGCCCATGCGCTGGCGCCAGCGGCCGTCGAGCAGGTCGACCTGCGCCTCGGCGCGCGTGAACAGCTGGCGGGTCGAGCTGCGCCGGTCCGGGTCCTCCGCGAACGGGTCGAGCTGCTGGTCGGTGTCGACGAGCCGGCCCACGAAGGACAGCGCTGCGCGATCGCCCAGGCGCAGCCGGCCCCTGCCCGAGAGGCTCCGGTGGTCGTAGGCGTCACGCTCGCGACCGCCGAGATCGTCGTCCACGCTGCTGATGCCGCGCGTGTGCAGCTGCGTGTAGCCCAGCGAGAGGTCGCCGTGCTCGCCGCCGGTGGAGACCCGGACGGCCGCCTGCGCCGTGTGGAAGGAGCCGACCTCCGCCCAGGCCTCGGCGGCGGGCCGCTGTCCGCCGCTCCGCGTGACCACGTTGATCACGCCGCCCAGCGCCGCGGAGCCGTAGAGCGCGCTCTGCGGGCCGCGCACCACCTCGATGCGCTCGACCCCCTCGGTCAGCAGGTGCGCCGCGTCGAAGACCGTTCCGGGCAGGCTCGGGTCCGACATCTCGATACCGTCGAGCAGCAGCAGCGTGTGATTCGACTCGGTGCCGCGTGTGAAGATGGACGTCTGGCCGCCGGGTCCGCCCGCCTGCACCACCTGCAGCCCGGGCACCTCGCTCAGCGCGTCCACCAGCGTGCGCCAGCCGCGGCGCTCGATCTCGGCGCGCTCGATCACCGTCACGCTGCCCGCGATCTGCTCGACGGGCGTCTCCATGCGGTGCGCCGCGTACACGCTCTCGCCGGCGTACGCGCCCGCCACGGGCATTGACAGGGCCAGCGTCAGCGCGCCGGCGATCCTCACGGTTCTCATCTCGTCCTCCGCTCTCGAGAGAACGGGGCGCGCGTCGTCAGGGCACGGGCGACCGCGCACGAAGACGCGGCGCGCCGCCCGGCCCCGGTGGGCTCGAGGCGGACGCGGATCGGCTGCGGCGCATTGCTCGCTCCCCGGAGGCGTGCGACCCGGAGCGGATGGCCGGTCTTCTGGCTCCCGGATCGTTCTCCCGCCGACCCTTCCCGGCCCGCAGGCCAGTGGCTCGTCTCGACGGTCGTCCCCGGTCACAGCGACGGGCTCGCGCCGGATTCTCACCGGACTTCCCGCAGCCCCGAACCTCGGGACTGCCCCGCTCGGGGCGGGGTCACCATCCGCGATCTGTGTGGGACCCTGTGTAGTCCTCGCCGGCAGTGCGCGTCAAGCAGCGCCGGCGGCCGGCGTGCCGAGCAGCTCCGGGGCCCGCTCCAGCAGCGCGAGCCCGGCCGGCTCCGGCGCGTAGAAAGACCAGATCCCGGCGCGCGAGGCGCGCACCAGCCCGGCCTCGCGCAGCACCCGCAGGTGGTGCGAGATCGTCGGCTGGCTCAGGTCGAAGCGTTCGTTCACGTCGCAGACGCAGATCGGACCCCGCTGGGCGCAGATGAGCCGCAGCATCTCGAGCCGGTTCGGGTCGGACAGGGCGCGGAAGACGGCGCTGAGGTCGTCGAGGCGCCCGGCCGACAGGGGCCGGACGGAACGCACCGGGCAGCAGCCCTCGGGTCGCTCTCTTCGGGGCATGCTCACAGTCTATCTATACATTGACAGATGTCGATGGATTATTTACATCGATGATCATCAATATATAGAAGACGGAGGATCACCGATGCGCGTCCAGCTGGCCCTGAACGTTCGCGACCTCGAGGAGGCCGTGGCCTACTACTCCAGGCTCTTCGACACGCCGGTCCACAAGCGCCGGCCCGGCTACGCGAACTTCGAGATCGAGCAGCCGCCGCTCAAGCTGGTCCTGTTCGAGCGACCCGACGCCAGCGAGCGCCTGAACCACCTCGGGGTCGAGCTCCTCGAGCCCGGTCGCGTCGACGCGGAGATCGAGCGCATCGAGGCGGCAGGCCTCGCCAGCGGCGTGCAGCGGGACGCCCGCTGCTGCCACGCGGTACAGGACAAGGTCTGGTCGCACGACCCCCAGGGTCTGCCCTGGGAGTGGTACGCGATCACCGACGACCTGGTGGCCGCCGGCGACGCGGAGGACGCGCCCCGCCCCTGCTGCTGAGCCGGGGCGGGGGCGGGTCGCCTACTCGGGCGGGCCGGGCTCGTCGTGGCGGTCCATGAAGCGGCCGTGCCGCTTTGCGCGTCGCGCCTCTCGCAGCTCGACCAGCTTCGCGCGCTGCTCGGGCGTGAGCTCGGCGCGCACCGCGAGCAGGGTGCGCACGCGGTGCTTCTGGAGCTCCGTCTTGACCGCGCCGATCTCCTCGACCTGCGCCATGACCGCCGCCTCGTCGGGCGCGTCGGCCTCGAGCAGCGCGTGCAGGTCCGTGCGCAGCCCGTGCAGCTCCTCCCGCAGCGCGTCGCGCTCGGGTCGGCTCGTCTCCTCGATGGCGCGGATGCGCCCGACCGCGGCCTCGTCCAGGCCCAGCTCCGCGGCGTGCCGCTCGAGCACCTCGCCCAGCGGGGGGCCGCGATGTCCGTGCCGCCCGCCGAAGCCGTCGCCGGCGAGCGCCGGCGTGCCCATGGCGAGCAGTGCGCCGATCAGTGCGGCGCGGGTGATCCAGTCTCTCATCTCAGGCTCCTCCTTCGATGAGGAGTTCCTCGATCGCGAGGTACTCCTCGGGAAATCCGGCGTCGGCCTCCGTCTCGTCGTCGCCCGCCAGCGCGAGCAGCGCCTCGCCCAGATCGCCTGTCGCGGTCGCGGCCACAGGCTGCGCTGCCGTCGCGGCGGCGGGGGCCGGGTCGCGCAGGCCCGCCATCCAGGTCGCGCCCAGCGCCAGGGCCAGCGCGGCGCCGGCGACGGCGAGCACACCGGGCCCCGGCCCCCGCCGCTGCTCCAGGCGCTCGCGCAGCGCGGCCTCGAGGGCGCGATGCTGCAGCGCAGTCCGCGCGGGAGGCGCGTAGGCGCGCGCGATCTGCGCGATCAGCCGGGCGTCGGTCTCGTCGGGTCCGCTCATGCTGGCTTCTCCTCCGCGCTCGCGAGGGCGGCGGCCGGATCCGGTCCCGGCTCCCGGACGCTCTCCAGGTCGCGACGCAGCGCGCGCAGGGCGCGGTGCAGGTGGGTCTTGATCGTCCCGGGGGCGCGGCCGGTCAGCTCGGCGGTCTCGCGGATCGCGAAGCCCTCGAGGTGAACCAGCACGAACGCCTCGCGCTGGCCCCGGGGCAGCCGGTCGATCGCGGCGGCGATGCGCGCGCGCAGCAGCGGGTCGGGCGAATCACTCTCGCTGCGGGCGTCGGGCAGATCGCGGGCGTCCCCGTCGCCGAGACCGCCCAGCCGCTGGCGAACGGACCGCCAGCGGCGGTGCCGCGCCGCCTCGCGGACCACGATGCGGTACAGCCAGGTCGACAGCCGCGCCTCGTCCCGGAAGCGTCCCAGCGCCTGCCAGGCGCGCAGCAGCGCCTCCTGGGCCACGTCCTCGGCTGCCGCAGCGTCGCCGCCGACCAGGCGCCAGGCCAGGCCCACGGCGCGGTCGCCATGTTCCGACACCAGCGCCGCGAAGCGACGCTCCAGGTCGGTCTCGCGGTCCGCGGCAGCTTCCGGGGTCGTGCTTCTCATTCACCCGGTTGGAACCGCCGGGGGCCCGGAAGGTTTACCGACCGGGCGCGAGAGGCGCGGATCCACGCCGGGCGCGCGCCCGGCGCTAGCAGTCCGGGGTTCTTCAGCAGCCTGCTAGCCGGGACCCAGGATGCTGTCGTCGCCGATCTCGTGGAAGATGCTCATGGCGCGGTGGCGGATGCGCCAGCCCCGCGGCGTGCGCACGAGCTCGTCGCGGTACTCGCCGAAGAGCTCGTAGGTCACCGCTCGCCGCTCGCCGGCCCCGGCGTGGAAGGCGCGGATCAGGGAGACGCAGCGCGCCGAGTCGCCGTCGATCTCGATGCGGTGGTTGCCCAGCATGTGCTGCGTGGGCCCGCAGCCATCGAGGTGTGCGCGCATCATCGCGCGGATGCCCTCGCGGTCGCCGTGCCGGAAGCGCCCGAAGTCCCCGGTCGCCTCGGGAACGAAGGTCTCGTCCAGCAGCTTCCAGTCGCGGCTGTCGGCGGCAAGCGCATAGCGCCCGACGATTTCCATGATCTTCAGCCGGTCGGCTGCCTTGCCCACGTGGTTCTCCCGCTCAGCGTGCGTCACGCAGGCGCTGCTCCAGCTGGTCCACGCAGGCGACCAGCTCGGCAGGCAGGCGCTCGCCGAACTTGGCGTAGTGCTCCCGGACCAGCGGGATCTCCTCGAGCCAGCCATCCACGTTGACGGTCAGCAGGGTGTGCAGATCCTCGGGATCGAGGTCGAGCCCGTCCAGGTCGAGATCGCGGCTGAACGGCAGGTTGCCGATCGGCGTCTCGTGGGCCTTGCGGGTGCCCTCGCAGCGCTCGAAGATCCAGCGCAGCACGCGGCCATTCTCGCCGAAGCCGGGCCAGAGGAACTCGCCCGCGTCGTTCTTGCGGAACCAGTTGACCATGTAGATGCGCGGCAGGTGGGCGCCCGCGCGCTGGCCGATGCGGATCCAGTGGGCCCAGTAGTCGGCCATGTTGTAGCCGCAGAAGGGCAGCATGGCCATCGGGTCGCGGCGCAGCTGGCCGATCTTGCCCGTGGCGGCGGCCGTCTTCTCGCTGCCGATGATCGAGCCGAGGAAAGTGCCGTGGACCCAGTCCTGCGCCTCGGTCACCAGGGGAACGACCGACGCGCGGCGTCCGCCGAAGAGGATCGCGCTGATCGGCACGCCGCTGGGGTCCTGCCACTCTTCGGCGATGACCGGGCACTGGCGGGCCGGGGCGGTGAAGCGGGCGTTCGGGTGGGCTGCGTTCGTACCGTCGTCGGGCGACCAGTCGCGGCCCTTCCAGTCGACCAGGTGCTCGGGCGGCACGTCCGTCTTGCCCTCCCACCAGACGTCGCCTCCGTCGGTCAGCGCGCAGTTGGTGAAGATCGCGTTGCGCTCGAGCGAGCGCATCGCGTTGGGGTTCGACTTCATGCTGGTGCCGGGTGCCACGCCGAAGAAGCCCGCCTCGGGGTTGATCGCGTACAGCTGTCCGTCGTCGCCGAACTTCATCCAGGCGATGTCGTCGCCGATGCACTCGACGCTCCAGCCCTCGATCGTCGGCTCGAGCATCGCCAGGTTGGTCTTGCCGCAGGCGCTGGGGAAGGCGGCCGCGATGTAGCGCACCGAGCCCTCGGGCGAGCTGAGCTTCAGGATCAGCATGTGCTCGGCGAGCCAGCCCTCGTCGCGCGCCATCACCGAGGCGATGCGCAGCGCGAAGCACTTCTTGCCCAGCAGCGCGTTGCCGCCGTAGCCCGAGCCGTACGACCAGATCTCGCGCGTCTCGGGGAAGTGCACGATGTACTTGTTCTCGCCGTCGCAGGGCCAGGGCACGTCGTCCTGGCCCGTCTGGAGCGGCATGCCCACCGAGTGCACGCAGGGCACGAAGCTGCCGTCGGCGCCGAGCACCTCGAGCACCTGGCTGCCCATGCGCGTCATGGTCCGCATGCTCGCCACGACATAGGGTGAGTCGGTCACCTGCACGCCGATGTGCGCGATCGGGGAGCCCAGCGGGCCCATGCTGAAGGGCACCACGTACATGACGCGGCCGCGCATGGTGCCGCGGAACAGGCCGTCGAGCGTCTCGCGCATCTCGGCCGGATCCCGCCAGTTGTTCGTCGGTCCGGCGTCGATCTCGTGCTGCGAGCAGATGAAGGTGCGGTCCTCCACGCGCGCCACGTCGGCGGGATCCGATCGCACCAGGTACGAGTCGGGGCGCTTGTCGGGGTCGAGCCGCTCCGCGGTGCCGCTGGCGACCAGCAGCTCCAGCATCTCCTCGTACTCTGCCCTGGAGCCGTCGCACCAGCGGACGGCATCCGGCTGGCAGAGCTCCTGCATCTCGGCGACCCAGGCTTGCAGCCTCGCGTTGCTGGTACTCATCCCGTGCGTTTCTCCCACTGGCCGGCTCGGTGACACAGACGAAGCAAGACCCGTTCCCCACCGGGGCCGGCGCTGCGCCGGCGAGAGGGCGGGGGAGGGTGGTTCGCCTCCACCATTGGGGTGGCGGGGTGATCCGCCACCTCCTCGCAGCGAAGTCGGTCACCCCGAGGCCCCTTCGAGTCTACTCGCTGGAACCGGCAGCCGGGCCCCCGCCGCGGCACCCCCGGCGCAGCTTTTTGATGCACCTTCGCCGGCCCCGGGGGCGGGACGCGGGGCGGCTTCGGATAGCATCCCCGCCGTGACCCACCCGGTACGGCAGATCGCGGGCCTGGAGGCCGCCGAGCACGCCCTGGCGGCCGGCTCGGCGCGGCTGCTGCTGGTGGCCGAGGACGCGTCCGACGCCCGCCTGCGGCGCCTGGTGGACGCCGCCCGCGCGGCCGGGGTCGCGGTCCACCCCGCCACCCCGCGCGTGCTGACCCGGCTGAGCACCTGCAGCCCGCCGCCGCCCGTGCTGACCCTGGTGGGACGGGATCCGGTGCTGGACCTGCCCGGCCTGGCGCGCTCCGGCGGCGTCGTCTGGCTGATGACCGGGGTCGCCTACCCGGGAAACGTCGGCATGGCCATCCGCACCGCCGAGGTGTCCGGGGCCGACGGCATCGTGATCGACGCCGACTTCGACCACGCCGCGCGCCGGGCCGCGCTGCGGGCCTCGATGCGCGCCGATCGCTTCATGCCCGTGCTCTGGGAGCCGGCCGGGGCCCTGCTCGACGCCTCCGCGGGCCGCCACCAGGTCTGCGCGCTCGACGAGGAGGGCAGCTGCGCGCCGTGGGAGCTGGATCTGACCGGGCCGCGGATCTTCGTGGTCGGCGGCGAGAACGGCGGCATCCCCGGAGCCGTGCTCGAGCGCTGCGACGCCCGGGTGCGGGTGCCCATGGCGGGCTTCATCCCCTGCTACAACCTGCAGGCAGCCGTCTCGGCGCTGGCGGTCGAGCGCCTGCGCCAGCTCGGCTAGGACGCGGCGCCGTTGCCACCGGGCGGCGGCACCAGCCGGAAGAAGCCCACCGCCTCGAGTCGCGCATCCGGCGGGGCGTGCTCCCAGGCACGGGCGGCCAGCGTCTCCACGCCCTGGGCCCAGCGCTCGCCGAGGCCCCAGTCCTCGGGCCGGGCGCCGCGCGCGTCGCCCAGCACCTCGAGCAGGGGCTCGACCAGGTCGGGGCGGTGCTCCCCGCGGGCGTCGACGACCACCGGTTTCCAGCCGCTGTCGGCCCGGAAGGCGCAGAGCATCCCCATGCCGCGCAGGCTCTCGTGCGCTACCTCGAACGCGGCGCTGCGCCCGCGGCGCCCGTCGGCGAGCTCGAGCAGCAGGCCCTCCACCAGGGCGTGTCCGCTGGCGTAGAACTCCAGCTCGTCCTTCTCGATCGCCTCGGCGCGCGAGAACGTGCCCAGCCAGCGGCTGTCGTCGGCCACTCCGGGGATGGTCTCCACGGTCAACGAGGTGCCCAGCTCGAGGTAGTACAGGGCCTCGCCGCCCTTCTCGACGATCTTCAGCCCCAGGTCGTTCGCGGCGCCCAGCACGAAGCGGCGCATGCACTTCTCGAGCTCGTCGGGGACCAGGGCCAGCAGCTCGTCGGCACGGCTGGCGTCGTAGGCGTCGCGGTACAGCACGCGCGGCAGGTCGCGGACGCCGCGGGTCTGGGCCTCCTCGACCTGGCCGGCCAGCCCCTCCACGTCGATCGCGCGTCCCGCGGCGTCGGCCTCGTGCACCGCGGGCGTGATGGCGTCCAGCGCGGGGTCGAGGCCCGCCGAGGGGCGCCCGAACAGATCCAGGCGCTCGAAGAGGCGCGCGAGGTCGGGCCGGGCCTTCGCGCAGCGGAAGTAGACGATCTCCACGTCGGACTCGCGACCGATCCGGTCGAGCCGTCCGATGCGCTGCTCGAGCTGGGCGGGGTCCGCCGGGAGGTCGTAGTGCACCATGCGGTCGCAGAACTGGAAGTTCCGGCCCTCGCCGCCGGCCTCGGTGCAGAGCAGGATCGGCAGGCTCGACTCGCGGAAGCGCGCCACCTCGATGTCGCGCTGTGCCTCGCTCAGCTCCTCGTGGAAGACCGAGATGCGCACGTTGGCCGTGGACTCGAGGAACTTCTTCAGGCGCTCGAGCGTGCGCAGCTCGCGCACGAAGACCAGGGCCTTCTCGCCGGCCTCGAGCCAGGCATGCGCCCGCTCCGCGATCCAGGCCGCGCGCGGGTCGCGCCGCGGCTCCTTCATGGCCGGGCCGACGTCGATCGCGATCGGGCGCCGCGGCGGCAGTCCGCCCAGGTCGTCGCGGCGCACGGCACTCGTGCAGGGGAAGACGGCCTCGCCCGCCTCGAGCGCGGTCTCGAAGCTGGCCAGGTCGCTGTATGCCTCGGGGTGGAGCAGCGAGAGCAGGCGGAAGAAGCCCTCCTGGTCGGCGGCGAGGGGCGTGGCGGTGAGCAGCAGGGCGTGGCGCGCGTGCTCGACCAGCGGAGCCACGGACGCGTAGAGCTCGGGGTTCGCCAGCCGGTGCGCCTCGTCCACCACGACCAGGTCGAGGTCCGCGTCGAGTGCGCCGCGCGCGAGCTCGGGGTCGCTGGCGAGCAGATCCGAGGAGATCACCGCGTAGGGATGCACGTCGAACGGGTTGTTGCCAGCCCCGTAGACCTTCTCGACGCTCTCGACCCGTTCCGGGTCGATCATCACGAAGACCTGGTGGAACTTGCGGTACAGCTCGCCGAGCCACTGCACCGTCAGCGTCGAGGGCGCGATGATCAGCGCGCGCTCGGCGCGCCCCGTGCGCACCAGCGCCGAGAGGATCAGGCAGGCGACGATGGTCTTCCCGAGGCCGACCTCGTCGGCCAGAAGCCAGCGCACGCGCTCCATCTTCGAGGCGGTCAGCGCCGTGTGCAGCTGGTGCGGGAAGAGCTCGATTCGCCCGCCCAGGAAGCTGCCCAGGCCGCCCGCCTCGCGCAGCTCGGTGAGGCGCATGCCCTCGATGCGGTTGCGGAACGAGCCCGCGCGGTCCAGGTCCTGGCGGGCCAGGCGCTCGAGCGGGCCGTCGGCGGCGTCGAGCGGCCAGAGGTTCGCGTCGTCCACGACGCGGCCGTCCTCGAGCGTGTAGCTGCCCGCATCGTAGGCGCCGACCTCGACCTCCTCGTCGGTCTCCAGCAGCACGGCGGAGGCGCCCGGCGGCATGATGAACGGCTCCAGGCCCGAGTTTTCCGCCGCCAGCGTCACCTCGCGGTCGGCGCCGGGGAAGTACACGACCAGGAAGCGTCCCTCGATGGCGCGCACCAGCCCGACACCCAGCTCCGGGTTGAAGGGATGGACGAGCTTGGATCCCTCGCGCCACATGGCGCGGGTGTTAGCGAATGCCCGGGGTATCGCCCAGCACGCGGGTCGTCCGTGGTCGGGGACCGGAGGCCGCTCGGAGAAAAGCGGGCGGGAGCTGCGGTAGTCTGGCGCGCCGGATCCGGGAGGGAGGGATCGTGTCCGACCCACGTGCGTACTGGCGCGCCAATCTCAGGCTGCTGGTGATCCTGCTCGCGGTCTGGTTCGCCAGCTCGTTCGGGCTGGGGATCCTGCTGGTCCGGCCGCTCAACGCCCTGAGCATCGGCGGCTTCCCGCTGGGCTTCTGGTTCGCCCAGCAGGGCTCGATCGTGATCTTCGTGCTGCTGATCCTGGTCTACGCGGTCTCGATGGATCGCCTGGAGCGCCGGCGCGAGGCCGACGGAGCCGCCGGCGGGGACGCCTGATGGGCATCCAGGCCTGGACCTGGTGGATCGTCGCGGCGACGTTCCTGCTCTACATCGCGATCGCCATCTGGTCGCGGGTACGCACGACCGCGGGCTTCTACGTGGCGGGGCAGGGCGTGCCCGCGATCGCCAACGGCATGGCGACCGGCGCGGACTGGATGAGCGCCGCCTCGTTCATCTCCATGGCGGGCCTGATCTCGTTCATGGGCTACGACGGGTCGATCTACCTGATGGGCTGGACGGGCGGCTACGTGCTGCTGGCCCTGCTTCTGGCGCCCTACCTGCGCAAGTACGGCCGCTTCACGGTCCCGGAGTTCGTCGGCGATCGCTACTACTCGCAGCTGGCGCGCGTCGTCGCGGTGCTGTGTGCGGTCGCCGTCTCCTTCATCTACGTCGCAGGTCAGATGCGCGGGGTGGGGATCGTCTTCTCGCGCTTCCTGCAGCTCCCGATCGACCTGGGCGTCGTGGTCGGCGGCGGCCTGGTGCTGGTGTACGCGCTGCTCGGGGGCATGCGCGGCATCACCTACACCCAGGTGGCGCAGTACTGCGTGCTGATCGTCGCCTACCTGATCCCCGCGGTCGCGATCTCCATGAAGATGACCGGCCAGCCGGTGCCCCAGCTCGGCTTCGGCTCGCAGATCATCGAGGGTCCGAACGCCGGGGTCTACCTGCTGCAGGCGCTCGACCAGATCCACCGCGACCTCGGCCTGCCCGAGTACACGGGCGCGTTCGTGGCCGGCAAGAAGAGCATGATCGACATCCTCGCGATCACCATGGCGCTGATGGTCGGAACGGCGGGACTGCCGCACGTACTGATCCGCTTCTACACGGTGCCGAGCGCGCGGCTGGCGCGCTGGAGCGCCCTCTGGGCGCTGCTCTTCATCGCGCTGCTGTACACGACGGCGCCCGCGGTGGCGGCATTCGCGCGCGTGAACCTGATCCAGACCCTGCACGGTACGCCGCACGCCGAGGCGCCCGGGTGGTTCCGCAACTGGGAGGCCACCGGCCTGATCGAGTTCGAGGACCGGGACGGCGATGGGCTGATGCGCATCTCGGGCGATCCCGAGAAGCACGAGCTCGAGATCGATCGCGACATCATGGTGCTGGCGAATCCCGAGATCGCGCAGCTGCCCGCCTGGGTGGTGGCGCTCGTGGCCGCCGGGGGCCTGGCGGCGGCCCTGTCCACGGCCGCCGGCCTGCTGCTGGTGATCTCGTCGTCGGTCTCGCACGACCTGTTCAAGTCGATCCTGAAACCCGACATGAGCGAGGCGCGCGAGCTCGCGATCGCGCGCGTATCCGCGGCGGGTGCGGTGCTGGTCGCGATCTGGTTCGGCATCCACCCGCCCGACTACGTGGCCTCGGTCGTGGCCTACGCGTTCGGACTGGCCGCGGCCAGCTTCTTCCCCGTGCTGGTGCTCGGCGTGTTCAGCAAGCGCGCGACCCGCGAGGGCGCGATCGCCGGCATGCTCACGGGCATCGTCTTCACGGGCGCCTACATCATCTGGTTCAAGAGCGAGGCGGGCCGCCCCGAGGACTGGTGGCTCGGGATCAGCCCCGAGGGCATCGGCACCGTGGGCATGCTGCTCAACTTCGCGGTGACGCTGGGCATCAGTCGCTTCACGCCGCCTCCTCCCGAGCACGTCCAGGCCCTGATCGAGGAGATCCGCCTCCCCGGCCGGTGAGCGTCGTGGCCCCCGGAGTCCGCGATGGCGTAGACTCCGGGCACGGAGACGAAGCCATGATCGATCTCTACACGGCACCCACACCGAACGGTTTCAAGGCGTCGATCGCCCTCGAGGAGCTCGGGCTCCCCTACGAGGTGCACGCGGTTGACCTGGGACAGGGCGAGCAGAAGAGCGAGCGCTTCCTGCGCATCAACCCCAACGGTCGTATCCCCGCGATCGTGGACCGCGAAGCCGACGACTTCCCGGTCTTCGAGTCGGGTGCGATCCTGATCTACCTGGCCGAGAAGACCGGTCGGCTGCTCCCGACGGACCCGCGCGAGCGCTCGCTGGTGATGCAGTGGCTGATGTTCCAGATGGCGGGCGTCGGCCCGATGCAGGGCCAGGCCAACGTCTTCTTCCGCTACGCGACCGAGAAGATTCCCCTCGCGATCGAGCGCTACCAGCGCGAGACGCGTCGCCTCTACGAGGTGCTGGACCGCCGCCTCGGACAGGTCGAGTACCTGGCGGGGGAGTACTCGATCGCCGACATCGCCACCTGGCCGTGGGTCCGCGTCCACTCCTGGGCCGGCGTCGAGATCGACGGGCTGTCCAGCCTGGAGCGCTGGATCGAGAGCGTGGGCAGCCGTCCCGCCGTGCAGCAGGGGATCAAGGTCCCCGTGGACCTGGCCCTGTCCGAGGACCGGGCCGAGAGGACCATCGAGTCCGCCCGAAAGATGCTCAGCTGACCGGCATCGGGGCGGCCCCGCTCAGGGCATGAACTCCCCGCCGTTCACGTCGAGCAGCGCGCCGGTGACCGCGCGCGAGTGCTCGGACGCGAAGAACATCACGGCGCGCGCACAGTCGGCGTCGTCGGGCACGCCGCGCAGCGCCGTGCGCGCCTCGACCTCGGCCAGGACCTCGGCGGGCGTCACGCCGCGCGCCGCGGCGAGTCGCTCGATCTGACCCTGCGCGGGCGGTCCCCACATCCAGCCCATGGCCACGGTGTTCACACGGATGCCGTGGGGGCCGAGCTCCAGGGCCAGGTTGCGGGCCGCGGCCTGCAGCGCGGCCTTCGAGCCGGCGTAGCCGGTGTCGTTGACCATGGGCTTGCGCGCGGCGATCGTGCTGATCATCACGATCGAGCCGCCGCCCTGTGCCTTCATCTGCGGCACGACCTCCTGCGACAGCTGGAGCGTCCCGAAGTAGTTGACCTTCATGGGCACGCGCCAGCGGTCGATCTCGGCCTCCTCGAAGAGCATGACCTTGCCCATGGTGTACGCGGAGTTGATCAGCGCGTCGATGCGGCCGAAGCGCTCGACGGTGCGCTCGGCCAGCTGCTGGCAGTCCTCGACCTTCGTGATGTCGGTCGGGACGACCAGGGTCTCGGCGCCGGCGTCGTCGAGCTCCCTGGCGACCTCGGCCAGGAAGTCCTCGCTGCGCGCGGCCAGCACCACACGGGCGCCCTCGGCCACGGCGCAGCGCGCCAGCTCGCGGCCCAGGCCGGGGCCGATGCCCGAGACGATGACGACGCGGTCCTTGAGAATCAATGCATCACCCCCGGGGCGCCGTTCAGGCGCGGACCCAGCGCGGCAGGGTCACGTCGTCGACCTTCGTGAACACCACGCGCACCGGCTCGCCGATCTGGATCGTGGCCGGGTCCACCTCGTTGAGGGGTCCGTCCGCGGACGTGACCAGGTTGCCGACGAGCCGCAGCGAGGGGTCCTCGTCGAGCGAGACGGTGATCACGTTGAACGGCGCCAGGTCCGAGTAGGCCGGCAGCAGCGGCGGGTGCGGCACCACGAACGACCACACGGTCGCCTTGCCGCTGACCTGCTTCCATTCCTGGCTCAGCGAGCGGCACGACGGGCACATGGGCCGCGGCGGGATCCGCATCTGGCCGCAGTCGCCGCACGCCTGCACGCGCAGCTCGCCCTTCGCGGTGCCCTCCCAGAAGGGCGCGGAGTCCTCGTCCTCGAGATCGGGAAGGATCGGGCTGTGCTCCATGCTCACCTCCGCAGCAGCAGCGCGCTGGTCGGTACGCCCTCGCCGCTGGTCACCAGACAGGAATCGGCGCCGTTCACCTGGGCGGTGGACGTGCCGCGCATCTGCTTCACGCCCTCGAGCACCAGGTTGAAGCCGTGCACGTAGGCCTCGGACATGCCGCCGCCCGAGGTATTGGTCGGCAGGCGGCCGCCGTCGAACTCCAGGGCGCCGTCCTCGGTGAACGCCGCGCCCTCGCCGCGCTTGCAGAAGCCGTAGCCCTCGAGCGATAGCGGGATCAGCGGGCTGAACGCGTCGTAGATCTGCGCCACCGAGATGTCCGACGGCCGCAGGTCGGCGTTGGCCCAGAGCCGCCGGGCGCACGCCCACGACGGCCCCAGCAGCGGATCCTCGCAGAAGAAGTTGGTCATGGTCTGGTGCTGCTGCGGGATGCCCTGCGCGAACGAGTGGATCAGCACCGGCTGCTGCTTGAGGTCGCGCGCGCGCTCGGTCGACGTGATGACCACCGCGAGCGCCCCGTCGGTCTCGAGGCAGTTGTCGAACAGGCAGAGCGGCTCGGAGATCCAGCGCGCACCCATGTAGTCCTCGCGCGTCATCGGCTTGGAGTACATGGTCGCCGCGGGGTTGCGATTGGCGTGCTTGCGGAAAGCGAGCGCGACGTTCGCCAGGTGGTCGCGCGTGGCGCCGAACTCGTGCATGTAGCGCCGCGCGAGCGTGGCGACCTCATCGACCGGGCGCAGCATGCCGAAAGGCCGCGACCACTGGAAGTCCCCGCCCATGCGCGCGGTGGCCTGTGCCCAGGGCCGGCTCGCCTTCGACGCGCGCTTGCGCGCGCGCCAGGCGACGGCGACCTCGCACTGCCCGGTCGCGACCGCCATGGCGGCCTGGCCCACCACGCCGCAGCCCGCGCCGCCGCCGTAGCCGATCTCGCCGAAGTACGTCAGGTCGCCCAGGCCCACGCTGCGCGCGACGTTCACCTCGCGGCCGTTCTCCATGCTGAACATGGACAGGCCGTCCACGTCGGACGGGCGCAGCCCTGCGTCGTCGATCGCCGCCGAGATCGCCTGGCAGGCCAGCGACAGCTCCGTGTCCGGCAATCCCTTGCCGAACGAGGTCTGCCCGATCCCTGCGATCGCGGTCCGGTCCTTGATGAGCTCTGCCATGGGTCCTCCGGCTCGAGCGGGTCCGGGATTCTGGCACGCACCGCCACGAGCTGACAAACTGCCGCGGTGGAGCGACCGGTGCGCGAGCTGGTGCTGGTGGGCGGCGGGCATGCCCACGTGCAGGTGCTGCGCCGCTGGATGATGCGGCCGCTGCCCGGGGTGCGGCTGACGCTGATCGTGGACCGGCCCGCGGCGGTCTACTCCGGGATGGTGCCCGGCTTCGTGGCGGGCGATTACACGGCCCGGGAGCTCGAGATCGACGGCGTGCCGCTCGCGCGCCGCGCCCGGGCGCGCGTGGTGCTCGCCGCCGCCACCCGGATCGACGCCGCACAGCGGCGCGTCGAGCTGGAGGGCCGCCCGCCGCTGCGCTTCGACGTGGCCAGCCTCGACGTGGGCTCGACGGTGCGCGGGCTGGACCAGCCCGGCGTGCGCGAGCACGCGCTGGCGACCCGGCCGATCCGCGGCTTCGTGGACGCGCTCGACGCCCGGGTCGCCCAGGCGCTGGAGCAGGCCGCCGGGCGGCCCCTGCGCCTGGCGATCGCGGGAGGCGGCGCCGCGGGCGTCGAGCTGGCCTTCACCCTCCAGGCGCGCCTCGCTGCCGCCGGCAGCGCGAGCGAGATCACCCTGTACACGCGAGATGCCGGCTGGGTGGCGGGCTACCCGGCGCGCGTCGCGCGCCGCTTCGCGCGCCTGGCCCGCGAGCGAGGCATCGCGCTGCGCGCCGGCGTCGAGGTCGAGGCGGTGGGCAAGGACGCGATCCGGGTCGAGGGCGAGCGCGCGGCCTGCGACCTGGCGGTCTGGGCGACCGGCGCCGCGCCGCCTGCACTGCTGGCCGCGTCCGATCTGCCGCTCGACGACGCCGGCTTCGTGCGCGTGGACCGCACGCTGGCCGTCGAGGGCACGACCGGGCTCTTCGCCGCCGGTGACTGCGCGTCCCTGGGCTGGGCGCCCTGGGTGCGCAAGGCGGGCGTGTATGCGGTGCGCGAGGGACCGGTGCTCGATCGCAACCTGCGCGCGAGCCTGACCGGAGCGAGGCCGCGGCGCTACCGCCCGCAGCGCGACTTCCTGTCCCTGCTGCACCTGGGCGAGGGCCGCGCCTTCGGAGCCAAGTGGGGACTGGCCGCCGAGGGCCGGACCGTCTGGCGGCTCAAGGACGCGATCGACCGCCGCTTCATGCGCCGCTTCACGGTCCTGACCGGCGCGGGCGGGGACGCGCGCGACTTCCCGAGCCCGGAGTCGATGGGCATGGAGGAGATGGAGTGCGGCGGCTGCGCGGCCAAGCTCGCGCCCGATCCGCTGGCTGCCGCGCTGGCGCGCCTGGAGCCGGCGGCGGCCGACGCGAGTGTGGTGGTCGGACTCTCGCACGCCGACGACGCCGCGGCGCTGCGCACGTCCTCGGGCGACGTGGTGCTGGCCACCGTGGACGGCTTCCGCGCCTTCGCCGACGACCCGTGGCTGGTCGGTCGGGTGGCCGCGGTCAACGCGCTCAGCGACGTGCACGCCAAGGGAGGACGGCCGCGGCACGCCCTGGCCTGGGTCGGCGTGAACGAGACCGAACCCGCCGCCGCGGGCGAGACGCTCTACCAGGTGCTCTCCGGCGTGCGTGCGGCGCTGGATCCGCTGGGCGTGAGCCTGGTCGGAGGCCACACCACATCGGGCGAGGAGCTGCACGTGGGCCTCGCGATCCTCGGCGAGCTCGACGACGGCGCCTGGCTGGGGCTCGACGGCCTGCGTCCCGGCGACGCGCTGGTGCTCAGCGGGCCGCTGGGCACGGGCGTCGTGCTGGCCGCCGACATGCAGGGGCGCCTGGCCGGGGAGCAGCTGCTGGCCTGCCACGCGGCCATGCTGCGACCCGGCGCCGCGGCGTCGCGCCTGGCGCGCGAGCACGGCGCGCGCGCCGCCACCGACGTGTCCGGCTTCGGCCTGGCGCGGCACCTCGACGAGATGCTCGTGGCGTCGGGGCTGGCCGCGGTGCTCGACGCGGACGCGCTGCCGGCGCTGCCGGGCGCCCTGGAGCTGCTGTCGCGGGGGCTGCGCAGCAGCTACCACGAGCAGAACGCCGCGGCGCGCGGGCTGCTGCGCGCGGCCCCGGGGGATCCGCATGCCGAGCTGCTCTTCGACCCCCAGACCTCGGGGCCGTTGCTGATCGGCGTGGAAGCGCGGCGTGCCGACGCCCTGGTCCGTGATCTGCGCGCGGCCGGGGATGCGCACGCGGCGCGGATCGGACGCGTCGCGGCCCCCTGCGCCGACGGCGCGCGCATCGTGCTGGAGCGCAGCGGTCGCTGAGGCGGGCGACGCCGCGGCGGTCGCGAGCTACGATCGCGCCGCGGAGCAGCCCGTCAGCGCGACCCGGCGCCGCGCTCCCGCCGGGCCCGTCCAGCTTCATCGCCGGCATCGAGGAGATGCCGCCCGTGTTCATCCGGAGTCGTCATGAGCGAGAGTCCCGAGCGTCCCGACTGCGGCGTGATCGACGCCGACGGCCACGTGCTGGAGCCCTGGGAGGCGTGGCGTGACCTGCCGGAGGTGATCCGGCCGCGCAGCGAGCTCGACGACGACGGGCTCGACCACGTGATCGTCGGCGACGAGGAGGTCTTCTTCGCGCGCCTGGGCCAGATGGGCACGCCCGGGAGCGACGTGAGCCGTCCCTCGGGACCCGTGCCGCTCGAGCAGGCGACCCCGGGGGCCTTCGATCCCCGTGCGCGACTGGTCGACATGGATGCCGAGGGCATCGACGTGGCGGTGCTCTACCCGACGATCGGGCTGGGCTTCTGGGCGCTGCGCGACGCCGCGGCCGCGGTGGCGATCGCGCGGGCGTACAACGACTGGCTGGCGAGCTACTGCGCGGCCGCTCCGGCACGCCTGCACGGCGCGGCGATGCTGCCGTTCCAGGACCCGGCCGCTGCGCTGGCCGAGCTGCGCCGCGCGCGCGACATGGGCTTCGTGGCGGCCTTCGTGCGGCCGAACCCGTGCGCCGGCCGCACCCTCGTCGATGCGGCGTACGAGCCGATCTGGACCGCGGCCGAGGAGCTGGGCGTGGCGATCGGCATCCACGAGGGCTTCCAGCCCGCAGTACCGACGTTCGGGCTCGACCGCCCGCCCTACAACGTGGTGGTCCTGCACGCGGTCTCGCACACCTTCGAGCAGATGTTCGCCTGCGCGCAGCTCATGGCCTGCGGCGTGATGGAGCGCCATCCCGGGCTGCGCTTCGTCTTCCTGGAGTCCGGCGGAGGCTGGGGCCCGTACTGGATCGAGCGGCTCGACCACCAGGTGCCGAGCTACGGCGGCTACGCGCCCGAGATGAAGCACCTGCCCAGCGAGTACTTCGCACGCCAGTGCTGGATCAGCTTCGAGCTCGACGAGCCCACGCTGCCGGTGCTGGCGCCGATGCTCGGCATCGAGCGCGTGGTCTGGGGCTCGGACTACCCGCACGCCGACTCGACGTTCCCCGGCGCGCTCGACGAGCTGCGCGCGACCATCGCGCCGCTGCCGCGCGCCGACCGGCTGCGCATCCTGGGGCCGAACGCGAAGGCGCTGTACGGCCTCTGAGCTGGCGCGCGCCCTCAGGGCGCCCAGGGGTCCGGATGGCCCGCCGGCGGCAGGACCACGAGCTCGAGCATCACGTCGTCGGGATCGCGGAACACCAGCGACGCGATGTGCCCGTAGCCCGGAATGTCCACCTGCTCGGGCTCGCCGTGACAGCGGACGCCGCGCGCGAGCAGCTGCGCGTGGACGGCCTCGAGCTCCTCGCCGGTGACCTCGAACGAGAGCAGGAACACACCAGGATCCCCCGCGCGCGGGGGACCGGCCGGGTCCGCCAGCGGGGGATCGAACCGGATCAGCTCGATCTCTCCCACCTTGCTGTGGGCCTTGCGCATGATCACGGTCCGGGCGCGCGTGCCCGGCGGCGTCCCGAGCAGGCGCTGGTTGCGCTCGGCGTCGTCGGCCTCGATGCGGAGCGCGGTGCTGAACCCGAGTACGTCGCGATAGAATGCCTCCGAGCGCGCCAGGTCGCGCACGCTCAGGGCGACGTGGTGGATCTCGCTGATCGGCACGCGCCGCTCCTTCTTCTGCGTTCCGCGGATTCTGGCACACTGCGCGCATGAGCGAGCCGAGCGGGGTGCCCGAGGTCGATGCGGAGTGGCGGCGTGCGTTCGCCGAGGTCGAGCGCATGGTGGGCGGACGCATCCGCTCCGCGCAGCGCCAGGCGCGCTGGCGACCCGCATGGTTCCTCGAGGTCGAGCGCGAAGGGGAGCTGCTGCCGGTGCACTTCCGCGGCGACCGCGGCGAGGCCGACCACGGCGTGTACCCGCTCGAGCACGAGTACCGCGTGCTGCGGGCGCTGGAGGACAACGGCATCCCGGTGCCGCATGTCTATGGCTTCTGCGAGGACCCGAGGGGCATCGTGATGCAGACGGTGCCGGGCCGGGCCAACCTGGCGACCGCCGTCGACGAGGCCGAGCACACGGCGGTGCTCGAGGACTTCGTGCGCATCCTGGCGCGCATGCACCAGCTGGACGTGAGCGAGTTCGCCAGGCTCGGCATCGACCGGCCGACCACGCCCGTGGAGCTGGGCCTGGGCGATCTCGAGCACTGGGAGCGAGCCTACCGCGGCTTCAAGTGCCGGCCCGAGCCGATGATCGAGTTCGGCATCCGCTGGGTGCGCCGCAACGTGCCGTCGGGCCGCAGCGACGTGGCCTTCATCCAGGGCGACGCCGGGCAGTTCCTGTTCGAGGACGGGAAGGTCACGTCCCTCATCGACATGGAGCTGGCGTGCATCGGCGATCCGGCCGCCGACTTCGGGGCCATGCTCGGCCGCGACCTGAGCGAGCCGCTGGGAGATCTCTCGCACGCCGTGCGCCTGTACGGCGAGCTGACCGGCAAGCCGCTGGACCCCGACGCGATCTGCTACCACGGCGCGCGCTTCGGCATGTACACGCCCATGGTCGTGGCGCACCTCATCGCCAGGCCCGGCACCGAGGTCGACTACGTGCAGTACCTGGCCTGGTACCTGACCTACGGACGCGCTGCGATCGAGCTCATGGCGCACCTGGCTGGCGTCGAGCTCGACACCGTCGAGCTCCCCGACGCCGGGGCCTCGCGTCACGCACCCGGCGGCGACGCGCTGCTCGGCTTCCTCGAGCCACCGGCCGGGGCCGACGAGTACACGCGCTACCGGCTCGACGTGGCGGCGCGTGCCGCGGAGTACCTGCGCCGCGCCGAGCGCTGGGGCGACGCGCTCGAGGCGCAGAACCTCGACGAGATCGGCGCCATCCTGGGCCGGCGTCCGGCGAGCTGGCAGGAGGCCGACGCGGATCTGGAGCACTTCGTGCTCGAGGCCGGGCCCGAGCACGACGCCGCGCTGATCCGCTACTTCCACCGCCACTGCCTGCGCGGCGAGCTGCTGATCGAGCCGGTCGCGCGCGAGCTCGCCGGCGTGTCGGTGCAGAAGATCGCCTAGCGGGCTGCTGGCGCCGCCCACGGTACGGGCCGGCAGATCGTGCTGCACGGCCCCCCGTCGTCGTTCGCGGCACCGTCGTCGCAGAGCTCCCCGAGTCCGGCGTCGATCACGCCGTCGCCGCAGGTCGGCGGGCGAACGGCGTGGCAGGTGGTGCTGTTCGGCGTGAAGATGCTCTGGTTGACGGCCAGGATATCGGCGACCTGGCAGAAGAGGTTGCTGTCGGCGTCACAGAGCAGGGTCTGCTGCAGCGGGTCGAAGATCGCCGCGTTGATCGCCAGGAGGTCGCGCACGTCGACGCGGCCGTCGAGGTTCTGGTCGCCGCACTCGCACTCGTCGCCCCGGCAGGTCAGCGGATCGGCGCAGTCGCCGTCGGCGTCCGCGTGGTTGTCCCACTCGGTGAGCCAGGGACAGCGGTCCACGGGCACGTCGGCGACGCCGTCGCAGTTCGCGTCGCTGCGGTGGTCGATGCCGTAGTTGAGCACCTCGCACTGCATGCCCGGGTCCCCGTCCACGGTGTAGCGCGGCAGGAGGGTGCAGCCGGCCCCGGGCGTGCCTCGGACCACGTACAGGGTTCGACCGCAGCTCGTGGGGATCGGATTCCCCTGCTGGTCGGAGCGGGGCCGGATCCGGTGCCCCGGCTCGCTGGTGTCGCAGTCCTCGCCGAGCGCCTCGCAGAGGCCATCGCCGACGATGCAGCCCTGGGAGCGGGTTTCGCCGCAGACGCCCTTGGTCTGGCCGGGAACGGTGAAACTCGGGTCAGAGTAGAAGGCGGTTCCCCGACCGCCCGCGAAGATCCAGTCGTTGGTGAGCGCAGGCTCGAACGAGAACCGGTCCGGATCGGCGCAGCTCCGCTCGAGCAGGTCGGGGTACTGTGGCAGACCGGGAAGTATGGCGTTGCAGCTCGTGCCGCCATCGAAGGCCTGGCAGCAGGCATGGAAGTCGTCGCCATGCAGGCGCAGACGGGTGGCGGGATCGCTGTCCCAGCGCACGTATGTCTGCGAGCCCGAGCCATCGTGCTCGGGGTGGCCCATGGGCAGGAGGTAGCGCGTGCCGCTGGAGGGCTCGGCCCGCAGACTCTCGGGCGGGCACGCCGGATTGCTGGCATCCGATGTTCCGCTCCAGCTCAGTCCGCTGGTGGCGCTGAGGTGCCAGACCGTGCCGAAGCCCGTGACGTTGTCCGTGTTGATCGTGAAGCTCCAGAGCTCGCTGGCCTGGGCCGGATCGGTGATCCCCCCGTCGGTCAATGGAATGGACACGCGGCAGCCGCCGCCCTGGCCCGCGGGCTGCACGGCGCAGGTGACGGTGCAGTCCCCGTCTCCCGTGCAGCGGGTGACGCCGTCCTCGCAGGTTCCGCTCGGCCCCTCGCTCGTCGGCACGCAGTCCAGACGCTCGCGCAGCAGGATCTGGCCGAGCAGCGGGAAGTGCGCCCGCTCGGGGCCGCAGTCGATGCCGATCGGGTTGGCGAGCTCGGAGCGGCTGTAGAAGTAGCTCGCGCCACCGATGTCCGGACCGAATTCCGCCGCCGAGGTCTCGAGCTCGGCGGTGGTCCGCCCCGGGCGGTTGGCGAGCACCCAGCGGAAGTCCGGCCGCTCGCCCATGCCGTACTTGGTGGTGACGCAGGCCGAGCCGTCGGGCCCGCAGTCCACGCCCATGCCCTGCTGGGCGCGGCCCGACACCGCGACCACGAGGAGCATGAGTGTGAGTACCGGAGTGGGTCGCACGATGATGAGCTACGGCACGGGCCTGCAGATCGTGCTGCAGGGACCGGCGTCGTCGTTCGCGGCGCCATCGTCGCAGAGCTCGCCCAGGTCCGCGTCGATCACTTCGTTGCCACAGGTTGGCGGTCGAACGGCGTGGCAGGTGGTGCTGTTGGGCGTGAAGATGCTCTGCTGCACCGCGAGGATGTCGGCAACGTTGATGCGGCCGTCGAGGTTCTGATCGCCGCACTCGCACTCGTCTCCGCGGCAGGCCACCGGATCGGCGCAGTCGCCGTCCGAGTCCGCGTGGTTGTCCCACTCGGTGAGCCAGGGGCAGCGGTCGAGCGGCACGTCGGCCACGCCGTCACAGTCGGCGTCGCTGCGGTGGTCGATGCCGTAGTTGAGGATCTCGCACCGCATCCCGGGATCGCCATCGACGGTGTAGCGCGGCAGGAGCGTGCAGCCGGCCCCCGGCGTCCCCCGGATCACGTACAGCGTGCGCCCACAGCTCGTGGGGATCGGATTCCCCTGCTGGTCGGAGCGGGGCCGGATCCGGTGCCCCGGCTCGCTGGTGTCGCAGCACTCGCCCAGCGCTTCGCAGAGGCCATCGTCGATGATGCAGCCCTGAGTGCGCGTCTCCCGACACACGCCCTTGGTCTGGCCCGGGACGGCGAAGGTCGGGTCCGAGTAGAACGCGGTTCCCCGTCCCCCGGAGAAGATCCAGTCGTTCGTGAGCGCGGGCTCGAACAGGAAGCGGTCGGGATCCGCGCAGCTTCGCTCGAGCAGGTCGGGGTACTGGGGCTGTCCGGGGTTGATGGCGTTGCAGCTCGGACCGCCGTCCGAGCCCCAGCAGCAGGCGCTCGAGTCGTCGGCGTGCAGGCGCAGTCGTGCGGCCGGATGGCTGTCCCAGCGCACGTAGGTCTGCACGCCCGAGGCGTCGTACTCCGCGTGGCTGGCGGGGAGGCGGTAGCGTGTGCCGGTTGAGGGCTCGAGCCTGACGTTCTCGGGCAAGCACTCCGGACTGCCGGCGTCGGACGTCCCGCTCCAGCTGTTGCCCGTCGTCGCGCTGAGGAACCAGTACTGAGAGAAGCCCCCGACCTGCCCGCCTGCCAGCGCGAACACCCAGAGCTCGCTCGCCTCCGCCGGATCCGTGATCCCGCCGTCCGTGAGCGGGATCGATACGCGGCATCCACCGTCCTGGCCCCGGGGCACGAGACCACAGGACCCGACGCAGTCGTTGTCGCTCGAACACGGGGCTGCCCCAGCATCGTCACAAGCCCCGTTCGGCCCTTCCGCGGCGGGTGCGCAGGCGGCGCGCTCTTGCAGAATGATCTGACCCACAAGAGGGAAGTGCGCCCGCTCGGGGCCGCAGTCGATACTCACCGGGTTGCCGACCTGGGAGCGGCTGTAGGAGTAGCTCGCGCCGCCGATGTCCGGCCCGAAGTCGTCGGCGGACGTCTCGAATTCGGCCAGATCGCGCGCGTCCTGATGAGCGAACGCCCAGCGGAAGTCCGGCCGCTCGCCCATGCCGTACTTGGTGGTGACGCAGGCCGAGCCGTCGGGCTCGCAGTCCACGCCCATGCCCTGCTGGGCATGGACGGGCGCGGCGCACAGGAGCAGGACAGTGACGGTCAGCAGACTGCGCGGCATGGCCCCGCCAGCATCTCACGGCGCCCGGCCGCGGCCAAGCCCTGACCTGCGGCCGCTCAGCCCAGAACCAGCTCCGCCGCGTCGCGCAGCATGTCTAGGTTCGAGCCGGGCAGCAGCAGCGTGGTGACCGCGCTGTCCTGCCAGGCCGCGAGGCGGTCGCGGATGCGCTCGCGCGAGCCGATGAGGTGGATCTCGTCGATGAAGTCGTCGGGCACGGCCGCGAAGGCCTCCTCGCGCTTGCCGCCGAGGAAGAGCGACTGGATCCGCTCGGCCTCGGCCTCCCAGCCCATGCGCGCCATCAGCTCCTTGTGGAAGTTGCGCTTGGGCGAGCCCATGCCGCCCACGTAGAAGCCCAGACCCGGCTTCATGCCGTCGATCACCGCCTGCCGGTCGTCGGTGACGTACATGCCGCAGGTGATCGAGATCTCGAAGCCCGGCTTCGCGGCGCGCAGCGAGTCGGCGTAGACCTCCTCGCGATACGGCGAGTACCACAGCGGGATCCAGCCATCGCAGACCTCGGCGGCGAGCGCCACGTTCCTCGGGCCCTCTGCGCCCAGGTGGATCGGCAGGTCGGCGCGCAGCGGATGCGTGATCGGGCGCAGCGGCTTGCCCATCCCCCACGATCCCTCCCCGGTGTAGGGCAGCGGGTAGTGTGGGCCCTCGCTGGCGACCGGCGCCCCGCGGCGCAGCACCTGGCGCACGATGTCGACGTACTCGCGCGTGCGCGAGACGGGCTTCGCGAACGGCTGGCCGTACCAGCCCTCGACGACCTGCGGGCCCGACACGCCGAGGCCGAGGATCATGCGCCCGTTCGACAGGTGGTCGAGCGTGAGCGCGTGCATGGCGGTGGCGGTCGGCGTGCGCGCGGCGATCTGGCAGATCGAGGTGCCCAGGCGGATGCGCCCGGTGTGCGCGGCGATCCAGGTCAGCGGGGTGAAGCAGTCCGAGCCCCAGGCCTCTGCCGTCCAGGCGGAGTCGAAGCCCAGCTTCTCGGCCTCCTGCGCGACCGCCACGAAGTCGGCGTGCGGGCCCGCGCCCCAGTAGCCGAACTGCACGCCGAGCCTGAGCTTGCCCATCGGTCCTCCGGCGCGGCTCCGGGCCGCGCGCGCGCATCATAGCCGCTATGGTCGCGGCGACGGAGGCCCCGCATGCCCGACATCCGCCGCATCAGCTTCAAGACGCGCCCGCAGGACACCGAGTGGCAGCCGCTGCTCGACTTCTGGCTCGAGGCGGAGCGCATCGACGCGCTCGACGGAGGCTGGCTCTTCGACCACTTCTACCCGATCCACGGCGACTCGAGCGGGCCCTGCTTCGAGGGCTGGACGGCGCTGTCGTACCTGGCCGGCCGCACGCAGCGGCTGAGACTGGGCCTGATGGTCAGCGGCAACCTGTACCGCCACCCGGCGGTGCTCGCGAACATGGTCGCGACCTTCGACGTGTTCTCGGGCGGGCGCCTGGACCTGGGCCTGGGCGCGGGCTGGAACGAGGAGGAGAGCGGCGCTTACGGGATCGAGCTGCTGCCGATCGGGCCGCGCCTCGATCAGCTCGAGGAGGCCTGCGAGATTATCGACGCGCTGCTGACCCGCGAGTGGACCGACTTCGAGGGCCGGCACTACCGCCTGAAGGCCGCGCGCTGCGAGCCCAAGCCGGTGCAGCGCCCGCGCCCGCCGCTGGTGATCGGCGGGCAGGGCGAGAAGCGCACGCTGCGCATCGCCGCGCGCTGGGCCGACGACTGGAACTTCCCCGGCGGCACGCCCGAGCAGCTCGCCCACAAGGTCGAGGTGCTCCACGCCCACTGCGCCGACGTGGGTCGCGATCCGGCGGAGATCACGGTCTCGACCCACGTGATGGCAGGCGCGGAGCCCGGCGAGACCGCCGCTGCGGCCGCGGCGCTGGCCGGGGCGGGCGCGCAGCATCTCTGCCTGTACTTCTTCGACTGCTCCGACCCGGGGCGGATCGGGCCCACCGTCGAGGCGGTCCGCTCGGCGCTCGCCTGAGCGGCCCGGGTCTTCAGCCCCTCGCGATGGCGGGCCCGGCCCCGGCCGGCGTGCTCCGCGGCGAATAAACGTCCATCATCGGTCGTCCACAACAGGCCGGGCCCGCGCGGCCCGCCACCAGGAGCCCGCGATTCCCTCCCCGATCGCATCCCTCACCGACGCACTGCACTCCTGGGTGGCACGACATGGGCACCGGCATCCGGGCCTGCGCTGGATCCTCTCGCGGGATCTGGCGGTCGACCTGGGGACCTCGAACACGCTGATCCATGTGGCCGGCGAGGGCGTGGTGGTCAACGAGCCCTCGGTGGTCGCGATCGACGTCGCCGCCCGGCGGGTGCGCGCGGTGGGTGCTGACGCGAAGCGCATGCTCGGGCGCGTTCCCGAGTCCACCCTCGTCGTGCGGCCGCTGCGCGAGGGCGCCATCGCGGACTTCGAGGCCACCGAGGCCATGCTCCGCGCGTTCGTCGCGCGGGCCTCGCGCTCGCCCGGCCTGATACGACCGCGCGTCCTGATCGCGGTGCCCTCGTGCATCACCCCGGTCGAGCGCCGGGCGGTCCAGCAGTCGGCCCGGCTGGCGGGCGCGCGCGAGGTCTACCTGATCGAGCAGGCCGTCGCGGCGGCGGTCGGCGCCGGCCTGCCCGTCGAGGAGGCTCCGGGCAATCTCGTCGTGGACGTCGGCGGCGGCACGACCGAGGTCGCGGTCCTGGCGCTCGGGGGCACGGTCTGCTGGAGGAGCGCGCGCACCGGCGGCGACGCCTTCGACGAGGCGATCGTGCTCTACATGCGGCGCAAGCACGATCTGGTGATCGGGGCCGTCACGGCCGAGCGCGTCAAGCTCGCGATCGGCAGCGCCCTGTCCACCGGGGATCCGCGCAGGCAGATGGTCCACGGTCGCGACGCCGTCCGCGGCATGCCGCGCGGCGTCGAGGTCTCGTCCGAGGACATCCGGGAGGCGCTCGAGGTCCCCCTGCAGGCCGTCGCTCGCGTCGTCTCCGAGGTGCTCGAGGGAACGCCGCCGGAGCTCGCCAGCGATGTCCTCGAGAGCGGCATGGTGCTCACGGGCGGCGGCGCGCTGCTCCCGGGCCTCGACCGGATGCTCGCCGACCGCACGGGACTGCCGGTCATGATCGCCGACCAGCCGCTGGAGACGGTGGTCTCGGGCGCGGGTGAGTGCCTGGCCAGCCCGAGGCTGCTGCGTCGCCTGGCGACGCGGGCCGGCTAGGCGCGCGCCCGGCCCTGCCGCCGCGGCTACTCGCTCGCCGCGTCGTCGGGCGCTGGCCGCCCGGTGCGCACCGGCACCAGGCCGAGCACGGCGGCGCCGACGCCGAAGGCGATCACGATCATCAGCAGCGCCGAGGCGTAGCTGCCGCTGGCGTCGCGCAGTGCCCCCGCCAGCGGGGCCGAGGTCGTGAAGGGCAGCATCACCAGGCCGGCCATGCCCATGGCGCGGCCGAACGACGCCGGCCCGAAGATCCGCCCCAGCAGCGCCGCATATACCGGCAGCATGCCCCCGGCCGCGAAGCCGATCCCGAGCCACGCCGGCACGAAGAGCGCCGGCCCGGGCTCCGTGCGCAGCACCAGGATGCACACGGCCTGGATGGCGATCGTGATCCAGAGCAGCACGAGCTGGCTGCGGCGGTCGGCGAGCGCGCCGAAGAGCAGCGTCCCCGGGATGCCCAGGCCCGCGCCCACCCCGAGCAGGAGCGCGGCCTGCTGGGTCGTGTAGCCGACGCCCTCGGCGAAGCGCGGCGCGTTCGCGTTCCATGCCTGCTGGAAGCCGAAGACGATCCCGATGCCGACGGCCAGCGTCCAGAATGCGCGGCTGCGCAGGATGGCGCCGCTGCTCCACACCGGTGTTGCCGCCACGATCGGTCCGGCCGGGGCGACCGCGGCAACCCGCTCGACGTCGGGCGCTGCGCCGTCCGCGTTCTGTCCGATCTCGCCGGGCGTGGAGCGCACGACCCACCAGATCAGCGGCGCCAGCGCCAGCGTGATCCCCGCGTAGACCTGCAGCGTGCCGCGCCAGCCGATGGAGCCGAGCAGCACCCCGGCCAGCGGCACCAGCAGCAGGCCGCCGGCCGGCGGCCCCATCGCGGCGAAGCCGACCGCCTGCCCGCGCCGCCGGTCGAACCACTTGGCGACCACGGTCGTCGCCGAGAGCGGCCCCATCATCGCCACGCCGACCGCGACCACCCCGATCAGCGCGCCGACCTGGGCGAGCGAGCCGGCGATCGAGATCAGCGCGAAGCCGGCCGCCGTGATCACGGCGCCCAGCGTCATCACGGCGCGGATCGAGGTGCGGTCGAGCAGGGCGCCGACCACCGGCCCGACGCCGGTCATCACCAGGTTCAGGGCGACCACGCCCAGGTTGGTCTGCATGGTCGAGGCGCCGAACTCCGCGCCGACCGGCGTCAGGAAGAGCCCGTAGCTGATGATCGCGAAGCCCATCGAGGTCGCCTGACACAGGAAGGCGACGAGCACGATCCACCAGCCGCGGAATGCCGGGGCGCTCACGGTGCGAGCCGCGCGCGCTCTTGCGCCGTCGGGTGGCAGCCGACGTCGGCCCAGCCCAGGTCGTCGGCCACCAGGATGACCACGTGGGGCCGCTCCGGCGTGGCGAGCGCGCTGCCGGCTGCGGTCACGAGCAGCAGCGCGACCCGCAGTCCCGTCCCTCCGCGCCCCGACATGGTCCCCCTCGCTTCCGTGCTCGCGCAGTCTACGCGAGTCGCCGCCCGGAGCGCGGGACGGGCGCCGGTGCCGGTGGTAGCCTCGGGCCATGGGATCGACCCGGACCCTCGCACTGCTCCTGGGGGTGGGCCTGCTCGTCTCGCTGCAGGCCGCGGCCGAGCGTAGCGCCGCCGCGGCCCTGCGCGCGCTTCGAGGCGAGCTCACGCGCTGGGCGACCGACGTGACGATCTTCGCCTACCCCGAGGCCAAGGGCCTGCAGAAGGTCGATGTCTTCGCGCGCCTGGCGACCAGCCGCGAGGACGAGCTGAGCGCGCGCTGCGACCTGGTGGCGGAGGTCGTGCGCAAGGTCTTCCCGCCCGACTACTGGGTCTCGCTGCGCTTCCGGACCCCGGCGCCGTGGGAGCACGAATGCGACGGCATCGTCACCTTCGGCCCCGGCGGCCGCACGCCGCGGCCGGTGCTCCCCGAGCGCCCCGACCTGCCCGAGATCCCGCAGGCCGAGTAGCGCCGCGCGTCGCCCGATCCGGCGCTGCTAGGCGTGCTGGTTGCTGACCGGCACGACCTCGCCGGTCATGTACGACGAGAGGTCGCTGGCCAGGAAGATCATCACGTTGGCGATCTCCCAGACCTCGGCCGCGCGCCCGAAGGCCTCGCGCGTGCGCAGCTCCTCGAGGAGCTCCTCGCTCGAGACCTTGGCCAGGAACGGATGGATGGCCAGGCTCGGCGCGACCGCGTTCACGCGCACGCCGGCCTCGGCGGCCTCCACGGCCGCGCAGCGCGTCAGCGCCATCACCCCCGCCTTGGCTGCGGCGTAGTGCGCCTGGCCGGCCTGCGCGCGCCAGCCCAGCACCGAGGCGTTGTTCACGATCGCGCCCTTGCCGCGCGGCAGCATGTGGCGCAGCCCCGCGCGGAGCATCCGGAAGGTGCCGTTGAGCGTGACGTCGAGCACGCGGTGCCAGGTGGCGTCGTCCATGTCGACCAGGTTTGTGGTGTCGCCCAGCCCCGCGTTGTTGATCAGCACGTCCACGTCGCCCAGCTCGCGCTCGGCGGTCTCCCAGAGATGGAGCACGTCGTCCTCGATCGTGACGTTGCACAGGCACGACGCCGCGACGTGGCCGGTGTGCTCCTTGAGTGCCGCGACGGCTTCGCCCAGGCGGCGCTCGTGAATGTCGCTGATCAGGACGCGGGCGCCCTCCTCGGCGGCGCGCCGCGCGGCGGCGAAGCCGATGCCCGTGCCGGCCGCGGCGGTCACCACGACCGTGCGGTCGCGGAGCAGATCGTGGGATCCGGGGTAGGGCGGGGGGGCGCTCATCGACGGGGCTCCCGCGGCAGCCCCAGCGCTCGCTCACCGATGATGTTGCGCTGGATCTGGTTGGATCCCGCGTAGATGGTGTCCGAGCGCGTGAACAGGAAGCGCCGCTGCAGGGGGGTCAGGTCGTAGGGCTCGCCGTCGGCGATCTCGGCGTCGGGTCCGAGCACGTCCATCGCCAGCTTGCCCATGGCGCGGTGCAGGCTCGCCCAGTAGAGCTTGGCGATCATCTGCTCGGGCCGCAGCTGTGTGGGATCGATGTCGTGCAGGGTGCGCAGGGAGTTGAAGCGCATGATGCGCAGGCGCACGTAGACGTCGGCGATGCGCTGGCGCATCACCGGATCACGCGCCGCTCCGTTCTCGCGCGCGATGCGCACGATCTCGTCGAACTCGTTCTGGAACAGCAGCTGCTGTCCGAGCGTGGACGCGCCGCGCTCGAAGCTCAGCGTGCCCATGGCCACCTTCCAGCCCTCGCCCGGTGCGCCGACCACGTTGTCCCTGGCGGTGCGCGCACCGTCCAGAAAGACCTCGCCGAACTCCGAGGTTCCCGTGATCTGCTCGATGGGGCGCACCTCGATGCCCGGCTGGCGCATCGGCACCAGCAGGTAGGAGAGCGCCGAGTGGCTCGGTGCGTCCGCGTCGGTCCTGCACAGCACGAAGCACCAGTCGGCCCACTCGGCCCACGAGGTCCAGACCTTCTGGCCGCTGATCACCCACTCGTCACCCACCAGCTCCGCGCGCGTCTGCACGTTCGCGAGATCGGAGCCCGCGTTGGGCTCGGAGTAGCCCTGGCACCAGAGCTGCTCGCCGGCGACGATGCCCGGCAGGAAGCGCTGCTGCTGCTCGGCGCTGCCGTAGTGGATCAGGGTCGGGCCGAGCAGGTTCTCGCCGATGTGGCCGGCCCGCCCCGGCCCGCCGGAGCGCGCGTACTCCTCGTGGTAGATGACCTCCTGGCTCAGCGGCAGGCCGCGCCCGCCGTGCTCCCGGGGCCAGCCCACGCAGGTCCATCCGGCTTCGCCGAGCTTTCGCTCCCAGCGGATCCGCTCGTCGAGGAAGGCGTCCTCGTCTCCCGGACCGCCGCGGAAACGCACGGCCTCGAACTCGCCGGTGAGATGGTCGCGCAGCCACTGCGCGATCTCCTTGCGGAACGTCTCGTCCTCGGCACTGAATCGAAGGTCCACCGCGGTCCCCTGCTGAGGCTGCCAGGCGCCTGATTGACGGATCCGGGGGCCGATCATAAGCTACGCAACCCGTCGCGCAACAAGCGGTTTCGCGCGCCGCCGGCGAGCCCGGCCCGCCGTCTCGAGCGACTGCGCAATCCTCACGAACCGGGACCAGGGGACAGATGGCCGAGCTGATCGACGGGCGCTGCTTCGAGCAGCTGCTGGAGCGCCGCGTCGCCCTCACCCCCGATGCGACCATGCTGGTGGACGACTCCGGCGCGCGCGTCTCGTTCGCTGGCTACCGCGAGGCCACCGAGCGCCTCGCCGCCGGGCTGCAGGTGCGCGGGGTCGGCGCGGGCACGCACGTGTCGTGGATCCTGCCGACGACGGCGCAGGCGGTCGTCCTGCTCGGTGCGCTGCGCCGTCTGGGCGCGGTGCAGAACCCGATCATTCCCATGTACCGCCACCGCGAGGTGGGCTTCATCGCGCGCCAGTCCGGCGCGCGGCTGCTCGTGGTGCCCGGCACCTATCGCGGCTTCGACTACGCGGAGATGGGGCGCGACATCGCGGCGGAGATCGACGGCCTCGACGTGCTCGACGCCTCGCAGGGCCTGCCCGGGGGCGACCCCGCGTCGCTGCCGCCCGCCGACCCGCCGACCGAGGCCGCGGACGCTCCGGTCCGCTACCTGCTGTACACCTCCGGGACCACGTCGGACCCGAAGGGTGCGCTGCACACCGATGCCACGATCCGCGCCACGTCGCGCGGCCTGGCGGCCCGGCTGGGCGTGCACGCCGAGGATCGCGTCGGCATCCCCTTCCCGATCACGCACGTGGGCGGGCTCTGCTGGGTCTTCGTCAGCCTGCTCTCGGGCGCGAGCATCCTGCTGATCGAGGTCTTCGATCCCGAGCGCAGCATCGACTTCCTCGCCACCGAGGGCGTGACCATGGCCGGTGCCGGCACGGCCTTCCACCTGGCCTATCTCGAGGCGCAGCGCCAGCGCGGCGGCGCGCCGATCTTCCCGCACGTGCGCTGCTTCCCGGGCGGCGGCGCGCCCAAGCCGCCGCAGCTGCACTACGACCTGAAGCGCGAGATCGGCGGCGCGGGCATCCCCTCGGGCTACGGGCTGACCGAGTGCCCGATCATCTCCAACGCCTCGCCCGACGATCCCGACGAGAAGCTCGCCCACACCGAGGGCCGGCCCAGCCCCGACGAGGCCCGCGTGCGCGTGGTGGATCTGCAGGGGCGGGAGTGCGGTCCGGCCGAGGAGGGCGAGATCCGCGCGCTCGCGCCGCAGTGCTGCCGGGGCTACCTCGACGAGAGCCTGAACGAGGACGCCTTCGACGAGCAGGGCTGGTTCCGCACCGGCGACCTCGGCTACCTCGACGCCGACGGCTACCTGGTGATCACCGGTCGCCTCAAGGACGTGATCATCCGCAAGGGCGAGAACATCAGCGCCAAGGAGATCGAGGACCTGCTCTACCAGCACCCCAAGGTCGGCGACGTGGCGGTGATCGGACTGCCCGATCCGCAGACGGGCGAGCGCGCCTGTGCGGTGGTCGCGCCCAAGACCGCCGCCGACCCGCTCTCGTTCGACGAGATGCGCGACTGGCTGCGCGAGCACGAGCTGATGATCCAGAAGACGCCCGAGCAGCTCGAGATCGTGGACGAGGTGCCGCGGAACCCGAGCGGAAAGATCCAGAAGAAGGACCTGCGCGAGCGCTTCGAGAAGCAGCCGTTCGAGCGCGGGCGATGAGCGAGGCCGGATGGACCTGAACTACACCGAGGCCGAGGAGGCGTTCCGCGCGGAGGCGCGCGGCTGGCTCGAGGCGAACGCGCCGCGCGACCTGCCGCCGCTGGACAGCCCCGAGGGCTTCCCGCTGCACGTCGCGTGGGAGCGCAAGCTCTTCGAGAACCGCTGGGCGGTCGTCTCCTGGCCGGAGGCGTACGGCGGCCGCGAGGCCTCGATCATCGAGTGGCTGATCTTCGAGGAGGAGTACTACCGCGCCGGCGCACCGCAGCGCGCGACGCAGAACGGCATCTTCCTGCTGGCGCCCACCGTCTTCGAGTTCGGCACGCCCGAGCAGCAGGACCGCATCCTGCCGCGCATGGCCTCTGCCGAGGAGCTCTGGTGCCAGGGCTGGTCGGAGCCGGGCGCGGGCAGCGACCTGGCGAGCCTCACGTCGCGCGCCGAGCGCGCCGACGGTGGCTGGCGACTGTACGGCCAGAAGACCTGGTGCACGCGGGGCACCTTCAGCGATCGGATGTTCGGCATCTTCCGCACCGACCCGGATTCCGAGCGCCACCGCGGCCTGACCTACATGCTCGTGGACCTGAGCGCCGACGGCGTGACCGTGCGCCCGATCGACAAGCTCGACGGGGAGGAGGGCTTCGCCGAGGTCTTCCTCGACGGTGCCTTCGTTCCCGACGACGACGTGCTCGGCGAGGTCGGCCAGGGCTGGTCGGTGGCGATGGCCACGGCCGGCTCCGAGCGCGGTCTCACGCTGCGCAGCCCGGGCCGCTTCCTGGCGACCGCGCAGCGCCTGATCGAGCTCTACCGCCGCCGGCGCGACCAGGTGGACGAGGCGCTGCGCGAGCGCGTCGCCAGGATGTGGATGGACGCCGAGGCCTACCGTCTGTACACGCTCCAGAGCGTCACGCGAATCATCGAGGGCGAGGCCGTCGGCTCGGACTCGAGCCTGATGAAGATCCACTGGTCCGAGATGGACGTGGCCCTGCACGAGACCGCACTGGACATCCTGGGCCCCGATGCCGAGCTGGCGTTCGGCTCCGACGGCGCGGTCGAGCGCGGCGAGTGGATGAAGGGCTACCTGTTCGCACTCTCGGGGCCGATCTACGCGGGCACCAACGAGATCCAGCGCAACCTGATCGCCGAGCGCATCCTCGGCCTGCCGCGGAGGTAGCGGCATGCGCTTCGCATTCACCGAGGACCAGCAGCTGCTGCGCGAGGCGCTCGGCGAGATGCTCGCGAACGAGTGCACGCCCGAGGCGCTGGCGGCGGCGTGGAGCGGCCCGTCGGGCCGCGTCGAGGGCCTCTGGGCGCAGCTCGCAGAGATGGGCGTCGTGGGCCTGACGGCGCCCGAGGCCGCCGGCGGCATGGGCCTGGGCGAGCTCGAGGCGACGCTGCTGCTCGAGGAGGCGGGGCGGCACGCGCTGCCCGAGCCGCTGCTCGAGACGCTCAGCGTCGCCGTGCCGCTCGTGGCCAGGATCGGCGGCGGCCTGGCCGACACCTGGCTCGAGCGCCTGGCATCGGGCGACGCGATCGCCGCGGTGGGTCTGGAGCCGTATGCGTTCGTCGCCGACGCCGGGGTCGCCGACCTGCTGCTGCTCCAGCGCGGTCACGAGCTGCACGCGCTGACCCCGGAGCAGGTCAAGCTCTCCCCGGTCACCTCGGTCGACGGGGTGCGCCGCATCGCGGCGGTGGACTGGGTCCCGGATGCGGCCACCTGCATCGCCTCGGGCGCCGACGGCGCACGCCTGGCGCGCGACGCCTTCGATCGCGCTGCGGTGGGCGCGGCCGCCCAGCTCTGCGGGCTGGGGGCGCGCCTGATCGAGATGACGGTCGACTACGTCAAGGGTCGCGAGCAGTTCGGGCAGGCGATCGGCGCCTTCCAGGCGGTCAAGCACCACCTGGCCGGTGCGCACCTGGCGCTGGAGATGGCCCGGCCCGCGGTCCACCACGCGGCCTACTCGCTGGTGCACGGGCTGGACTCGCGCACGCTCGACGTCTCGACCGCGAAGGCCCGCGCCTCCGATGCGGCCTATCTCTGCTCGCGCGTCGCCCTGCAGTGTCACGGCGCGATCGCCTACACGTACGAGTACCACGCGCACATGTGGATGAAGCGCGTGCTCGTGCTCGCCCGGGCCTGGGGCGACGCCGCGTGGCACCGGCGCCGTGCCGCGCGCGTGCTGCTCGACGGCGAGACCGGCTAGCCTGCTCCCCCGGCTGATTCGCGAGCGCTGGCTCTGGGTGGTCGTCGGCGCGTTCGTCTGCCAGATGGGGCTCGCCTACGGGTACGCCTTCGGCACGGTGGCCGACGACGTGATGCGCGAGACCGGCTGGACGCGCACCGAGTACGCGTCGGCGCTCTCGTTCCGCATCTGGATCAACGCGCTGGCCAACCCGATCCTCGGCTGGCTGACCGTGCGCTTCGGCGCGCGGCCGGTCCTGGTCGGCGGCGTGCTGGGCATCGGGGTCGGGATGTTCGGTGTGAGCCGCATCGACGCGCTCTGGCACCTGGCGGGCTGGAACCTGCTGCTGGGCGTGGTGCAGGTGGCCGTGGGCGACCTGGTCGCCGGGCAGGCGGTGGCGGAGTGGGTCCGGCGCTGGCGCGGGCTCGCGCTGGGCGTGGTGTACGCCGGCTCGAACGTCGGCGCGGCGATCCTCGTGCGGCTGGTCGCGGAGCTCTCCGACGACGGCTGGCGCGACGCGATCCTGGTCACGGGTCTGGGGGGCGCGGCCTTCATGCTGCCCTTCGCGCTCTTCGCGATCCGCTCGCCGCGTCCGGGCGAGGTCGAGCCCGAGCCCGGGGACGACGCCGGGGATCCGAACGGCGCCGGCGCGGACCTGGGTCTGGCCGCGGCGCTGCGCACGCGCAGCTTCTGGCTGATCAGCTTCGCGCTCTTCTCGTACTTCTTCTACTTCGTCGGCGTTCTCGACCACATCCAGCTGCTGCTGCGCGACGCCGGCCTGAGCAAGCGCGAGGCCGCCAGCGCGTACGGCACCGCCGTGTTCATGGGGCTGTTCGCCAAGCCGCTCTTCGGCCTGGTTGCCGACCTGATGCCACCGCGCGCCAGCTCGATCCTGAACACGCTGGTCTACGCCCTGAGCGCGTTCCTGGTCCTGGGCCTGCCGCACCCGGTGATCCTCTGGGTCTGGGTGGTGGCGTACGGCTGGACGTCGACGGCACGTGACGTGATCTACCCGCTGCTGATCATGCACGGCTTCGGCGTGCGCAACATGGCCGCGATCTACGGGGCGATCAGCGTGGCGCTGCTCGGCGGGCCGCTCGGCTCGATCACCGCCGCCGCCATCCACGAGTCCACGGGCAGCTATGATAGGGCCTTCATCCTGTTCGGGGCGCTCAACCTGCTGTCGGTCGGCGCGCTCGCGCTCGTCCGGCACGAGCGCACGCCGCCGCCGCTGCGGGGTCCCGGGCCGGGCCGGACCGCCGAGAACTGAAGGAGCTTCGATGGGCTACGAGCAGGTGCTGTACGACATCCAGGACGGCGTGGCCGTGATCACGCTGAACCGACCCGACAAGCTCAACGCGTTCACCGGGACCATGGGCGAGGAGCTCTGGGACGCCTTCACGCGCTCGGTCGCGGACGACGAGGTGCGCGCGATCGTCTTCACCGGCGCCGGCCGCGCATTCTGTGCGGGCGTGGACCTCAAGGCGCTGGGCCAGCCGGCCGAGGGCCAGAAGATCTCGTCGGGCCGCTTCATCCGCGAGTTCCCCGAGGCCATGTATGGCTGCCCCAAGCCCTCGATCTGCGCCATGAACGGCGCGGCGATCGGCGTCGGCGTGACCATGGCGGTATCGTTCGACATCCGCATCGCGGCCGACGACGCCAAGCTGGCCGTGCCGTTCAGCAAGCTCGGGATCCTGGCGGGCTTCGGGAGCTCGTACCTGCTGCCGCGACTCGTCGGGCGCGGCAGGGCCATGGAGCTGCTGCTGAGCGCGCGCACGATCAGCGGCCGCGAGGCCGAGGAGATGGGCCTGGTCAACCGCTCCCTGCCGGCCGAAGAGGTGCTGCCGGCGGCGCTCGACCTGGCGCGCGGCATGGCCGGGCTCGATCCGCTCGTGCTCGAGCACTGCAAGCGCCTGGTCAACACGGGCGAGGCGGGGCTCGCCGAGGCGCTGGCGGGCGAGAAGGAGATCGGTGCGTCGCTGCGCGAGGCGAAGGCGGCCCGCGACGGCTGATGGCCGAGACCTCCTACGGCAACGCCCTCTCGGTGCTCGCGGCGCGCGAGCCGGATCGCCCCGTGCTCGTGCACGAGGAGCGCAGCGTGTCGCGTGGCGAGGTCGACCGGCGTGCGAACCGGCGCGCGCGCGGCTTCGCGGCGCTCGGCGTGGGCGAGGGCGATCTGGTCACGATCGCGCTGCCCAATGGCGTGGAGTTCGTCGAGTCGGCGTTCGCCGCCTGGAAGCTGGGTGCGGTGCCGCAGCCGATCTCCTGGCACCTGCCCGAGGCGGAGCGCGCGGGGATCGTCGAGCTGGGCAAGCCGTCGCTGATCGTCGGCGTCGAGTCCGGGCGCTACGCGTGGCCCTCGGTGCCGGAGGGCTGGGAGCCCGACGCGGGCCTGTCGGACGCGCCGCTGCCGGAGGTGACCTCTCCGCACCGGCAGGTCATCACGTCGGGAGGGAGCACCGGGCGGCCCAAGCTGATCGTGGACACCGTGCCCGCGCGCATCGACCCCGACCAGGCGGCCTACACGGTCGAGCCCGGCACGCACACGCTGATCCCGGGGCCCCTGTACCACGCGGGCCCGTTCCTGAACTGCCACTGGACGATCCTGGTCGGCGGACTGGCGGTACTGATGTCGCGCTTCGATCCCGCCGAGGTGCTGCGCCTGATCGAGACCCACCGCGTGCAGTTCGTCAACCTGGTGCCGACCATGCTGCACCGCATCTGGCGCCTGGATCCCGCCGAGCGCGAGCGGTTCGACCTGTCCTCGCTGCGGCGCGTGATCTCCAGCGGCGCCAAGTGCCCCGCCTGGCTGATGCGCAGCTGGATCGAGTGGATCGGCCCGGAGCGCATGGTCGAGTCGTACGGCGCGTCGGAGCGCATCGGCGGTACCATGATCACGGGTCCGGAGTGGCTCGAGCACCCGGGCTCGGTCGGCCGACCGACCGACGGCCGCAAGATCCGCGTGCTGGATCCCGACGGCAAGGACCTGCCGTCCGGCGAGGTCGGCGAGCTGTACATGCTGCCGCCCGGCGGGCAGGGCTCGACCTACTACTACATCGGGGAGGTCAAGGCGCGCGCCACGCGCGACGGCTGGGAGTCGCTCGGCGACATGGGCTACCTGGACGCTGACGGCTACCTGTACCTGGTCGATCGCAAGACCGACATGATCGTGACGGGCGGCGCCAACGTGTACCCCGCCGAGGTCGAGGCGGCGCTCGACGCGCACCCGGCGGTGGGCTCGAGCGCGGTGATCGGCCTGCCCGACGACGACCTGGGCGCGCGCGTGCACGCCATCGTGCAGCGCAGCGGCGAGCTGGATGCCGACGCGCTGCGCGAGCACCTGCGCGAGCGGATCGATCGCTACAAGATCCCGCGCAGCTTCGAGTTCGTGGACGAGCCGCTGCGCGACGACGCGGGCAAGCTGCGGCGTTCGCGACTGCGCGAGGCACGCCTGCCCGGGGGGACGTCATGAGCTTCGAGACCCTGCGCTACGAGCGGCGCGACGACGGCATCGCCGTGGTCACGCTAGACCGGCCCCAGCGCCTCAACGCGATCAGCGGACAGGTGCTCGTGGAGCTCGAGAAGGTGGTCGACGAGATCGAGGCCGACGACGGCGTGCGGGTCTTCCTGCTCACCGGCGGCCCTCGCCCCGACGGGCGGCCCTGCTTCAGTGCGGGCTTCGACCTCAAGGCGGTGACCGAGGGCGTGCCGGTGGAGCGACAGATCGGCCGGCGCGTCACCGATCGGATCGACGACCTGCTCAAGCCGTCGATCGCGGTGATCGACGGCATCTGCAGCACTGGCGGTGCCGAGCTCGCGGTCTGCTGCGACCTGCGGATCGTGGGCGCGTCGCTGCAGCTCAGCGACTGGCACCTGAAGAACCTGGGCACGGGGCTCGGTGCCTGGGGCGCCAGCACGCGCTGGGCGCGCCTGATCGGGGTGCAGAAGACCAAGGAGCTCTTCCTGACCGGGCGGGTGATCGACGCCGACGAGGCCGTTCGCATCGGCTGGGCGGTCGCCTCGCACCCGTCGGAGCAGCTGATGGACGCCGCCCTCGAGACCGCCGGCCGCATCGCCGGCATGAACCCGGGCGGCGTGCGCATGGCGCTGATGCATCTGGACCGCGTCCCGGACATGCCGCGCGACGCCGCGCTCGACCTGGCCGACCGGATGCCCGGCCTGATGGGCGTGAGCGTGGACATCGGCGGCAAGGCCGACGCGGTGCTCGGCTCGAAGGTACGCAAGGAGAACTAGTATGGGTCTGCCACAGCCTCCCGACCTCGGAGCCTCGGCGCTGCCGCCGGGCACTTACAGCGGCCAGGTCGTCGTCGTCACGGGCGGCGGCACCGGCCTGGGCAAGGCGATCGCCACCGAGTTCGCGCGCCTGGGTGCCGCGGTCGCGATCTGGAGCCGCAAGGAGGAGCACCGGGCCGCAGGCCTCGCCGCCGTCGAGGCGACCGGCGCGCGCGGCATGGCCACGGAGTGCGACATCCGCAAGCCCGAGGCCGTCGCCGGGGCGTTCGACGCCGTCGAGAAGGAGCTGGGCCTGCCCGACGTGCTCGTGAACAACGCCGCGGGCAACTTCCCGGCTCCGGCCGAGGACCTGAGCCCCAACGGCTGGCGCGTGGTCGTCGACATCGTGCTCAACGGCACCTTCTACTGCTCGCGCGAGTTCGGTCGCCGGCACATCGCCGCGGGCACGCCCGGCTCGATCATCAACGTGGGCGCCTCGTACTCCTGGACGGGGGGGCCGGGCTTCTCGCACTCGGCGGCCTCCAAGGCCGGCGTGAAGAACATGACCGAGACCCTGGCCGTGGAGTGGGGCCCCTACGGGATCCGGATCAACGGCCTGGTCCCGGGCCTGTTCCCGCACGAGGACGAGACGGCCGACATCCGCTCGACGCCGGGCAGGGGCGTCAACGAGGACATGCGCGCCCCGGCGGGACGCGTGGGGTATCCCCGGGAGCTCGGCTGGGCGGCCACCTACCTGGCGTCGCCCTACGCGGCCTACGTCTCCGGCCACACCATGGTGGTGGATGGGGCGAACTGGCAGCGCAGGGCCATGACGAACCCCGAGTTCACCCCGATCCGGGACCAGATGGGCAAGGGGCCCTTCGAGATGTAGCCTCTCGGTCCTCTTGAGAGGAGGACATTTCATGCCTGTTCGTAATTTTCGTGCGGTGATCGCGGCGCTGCTCCTGGGCCCGTTCGCTGCTGCCTGCGCGAACGATCCCTTCACCGGGGAGCGCGAGACCAGCAAGACCGCCAAGGGCGCCGCGATCGGCGCGCTCGCGGGGGCCGCGGTGGGCGCCCTCACGGGCGGCGACTCCAGGGAGCGCCGCAACCGCGCGCTGCTGGGCGCCGGCATCGGCGGCCTGACCGGCGGTGCCGTGGGCTACTACATGGACCGCCAGGAGCAGAGGCTGCGCGAGCAGCTCGCGCGCACGGGCGTCTCGGTCACGCGCGTGGGGGACGACATCCACCTGAACATGCCCGGCGACATCACCTTCGAGACCAACCAGTCCGACGTGAAGGGCGAGTTCTACGACGTGCTGAACTCGGTCGCGCTCGTGCTCAAGGAGTTCGACAAGACCCTGATCGACATCGAGGGCCACACCGACAGCACCGGGTCGGACCAGTACAACATGGAGCTCTCGCAGCGCCGCGCCTCGAGCGTGGCCTCGTACCTGGCCGCCCAGGGCATCGACACCCGCCGGATCCTGACCACCGGCGCGGGCGAGGCCCGCCCGCTGGCGACCAACGACTCGCCCGAGGGCCGGCGCCTGAACCGCCGCGTGGAGCTGCGGCTCACGCCGATCCGCGCCTGATCTGTACGCGGATCCCTCCCGGGCCGGTGCCGCGCGCGCCGGCCCGGGAGGGAGACGCGCCTCCTGCGGCCGCCAGACCGTGCCGGTAGACTGCGGCCACGCGCTGCACGCGGGCGGAGGCGAGCGATGAAGGTGGGGCTGGCGTTCTTCTGCACCGACGAGCGCATGAGCCCGGTCGAGCTGGCGCGCGAGGCCGATGCGCGCGGCTTCCACTCGCTCTACCTGCCCGAGCACACGCACATCCCGACCAGCCGGCGTACGCCGCCGCCGACGGGGGATGAGGTTCTGGCCGAGGAGTACAGGCGCTCGCTCGACCCGTACATCGCCCTGGCCGCGGCGTCGTCGGTCACCGAGCACATCCTGCTGGGGACCGGTGTCGGGCTACCGGCGCAGCACGATCCGATCACGCTCGCCAAGGAGCTGGCCACGCTCGACCTGCTCTCGGGGGGGCGGCTGGTGCTCGGCATCGGCTACGGCTGGAACCACGAGGAGATGGAGCATCACGGCATCGAGGTCCGGCGGCGGCGCGCGCGGGTGCGCGAGCACATGCTGGCGATGCAGGCGCTCTGGTCGAGCGACGTGGCGGAGTTCCACGGCGAGTTCGTGGACTTCGAGCCGAGCTGGCAGTGGCCCAAGCCGCTGCAGCAGCCGCGGCCGCGCGTGCTGCTCGGCGGCGGCGCCGGGCCGATCCTGTTCCGCCACATTGCCGAGTACGGCGACGGCTGGCTGCCGGTCGGAGGCGCTGGCCTGCGCGCGTCGCTCGACGAGCTGCGCAAGGCGTTCGAGGCCGCGGGCCGCGACCCGGCGGCTCTGCACGTGGTGCCGATGGGCGTGCTGCCGACGCCCGAGAAGCTCGACTACTACCGCGAGTCGGGCGTCACCGAGGTCGCCCTGCGCATCCCGGGCGCGCCCCGCGACGACGTCATGCCCGTGCTCGACGCATACGCCGCGTACCTCTAGCAGGCTGCCAGCCGGCTATCCGCGGGGTCGCTCCAGCTCGCGCGCGGCGTCGAGGTAGCCGGGGCGCAGGCGCGCCCGGTCGATCTCGTCGGGCTGCCAGCCGGGTAGCAGGTCCTTGCCGTCCAGCCCGTACACCGGACGTCCCAGCTCGACCAGCAGCGACAGGCTGTACGTGGCGCGTCCGGTCAGGCGGGCCGGGTCGCAGCTGCACAGCGCCACGGTGGCCTCGGCGAAGGTCTCCAGCGGCTCGCAGATCTCGGGCGGCAGCTCCAGCTGCCTCACCGCGTTCTCGGTGGCGATCGCGGCCTCGGGCGCGAGCGCGTTGACCGCGATGCGGTCGTCGTACAGATCCATGGCCGCGCCCGAGGTGATGCGGTCGAGCATGGCCTTGCTGCCGCCGTACAGGCTCTGGCTGCCGACCGGACTGGGGCGGAACGGCGGGCCGGGGATCGGCCCTGCGGAGCGCGACGACACGTTCACCACCCAGCCGCCCCCGAGCTCGCGCATGCCCGGCACCGCGAGCTGCGTCAGCTCCCAGGCCGACCAGACGTTGACCTCGAGCGTGTCGCGAAAGCTGGCGTGGGGCACGTCCTGGAAGCGGTGCTGGAACTCGCGTGGAGCCGCGGCGTTGTTCACCAGGATGTCGACGGGACGGTCCCAGGCCTCGCGGGCCCGCTGCAGGATCGCGGCGCGGTCCAGGTACGGGTCGGACAGGTCGGCCTGCATGGCGATGGCGGAGCCCCCCAGCGCCTCGATCTCGCGCACCGTGCCCCGCATGCCGCCGGGCAGCTCGTGCGAGCCGTCCTCGAGCGTGCGGCCGGTCAGCAGCAGCCGTGCGCCCTCGGCCGCCAGCCGCAGCGCGATGGCGCGACCCATGCCCCGGCTGGCCCCGGTGATGATGGCGACGTGTCCCGCCAGTGCGCTCCCCATGCTCCGCCCTCCCGAGAAGGGGCGAGCATACCAGCAGGGCCCCGGCATGCGGGGGGTGGCGCGGCAGTTCCAGACCGACGACGTCGCCGACGGGCTCCGCTGCGCCTAGTAGCTCGCGCCGCCGCCGTCTACGGCGATCTCCGCGCCGCTCACGTCGCGCGCGTCGTCGCTGGCCAGGAAGGCCACCGTGGCGGCGACCTGCCTCGTATCGACCACGATCATCGTGTCCGGCTGCTGGAATCCCTCGCCCAGCAGGCGCATCCCCTGCGCGCTGATGTCCGGCGTTCCGCCCTCGCCCATGCTCGTGGCCATCGATCCGGGCAGCACGGCGTTGCAGCGCACGCCGCGGTGGCGATAGGCGAACGCGACGCTGCGCGTCAGCCCCACCACCGCGTGCTTCGACATGGTGTACGCCGTCCCGCCGCGCATGCCGCCGACCCCCGCGAGGGAGGCGATGTTGACGATGCAGCCGCCGGCGGGGTCCTGCGCGAGCATCTGGCGCACCGCCGCGCGGGCGACCAGGAACGGCCCGTCGGCATTGACCGCCATGACCCTCCGGTACAGCTCGACGTCGGCCTCGTCGAGCATCTGCATGCGGTCCATCACGCCCGCGTTGTTGATCGCGCAGTCGAGGCGCCCGAAGCGGGCCACCGCCTCGGCGACGATCCGCTCGGCGTCCGCGGGATCGCTCACGTCGGCGCGCACGCCCGCGCAGCCCGCGGCGCCGGTCCCGAGCTCGCGCACGGCGGCGTCGAGCGCATCGGGCGCCACGTCGGCCAGGACCAGGCGTGCACCCTCGGCGGCGAAGACGCCGGCGATCGTGCGTCCCAGGCCGCTCGCGGCGCCTGTGATCAGCGCCACCCTGTCCCGGAGTCGCATTCTCGTCCCGCCCTGCCGTGCCCGGCTCAGTCGACCTTGGCGATCACTTCCGCGGCGTAACGGCGCGCGCCGTCGCAGAACTCGGCGCGGCTGGTGGCGGGGACGCCCGTGATGATGCAGGTGATGCCCATGTCGGCGAGCCGTCCGATCTCGTCGATCGTGCGCTGTGCATCGAGCGCTCCCTTCTCGTCGAAGCTGCGCACGAGCGGTGAGAAGGCGACGTCCATCGGCGAGCGACGCTCGACCCTTTCGGCATGCTCGCGCATGTAGTCCAGACGCTCGCGCAGGTCGTCGTGGGTCTCGAGCTGCGCCGTGCGCGAGGTTCGAGACAGCACCGCGGGGCTCGGAAACGGGAGCCAGCCGTCGCCGAGCTCGACCGCCCGGCGGATCGCGCGCCGGCTGTTGCCCCCGATCCAGAGCGGCGGGTACGGGTGCGAGGCGGGCTGTGGCTGCATCACGTTGCCCAGGGCGGTGTAGCCGGTTCCCTCGAACTCGACCACGTCCTCGGTCCACGCTGCGATCATGGCGCGCAGGGTCTCGTCGGAGATCTCGTTGCGGCGCTCGAAGTCGATCCCCAGCGCCTTGTACTCGCCCTTCAGGTAGCCCACCGCCGCGCCGAGCACGACGCGCCCACCCGAGATCGCGTCGAGCGACGAGACCGCGCGCGCCGCGATGAAGGGGTTGCGATACGGCAGGACCAGGATGTTGGTCATCACCTTGATCCGCGACGTGTGGGCCGCGGCGAACGCCAGCGTCACGAACGGATCCTGGGCGTGGTGGCCGCCGGCCTGCATCCAGCGGTGGGTGGGGAAGGGGTGGTCGGTGACGGCGCAGGCCCAGAATCCGGCGTCCTCGGCCGTGGTCGCCATCTCGGCGATGGCGGACGCGCTGAGAAACTCCGAGCCGTACTGCACCAGATCCGTCGGGAGGCCGATTGAAAATCGCATGGGTGCAGGATACTGTGCCCGGCCCGCCCGCGTCTGGAGGACCCCCGGCTTGGACCTGCGCTACTCCCTCACCGACGAGAGCTTCCGCAAGGAGTTCCGCGCCTGGCTGCAGGAGCAGGTCCCCCGACACGGCGCCGCGCCGGGAGCCGAGGACTGGCAGGCACGCCGGGAGTACGACACGAGCTGGCAGCGCAAGCTCTACGAAGCCGGCTTCGCGGGCCCGAGCTGGCCCCGGGCCTACGGCGGGCGCGAGGCGTCGCCGACCGAGGAGCTGGTCTACCACGAGGAGTACGCCCGGGCGGGGGCGCCCTACGTGGGGGTGAACTTCGTCGGGCTGCTGCACGGCGGCCCCACCGTGATCGCGGAGGGCAGCGAGGCGCAGAAGGAGCGCCACGTGCGGCCGATCCTGCGCGGCGAGCATGTCTGGTGCCAGGGCTTCTCCGAGCCGGCGGCGGGCTCGGACCTCGCCGGGCTGCGGACCAGCGCCGTGCGCGACGGCGACGACTACGTGATCAACGGCCAGAAGATCTGGTGCTCGTTCGGACAGGTCGCCGACTACGGCGAGCTCCTGGTCCGCACCGACCCCGATGCGCCCAAGCACCGCGGCATCTCCTGGCTGATCCTGCCGATGGATCTCCCGGGCATCGAGGTGCGGCCGCTGCGCACCTTCCACGGTGAGGGCGAGTTCTGCGAGCTCTTCCTCAACGACGTGCGCGTGCCGGTCTCGAACCGCGTCGGGGAGGAGAACGACGGCTGGCGCATCACCAACGTCACGCTGCGCTTCGAGCGCGGCACGGCGTTCGTCAGCGACATCTACCAGCTCCAGGAGTTCCTCGACGACCTCGTGCGGCTCTCGCGGCGCGTGCTGCGCGACGACGCCTCCGCGTGGGACGACCGCGGGCTCCGCCGCGAGGTGGGGCACCTGCGCGCCGAGCTCGAGGCGCTCTGGGCGCTGGTGAAGATGGCCGTCTCCGAGGCGCAGCGACAGGGCATGCCCGGTGTCGGTGGCTCGGCCGTGAAGCTCGCGTTCACGGACCTGTACAGCCGCGTGACGGAGCTGGCGCTGCGGCTCCTGGGCCGCGCGGGTCTGAGCAAGCAGGACATCGACGGCATGCCGAGCGCCGAGTCGATCTACAAGTACGGACAGGCCGTTTCGCTGATGATCGCGGCCGGCACGTCGCAGATCCAGCGGAACATCATCGCGGAGCGGATCCTGGGCCAGCCCAAGGACCGCTGACGAGGAGACGTCTTGGACTTTCAGCTCAGCGAGGATCAGGTCGCCCTGCAGGACGGCATCCGCTCCTTCTGCGACGGGCGCATCTCGGCAGAGCAGCTGCGCGAGCTCGACGAGAAGGGCGGCTTCGATCGCGAGCTCTGGAGCGAGCTCGCGAGCATGGGCGTGTTCGGCCTGCGCCTCGGCGAGTCCGAGGGCGGGGTGGGCCTGGGCACGGCCGACGCGGTCATCGTCTTCGAGGAGCTGGGCCGCCGCTGCGTGCCCGGGCCGCTCGTCTGGACGCACCTCGCGGCCGGGCTGATCGAGGGTGCCGCCGACGGCGAGGCCGTCGTGGGCGGACTCGACCTCATCTCGGATCCTCACGCCCCGCTGATGGTCGAGCACCCCGACGACATCGACGCCCTGATGGTGCTGCGCGACGATGGCGCGTTCCGCGTCGATCCGTCGCAGCTGAAGGGCCAGCGCATCTCGGAGCCGCTCGATCCCTTCACGCCGCTCAGCCACGTGGCCGAGCTTCCCGACGGTGAGCGCATCGCCGATGCGGCGGGAGCGCGCAGGCTGTGGCTCGAGGGCGCGGCGCTCGTCTCGGGTCAGCTTCTGGGGATCGCGGAGGAGACGCTCACGCTCGCCAACGAGTACGCCAAGCAGCGCGAGCAGTTCGACCGGCCCATCGGCAAGTTCCAGGCGATCAAGCACATCCTGGCCGACATGTTCGTGCGCCAGGAGATCGCGCGCGCGGCGGCGTACGCGGCCGGGGCCACGCTCGACGATCCCGAAGTCGGCGACGTGGTCCGCGCCGTGTCCGCGGCGAAGCTGAACGCCGGCGAGGCCGCGATGAAGAACGCGCGCATGTGCATCCAGGTGCACGGTGGGATGGGCTTCACCTGGGAGATCCCGGCGCACTTCTACTTGAAGCGCGTCTGGGTGCTCGAGTCGATCTTCGGCACCGGGGACTCGCACGCCGATCGCATCGCCGAGGGCATCGAGGCTGATCTCTGAGACCGTGAGCGCGCAGCGCGAGTGCGGCGCCTGCGATCTCTGCTGCACGCTGCTGCGCGTCGACGCGCTGCCCAAGCTGGCGGGCGTACCCTGCCGCCAGCTCCGCCCGGGCGGCGGCTGCGGGATCTACGAGCGCCGGCCGCAGGTCTGCCGGGGCTATCGCTGTCTCTGGCTCCGCGGACGGCTCGAGGACGGCGACCGCCCGGACCGTCTGGGCGCGGTGCTCGACCTGCGCGACGATGCCGGAGCTCCGCGTCTGGAGATCCGCGAGGCGCGTCCGGGCGCGTTCGAGCACTCGGAGCGCCTGCACGAGATCGCCGCGCGCTTCCGGGGCACGATCCCGGTGCGCATCAGCGCCACCGACGACGTCATGAACCCCGACGCCCCGTTCCGGCTTCTGCTGCCCGACGGCAGCGAGCAGCGCGTGGTGGGCGACCGGATCGAGACGCGGCGCGACGGGCGACTGGAGATCGCGCGCATGCCCTGGGCCCGGCGGCTGCTGCGCAGCGGGCTCCAGCGCTGGCGCGCGCGCCGGCTGCGTCGCCTGCACGCGCGCGGCTCGGAGTACTGAGCCGGCTGCTCAGGGCTCCGCGAGCCGTCCGACGAAGGCCGCGGTCGCCGCGGCCGCGTTGCGCGCGGCCAGCCAGTAGTAGGCGTAGAACTGCGCCGGGAATCCCGGCAGACCGAGCGGATCGCCGGCCCCGTCGGAGCCCGCCCGGAAGGCGATCCAGGGCAGTCCCCGCGCGCGCGCCTCGTGGCCGATCGCGGCGCTCTCCATGTCGACGGTGTCGTTCCAGGTCGTCTCCAGCGGCTGCATCGCGCGCGGGTCGTACGGCGGTCGGCGCCCCGCCAGTGCGGGCGACACGTCGCAGCCCGACACGTCGTCGCCCACGGGGTCGCAGGCGAGGGCCGTGCCGCCGAACGGATCGCTGGTTCGGCCCACGCCCCCCACGCGCACGGTGGGCGCGTGGGGCACGCAGACGCGGCGCTCCGCTCCGTCGATCCGGACCTGCGTGCAGCGCTCGAGCGGGAGCGCAGTGCTCGCGAGCGCACGCGCGATCTCGAGCCAGCGCGCATCGACGGCGTGGGGCTCGCCGCCCTCGAGCGCCCAGCCCGCGGGAACGTCCACGTCGCCGATTCTCCCCGGAGTCCCCGCGACGCCCGAGACGATCACGCCGCGCACCTCGAAGCGGTCGAGCACCAGGCGCGTCGTCCGCGTGGCGTTCACGGGGCCGATCCGCGTCATCGCCAGCAGCACGGGAACGCCCGCCATCCGGCCCAGGTGGACGGCGTGCCCGTCCACGTGCCGGACCTCGTCGATCCGGGCGTGCTCGAGGAGCGCCGCCAGCTCGGCGGGGAAGGCCGCCAGGAGCGCGATGCGCGGCGGGGGCCCGCCCGTGCTCGCGCAGGCGACGAGGGCCAGGCAGAGGACGGCGCTGCGGAGGCCCGCCACGAGCGGCCGCTCAGTCCTCGAAGCTCGCTCCCCGCTTCTCGACGAACGCATCGCGTGCCTCCTGCGAATCGGGCGAGGTGTACAGCTCGAGCGTGAAGCCCTGCTCGTAGCGGTAGCTCTGCTTGATGTCCGCGAGCTCGATGCCGTTGAGCGCCTGCTTGGCCAGGCGCAGGGCCGTCGGGCTCTTCGAGGCGAAGTCACTGGCCAGCTCGCGCGCTGCGGGAAGCAGCTCGTCGCGCGGCACCACGGCCTCCAGCGCGCCCAGCCGGTAGGCCTCCGCGGCGTCGATCGGCTTGCCGCTGAAGAACATCCGGCGGACCTTCTGCTCGGGGAACATGCGCTTGAGGTGGGTGGCGGCTCCCATGGCCCCGCGGTCGATCTCGGGCAGCCCGAAGGTCGCGTCCTCGGAGGCGAACACCACGTCCGACGAGCCGGCGATGCCGATGCCCCCGCCCAGGCAGAAGCCGTGCACGGCCGAGATCACCGGGACGCCGCAGTCGTAGATCGCGGCGAAGGTGTCGTAGCAGCCGCGGTTGACCGCGACGATGATGCGGTCGTTGGACTGCAGCTCCTTGATGTCCACGCCCGCGCAGAAGCCGCGTCCCTCGGCGGCGAGGATCACGCACTGGACGGCCGGGTTCCGGCCCAGGTCGGTCACGGTCCGCGCCAGCTCGAACCAGCCCGCGCTGTCGAACGCGTTGACCGGAGGGTGGTCGAAGATCAGCTCGGCGATGCCTGCGTCGTCGATACTCGTCCTGAACGCCACGCCGCTCCCCTCAGGCCTTGACCGCGCCTGCGCGCGTGCCGTGCGGGTCGAGCTCGCGGATCACGGCGATCTCCGCGTCGGTCGGTGCCCGGGTCTCGCCGAGGTCGTCGGCCACGGCCAGCTCGAAGCCCGTGGCCTCCCGGACCTGCTCCAGCGTGACCCCGGGGTGCAGCGAGCGCACCCGCATGCTGTTGCCCGGACCCTGGAAGTCCATGACCGCTAGGTTCGAGATGCAGCGCGGGAACTCGTGGAAGTCGCGGCGGATCCCCGGGCGCCAGCGCGCGTCGTCGTAGCTGACGCCCGACGCCATGTCGACCTTCTCGACGAAGACGCGCTTCGAGTGGCTCGCCACGAAGAAGCTCGAGCGGTGATTGATCGTGTTTCCCGGGATGCCGCGCACGCCCAGGAGCTGCGCCTTCGGCTTGTTCCAGTCGCCAATGCAGCTGATGTTGATGGTGCCGTGACGGTCGATCTGCGAGGGCATGGTCATGGCGTGGCGCCGGCCACCCCAGACCAGGTCGAAGATCTTGCGAAACGGCATCCAGTTCTCGACGCGCGGCACGTAGTCGCCGCGCGGCCCCACGGGCACCGGCTCCGCGACGAGCATGCACTCGGCGTCGGTCATGAGCAGGTCCGGGTTGGACGTGCGCTTGGCCAGGCTCGCGCCCAGCCGCGGCACCAGGCCGATGCCCGACGCGAGCACCTCGCCGCCGTCGACGAACGCGTCGGCGCAGGCCACGATGCACAGATCCACCAGATCCCAGGTCTCGGCCATGCTCAGCTCCGGCTAGAAGGTTGTCTGCGGGATCGACTGGATGCGCTCGGCGCCGCCGACCGCGGCGATGTACGCGTCCTCGCTGACGTCGAGGAACTGCTTGCGGTACGCTTCCCACGCCTCGGGATCCTTGGCCGAGGCGTTGTAGGCGGCGATGTGCTCGGCGTCGATGCCGTAGCGCGGGCTGCAGGAGGTAGGGTGCGCACCCAGCGGTGCCTCGATCACGCCGTCCACGTGGGTCCGGTTGAGCAGCATGGTGTGGAACGAGCCGTGCTCGGAGAACTCCGCGGTCGGCACCACGCGCTCGCAGCTCACGAAGCGTCGCTTCGCTGCCCCGCAGAAGAACTCGTCGAAGTAGGGGTCGGGACCGAGGAGCTGTGCGTTCCCGCCGCTGTCGCAGTGGTCCACGTGGCACAGCGCCACGTCGAGCTCGATCGCGGGCATCGCCAGCAGCGTCTCGCCGTCGTCGTAGGGCGACTGCACCGTCCGCAGCTCGGGGTTGATCACCTCGACGTCGCTGGCGAGGCCTGCGCGCGTCGGCAGGAAGGGCAGGCGCAGCGCGGCCGCATACAGGCCCCACTGGAGCATACCCTCGTCGAGCTCCGTGGCCTCGATCGAGCCGGTCTGTCGCGCCTGGCGAAAGTGGGCGTCCAGCGCGATGACATCGAGCGACACGAAGCCGTAGATCACCCTGCGCACCCGCCCTGCGGCGCAGAGCAGGCCCACGTCGGGCCCGCCGTAGGCGACCAGGGTCAGGTCGCGCAGCGGCGAGCGCAGGATCTCGCGGACCAGCGCCATGGGCTTGCGGCGTGCACCCCAGCCGGCGATGCCCAGGGTCATCCCGTCGCGCAGCTCGGCGACGACGTCCGCCGCGGTCATGCGCTTGTCCATGCGTCCCTCCTGTCTGCGGCGGGAATACCGGGGCGCCACGACCGTGTCAACCGGGCTCCACGAAGCGACCGGGCCCGCCGATAAGCGACCAGAGATGCGGATCCGACGTCGAGAGCTGCTTCGCCGGGCGTCCGCGGTGACGCTGGGCTTCGCGGGCTGGCGCCTGTGCTCGATCGCTGGCCTGCAGGCGCCCGGCGTGGCGCACGCCGGGGACGGTGGGGAGGCCGGGGTGCTGGCGCTCCCGGACGGCTTCACGGCCGTCCCGATCTCGATCGCCGGCGAGCCCATGGACGATGGGCTGCGCGTCCCGGGCCGGCACGACGGGATGGCCAGCTTCGCCGCCCCCGACGGGCGCGTGCTGCTGGTGCGAAACCACGAGCTGGCCGTCCGTCATCGCAAGGCGTCGCCCTACCCGGACCCCGACGGAGCGCCGGACTGGGTCCGCGAGCGCGCGTACGACGCGGGGAGCGGCTCGCTGGCGGCGCTCGGCTGCACGACGACCCTGGTCTACGACCCGGCCCGCCGCCGGCTGGAGCGCCACTTCCTCAGCCTGGCCGGAACGCTGCGCAACTGCGGCGGCGGCGCGACGCCCTGGGGCAGCTGGATCTCGTGCGAGGAGACGTTCGAGTCGCCCGGCGACGAGCTCGCGCAGCGCCACGGCTACTGCTTCGAGGTGCCCGCGCGCGCGGACCGCGGCCTCGCCGCCGCCGTGCCGCTGCGCGCGATGGGACGCTTCAATCATGAGGCGATCGCGATCGACGCCGCCTCGGGCGTGGTTTACCTCACCGAGGATCGCGCCGACGGACTGCTCTACCGCTTCATCCCCGAGAGACCCGGCACGCTGGTGCGCGGCGGGCGCCTGCAGGCGCTGGCCCTGCGCTCCGCGCGCGCGGCCGACACGCGGGGCTGGACCCACGGCGAGCGCGTCGAGGTCGGCGACTCGCTCGCCGTTCGCTGGATCGACCTGGAGGACGCCGACCCCGACGTGGACGAGCTGCGGGACCAGGGCTTCGACCTCGGCGCCGCGCGCTTCGCTCGCGGCGAGGGCCTGTGGACCGGCGCCGACGGCATCTATTTCAGCTGCACGGAGGGCGGCGTCGGCCGGCTCGGGCAGGTGTGGCGCTACACCCCTTCGGCCGAGGAGGGCCTGCCCGGCGAGGCGCGCCGGCCCGGGCGGCTCTCCCTGTACTACGAGAGCGAGGACTCCGACGCGCTGAAGATGCCCGACAACCTCACCGTTCGCGCGTCGGGAGACCTCTACGTCTGCGAGGACTCGCCCTTGTCGGCGGACCGGCTGATCCGGATCACGCCCGACGGGCGCGCCACGGTCTTCGCGAGCAACGTCGCCAGCGGCTCGGAGCTCGCGGGCGCGACCTTCTCGCCCGACGGCCGGGTGCTCTTCGTGAACGTGCAGAAGCCGGGCATCACCCTGGCGATCCACGGACCCTTCGGCGCGCTGCCACGCTGAGTAGCGCGGGCGCGACGAGCACGTCGGCCAGGAATGCGAAGACCGCCGCGCACGCCGCGATGATCCCGAACTCCACCGCGTTGAGCATGTAGGCGCGGGTCATCATCAGGAAGCCCGCGGCGAGCACGAGCGTGGTGAACAGCAGCGCCGACCCGGTCGTGACCAGGGTCTCGCGGATCGCGGCATCGACGTCGCCGAGATCCTCGTGGTAGCGCTGGAACTTGTGCATGAAGTGGATCGTGTCGTCGACCGCGAGGCCGATGATCACGCATCCCACCAGCAGCGAGGAGTTGTCGAGCGGGAAGCCGACCCAGCCCATGAGGCCCAGGGTCAGCACGACGGGCATCAGGTTCGGGACCATCGCGAGCAGGCCGCGGCGCACGCGACCCACGAGCAGGATCATCAGCGGGGTGATGACCAGCAGCGCCAGCGTGTAGGAGCGTGCCATGCTCAGGTTGAGCACGGACCAGGCGCGGGCCAGCAGCACGGAGATCCCGGTGAACTCCACGCCGATATCGGGACCGAGGATCGGCTCCAGCCCGCGCTCGAGCTCGGCGAGGAAGCGCGGGTAGTACATCCCGTCGACGAAGGGGACCCGGACGCTGAGCCGGGCGAAGCGCAGCTCCGCGTCCACCAGCTCCTCGAGGTCATCCGAGCCGCTGCTCTCGAACAGCAGCAGCTCCTGCGCCAGCAGCTCCCGGTCCGACGGGATCGCGTAGGCGGCGGGGTCGTCCTCGTGGAGGGCACGGTGCGTCTCCTTGACGATGTCCACCACCGACAGCGCCTTGCCCGGATTCACCGGCCCGCTCCGGAACGTCGAGGCGAAGGCGGCCGCCCGGTCGATGCGTCGCAGGGTGGCCGGATCGTGCAGGCCGCGGGGCTCCCCCGTGTCGAGCAGGATCTCCAGGCTGGTCGATCCGCGAAAGACCGCGTCGACGCGCTCGGTGGCCGCGCGCATCGGATCCCCGGGCGGGAACCAGCGCAGCCCGTACTGGGAGAACTCGAGCCGGCTCGCCCCGACCAGGGAGAGGGCGATCGCCAGCGCCGCGCCGGCGAGCACCGCGCCGGCGTGCGCGCCCGCGAAGGCGCCCGTTGCCGAGAGCACGCGATCCACGGGCCGCAGGCGGTCGCCCGGCGGCAGTGGGCGCGGGCGCAGCGGCAGCACCGCGATCAGCGCGGGTAGCAGGGTCACGCTGAAGGCGAAGGCGACCAGGATGCCGATGCTGGCCGAGATCCCGAGGTTGCGGATGATGGCCAGCTCGGCGGTCGCGAACGAGATCATCCCGCCCGCGGTCGTCAGGCTGGTCATCAGGATCGCCAGGCCCGAGTGCCCCAGCGCGGAGACCAGCGCGTCGCGCCGGTCGTCCCCGGCGTCCAGCCGCCGGTACACGATCACCAGCAGGTGGACGGCGTCGCAGACGCCCACGACCAGCAGCAGCACCGGCAGCACCTGGCCTGCGACCGACGTGGGGATGTCGAGCAGGGCCATGATGCCCAGGGTGGAGCCGAGTGCGAGCATCACCACCAGCAGCGGCAGCGCCACGCCCGACGCGCGGCGGAAGAGCAGCAGCAGGATGCCCGCGTTGACGACCAGCGCCGAGAGCATCACGCGCTGAACGTCGCTCATCAGGACCTCGGTGAAGACCACGTCGATGACCGGCCCCCCCGCGAGGTGCAGCGCCAGGTCCGGTGCGCGGTGGCGGTCCAGCACCGCGCGCACGGCGTCGACCAGCTCGTGGGTCTCGGCGTCGGTCAGCAGCGCGGGCTCCGCGGCGGCGCCCGGATCGGCGTCGAAGCCGGCCAGCGCGTCGGCTGCCGCCACGTCGCTGTACAGGCGCGGCTTGACGATGATGGCCGTCGCCTCCAGGTCGCGATCCACGATCGCGTCGATGTAGGAGGGCGTGGACCGCAGGCGGGCCCGCAGCGTCTCGAGGTCGGCGGGGGTGCGCGGGAAGCGCTCGAGCAGGCCCTCGACGACCAGGGTGTCTGCAGTGCCGCGCGTGTGGCGCACGTTCACCAGGCTCGTGATCTCGTCGACGTGCGGCGTGGACGCCTCGAGGTCCTCGTGCAGCGCGCGCAGGCGCTCCAGGTACGGGATGCTCAGCAGCTCGCGGGGCTCGACGAGCACGACCAGCATCTGGTCCTGCTCGTACTGGCGCTGGAAGGCGTCGTACACGCGGCGCGCCGGATCGCCGTCGACCAGGTTGCCCTCGACGGAGTTGTCGGTGCGCAGGCCGGGGGCGAGCGCGATCAGCACTGCGGCGAGGGCCGAGCTCGCGACCAGCACCGCCCAGCGGTGCCGGTGCACGCCCGCGCCCCAGGCCTCGAAGCCGCGCTCGACGCGGGCGTGAAGGGAGCGTGGGGCGACGGGAGGGGGCTGCACGGGGCGCGGTGTCCGAGTATAACGCCGCCATGTGCGCGGACCTCGTGCAGCGCCCGGTCCTGCTGTCGGGCTTCGGCCCGTTCGGTGACGTCGAGGACAATCCCAGCGGTCGCCTGGCGCGGGCCCTGGGTACCGCGCCCGGCGTGCGCGGGGTCGTGCTGCCCGTGAGCTTCGGCCGGGCCGTCGAGACCTGGGAGCGCGCGCTGGCGGCGCTGGGGCCCGCCGGGCCGGCACTGCTGCTGGGCACCGGCGTGCACGGCGGCGCGACCCTGCGCCTGGAGCGCCGCGCGCGCTCGCGCCTCCACGCGCCGGCGCCCGACGTGGACGGGGCGCTGGCGCGAGAGCTCCGGCTCGGCGGCCCGGAGGCCCTCGAGACGGGGGTCGATCTCGGGGCCGCCCGCGCCGCTCTCGAGGCCGCCGACGTGCCGGTCGAGATCTCGCACGACGCCGGAGGCTACGTCTGCGAGCGCACCTACCGGCATCTGCTCGAGCGCGGGCGCGCGCTCGGCGCCCCGGCGCTCTTCGTGCACGTTCCCGGATTCGCGGTCGTGCCGCGCGAGCGGCAGCTCGCGGCCCTGCGGAGCCTGCTCGACCACCTGCGTGCGACCCCGCCGCTCCAGTCGGTATGATCGGAGCCGTGCTGCGAGCCGGACCCATGATCGCGCTTCTGGCCCTGGCGCTGGTCGCCTGTGCGCCGCTGACCGAGGCGCGCTGCGCGCACGGCAACTGCCGCGACGGCAAGGGCATCCAGCGCTGGCCGGGCGGTGCGCACTACCGCGGCGAGTTCGAGGAGGGCCTGCCGCACGGCCGGGGTGAGATGCACTTCCACGACGGTCGCGTCTACAAGGGCGAGTTCGCGGAGGGCCAGCCCAGCGGAGAGGGCGTGCTGACCCTGCCGGACGGCCGCCTGTACGAGGGCGGCTTCAAGGCCGGGCTCAAGCACGGCTGGGGCGCCGAGGACATGGCCGAGGGCGCGCAGTACTGGGGCGACTACACGGACGGCAAGTGGCACGGGTGGGGCACGCTGCACGTGCCCGGGTCCTATCGCTACGACGGCGAGTTCCGCGAGGGCAAGCGCCACGGCCGCGGCACGCTCGAGATGCCCGACGGGCGCGTGATCAAGGGACACTGGGTCGAGGACAAGCTCGTCGAGCAGGAGGAGTGAGCGCGACGCCGCGCCCCGGCCGGGATAAACTCCGCGCATGCCGCTTTTCGCACTGATCGGTCGCGACGGGGCGCGCGGTGCGGAGCTGCGCAAGCAGCACCGCGAGGCGCACCTGGCCAACCTGAAGCCGCTGAGCGATGCGCGGGCCCTGCGCTTCGCGGGCCCGCTGATGGACGAGCAGGGCGCCCCGTGCGGCAGCCTGGTCGTCTTCGAGGCGACCGATCTCACCGCGGCGCGGAGCTTCGCCGCGGGGGACCCGTACGTGATCGAGGGTGTGTTCGCGAGCCACGAGGTGATCGCGACGCGTCAGGTCTTCCCGGAGGAAAAATGATCGAGCTGCACTCTTTCCCGACGCCCAACGGCTGGAAGGTCAGCATCGCGCTCGAGGAGCTCGGGCTCGACTATCGCTACTTCCCGGTGCACATCGGACGCGGCGAGCAGTTCGAGCCGGATTTCCTCGCCATCAGCCCCAACAACCGCATTCCCGCGATCATCGACCGGGATCCGCCCGGTGACGGCGAGCCGATCCCGGTATTCGAGTCGGGAGCCATCCTGCTCTACCTCGCGGCGCGGACGGGTCGCCTGATGCCGACCGACCTGCGGCGTTCGGTCGCCGCGACCGAGTGGCTGATGTGGCAGATGGCGGGGCTGGGCCCGATGCTCGGCCAGCTCGGCCACTTCAAGAGGTACGCGCCCGAGCCCCTGGACTACGCGATCGAGCGCTACACGAACGAGGCCAACCGCCTGTACGGCGTGCTGGACGGGCGCCTCGAGGGTCGCGACTACCTGGCCGACGAGTACTCCATGGCCGACATCGCCTGCTGGGGCTGGGTCGCGCTGCACGAGATGCACGGCATCGAGCTCGGGCGCTACCCGAACGTGAGCGCCTGGTACGCGCGCATCGAGGCGCGGCCCGCCGTGCAGCGCGGCCGCGCGCTCGGTGCCGACGCGGTCGCGGCCGGACTCGACGAGGAGGCGCGAAAGCACCTCTTCGGTCGGCGCTAGCAGGCGGCTGAAGAACCCCCGACGAGCCGGGCCGGCAGCGGCGGTGCCGACGTCGCGTGCCTCGCGACCGGGTCGCTGCGCCCGCGCTTCCGCATGCCTTCCGCACGCTGATCTCGCGCGCCCTTTTCATGCCGCCGTATGGCGCGGGGCGCGCCCTCTCGCCGCAGGGACGCCGGCCCGCGGCGCTCGCCTGCGTGCACGCGCGCGTGCGTCGCGTGAGCACCGCGCGCGTAGCTCGCGCGCAAGGTGATTCCTGGCGTGCTTTTCCCCTTCCAGCTGCGTGCGCTCCCGGTCTAGCCTGCCGCGACTTCCTGCACTTCCGGAGAGGTGAAATGCGACGCACACTGCTGATCGTCCTGCTCGTTCTGACCACGGCACCTGCCCATGCGGACAGCATCACGGCGAGCTTCGAGGGCATCCTGACGCTGGCGAGCAACGTCCCCGATGCGACCGCGGGGACCGCGTTCTCGGGCACGTACACCTTCGACGACTCCGCGACCCTGGGCATGACGGGTGCCGACTCGGGCTCCTACATCTTCGGTACGGGCTTTCCGGCGACCGGCTTCAGCCTGACGATCGACACCCCGACCCCGGTCGTCTTCTCCGGTGACCCGCTCGATCGCATCGAGGTCACCAACGGCGCCGCGGATTCACTGGCCGTGATCGCCCAGACCGCGGGTGGCGACTTCCGGCTCGACGTCATGGGCGACGGCAGCCTGCTCGACTCGCTCGACCTGGTCGTGCCCGGGATTCCCCCGGGGGCGGGTCAGTTCCAGTACACCAACCTGAGCGCCGGCTTCGTCCTGCTCATGGGTACGCTGACGTCGCTCACGGTCGCGTCCGTGCCCGAGCCCGCGGCCGTCGCGCTGCTCGGCCTGGCACTGGCCGGACTCGCCGGGCTGCGCCGCCGGGCGCACTGAGCGCGTCGGGCCTCCGGGTCCTCAGGCGGTCTCGAACTCGAGGGGGACCTCGAGCAGCCCGCGGATCACGCCCGAGTGCAGGCGCTTCACGGGGCCGCTCACGCGGAACTCCGGGAGGCGGCGCAGGATCTCCTCGAAGGCCACGCGGGCCTCGAGGCGGGCCAGGCTGGCGCCCAGGCAGAAGTGCGTGCCGAAGGCGAACGACAGGTGCCGGTTGGGATGGCGGCCCACATCGAAGCGCTCCGGGTCGGCGATGCGGCGCGGGTCGCGATTCGCGGACGCGAGCAGCAGGAAGACCTTCGAGCCGGCGGGGATCTTCTCGCCCTGGACCACCACGTCGGCCGTGAGGTCGCGCTCGATGCCCTGGACCGGCGACTCGCAGCGCAGGAACTCCTCGACCCCGCGCGGGATCAGGCCCGGGTCCGCGACCAGGCGGGCGCGCTGGTCCGGGTGCTCGGCCAGGAGCACGCAGGCGCTGCTCACCAGGTTGGTCGTGGTCTCGTTGCCCGCGATCAGCAGCAGCACCGCGAAGCCCAGGAGCTCGGGCTCGGTCAGCCTGCGCCCGTCGAGCTCGGCCTCGAGCAGTGCCGACATCAGGTCGTCGCGCGGCCGCTTGCGCTTCTCGGCGAACTGCTCGGCCAGGTAGGCCGCCATGATCTGGTTGGCGCGCGCGGCGTCCTCCGACGAGCCCCCGCCCGGTCCGGACGCTGCCACCACCGCGGTGGACTGCTCCTTGAACATCTCGCGGTCCGCCGCCGGGATGCCCAGGAGCTCCGAGATCACGATCGTCGGCAGCGGCGCGGAGAAGTCCGAGAACAGCTCGCACTCCCCGCGCTCGATGAAGCCGTCGATCAGCTCGCTGGCGATCGCGCGGACGCGCGGCTCGAGCTCGGCGATGCGGCGCGGCGTGAACGAGCGATTGACCAGCGCGCGCAGATCGTCGTGCGCGGGCGGATCCATCAGGATCATCATCGGTGCCCGCGTGGCCGTGCGCTCGCTCGCGCCGGCCGGCATGCCGATGCGCTCCGAGGAGTAGACCAGGGGCTGGCGCATTCCCTCGTACACGTCGTCGTAGCGCGAGATCACCCAGAGCTGGATCCGCGGATTGTGGATCACGGGGAACTCGTCCCGGAGCTGCTCGTAGACGGGATAGGGGTCGTCGTGGAGCGCGTGGGAGAAGGGGTCGAAGTCGATCATGGCCCGAGCATACCAGGCGCCGGGTCGCTCCCGACCGGGCCCGGCCCCGGGCGCCGTTTCGGGTCGTGTAAGCTCGCCGCGCGACACCGAGGAGGACCGCGACCGATGCCCACCGTCTTCGCCACCCTGAAGGTCCAGGACGACAAGGTCGAGGAGGCCCGCAAGGGTCTCGCGCAGCTCGCCGCACACGTGCGCAGCACCGAGCCGGGCAACCTGGCGTACAGCTTCCACCAGCGGAAGGACGATCCCACGGTCTTCATCGCCTACGAGCGCTACGAGAGCGACGAGGCGTTCGCGGCGCACGGCAAGAACATGCAGAGCAGCCCGGTCGACCTCGGCGGGATCCTCGCGGGTGCGCCCGAGATCGTGATCACCGAGGAGATCTGAGCGGCCGGCGAGCGCGCCGCCGTGGGGCGCGCTCAGGCGCCGGGCGAGGCGACGCCGCCCAGACCGACGCGCAGGAAGCGCACGCCGGCGGCGGTGTCGAGCGGACCGTAGACGGTGTCCTTCTCGATGAAGGCGCCCGCACCGGCGCGCAGCGTGCGCTCGCCGAGCGTCATCTCGCCGTCGAGGACGTACAGCACCTCGCTCTCGGGATGACTGTGCGGCTTCTCGTGGTGGCCGGGCTCGAACTCGACCAGCTGGATGCCGGGGATCCCGGCCCCGTCGCCCGTCAGCAGCTTGTAGCGCACTCCCGGCTCGCTGCCCGGGACCTTGCCCGCCCAGTCCTCGGGGACCCCCAGCCAGTCGCGCGCCCCCTGCTCGAAGTAGACGACGTTTCCCATGGCTCCTCCCCTCGCGCGCATTCTACCGCTGGGCGCGACCCGCGGCCGATCCGGCCGTGGCCGCGGCGGGCTCGCCCCCCCACTCCTCGACCTCGTAGCACGCACAGTGCACGGGGCGAGCCCAGCTCTCCGGGGCCAGGCCGGCCTTGCGCTCGAGCTCCGTCACGAACTGCGCCGGATCGGGGAGGGACGACCAGACCGACGGCAGGAAGGTCGCTCGACGCCCGTCCTGCTCCATCCACAGGCCGTCGAGGCCCGGGCGCAGCGCGGCGATCAGCGCGTCGCGCGACGCGACGTCGAGCGGCGAGAGCGGGCCCAGCACCGAGATGTGGAGCTCGAGCCCCGGGAGCTCGTCGCGGGTCAGCGCCGGGAAGCGGGGATCGCGGAACGCCGCGCCGTGCGCGGACCAGGCCACGTCGCGGACCAGCGGCCGCTGCGGCTCGGTCGCGCCGACGCAGCCGCGCAGCTCGCCGTGGCGCCGCAGCGTCGTGAAGCTGGCGCGTGTCTCGCGCAGCGCGGCCGGGTGATCGGCCGGCTCCGGCTCCAGGACGCCGCCGCCGTCGAGCCCGCGCTCGACGGAGCGCCGCGCCACCTGCAGCAGGGCGGAGCGCTCGGCGTCAGTCAGGGCGGGCAAGCGCCCAGGCTCCGTACCCCACGACGCGATCCCGGGGGCCGGTGGTGTCGCCCGAGCTGCACAGGCCCAGGCGCGTCGCGCGCAGCCCGCGGCGGCGCGCCTCGAGCAGCAGGCCGCCGATCGGCACGCGACCGCAGGCCGAGTCCGCGTCGAGGGCGTCCGGGTCGAGCGACTCGATGGCCACGGCGGTGTCCGCGTCGAGGCGCCGGGCCGCCTCGTACGCGTGGTAGTGGCTGAGGTCGGAGCTGATCAGCACCAGGGTCCCGGCGTCGTCGAGCGCGGCGAGCACCCCGGCGACCTCGACCGAGCTGGCGTCGCCGACCACCAGCGGCACGATCGGCACCTCGCCCAGCGTGCGCTGCAGGAACGGCAGCTGGACCTCCAGGGCGTGCTCGGCCGCGTGCGCGTCGTCGCGCACCGAGACCTGGGGCAGCCCGGCCAGGCACTCGAGTGCCGCGCGGTCCACGGGAACGACGCCCAGGGGCGTCGCGAAGCCCTCGCTCGAGGGCGCGGCCAGCCCGCGCAGCCAGACCCGGTGCGCCGGACCGAGCAGCAGCACGCGTCGCACCCGGTCCGCCCGCGGGCGCAGCGTGGCGTGGGCCAGGGCCGCGGTGGCGCCGGAGTACACGTAGCCGGCGTGGGGCGCGATCAGGGCCTCGGGCGCGGCGCTCGCATCGCCGACGGGGCTCGCCGCGAGCAGGTCGTCGACGGTGGAGGCCAGGGTCTCCGGGTCGTCGGGATAGAACAGGCCGGCCACCGCCGCAGGTCGCACGCTCATGACGCTTGCAGCGTGGCACGGGTCGCCACAGAATCAAGTCGAATGAGCGATCTGTTCGCACCCGGCACGGTCCCGGCGCGCCACTGGACGCGCGAGGCGGACGGCCGGATCCGCTGCGACGTCTGCCCCCGGCACTGCCGGCTGCGCGACGGCCAGCGCGGGCTCTGCTTCGTGCGCGCGCGCCGCGGTGACCAGATGGTCCTCACGACCTTCGGGCGCTCGAGCGGCTACTGCGTCGATCCGATCGAGAAGAAGCCGCTCGACCACTTCCTGCCCGGCACGCCCGTGCTGAGCTTCGGCACGGCGGGCTGCAACCTGGCGTGCCGCTTCTGCCAGAACTGGGACATCAGCCGCTCGCGCGACGTCGACACCCTGGCGGACGAGGCTCCGCCGGAGCGCATCGCCGCGGCGGCCGTCGCGCTCGGCTGCCGCAGCGTGGCGTTCACGTACAACGATCCGGTCATCTTCCTGGAGTACGCGGTGGAGACGGCCCGGGCCTGCCGCGCGCGCGGCATCCGCAGCGTCGCGGTGACGGCGGGCTATGCCTGCCCGGAGGCGGGCGCGGAGCTCTTCGCCGAGATGGACGCGGTCAATGTCGACCTGAAGGCCTTCGACCCGGACTTCTACGCACGGGTCTGCGGCGGCTCTCTCGCGCCGGTGCTCGAGACCCTGGAGCACGTGCACCGTGACACGGACGCCTGGCTCGAGGTCACCACGCTGCTGATCCCGGGCCTCAACGACGGAGACGAGGAGATCGAGCGGGCGGCGCGCTGGTTCGCCGACCGGCTCGGTCCCGACGTGCCCTGGCACTTCACGGCCTTTCATCCCGACCACCGCATGCTGGATCGCCCGCGGACCCCGCCCGCCACGCTCGCGCGCGCGCGGCGGATCGCGCTGGACCACGGGCTGCACCACGTGTACACCGGCAACGTGCGCGATCCAGAGGGCGACAGCACGCGCTGCCACGGCTGCGGGGCGATCGTGATCGGACGTGACCGCTACGAGATCACGTCGTGGGGGCTCGACGCCCGCGGTACCTGTGCGCGCTGCGGCGTGCGCTGCGCCGGCGTCTTCGAGCCGCAGCCCGGATCCTGGGGCTCGCGGCGCATGCCCGTGCGCCTCTCCGGCCTCGAACTCTAGACACGGGAGAGACGACATGCCGCCCTACCGGAAGGGACTGCACGAGCTCGGACCGGGCTGCTGGGCCTGGCTGCAGCCGGACGGCTCCTGGGGCTGGAGCAACGCCGGCCTGCTCGCCGACGGCGAGGCATCGTTGCTCGTGGACACGCTCTTCGACCTGCACCTGACCGGGGAGATGCTCGACGCCATGCGCGACGCGGTCCCGGCGGCGCGGCAGATCGATACCCTGGTCAACACGCACGCGAACGGCGACCACTGCTACGGGAACTCGCTGGTACCCGAGGCGCGCGTGATCACCTCGAAGGCCTGCGCCGAGGAGATGGCCGAGGTCTCGCCGGCGGTGATGCACCAGTTCCTGCTCAACGCCGACGCGCTCGGTCCCGCCGGGGCGTTCTTCAAGCGCGCGTTCGGGGTCTTCGACTTCGAGGGAATCGAGGTGCCGCCGCCCGACGAGACCTTCAGCGGCGAGCTGGAGCTGCGCGTGGGCGACCGGCCCGTGCAGCTCATCGAGGTCGGCCCGGCACACACCCGTGGGGACGTGCTGATCTGGTCGCCGCAGGACCGCACGGTGTTCACCGGCGACATCCTGTTCATCGACGGCACGCCCATCATGTGGCAGGGGCCGGTGGGCCGCTGGATCGCCGCCTGCGAGCGAATCGAGGCCCTGGGGGCCGAGCACGTCGTACCCGGTCACGGGCCGGTGACCGACCGTGCGGGGGCGGCCCGGGTGCGCGAGTACCTGGTCTGGCTCCGGGACGAGGCGCGCACCCGCCACGACGCGGGGCTGAGCGTGGCCGAGGCCGCCCGGGACATCGCGCTGGGCGAGTACCGCCACTGGCTCGACTCCGAGCGGATCGTGGTCAACGTGGACACGCTCTACCGCGAGTTCTCGGGCAGCACCGGGGCCCCGGACACGCTGGAGCTCTTCACGCTGATGGCTGCGATCGCGGGGGACTGAGCCCACGGCCCGGCCTGCCGCCGCGTCGGCTCCGGCTGGCGGATCCGGGCTCCGCCCCGCGGATCCGGGCTCCGGCCGCGCGGCCGGCCCCACGGGGGTCTCGCGGCGGGCCCGGCGGAGCGCTAGAGTGCGCCGCGCCATGAGGATTCTCAGCTTCGCACTGATCATCGTCGGCCTGGTCGCGGCCGGCTGTCGCGGACCCCAGCGCCAGGACCTGCCCGACGCGGGCTACGCCCACGCGCTCGAGTGCCTGCGCAGCCAGGGCAGCCAGATCGGCGCCGCCATCGACTCCTGCAGCGAGCGGAGCTTCCACCCCGGCAGCGTCCAGTACTCCAGCGGCTGGAAGGCCGCCCTCGACTGCGCGAGCTCGCGCGAGGGCAGCGCCGACGAGGTCGCGGACGCCTGCTCCAGGGGCTGAGCGGGGCCCCGCGGGGGGCGCCGTGGAGGCCGGCTACCAGCGCATCGAGACCCCGGGCGGGGTCCCGGTCAAGGCCTGGGTGCGCGGCGTGCCCTTCGAGGACGCGGCGCGCGAGCAGGTGGCGAACATCGCCCGGCTGCCCTTCGTGCACCGCTGGGTGGCGGTCATGCCCGACGTGCACTTCGGACTCGGCGCGACGATCGGCAGCGTGATCGCGACCCGCGGGGCCGTGGTCCCCGCGGCCGTCGGCGTCGACATCGGCTGCGGCATGAGCGCCGCGCGCACCAGCCTGCGCGCCGCCGACCTGCCCGACTCGCTGGCGGGAATCCGGGGCGCCATCGAGCGCGCGGTGCCGCACGGTCGCAGCCGCGGTCGCGGTCGCGACGCGGGCTCCTGGGGCGAGCCGCCGGCGCGGGTCGATGCCCGGTGGACGCGGCTGGCCGGGCGCTTCGAGCGCATCGTCGAGCGCCACCCGCAGGTGCGGCGCTCGAACCACCGCACGCACCTGGGCACGCTGGGCACCGGGAATCACTTCATCGAGGTCTGCCTCGACGAGGACGACGCGGTCTGGCTGATGCTGCACTCCGGCTCGCGCGGTGTGGGCAATCGCATCGGCCGCCACTTCATCGAGCTGGCGAAGAGCGACATGCGCGTGCACCTGCGCAACCTGCCCGACGCCGATCTCGCGTACCTGCGCGAGGGCACGCAGCACTTCGACGATTACGTCGAGGCCGTGGGCTGGGCGCAGGACTTCGCGCGGGTGAACCGGAGCCTGATGCTCTCGGCGGTCGTCGAGGCCCTGGCGGGGCTCGCTGCGCTACCCCCGTTCGAGATCCGCGAGACGGTGATCGACTGCCATCACAACTACGTCGCGACCGAGCGCCACTTCGGTTCCGACGTGCTGGTCACCCGCAAGGGCGCGGTGCGCGCGGGACGCGGCGAGGCCGGGATCATCCCCGGCAGCATGGGGGCGCGCTCGTACATCGTCCGCGGTCGCGGCTGTCCGGACAGCTTCGAGAGCTGCAGCCACGGAGCCGGTCGCGCCATGTCGCGCGGTCAGGCGCGCCGGCAGTTCAGCATGGAGCAGCACGCGCGCGCCACCGCCGGCGTCGAGTGTCGCAAGGACGCGGGGGTGATCGACGAGACGCCGGGGGCCTACAAGTCCATCGAGGCGGTCATGGAGGCCCAGCGCGACCTCGTCGAGGTCGTGCACACGCTGCGCCAGGTGGTCTGCGTCAAGGGCTAGCGTCGCGCAGGCGCTCCGAGAGCGCGTCGAGAACGGCGGCCACGTCGAGCCGGGACTCCAGCAGCGGGGCCATGGGATCGCCGTGACGGCTCATCTCCCGCGGCGTGCTGCGCACGTTCCAGCGCGCGGGCTGCAGGCGGGCGGTCACCTGCGTCCAGCGCAGGGGCGTGGAGACGGGCGCAGCGGGCCGCGGCCGCACCGAGAACGGCGAGGCGATCAGCTTGCCGCGCCCGTTCTGCAGGTAGTCCACGTAGACGCGATCGCCGCGCGCCGCGAGGGGCCGCGCGATCGTGGCGATCTCGGGAAGCTCGACGACGACGACGCGCGCGAGCAGCTCGCAGAGCATGCGCGCCTGCTCGTGATCGAGCGCGCCGTCGAGCGGGAGCAGAACGTGCAGGCCGTCCTGTCCCGAGGTCTTGACGAAGTGCGGCGCCTCGAGCTCGTCGAGCAGGTGGTGGACGTGGCGCGCCACCTGGACCACGTCGCCCAGCGGTGCCTGCTTGGGGTCGAGGTCGAGCACCGCCCAGTCCGGACGGTCGAGGCGGTCGCGCCGCGCGTGCCACACGTGCAGCGGGATGGCGCCGGAGTTGATCACGTACAGCAGCGTGCGCAGCTCGTTGCAGATGAAGTAGTCGGTCCCGTCCACCGTCTCGCGCTCGGCCCACGCGGGCGTGAACTCCGGCGCGTTCTTCTGGTAGAACGACTTGCCCTCGATCCCGTCGGGGTAGCGCGTGAGCACCACGGGACGGTCGCGCAGGTAGGGAGCGAGCCAGGGCCAGATCGCCTCGTAGTAGGCGAGCAGGTCGCCCTTGGTGTAGCCGTCCAGGGGCCAGAACACCTTGTCGAGATTGCTCAGCGCCAGCTCGTCCCGGGGGGGCGCGGGCCCCGCATCGGCGACCTGGCCGTCGTCGCGGGCGATGCGGGCGGCGCACTCACCCGGCGGCTTGTCGTCGCGCAGGCGCAGCAGAACGGGCTGGCGGAGCTGCCCCGCCGCGGTGACCTCGTTGTAGCGCACCTCGCAGACCAGCTCGGGGCGCACCCAGACGGCGTCGCGCGGCAGCCGGCCGGACGGCACATCCAGTGCCGGGGCGTCGATGCGCAGCGGGTCGAGCCGGGCCAGCAGCTCCTCGACGAGCGCCACGGAGAGCCCGGAGCCCACGCTGCCGGCGTGCTCCAGCGCGCCGTCGCGCCACCAGCCGAGGATCAGGGATCCGAGCTCGCGGCGCGAGCCGCGTCCGGGCTGCCAGCCGACGATCACGAGGTCGGCGCTGCGCTCCGCCTTCAGCTTGAGCCAGTGTGGCGAACGCTTGCCCGACGACCAGCGCGAGTCGCTGCGCTTGGCGACCACGCCCTCGAGGCCGTGCTCGCGCGCGGCCGCGTACAGTGCGCGCCCGTCGCCCTCGATGTGGTCGGCCAGCCGGATGCGCCCGCTGCGCGGCGCGACCTCGGCGAGCAGCCGCTTGCGCTCGAGCAGCGGCAGGTCGCGCAGGTCGTGTCCCAGCAGGGCGATCAGGTCGAACGCCTGGTAGACGACGGGCGTGTCGATCTCCGCTCGCGGCCGCTCGGGGCTGCCGCGGAAGCGGCGCTGCAGGCGCTCGAAGGAGCTGCGCCCGCTGTCGTCGAGCGCGACGACCTCGCCGTCGAGCAGCACGTCGTCCACGGGAAGGCGGGCGAGCGCGCGCGCGATCTCCGGGTACGTGCGGGTGGCGTCGCGTCCGCTGCGCGAGCGCAGCTCGACCCGATCACCGCGGCGCTGCGCGAGCACGCGCGCGCCGTCGTACTTCAGCTCGAACAGCCAGCCGGGATCGGAGAAGGCCCCGTCGCCGCCCGAGGCGAGCATCGGGCGCAGATCGCGCACGCGCGGCTCCCCGTACGGGGCGCCGAGCGACGCGAGCCGCTCCAGCAGCCCGGGTGCGGGTGAGTGGGCGTCGCGGAGCTGCTCGACCGTCAGGCCGGACAGCACCGAGTGCGGGAGTCGCTCGGTGATGGGCTCGCTCGTGCCGGGAGGGTCACCCTTGCGCAGCAGGAGCCACGCGCGTCCTTCCTCGCCCTTCATGCGCACCAGCGCGAAGCGTCCGTCCAGCTTGTGCCCGCGCAGCAGCAGGTCGAGCTTGCCGCTCTCCAGCCCCTGAGCCGGAGACAGCCCGTCCACGGTCCGGTAGGTGCCGTGGTCCCACAGGATCATGGCACCTGCACCGTAGTTCCCCTCGGGGATCACCGCCTCGAACTCGGCGTACTCCATCGGGTGGTCTTCGGTACGCGCGGCGAAGCGTTTCTCCCGCGGATCGTCGCTGGGTCCCTTCGGAATCGCCCAGCTCGCCAGCAGGCCGTCGATCTCGAGGCGCAGGTCCCAGTGCATGCTGCGCGCCGCGTGCTGCTGCACCGCGAACACCCGGGGGGCCCCGGGCGGAAGGGCGCGCTCCGCCCGGTCCGCACCGACCGGCTCGGGCGACAGATCCGGGTCCCTGCGGGCGCGATAGCGCTTGAGATCTGGCATGCGAGCGCGACGCTATGTTAGGGTCTGCGCCCCTCCCGTACCAAAAGCCCCCCGCCCCGGAAGGCAGTCTCGGAAATGGCGGCGCGCGCGATCTCCTCCGGCACCATCTCGTTCGGCCTGGTCTCGATCCCGGTCAAGGTCTACACGGCCACCAGCACGCAGACGGTGCGCTTCAACACGCTCGACCCGGTGCACAAGCAGCGCGTCAAGCAGCAGCTCGTCTCGAGCCGCACCGGTGAGCCGGTCGAGCGGGGCGAGACGCTCCGCGGCTACGAGTACGCACGCGGGCAGTTCGTGGTGCTCGAGGACGAGGAGCTCAAGGCGCTCGAGCGCAAGTCCGACGGCACGATCGCGATCGAGGAGTTCGTACCGATCGAGAAGGTCGATCCCGTGTACTTCGATCGCACGAGCTTCCTCGGCCCCGACAAGGGCGGGCAGAAGGCCTACCGGCTGCTCCAGCAGGCCATGCGCGACGCGGGCAGGGTCGCGGTCGGCCGCTGGAACGCGCGCGGCCGCCAGCATCTCGTGCTGCTCCGTCCGCACCGCATCGGCCTGGCCATGCACCAGCTCTTCTATGCGGACGAGGTGCGCAGCATCGAGGACGTCGACATCGATCTGGAGATCGCGCTCGAGGATGCGGAGCTCGACCTCGCGCGGCAGCTGATCGAGCAGCTCAGCCGTCCCGCCTTCGACGCGTCGCGCTACGAGGACAGCTACCGCAGCGCAGTGCTGGAGGCGATCGACCGCAAGGTGGCCGGCGAGGAGATCGTCGTCGCCGACGTCGAGCAGGAGCAGGAGCGCATCATCGACCTGGTGGCCGCGCTCAAGCAGAGCCTCGGCGACGCGGCACCCGCGCGCGGCCGCGCGCGAAAGCCCGCGAGGTCCAAGGGCAAGGCTACGTCGAAGGCGGCGCCGAAGAAGAAGCGCTCTCCGTCCAGCAGCTGAGCGGCGCCGCGATCCGCATCTCCGGACCCTGCTAGCAGCCTGCTAGACTGAGGGCCTGGGGGTGTCCGGTTGAGCGACCTGCTTTCGACCGCGGAGGTGGCGCGCCTGCTGCGCGTACGCCCGGCGCGCGTCCGCGAGCTGGTCCGGACGGGCCTCTGCAGTCCCGCACGAGTCGGCTCCGGCTATCGCTTCGATTTCCAGGACGTCGTGGCGCTGCGCGCCGCTCACGAGCTCACGCGGCAGAAGGTCCCGCCGGCCGGGGTGCGGCGCGCCGTCGAGCGGCTGGCGCAGGAGCTCGGCCGGGACCGGCCGCTGTCGGGTCTGCGCCTGTTCGCGGACGGTCGCCGCGTGGCCGTGCGCGACGGCGGCACGGCCTGGCAGCCCGAGACCGGCCAGATCCTGCTCGAGTTCGACGTTGCCGAGCTCGCGGCCGAGGTCTCGGCCATCCGCGACGCGCCGCGTGCGGCGCGCAAGCGACGCGCGCGGGCCGAGGAGAGTTTCGAGCGCGGCGTCGAGCTCGAGACCTCCGACGCGTCGGCCGCCGCCGCCGCCTACGCCGCGGCGATCGCCGAGGATCCCGATCTGGTCGACGCCTACGTCAACCTGGGACGGCTGCGACACGAGGCCGGGGATCCGGGCGCGGCCATGCGCCTGTACCTGCAGGCCCTGGAGCGCCAGCCGGACGATCCGCTCCTGCACTTCAACCTGGCCGTCGCTCTCGAGGACAGCGAGGGCCCCCAGAAGGCGGTCACGCACTACGAGCGCGCGCTCGAGCTGGATCCGGGCTTCGCCGACGCGCACTACAACGTGGCCGGCCTGTACGAGCTGATGGGACGCAGCATCGACGCGCTGCGTCACTACCACGCGTACAAGCGGCTCATCGAGCCCTAGCCGCCTGCTCGCCACCGCGCCGGGGAGTGACGCCGCGGCGAATCGGTGTCATCCTCTGCCCGTGGACTGGCTCGTCGGCACCAGCGGCTACAGCTACAAGGAGTGGAAGGGCTCCTTCTACCCCGACAAGCTCCCGGCGCGCGAGATGCTCGCCTTCTACGCGCAGCAGCTGCCGGCCGTCGAGATCAACAACACCTTCTACCGGCTGCCGAAGCAGAGCGTGCTCGAGAGCTGGGCCGGGCAGGTACCCGACGACTTCCGCTTCGTGATCAAGGCGTCGCGGCGCATCACGCACTTCAAGCGGTTGCGCGATACGGACGACGAGACCGGCTACCTGCTCGACACGCTGCGGGCGCTCGGCGATCGCCTCGGGGCCATCCTGTTCCAGCTACCGCCGAACCTGGGACCCGACATGGAGCGGCTGCAGGCGTTCGCCGATCTCCTGGGCGAAGACACGCCCGCGGCCTTCGAGTTCCGGCATCCGGGCTGGGACGACACGCCGGTCGCGGACCTGCTCGCGGCGCGCGGCTGGGCGCGGGTGCGGGTGGACGACGGTGGGGCCGACCCGGCGCAGGCCGCCATCGACGCCGGACCGGGCTGGGGCTACCTGCGCCTGCGCGGGGCGTCGTACGATCGCGCGGCCCTGTCAGCCTGGGCCGCGCGGATCGCGTCCAGCGGCGCGCAGCGCGCGTTCGTGTTCTTCAAGCACGAGGATGCGGGCGCGGGTCCCCGGCTCGCCGCCGACTTCCTCGAGGCGGCGCGCCGCGGCGCGCGGCGCCGTCCTGCGGCGGCACGCAGTGGTCGAGGTCGCTCGCGCGAGTCGGCCTAGCGGCGCGGCTCAGAGCAGGTCGAGCTGGCGTCCGGCTCCGAGGACCTCGTCGAACGAGCTGCCGGTCTCGATCAGGATCGCGTCCGCGACCGGGCGGAGCACGCGCTCCAGGTAGTGCGCTCGGTCGATCCCCGGCGGCAGGGGCCGGCCCGGCAGGATCGGCTCCGGTCCGGCGCGCGTCATCACGTAGCGCACCACGCCGCCGCTCAGGCGTGGCAGCTTGCGCGCCGCCTGCACGTGTGGCGGCGTCGTGGACGTGTAGCGGTCGAGGCTGGCCTTGCGCACGCGCTTCGCGTAGACGAGCTCGGCGTCGAGCTCGCCGGCCCGCAGGGCCACGGCCACCTCGCGTGCGTAGCCCGCGACGTCGCCGCCGCCAAACAGCCGCTCGAGAAGGCCGCGCTGCAGGCGGCGCGCCACCTCGGGCCAGTCCCGGCGCACCGACTCGAGACCGACGACCTCGAGCCGGCCGTCGAGCCAGCCCGCGTAGCGCTTCTTGCTGCCCTCGGCGCCACCGCGGACACGGGGCATGAAGAAGCGCTCGTAGACGCGCTCGAGCTCGAGGACCAGGCGCGACGCCACGCCGTAGCTGGACTGCACGCGCGTGGCGATCCCGGCCTCGATCCGCGCGCGCAGCGCCTCCGCCTCTGCCCGGGCGCGGAGAGGGTCGAGCGCGTCGCCGAGGTGCACGAACACGGAGTCGGTGTCGCCGTACAGCGTGCGCACGCCGGCGGCCTCGAAGGCCTCGCGCGTCCAGGCGAGCGTCTGCTGTCCGAATCCCGTGATGGCGTTGGCGACGTCGGCGTCGAAGAAGCGGCACGCGGGGGAGCCGAGCACGCCGAACATGGCGTTCATCATGATCTTGATCGCCGCGTCGGCGTGGGGGCGCCCGTCCGCGCGCGCGCGCTCGCGGCTGGCCATCAGCTCCTCGATCAGCCCCGGCAGGATCGCCCCGTCGCGGGTGAAGCGAGCGCCGTTGGGGGCCTCGATCGCGTCGCCGCTCCGGGGCGCCCGTGCGTGAGCCAGGGGATCCAGGTTGAAGGTGCGGATCAGGCTGGGGTAGAGGCTCTTGAAGTCGAAGACGGCGACGTTCCTGAACAGCCCGGGGGCCGAGTCCAGGACCGCGCCCCCGCGCACGCCGGCGCCCGCGCGCGAGGCGTCGACGCCCGGTGCGATCACGTCGCGGCGCCGCAGCTCGGGCAGGTACAGGCGATCGAACGAGGCGATGCTCGCGCCCACGCGGTCCAGCGGCATCCCCGAGAGCAGGCTTCGCTCGAGGGTCAGATCGAGCAGCCCCTCGCTCCGGAGCAGCTCGGGGACCAGGCGCGCGTCCTCCAGGTTGTAGGCGACCAGCGCCGCGGGGTCGTCGCGGTACATCCGCGCGATCTCGAGCCCCGCATCGGGGGCCTCGTGGTCGATCTTCTTGCCGCGTCCGAGGACCGCGCGGGCGACGGTCTCGAGCCGGTAGTCCTCCAGGCGAATCGCGTCGCGCACCAGCGGGATGCCGTCGAGGGCGATGCGGCCCGGGATCTCCGCGCGCCACTGGCGGCCGAAGCCCGGGTCCTGCCGCAGGCGCATCTCGCCCGCCAGCCGTCCGAGCTGCTCGCGCACGCCCAGCGCCCGGCAGCGAGCCGCGATCACGCGGAGGTCGAAGTCCACCACGTTCCAGCCCAGGATCACGTCGGGGTCCAGGGCCGCGATGCGCCCGAGCAGCGCCTCGAGCAGGCCGCGCTCGTCCTCGAGCACGCGCACGCCCGCAAGCCCGGGATCGTGCGGGTGCACCAGCAGCACCTCCTCCAGCTCGTCGAGCACCAGCGCGGCGGAGTAGATCCGGCTGGCGTCGGGGGCGGTCTCGAGGTCGAGCGAGAGCCAGCGGAGGCGGGGGGCGACGTCGGCGGGAGCGAGCTCCGGGTCGGTCCAGCGCACGAGGCCGCCATCCTCGCGCGCCTCGCCGTCGATCCTCACGCCCGCGCGGATGCCGCGGTCGATCAGGAACCGGTAGGGGAAGCGCACGTCGCCCTCGAGCGCGCGCGTGCCGGCCGACGCCAGCGCCTCGCGCAGCCGCGGCACGTCCCCCGGGAGTGCGACCTCGACGCGGAGCAGTGGAGCACCTGTCAGGTCCGTCCACGGGCCGTCCGCGGGGACCACGCCGCGCCCGGCCAGCACGCGCCGCGCGGCGTCGGTGGCGGGCACGAAGAAGTACGGGCGAAAGCGCCGCTCCTCGACCAGGAACGCGCGTCCGTCCTCGAGCCGCCCCGAGAGCTGCACGACCGGACGTCCGTCGCGGACGCGGTACGACGGCTGGAGGACGTACCCGCGCGGCATGCCGGGCGTCTACCGATCCGGCATCAGCAGCGCGTTGGCGTAGGCCGTGTCCACGTACTCCCGGACGCGCGCGATGCGACCGTCGCGGATCTCGAAGGCGAAGTGATAGTGATTGCGGTAGTCCGCCCCGCCCGCGGTCCGGCCCTCGATGACGAGCTGCGCGGCGACGTGGTCGCCCTCCGCGACGAGCCGCTCCACCTGCACGCGCAGCGGAACGGCCGCGTCGTACAGGTCGAGTCCGCGCGTCATGAGCTCGAGCACCGCCGCCTTGCCGCGCGCCGTGCCCGGCATCCGCGACCCGGGCGGAACCCACCACTCGACGTCGTCGGATAGCAGCGCGGGCAGGTCGGGGTCGCCCGACTGCATGCGCTCGAAGTACTCGAGCACGAGCGCGCGGCTGGCGTCGGTTCCCACGGGGCCGACCCGATCCTCACCAGGAGATCGGCAGGCTGGTGAAGCCCTGCACGAACTCGGTGCGCTCGCGCTGCGCGCGCCCGGGATGGACGTCGTAGGCGGGAATCGCCGCGAGAAGCTCCTCGAGCAGGATCCTGCCCTCCATCTCCGCGAAGTGCGCGCCCAGGCAGCGGTGCGCGCCATGCCCGAACGACAGGATGCGCGGCGGGCGGCGCCGCACGTCGAGCACGTCGGGCTCGACGAACTCGCGCTCGTCGCGGGTCCCCGACGGGTACAGGAACATCACGACCTGGTCCGGCTCGAGGCGCTGACCTCCGAGCTCGAAGGGGCGCACCACCGTGCGCGCCAGGAACTGCGTCGGCATGTCGTAGCGCAGCAGCTCGCGGAAGCCGTCGGGAATCAGGCCCGGGTCGGCGCGCAGCAGCTCGCGCTGCTCCGGATGCTCCGCCAGCCGGCGCACCGCGCTGGCGAAGACCTTGGGGAAGGTCTCGGTGGCGCCGATCAGCAGCAGCGTCGCGTGATTGCCCATGCCCTCGTCGTCGAGCCGCTCGCCGGCGATCTCGTGGCGCAGCAGCGTGGTCAGCGGGTCGTCGGGGGGTGAGGCCATGGCGCGGCGGCTGCGCGTGAGCTCCTGCAGGTAGTCCTGGATCTCGGCGAAGGCCTTCATGCCGGCCGGGCTCATGCCGACCACGCCCTCGTCGCGCGCGAAGAAGCGCGCGACCATGTCGACGATCCGCGCCGCGTCGCGCGGCGGGAAGCCGATCGCGGTGCAGGCGACCCGCACCGCGACGCGCTGGCCGAGATCGGCGACCGCATCGCAGTGGCCGGCGTCGCGGACCGCGTCGAGCGCCTCGCGCGCGTAGTCCCGGATCACGGGCTCGAGGCCGCGCACCCGTCGCGGCATGAAGTGCCGGCGCAGGTCCGTCCGCAGGCGGGTGTGATCCGGGGGGTCCATGTGGCTCAGGTTGGGGAAGGGGGGCAGGACCTTCGAGAGCAGCTGCGGGGCCGAGGTGCCGCGGGTCGAGGTCAGGTGCTCGCTGTCCTGCGAGGCGGTCCAGATGTCCTCGAAGCGGGAGAGCGCCCAGGCGTTCCAGCGCTCCAGGTAGTGCACCGGGGACTCGTCGCGCAGGCGCCGGTACACGGGGTAGGGGTCCTCGAGCACCTCGTCCATGAATGGGTCGTAGTCGATCACGCGCCTTCCCCCGGCGCAGGATATCAGCCCGCGGGCTGTGGCTCACGCGCGACCGGTGGGTGCAGCTCCCCCTCGGAGTGCGCGACCACGCAGGCGACCATGCAGTCGCCGGTCACGTTGGCCGCGGTCCGGCACATGTCGAGGATTCGATCGACGCCCAGGATCACGGCGATGCCCTCGAGCGGGATGCCCACCGCCTCGAGCACGATCACCAGCATGATCAGGCCCACGCCGGGCACGCCCGCGGTCCCGATCGACGCCAGCGTCGCGGTCAGCACGATCGTCAGCTGGCCGGAGAGCCCGAGCTCCATGCCGTACATCTGCGCGATGAAGACCGCCGCCACGCCCTGGTACAGGGCGGTGCCGTCCATGTTGATGGTCGCTCCCAGGGGCAGGATGAAGCCGGCCGCCTGCTCCGACACGCCCAGGTTCCGCTCGGCGACCTCCATGGTCACGGGCAGGGTGGCCGACGAGCTCGAGCTGGAGAACGCCAGCAGCTGGGCCTGGGAGATCCCGCGGAAGAACTGCCGGTAGCCGATCGGCGTGAGCAGCCGCAGCACCAGCGGGTAGAAGCCGAAGATCAGCACCGCCAGGCCGGCGACGACCGCGATGCAGTAGCCGATCAGCGGCTGCAGTACGCCCAGCCCGAGCTGGCCCACCACGCCGGCGATCAGCGCGAAGACGGCGTAGGGGGCGATCCGCATCACCAGGTGCACGAACTCGATGAAGGCGTCGCTCATGCCCTGCGCGAACGCGACCACCGGGTCGGCGCGCTCCGGCCGCACCAGGGTCAGCACGATGCCCAGTACCAGGGCGAAGAAGACGACCTGGAGCATGTTGCCCTCGGCCAGGGCGTTGAACGGGTTCTCGGGCACGATGTTGAGCAGCGTGTCCCAGACGTCGGGCGCCTGGGCGCGCGCGATGCGCTCCTCGGCCACCTCGGCCTGGGCGGCGCCGAGCGCGTCGCGCATGGCCGGATCGAAGCCCTCGCCCGGCCCGAGCAGGTTCACCAGCACCAGGCCGAGCGTGATCGCCGTCGCCGTCGTGCCCACGTAGATGCTGACGGTCTTGCCGCCGATCCGGCTGAGCTTGCGCAGGTCACGCACGCTGCTGACGCCGGCGACCAGCGAGAAGAGCACGATCGGCACGGCGATGAAGCGCAGGCCGCGCACGAAGACGTCGCCGACGAAGGCGTTCAGGCCCACGATCAGCTCGCCGAGCCAGCCCAGGGCGCCCGATCCCGCCGCCAGCGCCGTCCATTCGGCGCCGAACAGGTTCACGAGCATGCCCACGGCGGTCCCCGCCACCAGGCCGATCAGGATCTTCCAGTGGAGCGCGAGTCCCCTCAATCGAGTCCCCCCGGGGACCGAAGCTCGCACACCCTCACGGGACCGCCAGGCCTGGGATAATGGCCGCATGCCGCTGCCACCCGGACTCGACCAGCTGGAGGCGCGCGCCCGCGAGGTGCTCTCGCCCGGGGCGTTCGCCTACTTCACCGACGCCGCATACGCCGACGCGGAGGGCCGAGAGACCACGGCCGCTCGCAACCTGCGTGCCTGGTCGAGCTGGTACATCGTTCCCCGCGTGCTGCGCGACGTGAGCGCGGTCGACGCGGGCACCACGGTCCTGGGCACGCGCGTCGAGCTGCCCGTGCTCACCGCGCCCTGTGCCTTCAACGCCTTTGCCCATCCCGATGCCGAGCGTGCAGTGGCCCGGGCGGCGGCGCGGTCGGGCACGGTGCAGATCGTGTCCACGGCCGCCTCGATGCCGCCCGACGAGGTCGCCGCCGAGACCGAAGCTCCCAAGTGGTTCCAGCTCTACAGCGACACCGATCCCGGGGAGACCGACGCGCGGCTCGACGCGGCGGAGAAGGCGGGCTTCCGGGCCGTGGTGCTCACGGTCGACGCCCCGGTGGGCGCGCCGCGCTACACGGGCTATCCGGAGCAGGGCTTCGGCGCGGTGGCCACCGGCAGCGTGCTCGACCCGCGGCTGGACTGGCGCGAGGTCGAGCGCCTGGTGCGCCGCACGCCGCTGCCGCTGGTGATCAAGGGCCTGGTGCACCCCGGGGATGCGCGTCTGGCGGTCGAGTGCGGCGCCGCCGGAGTGGTCGTGTCGAACCACGGCGGACGCCAGCTCGACGGCGAGATCCCGACCGCGCTGGCCCTGCCGGGTGTGGTCGAGGCCGCGGCCGGGCGCATCGAGGTCTACGTGGACGGCGGCGTCCGCTCGGCCCGCGACGTGCTGCGCGCCCTGGCGCTCGGCGCACGCGCCGTGCTGATCGGCCGGCCGTACATCTGGGCGCTGGCGCTGGATGGTGAGGCCGGCGTCCACGAGCTCCTCGAGCGGCTGCGCGAGGAGCTCCGCAATGCCATGATGCTGGCGGGGCAGGTCGACGCTGCGAACGTCGAGCGCGACGTCGTGGTCGCGGCGGCGCAGGCGGGCCTGCCGCGGAGCTGACGGGGAGGAAGCCAGGGATGAGCACCGAGAAGAACAAGCAGATCGTCCGGGATTTCTTCGACACGCTCTCGCGTGCCGACATCCAGGAGATCGTGAACGCCTACACGCCCGACGGCTTCTGCTGGACTGCGGGCTCGCTGCCGATCTCGGGCACGTCCACGCGCGATCAGGTCGCGGCGGCCGCCAGTGCCGTGCTGGACCTGTTTCCCGAGGGCCTGAAGTTCACGCTCAAGCAGATGACGGCCGAGGACGATCGCGTCGCCGTCGAGGCCGAGTCCCACGGGGTCCACCGCAGCGGCAAGGTCTACAGCAACCAGTACCACTTCCTGGTGCGGATCCGCGACGGCAAGATCGCCGAGTGGAAGGAGTACATGGACACCGCGCACGCCGGCGAGGTACTCTGCGCGGAGTAGGGGTCGGCCTCAGGCCGCCGGGTCGCAGCAGGGAGCCGGCTGGAGCGGGCCGCCGAACTGCTCGCCCTTGAGCTCGTCGTCACGGGTCAGCGCCTCGAGGTCGACGTTCGCGTACTCGAGCAGCTCCATGTCCTCGTAGGCCTTGCGGATGCGCGGACCCCAGAGGCCGATCTCCTTCATCGCCGGCACGATGCGCGCGAACAGCCGCGCCCGGAACACGCGGAGCAGCTCGGAGTTCTCGGCGTGCTCGAGGCACTCCTGGAGCGGCAGGCCGAGGCGCTCGAAGACCTGGCCCGCGAGGAAGCGGTCGCGCATCAGGTAGCAGGCCTCGACCGCGAACTCCTCGCGCTCGTCGCGCTCGCTCTCGCCGAGCTGCGGATAGAAGTCGCGAAGCGCCAGCCGACCGAACGCGACGTGTCGCGCCTCGTCCTGCATCACGTAGGCATTCACCTGGGCGGCTAGGCGGTTGGCAGAGTGATCGCGGATGTTCGCGAAGGCCGCGAGCGCGAGCCCCTCGATCAGGATCTGCATGCCCAGGTACGTCATGTCCCAGCGCGAGTCCGCGATCACCTGGTCGAGCAGCGTCTGCAGCGGCGGGGACATGGGGTAGATCAGGCCGACCTTCTCGTGCAGCAGGCGCGCATAGGCCTCGACGTGCCGCGCCTCGTCCATGACCTGGGTCGCCGCGTAGAATTTCGAGTCGGCGTCCGGGACCGTCTGCACGATCTTGGCGGTGCAGATCAGCGCGCCCTGCTCGCCGTGCATGTCCTGCGAGAGCTGCCACGCCTGCGCGTGCAGGCGCGTCTCGATGCGCTCGGTCTCGGTCATGCGTTCCCAGATCCGCGTCCCGAACAGCGGGTTCGACGCGTCGGGCAGCTGCATGGGATTGGCTGGATCGAGCTCGAGCGACCAGTCGATGCGCTCCGCCGCGTCCCACTGCTGCTGCTTGCCCTTGGCGTAGAGCTTGGCGAGCGCGGGGCGCTGCTGCTCGTACTCCCAGCTGAAGACGGTGTCGAACTCCGTGCGGATCGTGGACTCGAGCTCGGCGAGCGGCGTGGTGTAGCGCTCCTGCGACGACATGGGGCGGTACCTCCGGCCCGGAGCATAGCCCTTCCGCGCCGGGGCCTCTGCGCATTTCCCTGTAAATCCGAACAGTTGGGCGAGAACCGCGTCTGCAACCGGTTCTCGCGGCGCAGGCCGTATGCTGCGCGCGAGGGGGTGTGGACACCATGGCCCGAAAGGTCGACTGGAGCGAGCTCGATCGCCGCCGCGGCGAGGTGAAGGGGCGGCTGCCCGCGCTGCTCGACCTGCCGATCGTGCCGGGCTACATGGACTTCGCGCTCGCGGTCGTGCGCGACGGCGACGCCGTGCTCGACATCGGCGCGGGGCCCGGAGGCTTCCGCGAGCTCCTCGCGCGCCAGCGCCCCGCTGCGGAGTACGCCAGCCTCGACGTGGATCCGGACCACGCGCACGACTACGCGTCGATCGACGAGGTCGACCGCAGCTTCGACGTCGCGGTGCTGCTCGAGATCATCGAGCACGTGCCGCTCGAGGAGGCAGTGGACCTCTTCGGCAAGGTCGCGGCGCTCCTGCGCCCCGGCGGGCGGATCGTCGTGAGCACGCCGAACATCCAGCACCCGAACTGGTTCTGGCGCGACGCCACGCACATCACCCCGTTCGCGTACCGGGACCTGGCGGGCTGGCTGCTCGGTGCCGGGTTCGGCAACCTGCGCGCGGCCCGCGTGCGGCGCATGAAGCTGCGCGATCGTCTGCGAGCCTGGCGCTATCGCGGGCTGCTGCGGCTGCTGGGCGTGGACTACACCAAGGGCATCGTGATCAGCGGTGAGCTCGCGGCGGGCGGCGACCGCTAGCAGCCAGCCAGGCCATGTCGCCGATGCGCGGTCCGATGCGCTCGTCGACGATCTCGCGCGCGCTCTCGAAGAGCTCCCGCACGTCGACCGGCACGCCGCGCTCCACGCGCTTGGAGATCATCGTGACCGGGAAGACCAGCTGGTCGGTGCCGGGCACGCGCAGCGCGCGACTGGGCCGTACGTCGTCCTCGTACACGACCCACTCGAGCCCGAGCTCGCTGGCCATCACGTCGCCGAGGGCGACGCCGAGCGACTGCAGGCCGTAGCGATCGTCCTCGGGCACGGCCCCGCGGTCCACGATCTGCTGGAGCGCGTCGAGGTCGCGGAGGCGGCCGTTCAGCTCCAGGTAGGTGACGTCGCGCGCGATCTCGTCGGCGCGCCGGCGCTGGCCCTCGAGGATCTGCCGGTCGCGGAGGCTCAGCTCCACGATCCGCGGCGCGTCCTCCGACGTGGCGGCCTCGACGCGGCCGTCGAAGGTGCCGGTCACGTAGCGGGCCACGTCGAGCGAGCCCCCGCTGGCGATCCAGAGATAGGCGGCCGCCACCAGTACGAACATGAAGGCGAGGCGCGCGATCACCGGCCAGGGCATCCGACCAGCTTAGAGCCGTTCCCCCGGGGCTCGCCAGTCCCCCGCCCGCGCTGCGCGGCGCTCGCAGAACGGCGCCGGTCTGCGGGCTACTGGAAGCGGTAGCCGTAGCGGACGCCGACGAGGTCCATGCCGTCGTTCTCGTCCGCGAGCCAGGCGTTGGAGATGTGCTCGAAGAACAGGCTGACCTGGTGGCGAGCGCTGATCTCGTAGCCGACCTCGAAGGGGACCCGGAAGAGCAGCTTCGATCCCAGCTGCTTCATGTCGGGATCGGACGTCTCGCGCTCGCCGTCGTGCACCGCCAGGCCTAGGCCCAGGTCGACGAAGACGCCGTGGTCGTTGGTCCAGCGCCAGAGCACGCCGCCGTAGATCTTGCTGGTGTCTCCCTGGTTGTTCAGCGTGAAGCCCAGGTTGGGGCGGACCACGCCGTTGAATGGCGTGCCCAGCGGCCGGTTGAAGACGAGCTCCAGGCCCAGGTCGGTGCCGCTCTCCGCGCGGTCGCCGCTCCACAGGCCGCCGGCGTCGTGCAGCATCACACCGAGGCGCAGCTCGTGCAGCAGCGGGCCGGCGCCCGTGCTCGAAGGGGACGCGGCGGACACGGCCGGCCCGTCCGCGTGGGCGAGCGCCGCGGGCAGCAGCAGGGCGGTGGCGAGGATGTAGCTGGTCGCTCGGATCATTTTTCCCCCGGCATGCGGCGACTGGCCTTCCCCCGGCCCCGGCGCCGACCCACGAATACAGGCTGTGACGTGGGGGTCCCGTTCGGACACGGCCCGGGCCCGGATGGTGACCTGGATCACCGTCTCAGCGCCGCGCGGACATCACCGGGACCAGCTGCGGCATCCAGCTGGCGGCGCGCAGCTCGACCGCCTTGCGGCTGGCCCCGGCCACCGAGCCGAAGCCCGTCAGGTACACGTCGAACCGCTGCCGCCCGTCCCAGGTCCAGGGCACCACCCGCGGCTCGCCCGCGCCGGCCGCGATCCCGTCCGCGACCTCGCGGGCCCCGGCCTCGGAGCTCCGGGTCGTGACCAGGAGCGCCCAGGGGGCGTCGGTCAGGCCCTGGAGGGCTCGCGCGCGCGCGCGCTCGCGCTCGGAGGCCAGGCGCCGGTGCACGCTGAACGCCAGGTCCTCGGCGGGCGAGCGCATCACCGTGGCCTCCGCGATCACGATCAGGTACCGCCGCTGCGGCTCGATCACGGTGGTGCGGAAGAACCAGCCCAGGAAGGGCAGGTCCTTGAGCCAGGGCACCCCGCTGGTGCTCTCGAGGCTGCCGGCGCTGCGCAGCCCCGCGATCATCAGCGCCTCGCCGTCGCGCAGCAGCGCGTCCACCGAGACCTGCTGCTGGCTGATGGTCGGGCCCTGCTCGGGTATGGAGCCGGGGCCGACGTCGCTGACCTCGAGCTCGATCGCGACGCGCACGGCGCCGTCCGAGAGCACGTTCGGGGTGATGCGCAGGTCCACGCCCGTGTCCCGCCGCTCGATCGAGAGCGAGGTGACCAGCTCGCTGGTCTCCGCGCCCCCCGAGCTCACGGGCACGGGCACGTTGTCGCCCGCCACGATCCGGTGCTCCTCGCCGCTGATCATCATCAGGAAGGGCTCGACGATCGAGTCGAAGCGGGCCTCCCCGGCCTCGGCGCGCACCTGCACGCCGCCGCCGATCGCGACGGGCGTGACGTTGCCGGTGATGGGATCCACCACGGGGATCACCACCGGGTTGTGCGTGGCGCGCGCCACGAAGCTCTCCTGGGGCTGCGGTGGGTTGAATAGCGGGGCCTCGATCAGGCTGCTCGCCCGGCTCCCGGTGCCCGCGACGATCACCGTGTCGCCCAGGGCGTCGACCTGGCTGAGCGGCAGCAGCGAGTCGAAGCCCAGCGTGAGGTTGCCCCGGGTCGAGACCTCGATCACCTGCATGCGCACCGCGACGCGCGGCGCGGGCACGTCGATCTCGGCGATCAGCGCGGCCAGCTCCTCGAAGGTCTCCGGGAGCGCGCGGATGACCAGCGAGTGGGTCGGCTCGTCGACCACGACCTGGTAGTCGGCTCCGGCCAGCGCGGCCGGGCCATCGCCCTCGTGCAGCGCCTCGAGGCGCTCGGCCACGTCGGAGGCGACGGCGTTGAGGATGCGCACCACGTGCAGGTCGCCGCGGCCGGGCCGGGGCACGTCGAGCAGGCGTACCAGGCGCTCGGCCTCGCGAACGTCGTCGCGCGGCCCCTCCAGGATGAGCGAGCTGGTCCGCACATCGGGGATCATCCGGACCTCGCCGCGCCCCGGGGCGTCGGAGCGCAGCGCCTCGCCGGTGAGCGCGGCCACGTTCTCCGGGTCGCGGTAGCGCACGCCGACCACGCGCAGCTCGCGCTCCGCGGCGTCGTCGAGCCCCCGCAGCAGCTGCAGCAGGCGGCGCAGCCGCGCCTCGGTCGTGGCCACGATCAGCGAGTTGGTGGGCTGGTAGGCCACGATGAGCCCGGCGTCGCCCACCAGCGGCCGGAGCGCGCTGACCATCTCGCCGGCCTCGACACGGCGCAGCGGGATCAGCGTGGCGACGCGCCCGCCCGAGCGCGCGTCGGGCTCGCGCACGATCCACGGCGTGCGGCCGGCCGACTCCTGCAGCGGCACGATGCTCAGCACGTCGCCCGGCCCCGGGAGCGCCACGAAGCCCGCGATCAGCAGGGCGGCGTGCAGCAGCTCGATGGCCTCGCGCCGGTCCACCCGGCGCGGCACCGCCACGCTGACGCGGCCGCGCAGGCGGTCGTCGTAGAGGAAGCGGCGCCCCGTGAACGCGGCGATCCGGTCCACGATCCCGGGAAGCTCCGCGGCCTGCAGGTCGAGCTCGAGCTCGTCCTGCGCGCGCGGTGCCTGCACGGGGACGAGGCAGAGCAGGCAGACGGCGAGGGTGCACGCGGCCCGGAACACGCGCGGAAGGTAGCAGGCCCGGTGCAGGTGCGTGCGCAGGCCCGCGCCGCGTGGCGGCCCCGTCGTCGCCCGTGCACCGGAGGCGCCTCATGCCGGGTCGCCCGCCTCACGAATCGGCGCGCCCGTGCCGAGAAGTACCGGGTACGGGAGGAGTGCAGGATCGCGATGTTCCGGATTCCCGCCGTCCTGCTGTGGGTCGCGCTGCTGGCGGTCGCGTCCCCCGCCGGCGCCGGTCCGGACGAGCCCGGTCCGCGCGCCAGCGGTGCCCTGGACCGCGGCGAGCCCCGCGTGGAGGCCGAGCTCCTCGTGCACGACGCGGGCGGCCTGCAGGCCGGCGTGCGCCTGGAGGTCGATCCGGGCTGGCACATCTACGCGCCCGATCCCGGGCAGACCGGGCTGCCGACGCGCATCGAGCTGAGCGCCGCGCCGCCCGGCGGCGTCGGCGAGCTGGTCTGGCCTCCGCACAGGACCTACCGCGACGCGGGCCTCGAGGCGTACGGCTACGAGGGCACGGTCCTGGTCCGCGCCCCGCTGCACGGTCGGCCCGGGGAGCTGCGCGCGAGCGTCGAGCTCCTGGCCTGCCGCGAGAAGTGCATTCCCGCGACGCTCGAGCTGCGCAGCGACGGCCATGCGTCGGCGGCGCCGGAGACCGCGGCGCTGTTCTCCTCGTTCGGAGCCGGCCCGGAGCCGCCGGCCGGCCCGGGGCCCGCGGCCGGCCCCGGCCTGCTGCGCGCCCTGGTCTTCGCGCTGCTGGGCGGGATCATCCTCAACGCCATGCCCTGCGTGCTGCCGGTGCTGGCGATCAAGGTCTTCGGGATCGCCGAGATCGCGCGCCGCAGCCGCGCGGAGGTCGCCGCGCACGGCCTGGCCTACGCCGGCGGCGTGCTGGTGACCCTGTGGCTGCTCGCGGCGGTCGTGCTGCTGCTGCGCGCGGCCGGAACGTCGGTGGGCTGGGGCTTCCACTTCCAGGAGCCCGTGTTCGTCGCCGTGATCTGCGCGGTCGTGGTGGGCTTCGCACTGAACCTGCTGGGCGTGTACGAGATCACGCCGCCCGCCGGCCGGCTCGCGGGCGTGGCGCAGAGCGCGAGCGGGCTGCGCCGCAGCTTCTTCGAGGGACTCCTCGCCGTGGTGCTCGCCACGCCCTGCACGGCGCCGTTCCTCGGCACGGCGGTCGGCTTCGCGTTCGCCGGCTCGGCGGCGCTCGTGCTCGGCATCTTCTCGGCGATCGGCGTCGGCCTGGCGCTGCCCTACGTGCTGATCAGCCTGGTGCCGGCGCTCGCGCGCCTGATGCCGCGCCCCGGTGCGTGGATGGTCAAGCTGCGCACCACGCTGGGCTTCGCGCTGCTGGGCAGCGCCGTCTGGCTGCTGTGGATCCTGGGGCGCAGCGCCGGACTGGACGCGATGACCGCGGTGCTGGGCGCACTGGTGGCGATCGGCTTCGGCGCCTGGCTGATCGGCAGCGTGCAGCGCGCCGAGTCCGGGCGCGGCGCGCTCGCGGCGGGCGCCGTGGCCGTGGCGGCCGGGCTGGTGTCCCTGGGCCTGGTCGACGTGCGTCCCGCGAGCGATCCGGTCGCCGACGGCTGGCAGGTCTTCGATGCGCAGGCGGTGCGCAGCAGCGTGGACTCGGGGCAGCCCGCCTTCGTGTACTTCACCGCGGACTGGTGCCTGACGTGCAAGCTCAACGAGCGGCAGGTGCTGGCGGATCCGCGCGTGGCGGCCGAGCTCGAGCGAGTCGGTGCGGAGCGCTTCCGCGCCGACTGGACGCGGCGCGACCCCGCCATTCGCGCGGAGCTGGCGCGCCACGGCCGCGCCGGCGTGCCGCTCTACCTGGTCTACGCGCCGGGTGCCGAGCAGCCCCGCGTGCTGCCGGAGCTGCTGAGCGTGGACCTGCTGGTCGAGGCCCTGCGGGAGACCCGCGGTGCGCCCCGGTGACGGGGGTCACAGGCTCCAGGGCTGCCCGGCCGATGACACCCGCGTCAGCCCCGAGGAGACCCCGATGCGTCCGAGCCCCGTAACCCTGAGCCTCGCCCTGGTCGCGACGCTGATGCTCGCGCCCCCGTCCGTGCACGCGGTCGAGGAGGGCGAGGCGGCGCCGGACTTCGCGGCGCGCTCGCTCGACGGCGACGGACACGTGTCGCTGGCGCGCTACCGCGGCAAGGTGATCTACCTGGACTTCTGGGCGTCGTGGTGCGGCCCGTGCACCAAGGCGATCCCGGCGATCGAGAAGCTGCGCAAGGAGCTCCCGGCCTCGGATTTCCAGGTCGTGGCGGTCAATCTCGACCGCGAGCCCGAGCGGGCGCGCGAGTTCCTGGCCGCCCACGGCGTGGGCTACCCCAGTGCGAGCGATCCCGAGGGCAACGTGCCCGCGGTCTTCCAGCTCGAGACCATGCCGACCTCGTACATCATCGATCGCAAGGGCGTCGTGCGTCACGTGCACGAGGGATTTCGCGAGGGCGACATCGAGGCGATCCGCGGCAAGCTCCGGGAGCTGATCGGCGGCGGCAAGGTCGCCTCGGAGCGCTGAGTCAGGCGCGCTCGCGCGTGCGCCAGCGGCCGCGCAGCTCGATCGCGTGGCCGATCCGGAAGCGGTGCCCGTTGGGGTCCTCGAGCGTGAACTCGCGCATTCCCCAGGGGCGGTCCGCGAGGGCGTCCACGATCTTAGCGCCGCGCTCGCGGCAGGCGTCGTGCAGCGCGTCGGCGTCGTCGACACGGACGCAGCACGTCACGGCCGCGCCGGGCGAGTCCACGCGCTGGAAGTAGATCTCCACGCGCTCGCTGCTCACGGCGCCGAAGTCCTCGTTGGCCCAGGCGACCTCGAAGCCCAGCACGTCACGATACCAGGCCTGAGTCGCCGGGATGTCGGTCACGGGCAGCTGCGGCGTCACGAAGGTCCACACGCCGGCGGAACGTAGCAGGTCCTAATGTGGGGGCCCGCGCGTCCCGAAACAGTGGACGTGGCAGAGCGCAGGAAGCCGGCAGCTCGCGCCAGGCCCGCCAGCGGCGAGCCGGTGTTCATCCAGATCATGGGCGAGGGCTTCCTCGACGTCTTCGCCGCGCGCGACATCAGCGCCAGCGGAGTCAGCATCGTGGTGCCCCACCGCTTCGAGGACTGCGACCTGAAGCAGAGCGTGGAGCTGGTGATCACCCTGCCCGGCGAGCGTCCCTTCATGGCGCGCGGCCGCATCGTGCACCGCACCAAGACCAGCCAGGACTTCTTCGGCGTCGAGTTCGAGGGCCTGTCCCGCGCCCAGCGCGACCGGGTCGCCGGCTACGTGCGCGACCGGCGGTCCCGGCGCCGCTGAGCCACCCTCTGCAGCGCGTGCCGAAACCCCGGCGCGTGGGCGGCACCTGAGGGCGGGAGGCAGAGTCATGGCGGTACGCGAGCGCTGGGAGTTCCAGGGATCCCTGGGCGGACGCCTGGCGGCGCGCATCGACCGCCCGGCGGGACCCGTGCGCGCCTGGGCGCTCTTCGCCCACTGCTTCACCTGCGGCAAGGACATCGCGGCGGCCTCGCGGATCGCGCGGGATCTCGCCGAGCACGACATCGCGGTCGTTCGCTTCGATTTCACGGGTCTGGGCCACAGCGATGGCGAGTTCGCGAGCACGAGCTTCGCGTCGAACATCGAGGACCTGGTGCGCGCCGCCGACGCCATGCGCGCGGAGCACGCCGCCCCCTCGCTGCTGATCGGGCACAGCCTCGGCGGGACCGCCGTGCTCGAGGCGGCGCACCGGATCGACGAGGTGCGTGCCGTCGCGACCATCGGCGCCCCCGCGGATCCCGCGCACGTCGAGAAGCTGCTGCTCCGCGAGACGCCGGCTGCGGAGGGTGAGGGCGAGGGCATCGGTGTCGAGATCGCGGGCCGGCCCTTCCGGGTCCGGCGCGACTTCATCGACGATCTGCGCGCCCACGATCCGCTCGAGCGGCTGGCGTCGCTGGATCGCGCGCTCCTGGTGATGCACGCGCCGGGCGATGCCGTCGTCGGGATCGAGCACGCGTCTCGCATCTTCGCGGCCGCGCGCCATCCGAAGAGCTTCGTCTCGCTCGACGACGCGGACCACCTGCTCCGCAACCGGGCCGACGCGGCCTACGTCGCCGCGACGCTCGCCGCCTGGGCCGGGCGCTATCTGCCCGCGCTCCACGCGGACCCCGCCCCGCGGGCGGCGCCCGACGAGGTGGTGGTGCGCGAGGCGGCCGACGCTCGCTTCGCCCAGAGCATCTCCGCCGGTCGTCACGCGCTGCGGGCCGACGAGCCGGCGTCGGTGGGCGGCGAGGACAGTGGTCCCACTCCCTACGGGCTGCTGCTCGCCTCGCTGGGCGCCTGCACCTCGATGACCCTGCGCATGTACGCCGAGCGCAAGCAGATCCCCCTCGACCGCGTCACCGTGCGGCTGCGGCACGAGAAGATCCACGCCAGCGACTGCGGGGACTGCGAGACGCGCGAGGGCCGGATCGACTCGATCGAGCGCGAGATCCTGCTCGAGGGGGAGCTCGACGCCGCGACCCGCGCACGGCTGCTCGAGATCGCCGACCGCTGCCCCGTCCACCGTACGCTTCACGGTGAGGTCCGGATCACCACGCGCGAGGCCTGAACGGCCCGCCGCGCCGGGGTCAGCGGTGCCCCGGTGCGCCATCAGGCGACGCGCGCGCCGCTTCCCGGGGGGGCGGCCCTACGGATCCGCGCCCGCCCGGTCGATGTAGACCGGGGAGGCGGAAGGGGCGCTGCATGTGGAGGACCGTCGCTACGGGGCTGCTCGTGGTCGGCGCGGTGATCGTGGCGGGTCAGGTGGGCATGGTGCACCTGCCCGCGCCCGCGGCGCTGCGCCGGATCGCGGAGCTCCACGAGCGGCTCGAGTTCCAGCAGCGAACCTGTCGCGCCACCACGGCGCAGACCACCGCCGACCTGGAGCGCGCGCGCGTGCGCGCCGACTGGCTGCAGGTGACCGTCGGTCAGGTCGAGCAGGAGAATGCCGAGCTCCGCTCCGAGCTCGAGGCGCTCCAGGCCCGCAGCGCCGCGCTGGAGCTCTCGCGCAGCCAGCTACGCGGCGAGGTCGACGACCTCGCCGGCGAGCTGCGCGAGGCGCCGCCATTCCTCGACGTGGAGCTGGTCAGCGGAGAGCGGGTCGGGGAGCTGGTCGCGGTGGCTCACAATCCCGGTCCGCGCGAGGTCGACGTGCTCGAGGTCTGGGGCCGGCTCTGGCTCGATGGCGAGCCCGTCGGTCGGGTGAGCTCGGTCGACGGCACGGAGATCGCGCCGGGCGCCGAGGCGGACCTGTTCGTGTACGCGCTGGCTCCGGCGGCCGCGGGCCTGGTGCTCTCGGGAGAGGGCCGGCTGACCGCGTCGCTCTGCTTCGCCTACGAGCGCGTGCGTGATCCCGAGCCGGGCACGTGGGTGGACGTGTACGGCTTCGAGTACGACCTGGAGGCGCGCTCGAGAATGCTGCGCCGCGACAGCCGCGCCTTCGCCGACGGCGACTGCGACCCCGACACCGACCTGGGTCCCTGACGACCTGCGCGCGGGGCGCACCGCTATACTGGCGCGCCCGTCGCGGAGGTTCCCTTGAGATCCGTCCCCCCGATCGTCGTCCTCGTCTGTGCGCTCGCCGCGCCGCTGCCCGCCGACGAGCCCGCGGCGCGGCCCTACGCGCCCGGCGAGCGCCTGGAGGCGATCGAGCTCGAGGATCAGCACGGCGTGAGCCACCGGCTCGACGGGACGGGGCGGCAGGTGCTCTTCAGCGCGGACATGGGCGCGGGGGGGCTGATCAAGGAAGCGCTCGCCAGCGACGGCGCAGCCCGCCTCGAGCGCGCGCGGACCGCGTACATCAGCGACGTGAGCGGCATGCCCGCACTCGTGCGGCGCCTCTTCGCGCTGCCGGGCCTGCGCCGTCGACCCTACCCGATCTGGCTCGACATCGACGGTGACAGGACCGCGCGCTTCCCGTTCGAGGCCGGCAAGGTCACCCTGCTCGTGCTCGACGAGCTCGAGCTTCGCGAGGTGCGCCACCTCGGTAGCGTGAACGCGATCACCGCGGCCCTGGCGCCCGCCGAGTAGCGACGGCGCCGTCGTGCCCGGCTCGTCGGCGGAGCGCGGCCCCGCGCTGGCGCGATCCCTGTCGCTGGTCTGGCTCTGCTGCCTGGGCGGCGTGGGCTTCTTCCTGCCGTTCTACGGGCTGTACCTGCGCGACGCGATCGGGCTGAGTGGTGCACAGGTCGGCGTCGTGACGGCGACCATCCCGCTGATGGGCCTGGTCGGGCCGGTCCTCTGGGGCCACGTGGCGGACCGCACCGGCCGGCGCCGCGCGGTGCTCGCGCTGATCGCCTTGGGGACCGCCGCGGGCGACCTGCTGCTGATGCTCCAGGATCGCTTCGCGGGCCTGGTGCTGGCGACGGCCCTGGCCGCCGCGTTCTCCAGCGCCATCGTTCCCATGTCGATGTCGGTCAGCCTGGCGCTGCTGCGCGACGCGACCGGACACGTGCTCGGCCGCGTGCGCGTCTGGGGCACCTTCGGCTTCGCCGCCTGCGTGCTCGGCTTCCCGTGGCTGCTGGAGCTCTGGCGCGGGCTGCGCGGGATCGTGCCGGAGGGGCCCACGGACGTGACCGGGCTGGGCGTGATGTTCCCCTGTGCCGCGGCGGTGATCGCCACCGGCGGGCTGCTCGCGCTGCGGCTGCCGCGTGCGGGCGCGGTCGAGCTTCGCTCCCGACCCGGCGCCTGGCGTGTGCTGCTGCGCTCGCCCGTCTACCGTCGCATGCTGCTCTTCGCCTTCCTGTGCTACCTGAGCCTCCAGGGCCCGATGTACATGCTGCCGATCCTGGTGCGCGAGCACGGCGGCGGCGTCGAGGCGGTCAGCCGCATGTGGATCTGGATGCTGGCCCTCGAGGTGCCGCTGGTCGCATTCTTCGGCCGCACCGTCTCGGGCTTCGGCGTGCGGGGCGTGATCGCGATCGGCATGGCGGCGGCGGCGCTGCGCTGGCTCGTCAGTGGGTACAGCGACGGTCTGTTCTGGCTCACTGCGGCGCAGCTCATGCACGGCGTCACGGTCTGGGGGGTGATGCTCGGCCTGCCGCTGTACATCGACTCGATCGTGCCCGAGCAGCTGCGCTCCACGGCCCAGGGTCTGATGGTGATGCTGGGCTTCAGCCTCGGCTCGATCGCGTCCAATCTCGTGGCGGGCTGGCTGCTCGACGTGCTCGGCCCTGCGGGACCCGCACGCGTCGGTGGCTGGATGGCGCTCGTGGCGGCTCTGGCGCTGCCGCTGCTGCTCGACCGTCGGCCGCTGCGGCCCGCGGGATGATCGTCACCGTGCGGTGTAGTGCGGGAACCGGCGTCAGAACGCGTTCCAGGGGATCCGCGGGCGCCCTGGGCTAAGCTCGGGCCATGACCGAGAGTGCCGCGACCGCTGCCGAGCAGCTCAACGCACCCTGGCGCTCGGCCCTTTCCCGCGAGGAGATCGAGGGCCTGCTGCGCCCCGCAGACTGGCGCTCGTGGGCGTCGATCGCGATCGACTGGGGGCTGATCCTGGCGTCCTTCGCCCTGGTCGCGCGCTGGCCGGGCGTGCTCACGGTGATCGTGGCGCTGCTGGTGATCGGCGCGCGTCAGCTCGGGCTCGCGGTCCTGATGCACGAGGCCTCTCACCGCACCCTGCTGTCCGACCCGCGCCTGAACGACGCCGTGGCGAACTGGCTCTGCGCGTACCCGGTCTGGGCGGACGTGCACCCGTACCGCAGCTACCACCTGCGCCACCACGCGCGCACCGGACGCGACGACGATCCCGACATCGGCCTGGTCCGGCCGTTCCCGATCACACCCGGTAGCCTCTGGCGAAAGGTCCTGCGCGACCTGAGCGGCCGCACGGGTCTGAAGTTCGCGCGCGCCGCGTGGGTGAGGACCTTCGGGCGCTGGCGCGACGATCCGCGCGCGCGCCGCGCCGCGATCGGCTTCGCGGTGACCAACGGCGTGCTCCTCCTGGGGCTGACGCTCGCCGGGTATCCCGCGCTCTACCTGCTCTGGGCAGGTGCCTGGCTCACCACGCACACGCTGGTGACGAGGATCCGCTCCATCGCCGAGCATGCGCTCACGCCCGACCCCGGCGATCCCCTGGGCAACACGCGCACCACCCTGGCCCGGCCCTGGGAGCGCCTGCTGATCGCGCCCAACCGGGTGAACTACCACCTCGAGCACCACCTGCTGATGACGGTCCCCCACTACCACCTGCCGCGCATGCACGCGCTGCTGCGCGAGCGCGGCGTCGAGGGCTGCGTGGAGCGCGGCTACCGGCGCGTGCTCGCGCGCGCCGCGTCGCGTCGCGGGTCCGACCCGCCCCCGCGCAGCGCGGACCGCGACGACGCGCCCGGACTCGAGCACGTCAACGGTCTCTAGTCGGCCCTCGCGGTCAGGCGCCGCCCCCGTTCTGCTCGACCCGCTCGAGCCAGTCGTCGAGGCTGGCGTCCTCCCAGTCCTCCGGCCCGTACACCGTGCGCGGCAGCGGCGTCATGATGTGCGTGTCGCCTCCGGTGACGTACTCGGCGCTGCGGCGCTCCCAGGCCACGATGCGCTCGTCGACCTCGCCCTCGTCGCAGAGCCCGCGGGTGGTGTCGCGGTCCTGGCGCAGGCGCACGTGCGAGGGAATGTCGGTGGCCCAGAGCATCACGACCTCGTGCTGGTTGCTGGTGACCTCGTACAGGCCCGTCGCGCGGTGGCCGTATGCCTCCATCAGCGGCACGCGCTCCTCGACCACCGCCTGAAGGAACTCCAGCGGCGTACCGGGCCGCACGCTGAGGATCTCGTTCACGAACAGGCTGCCGCGGATGCCGCGCTCTCGGATCTCGTCGGTCGTGGGACTTCCGGGCACGCCGGCGCAGAGCCGGTCGAATCCGCCGCTGCGCCACTTCGCAGCCTCGTCCCACCAGTCGCCGTAGAACGCCTTGCGCCGCTTGAGGTTCATGCGGTCGACGTTGCGCGCCCAGCCCCTCCAGCCCAGCGACCCCACGTCCCAGACGTTGATCACCTGTGGCCAGCGCCCGCCGCCGGCGGCGCAGACGTAGAACGAGCCCTGCAGCCCGAACATCTCCGGCATGCGCAGCCCAGGGTCCTGCCCGAGGGGCGCCATGTAGTCGTACTGGCCCTGGCCGACGACGTCGACGACCTCGTACAGGTAGAGGCTTCGAGTGGCCACGGCGCGCGCTCCCGGGGACGACGATCCCGCGGCACTATCGCACAGCGCCGGGTGCCGGCACGACGTGCTAGGGGAGGGGCGGGCGCGGCCGTACCGCGACGATCGGCCCGCGGTTCGCCCGCGCCTGGCGTCGCAGGGCACGCGTGCGCAGTCTCCGTCGTCGCAGCCAGGACACGATCAGACCCGATCCGACCGTGGTGCCTGCGAGGCGGCCGGCGTCGAGGAGCAGGCCCGGCACGCTCCAGGGCACGGGCGTGTCGAGGCTCGCGATCACGATCGCGACGTGCAGCAGGCCTGCGAGCACGACCATGCCGGAGACGGCCGCGAGCGTCCAGAGCCGGGCGCGGCGCAGGAGCAGCCCTGCGGCGGTCCCTGCGAGCACGGGCGGGAGCCACCAGCCCCACAGGTAGATGAGTGCGGCGAGATCCGGCGACAGGATCTCCCACGCCAGCCCGGACCTCAGCACCACCGCGTAGCCGACCACACCCGCGACGGCTGCGGCGCACCCTGCCGCGAGCGCTCGCCCGTCCAGAAGCGCGGCCGGGGCGCGGGTCGCGGCGACGTCCGCGGCGGGAGCCGCGTACGGGTTCGTGGCGTCGGGTTCGGTTGCCATGGGCGAGCCCGTGCGCATTCTGCCACGCGCGACTCCCCGCCGCGTTATGCTCCGGCGCGCGGCGTCGGGTTGTATTTCGTCGCAGCATCGTGGGAGGGAATTCGATGAGGCAGGTGTTCGTACTGCTCGGGACGCTGCTCATGCTCGCAGCGGTCGGGTGTGGCGAGGAGGGACCGGCGGAGAAGGCCGGTCGTCAGATCGACGAGACGGTCGAGGAGACGCGCGAGGGGGCCGAGGGCGCCCTGGAGCGGCTCGGCCGCGAGGTCGACGAGGCGGTCGAGGAGACCCGCGAGGCCGCGGACGAGATCCAGGACGCGGCCGGCAAGGCCTCCGAGTGATCCCGGCCGGTCCTGCTCGTGGTCCGGGCGGGACCGGCCGCCGCGCTCGATCGCCTCGCCGCGGCGGCAGGATCGTGAGATGGCCGACGCGCCGATCAACCTGAGGCGGCGTCGCCGGCGCAGGCAGCGCGAGGCGGCGGACCGGCGGGCCGAGGCGAACCGCGCCTGGCACGGCGCGACGCGCGCGGAGCGCGACGCGCTGCGCCGCGAGCGAGAGCGCGCGGAGCGCGAGCTCGACGGACGGCGCCGCGAGCCCGCGGACCGGGCCACGTCGGGCGACGAGGACCGCTGAGTCCTCCGGTTGCCCCGCGGAGCCCCGACCAGTAGAAACGGGGCGCGACCTCTTCGCGGGAGACGAGAATGGCAGAGGCGGTGCGTCCAGCGGGCGGACTCGAGGGCAGGACGGTCATCGTGACCGGTGGCGGAACCGGCATCGGGCGCGCCTGCGCCGAGCGTCTGGCGGCAGACGGCGCCGCGGTGACGATCTGCGGACGCACCGAGTCGAAGCTCCAGGAGGCCGCGGCGCGGATCAAGGCGGTCGCCGACTGCGGCGGCAGCGTGCAGCACGTGGTCACCGACGTCACCGACGAGGATGACGTGAAGCGCCTGGTCGCGCGTGCGCTCGAGCCGACCGGCAAGCTCGATGGCTGCGTGGCCAACGCGGGCGGTGGCGGCGGCATGGGCCCGTACCACGTGCAGGACACGCAGGAGTTCCTGCGCGTGCTGCACCTCAACGTGCTGGGCACCATGCTCTGCGTGAAGCACACGGTCCCGCCGATGGTCGAGGCGGGCGGGGGCTCCTTCGTGGGCATGTCGTCGATCGCCGGCCACCAGACGCATCTGTACTTCGGTGCGTACACGGTCGGGAAGGCGGGCATCGAGCAGATGATGCGCAACGCGGCCGACGAGTACGGCGCGCAGCAGGTGCGCTTCAACGCGATCCGCCCGGGCTTCGTCGCCACCGAGATCATGGAGGGCATCCCGCGCGAGAGCGAGGTCTACCAGAGCTACATCACGCAGACGCCGATGGGCGACGTGGGCCAGCCCGACGACGTGGGGCACCTGGCGCGCTTCCTGATCGGGCCGGAGTCGCGCTGGATCACCGGCCAGATCATCAACGTGGACGGCGGCCACAGCCTGCGTCGCGGTCCCGACTTCACGCAGTTCGCGGAGGCCGCGCACGGTCGCGCCGTGCTCGATGGCAAGCTCCCCTGATCCTGATCGGGCCCCGTCGAGGGAGCCCGGGGTAGCGGTGGAGACCAGCGTCTTCATGCGCCTGGGTCTCACGGCCACGCGCGACCCCGCCGATCCGATCCTGCTGGATCCGTTCCCGGAGATCTGCGCGTTCGGTGCCATCCGACCGGCGGTGCTGGTGCTGATCGTGGACATGATGGGCGGCTTCATTGCCGAGGAGGGCGCGGACGGGGACTGGGTCTTCACCACCGACCTGTCGCTCCGCGCGCCGCTGGCGCGGATTCCCCGGCGGGTCGAGGCACGCGGCACCCTGCTGCGTCGGGGCCGCGGGTCGATCTCCTGCGAGGTCGCGCTGAGCGCCGACGGTGCACCGTTCGCGCACGGACAGACCGGCTTCATCCGCATGCCGCGGCGCCATGGCGACCCGCCACATCCCCACCAGCACGAGGGCGCGCGCTTTCGCGCGGGCGCGCGGATCGACGTGCCCCTGCCGGAGGCCTGTGGCATCCAGGTGATCGACCCCGCGACCGGGCACGTCGAGCTCGAGCTGCTCGACACCCTGCGCAACCCGGCCGGGGCTCTCCAGGGCGCGATCGTCTCGCTGCTCGCCGAGGTCTCCGCCGAGGAGCTGGCGGCGGCCCACCTGCGGCGGCCCTGCCGGGTCGCCGACGTGGACATCCGTTACCTGGCCATGGCCCGCGTGGGCCCGGTCCGGGCCCGGGCCTGGTGGATCGGCCCCCCCGAGGCCGGCTCGATCCGGGTGGAGCTGCGCGACCGCGGCAACGATGATCGGCTGACGGCAGCCGTGCTCCTGCGGGTCGTTTCCGCCGCTCCCGGGGCCTGATCCGCGCTCCGGGCCCGCCGGGCTGCTACCGTGGGTGGCGAGGAGTCCGACCATGCTGGACCGACGCTGGAAGACCCTGAGCGGAGAGGCGGTCGAGGATGTCGCCACCGAGGTCTCGGGTCTGGTCGAGACCGGCGAGCGGGTCGTGCACATCGGGACCGACGCGCAGAAGATCGAGCAGCGCGTGGAGTTCGTCACCTGCATCGTGGTGCTCAACCCGGGCAAGGGTGGTCTGGTGTTCTACACGCGCGCGCCGCGCAGCATGCGCGACGTGAAGACGCTGCGCCAGAAGCTGTTCACCGAGGCCTGGCTCAGCGTCGAGACGGCCATGCAGCTCAACCCGCACCTGCCCGACGACGCACCGATCGTGGTGCACCTCGACGTGAACCCGGACCAGCGCTGGGCGAGCTCGCGGCACATCCACGAGGTGGTCGGTCTGGTCGTTGGCCAGGGCTTCGAGGTGCTCTTCAAGCCCGACGCCTGGGCGGCGAGCCACGCCGCCGACCACGCGCTCAAGCGACGGGCCCTGACCCGCTAGCAGGCCGGGCCCGGCGCTGGTAGCGCGCGCCGCGCTCGCGTAGGCTCGATCGCGATCTCCCGGATCGATGAGGAGGACGCGATGCTCCCGAAGCTGCTCGCCCGCGATCTCGGGATCGCTGCGCTCGCCGCGCTGGTGTTCCTCGGCGCCGAGAGCCTGCACGCGTGGGCGCCCGGCCCGCTGACCGCGGTGCTCACCCTCCTGCTCACGGTCGCCGCCGGCTACGTCGTCGGGTACCTGGTGCACGAGTGGGGCCACTTCGCGGGCGCGCGCATGGCCGGCTCCGCGATCGCCCTGAACGACTGGCGCTCGCTGTTCCTGTTCCGCTTCGACATGGAGCGCAATAGCCCCGTGCAGTTCCTGTCGCTGGGCTGGGGCGGCAACCTGTCGCCCTGGGTCTACGCCGCGGTGCTGGCGGCGGCGCTCGGCAGCGGCACGCTGGCGCGGGCAGGTCTGCTGATCGCGGCGTTCGCGGGCGCCCTCTTCGTCAATCTGGTCGAGCTGCCGATCCTGTCCCGCGTGGCGCGCGGCGAGGAGTGGAGCTTTCAGACGACAGGCGCCTACTACGCGCGCCAGGGCGGGATCGCCCTCCTGGTGGCGGCCGGGGGCGTCTGGCTGCTGGCCGCCTGAGTCTCAGGGCGCCGGCGTGTACCAGATCGGCGAGGTCCAGGCGCGCTCGCGGATCACCGGCCGGTGCTCGGGGGAGCAGCAGCCCGCGTAGCCGGCCGGCACCGATGCCGGGTCTCCGCAGTCGATGCCCGCGTCCACGCAGAGGTGCTGGCTCCAGCGGCAGCCCGGCGTCTCGAGCACGCGCGCGTAGTAGAACGCGTGCTCGTCGGCCTCGAAGTCGGGGTCGGTCCAGACCGTGCAGAGGCTCGAGGCACCGCCGCCGCTGCGCTCGCAGGTCGCGGGATCGACACCGGCCTCGGCGTCGCTCGTGGCGACGTCGTACACCTTCTCGTGTCGGGCGCCGCCGTCGAGCCAGCCCTTGACGATCTGCACGCGCTCGAGCGGCGCACCGCCGGGACCCGTGTCGGCCAGGGCCGAGACCACCAGTCGCGGTGCGCCCGCCGCGGCCGGCGCCGGCAGGTCGCCGCCCATGGCCACGCCGCCGGCGTAGCCGCGCGCGACCAGATCGGCGTTCTCGCAGAGGTCGGGCGGATAGTCCCAGCCGCCGAACAGGCGCACGCTCATGCGTGGGCCGCTCGTGCCGTAGGTCTCGCGGCGCAGCATGGCCGCGAAGATCGCGTCGCGCGTGTTCTCCTCGGCCCAGACCGCCGCCAGGCCGCCGGGGTTGAACTCCAGGTCGTCGGGCAGGCCCCTGGGCAGCCCCGTCGCCGCGTTCATTCCCGCGCCCCCGTGCCCGACGTGACCGACCTCGGAGACCAGGCCGGGGGTGGCCAGGTGCGTGTCGGTCGCGGCGATGATCCCGTACTTGAGCGAGTTCACGCCCAGGCTCGCCTGGTGCTCGAGGCCGCGCTTGAGGGCCTCGCGCACCATGTCGATGCGCGCGGGCTGCAGCGTGTCGGGCATGCCGGCCAGCGGCACGCCCTGCTGCACGGCGTTGACGCCCGCGAAGCTGTTGTAGGGCGTCTTCTCGAACGCGCAGGCCTCGTCGGTCGTGTCGCCGCCGAGCAGGCACTCGGAGTCACCCTTGTGCTGCATGATCTCGACCAGTGGCTCGAAGCGCTGGCGCCGCGCCGCCTCCCCGGCGCTCACCGGCAGGGCCACGTCGGCTGCCGAGCGCAGCCGCCCGCTGGCGAACATCATCCCCGAGCCCAGGTTCGAGTTGTGCGGGATGGTCAGCACGTCGCAGCCCTCCACCCCGTCGAGGCAGTCGCGCTGCAGGTGCGTCCAGAGGTCCGCGGCCGAGGGCGTCTCGACCCAGCTCGGCGGCAGGTCGGGCACGTGCTCGTTGCGGAAGATCACGTTGCGGTGCAGGTTCGTGCCGCTGCCGAGCGACGCGGTCCACTCGTAGCCGACGAACGTGGTGAAGGCGCAGTCGGCGCTGCGGTCGTAGGCCTGCTCCGCCGCGGCCCGGATGTCGCCCCAGACGTCGCGCGCGGCGTCGAGGCAGATCTCGCCCTGCGCCCCGCAGAAGCCCCAGCGCTCGCGGCCGATCAGCGTCCGCGTGGCCATCAGGCCGAACATCAGCGGCCGGATCGCCTTCCAGCCCCAGCAGATGTCCGAGCCACTGCCGGGCAGGTCGGTGGAGCCGCAGATCCGCACCTCGCCGAGCATCTCGGCGTGGTCGGTGATCGCGGTGAAGTCCAGCGGGCGCGCGATGCGCACGCGGCGCAGGGCCTTGCCCGAGGCGTCGTAGGGCTGGATGCCGACCTCGTCGCCGCGCGCGAAGCGGTAGGCGTCGGCCGGCGTGCCCCGGGTGTCCTGGGCCCCGGCGTCGAAGGAGTACGCCGTGTGCACGTGGGTGTCGCCGAAGAAGGGCTGGCGCAGCGGATCGCGGCCGCGACACGGCTCGCGCTCCTCGGTCTGCTGGTACGGGCTCCCGGCGGCGAGGACCGCAGCGGGCAGGGTGACCGCGAGGGCGAGCACGAGGCGAGCGGCGAGCGGATGCATGAAATCCTCCGGTGCGGATCGAGCCCATTCTACGGAGGCCGGACTCCGCGCGGGAGACGCGGCGGTGTGGCTCGCGGCCCCCGGCCCACCCGATGTATCATCGCGCCTCTCGAGGGGAGGTGGACCATGTACTGCACCGGTCGCATCCACAGCGGGCTCCTGGTCGTGGTGGCGGGACTCGCGCTCGCATCGGCGGGGCACGCCGACGAGACCTGTCAGTCGCCCTTCATGCCGAAGATCGCGGGGCAGGAGGACGTGGTCCACATCTGGACGCTCGGCGTCGAGGGCTGGGGCGACGGCTCCGACAAGCTGGTCACGATCGGGGCCAATCCCGCGCGGCCGGACTACGGCCAGGTGGTCTCGAGCGTGTCGGTCGGTGGACGCCACGAGGCGCACCACGGCGGGCTGACCGACGACCGCAGGCACCTCTGGGTCGGCGGGCTCGACGACAGCATGATCTACATCTTCGACGTGGCCTCGGATCCGCTGCACCCGAGGCTCGTGCAGACCATCGACGACTTCGTCGAGAAGACCGGAGGCGTCGTCGGGCCGCACGGCTTCTACGCGCTCCCCGGACGCATGCTGATCAGCGCGCTCTCGAACGCCGCCGATCGCGGCGGCCGCACGGCGCTGGTCGAGTACGCCAACGACGGCAGGTTCATCCGCACGATCTGGATGCCCGCGGGTGCCGAGTACGGCTACGACGCCCGTGTGAACGCGCACCTGAACCGTATGCTCACCTCGTCGTTCACCGGCCACGCCAACTACATGCGCGATCTGGGCGAGCTCCTGGGCGACGCCGAGTCCATGAAGAACTTCGGGACCACCATGGTGGTCTGGGACTTTCACGCCCGGAAGCCGCTGCAGATCCTCGAGGTTCCGGGGACGCCGCTCGAGATCCGCTGGGCGCTCGACCCCACCCACGAGTACGCCTTCACCTCGACCGCGCTCACGTCCAAGCTCTGGGGCGTGTTCCGCAAGGAGGACGGCAGCTTCGAGGCGGTAGAGCTGGCCGACATCGGCAACCCGGCCGACGTGCCGCTCCCTGTGGACATCAGCCTCTCGGCCGACGACACGACGCTCTTCGTCGACAGCTTCATGGACGGAATGACGCGCGTCTTCGACGTCTCGGATCCGCGGGCGCCGCGACTGATCCACGAGCGCAAGATCGGCGCGCAGGTCAACATGGTCTCGCAGTCCTGGGACGGAAAGCGCGTGTACTACACCAGCTCGCTGCTGGCGGGCTGGGACGGCACCGGCGGCGACGACGAGCAGTACCTGCGCGTGTTCACCTGGGATGGCAAGGAGCTCGCGCCGACGTTCGAGGTGGACTTCCGCGCGGCGAAGCTCGGGCGCCCGCACATCATGCGCTTCGGTCAGATCGACTTCTGGGGAGAGCCGGCCCCCGCCTCCCCGACGCACGCCCCCACCGCGGCTCGCTAGCCCACCGCCGGGCCTCCGCCCGCGCCGACAGGCCGGGGCAGAAGACGCGTGCGGCCGCGCCTTGCGCAGGGATCTCGATCTCCGGGGCCATGACAGGCCGATTCTCGATGTAGTACTAGCTGGGGGCACCCCGACGCGGAGCGGCCCCGGACGGCCGTTCACTGGAGTCCGCTTGCCGCCTTCGCCCGCCCGCTGGTACGGCCGCCTCGTCAGCGGCTGGGAGAGCCTGCGCGAGAGCTACTGGTTCCTGCCGATGCTGATGACGCTGGGGTCGGCGGGTCTCGCGCTCGGCATCGTCGAGATCGACCGCAGCAGCTCGGCGACCTGGGCGGCCCGCCTTCCCTGGATCCGGGATGCGGGACCCGACGGGACACGGGCGGTGCTCGGGGCGATCGCGGGCTCGATGATCACCGTCACGGGCGTCGTGTTCTCGGTCACGATCGTCGCCCTCACCCTGGCCTCGTCCCAGTTCGGACCGCGCCTGCTGCGGAATTTCCTGCGCGATCGCGGCAACCAGCTCGTCCTGGGCTCCCTGGTCGCGACCTTCCTGTACACCCTGCTGGTGCTGCGCGCCGTGGGGGAGGAGGGGAGCGTCCCCCATCTGGCGGCCTCGGTCGCGGTGCTGCTCGCGACCCTGAGCCTGTTCATCCTGATCTACTTCATTCACCACGCCGCGAGCTCGATCCAGGCGTCCAGCGTCATCGCTGCCGTGACCCTCGAGATCGAGCAGAAGCTCCCGACGCTCTTCCCCGAGAGCCTCGGAGACGACGCGCCCGCGCCCTCGCCGGAGCACGCGGCGGCCCTCGAGGCCCTGGACGCGGACGGGATCGAGATCGCCTCCGCGTGGGAGGGCTACATCCGCTTCATCGACCCCGACGCGCTGATGTGCGAGGCCACGGAGAACGACCTGGTGATCCGGCTGCGCCGCCGGCCCGGCGACTTCGTCGCGGTGGGCACCTCCCTCGCCCGAATCGGCCCGCGAGCGCGGGCGGGCGAGGCCGCGCAGGCTGCCGTGCGCGGCGCGGTCGTCATCGGTCCCCAGGCGACCGCGGTCCAGGACCTCGCCTTCCTGACCGACCAGCTGACGGAGATGGCCGTGCGCGCGCTCTCGCCGGGAATCAACGACCCGCGCACCGCCATCGCCTGCGTGCACCGGCTCGGCGCGCTGATCGCCACGCTCGCCGACCGGCAGATGCCGTCGCCCCTGCGTCTGGACCCGGCGCAGCGCCTGCGCGTCATGGCCCCGTCTGCGGATTTCGAGGAGGTCGTGGCGCGCTGCCTCGACCCGATCCGACGCTACGGGGGGACCCAGACCGAGGTCGTGCTGGCGGTATTCGAGGCCCTCGACGAGGCCGGCCGACGCACGCTCTCCCCGGATCGCCGCCGCGTGCTCGCCGGGCACGCCGCGGAGTTCCACGAGAGCTTCGTCTCGGGCCCGCCTTCGAAGCGCGACCTGGACCGGGTCCAGGCGGTCCACGGGCCGCTCGTCGCGAGACTCGAGCGGCAGGGGAGCGCGGTCTGACGCCCGGCCGCGTGCCCGCTCGGCGCCCGCCTATGCCCCGCGGCGAGACGCGCGGGCCCGCAGGCGGTCCTTCTCGACCTTTCCCGCGGCGTTGACCGGGAGGTCCTCGACGATCTCGACCACGCGGGGAACCTTGTAGTTTGCCATCTCCTCGCGTGCCCACTCGATGAGCTCGGCGGGCTCCAGCGCTGCGCCCGGTGCGGGAACGACGAAGGCCATGCCCACCTCGCCCAGCCGCCGGTCGGGGATCCCGATGACCGCGACCCGGCCCACGGCCGCGTGCCCGAGCAGCAGGTTCTCGATCTCGGCCGGGTAGGCGTTGAAGCCGCCGACGATGAACATGTCCTTCTTCCGTCCCACGATGCGCAGGTTCTCCCGGTCGTCGAGGACGCCCAGGTCGCCGGTGTGCAGCCAGCCCCCGGCGTCGATCGTGCTCGCCGTGCCGGCCGGATCGTCGAGGTAGCCGCGCGTCACGCTGTAGCCGCGCACGAGCACCTCTCCGGGGCTCCCCGCGGGCTGCTCCGCCCCCGCGTCGTCGACGATGCGGATCTCGAGACCCGGACGGGCACGACCGACCGTGGTGGCCACGGTGTCCGGGTCGTCATCGCCCGCGGTCCCGGTCACGGTGCCGGCCTCCGTCAGTCCGTACCCGGCGATGACCGTGCGGAAGGGCAGCTCGCGGCGCAGCCGGCGGATCAGCTCCACGGGGATGTCGGCGGCACCCGTGACCGCGACGCGCAGCGACGACAGGTCGAAGCGGTCCCGGTCGGGATGATCCAGGATCGACTGGTAGATCGTGGGCGGGCCGGGCAGCACGGTCACGGACTCCGCGGCGACCGTCCGCAGCACGTCGTCGACGTCGAAGACGGCCTTCGGGATGATCGTCGCGCCGCACATCAGCGACGCGAGGCAGCCGGCCTTGTAGCCGAACATGTGGAAGAAGGGATTGACCACGAGGTAGCGGTCCCCCGCCACCAGCCCGGCCATGTCGCACCAGTCGGAGAACTGCCGGAGGGTCTGCGCGTGGGTCATCAGCACGCCTCTCGGCGCGCCGGTCGTGCCTGAGGTGAACAGCACGTCGCAGACGTCTTCGGGCCGGATCGAGCGCTCGCGTGCATCGACCTGGTCCACCTGCACCGGCTCGCCGAGCCGGGCGAAGGACTCCAGGGAGTGGTCGGCGCCCGCGGCGCCGTCGAGGCCGACGACCAGGGCGAGCCCGGCGAGGTCCCCGCGGAGCCCGGAGAGCGTTGCCGCGTAGTCCGTGCCGAGGAACTCGCCCGCCGTGAAGGCCACGCGGGCGCCGCTGCGCTGGAGGATGTAGCGCGCCTCGCTCCGCTTGAAGCGCGTGTTGACGGGAACCACGGCCGCGCCGGCGCCGAGCGTTCCCAGGGCGGCCACCAGCCACTCGTAGCGGTTGGGTCCCCAGATCGCGACGCGATCGCCCTTCTCGATGCCCGACGCCAGCAGGGCCGCGGTCAGCCGGCGAGCGTCCGCGACCAGCTCCGCGAAGCTCCTGCGTCGCGGGCCGTCGACGACCGCCGTGGCGTCCCCGAAGCGCGCTGCCGCGTCGGCCGCCATCCCGGGGAGGGTCCCCCAGCGGAGGTCGCCCCTCATCCGGCGCCTCGCGGCGTCGAGCCCGGGGGCGAGTCGGTCGCGGGCCTCACGGCATCCACTCGCCCGCGTTCACGTCGAGGATCGCACCGGTGACGGCGCGCGCGTGGTCGGAGATCATGAAGATCACGGCGTCGGCGCACTCGGCGTCGTCCGCCAGGCGCCCGAGCGCCATGCGGCCGTTGATCTCGGCCATGTACTCGGCCTCGGAGACGCCGCGCTCGGCGGCCATGCGCTCGAGGCCTCCCTGAACGGCCGGGCCCCACATCCAGCCGATGGGGATCGAGTTCACGCGGATCCCGCGCGGCCCGAGCTCGAGCGCCAGGCTGCGCGTGGCCGCCAGCAGTGCGGCCTTCGAGGCCGCGTACCCGATCTCGTCAGCCCGCGGCCGCCGGCTGCCGATGCTGCCGATGTTGGCGATCGCGGCGCCCGCCGAGCGCTCGAGTGCGGGCAGCAGCGCCCGGGTGACCTGGAGCGTGCCGACCAGGTTCACCTCGAACGGCGCGCGCCAGTGCTCGGCGCGGGTCTCCTCGAAGGGTCCGTGGTGTCCGAACAGGTACGCGTTGTTGATCAGGGCATCCACCCGCCCCAGCTCGCTCAGGGTCGCGGTCGCGAGATTCTCGCACTGCTCGGGATCCGTGATGTCGGTCGGCACCGGGAGCGCGCGCGTGCCCGACGCGCGCAGCTCGCCCGCGATCTCCTCGAGGAAGGCGGCCTTGCGCGCGGCCAGCACCACGCCCGCAGCGCCCTCGCGTGCCGCGGCGCGCGCCAGCTCCGCCCCGAGCCCGGGACCGATGCCCGAGATGACCACGATCTTGCCAGCGAGAATCATGCGCACTCCTCCTCGGCCTGTGTGAGCCCGGCGAGCCGGCGAAGGTCGGGCTTGCCGCTCGAGAGCAGCGGGAGCTCTTCCTCGGGGATGCGCACGAAGCGCCGCGGCACCTTGTAGGCCGAGAGCTTCTCGCGCAGCGATGCGCGCACCGCGCTCTCGTCGAACGGCGCCTCTTGCGGCAGCACCACGACCGCGACGACGATCTGCCCGCGCTGCGCGTCGTCCATCCCGAAGACGATCGGCTGGGCGCTTCCGGTGACGTCGCGCAGCGCGGCCTCGACCTCGCGGGGTGAGACGTTCGCGCCGCCGGTCTTGATCATGTCCCCGCGACGCCCCTTGAAGTAGTGGAAGCCCTGCTCGTCGACCGAGCAGAGATCGCCGGTGCGGTACCAGCCGTCCGGGGTGAAGACCTCGTGGCGCTCGCGCCCGTAGTAGCCCTCCATCAGCGCGGGCCCGCGGAACCAGAGCTCCCCGACCACGCCGGTGGGGCAGTCGAGCAGGGTCTCGGGATCGACGACGCGCGCCTCGAGTCCGGGAACCGGTTTGCCGAACGACCCGCGCAGGGACTCGGGGAGATCGCTCTCGTCGGGCCACGTGAGGCAGACGCTGCCCGTCTCCGTCATGCCGAGCAGGTTGTGGCGCAGCCCCGTGTCGGCCGGACGCAGCTTCTCGGGCATCACGGCGTAGAGGTTTCCGGCCTCGACCGACGAGAAATCGCGCTGCGGATACGTCGGGTCGTCGACCACCCGCGCGACCGTCTGCGCGAAGCCGTTGACCAGCCGCGGGCGCTCCCGCTCGATCAGGTCGAGCGTGCGGCGCGGATCCCCGGAGACCGCGACGATGAGCGTCGAGCGTGCGACCAGCGAGCCGATCAGGCTGTAGCCGAGCCCGCCGATCCAGAAGAACGGGGAGTTCGAGAACAGCCGGTCGCCCGGTCGCAGCCCGCGGATCTGGTCGAGGATGTCCAGGTGGCCGATCAGCCCACCGTGGGTGTGCACCACGCCCTTGGGCGCGCTGGTCGAGCCCGAGGTGTGCACGATCGCCATGCGATCGGCCGGCCGGACCCCCGCCTCCGCCGCGGCGAGGAGCTCCGGATCGATCGCCCGGCCGGCCTCGCGCAGGGCCTGCATGCTGCCGTCCGGATGGACGTCGGCGCCGGGCTCGAGCACGTGGACCCGGCGCAGTGTCGGCGCTGCGGCGAGGAAGAACGGGGGCGGCTCGCGCAGGTCGAGGCCGGGAAGCGCCCGGGCCAGCGAGGCCGGGTAGTCGTGGGCGCGATACTCGCGGACGGTCAGCAGGATCTCGACGTCGGCGTGGGTCAGCAGCCAGCCGAGCTCGTCGGCGGTCGAGAAGGTGCTGATCGGCACGGCCACCGCCCCGATGCGGACCGCCGCCAGAAAGGCCACGACGAACTCGACGTCGCTGGGGAAGAGCAGCCCGACGTGGCTGCCGTGCCCGGCCCCCGCGGCCAGCAGGCCGCGCGCGAGCTCGGCCGAGCGGCGATCCGCCTCGGCCACCCCGAGGCGCGCGTCCTCCGTGACGAGCAGCTCCGCGTCGCCGGCCTCGTCCGCCCAGCGCCGCAGCAGACCGCCGATGGTCCGCGGCAGATCCGGGGTCGGCGCCACGTGGAAGCCCGTCATCCCGTCACCGGATGAGGTAGCCGCCGTCGACCACGATCTCCTGACCGGTGACGTAGGCCGCCTCGTCGCTGGCGAGGTACAGGATCGCGTTGGCGATGTCGTCCACGGATCCCGTCCGCTGCATCGGCACGCGCTGCCCGAAGGAGTCCAGACGTGCCTCCTGCTCCTCCGCGCTGAGCCCGAGGCGCTCGCCGCTGGACATGGGCGTGCGCATGTAGCCCGGCGAGACGCAGTTCACCCGGACCCCGCGGGCCGCCAGCTCGCGGGCCACGTGCCGCGTGTAGCTGAGGATCGCCCCCTTGGTCGCCCCGTACGCGCAGCCACCGACGCAGACCGAGGCGGCGATGGACGCGACGCTGATCACGGAGCCACTGCCCCGCGCGAGCATCACCGGGATGGCGGCCTTCGAGCAGGCGTAGACGCTCCTGAGGTTGACCCGGATCACCCGATCCCAGGTCTCCTCGGGGGCATCCCAGGTGTCGTGCGCGTCCGTCTGCGCGATTCCCGCGTTGTTCACGAGCACGTCGAGGCGCCCGAAGCGCGCCACCGCGCGCTCGACCGCGGTGCGTGCACCGGCCAGCGCCGAGATGTCCCCGACGACCAGCTCCGCCTCGGATCCGGCAGCCTTCACCTGGCGCGCGGTCTCCTCGCCGCCCGCCTCGTCGAGGTCGGCGATGACGATCCGGGCCCCCTCCTGCGCGAGCCGCACCGACGTGGCGCGGCCGAAGCCCGAGCTCGCACCGGTGACGATCGCGACCTTGTCCTGGACCCTCATGCGCGCACCTCCGGCTCCCGCGTGGGGAGCCCCAGCAGCGCGCACAGGTTGTCGCGCATGATCCGTTCCACATCGGTCTCGCCGAGGCCACCCAGCAGGTCCCGGAACGAGCAGGGCTCGGCCAGGCCCTCGCCGTGGGGCCAGTCGGAGCCGAAGAGGACGTTGCGAGCCCCGATCCGCTCGACGAGCGCCGGGATGTCGTCCTCGGCGTACGGGGTCGTGAAGACCCGTGTGCGGATCGTCTCCGTGGGGTGCTCGGCGAAGAGCTGCGGCGACTGGTTCGCCTTCTTGCGCAGGCGCTTCTCGAGGATCATGAGCCAGTCCGATCCGTTCTCGACGCTCACGAGCCGCAGGTTCTCGAAGCGTGCCAGCACGCCGTCGAGGATCAGCTTCGCCACCGTGTCGTGGATCGAGCGCGTCCCGGACACCATGCTTCCCAGGTCCATCTTCTGCCTCGAGAAGGGCTCGAACTCCTCCGCCTCGCCCCAGCGCGCGTTCCAGCGCTGGTAGCCGCTGTCGCCCAGGTGCATCGTGACGGGCACACCCGCCTCGTCGATGCGCGCCCAGACCGGATCGAAGATCGGATCGCCCGGGGAGCGGTATCCGCTGGTCGTGGGCACCGGAGCCGGGCGCAGGTGCAGCATTCGCGCACCGCGAGCCAGGCACCAGTCCACCTCCTGCGCCGCCTGCTCGGGATCCGAGAGCGCCATCAGCGGCACGGCGAACAGGCGCTGCTGGTACTGGAAGCCCCAGTCCTCCTCGAGCCAGCGGTTGAATGCGCGCACGGTGCCCATCAGGGCCGGTACGTCGTCGCGAAGCGCCTCCTCGACGCCCACCCCCATGGTCGGGAAGAGCAGCGTGCCGCGAATGCCCTGCTGCTCGAGCACGGCGACGCGCGCATCGCGGTCGCGGTACTCCTTCCGGATGGGCTCGACCTGCGCCAGCGAGGCTCGATCGACCCCGTCGGGAACCTGGCCGCGGAAGTGCAGGTCCATGCAGCCGGGAACGATCACCGGATCGAAGGTCGGATTCGGGATGAAGCGGTTGACCCGGTCGCCGGCGATCGCCTCGACGCGCTTTCCCGACTGCACGAAGCGCACGCCCCGCCGGCGCAGGTCCCGGTCGAGATGGCGCGTGAAGCTCTCCTCGACCTCGTAGTAGTGCTGGTCCGCGTCGAGCGGGCGCATTCCGTTCGCCTGGGCGCTGCTCATGGTTCCTCTGCCCCCTCGCGCACGTGGGCGCTCAGCGGTCCCGGGGAAGTCCAAGGATCCGCTCCGCGATGATGTCTCGCTGGACCTGGGAGGTGCCGCCGGAGATCGTGGTCTGGATCGACCAGAAGTAATCGTGGAGCATCGCGCGGGTCGGAAAGCCCCGGAGGTCCCCGCGGCAGAGCGCCCGGCGGCCGAGCAGGCGCAGGCCGAGCTCGTGCGTGCGCTGGTACGCCTCGGTGTACGCCAGCTTGATCGCGGAGCCCGCGATCGCCGGCACGCCGCTGCGATCCGACTCGCAGACCGAGAGCTTCACCATGGCCCACAGGGCATCCGCCTCGGCCTGGAGGCGGCCCAGATCCCGCGCGAGCTCGCGCTCGCCCAGGTCGCGGCAGATGCGGGCCATGCGCCGGATCCCCTGCGCCAGCTCCACGATCATCCCCGCATACGCGGTGCCCCGCTCGAAGCGCAGCGTGACGCCGGCCACCCGCCAGCCGTCGTTCTCCGCGCCCACTCGATGATCGACGGGCACGCGCACCTCGTCGAGGAAGAGCTCGTTGAACTCGCTCTCGCCCTCGATCGTGTCCAGCGGCCGGATCTCGAGCCCCGGGCTGTCCATCGGGAGCACGAGCCAGGTGATCCCCGCGTGCCGGGGGGCGTCCGGATCGGTGCGGACCAGCAGCTCGCAGTAGTCCGCGATGTGGGCGTACGTCGTCCAGATCTTCCGGCCGGTCACCACGTAGCTGTCGCCGTCGCGCACGGCCCGCGCCCGCAGGCTCGCGAGGTCGGAGCCCGCCTCCGGCTCGGAGAAGCCCTGGCACCACACCTGGTCGCCGCGCAGGATCCCGGCCAGGTGTCGCTCCTTCTGCTCGTGCGTTCCCTCCACCGCGATCGTCGGTCCGCCATGCATCAGCCCGACGAAGTTCACCCCGATGTCGGGCGCACCCGCCCGGGCCGTCTCCTCGTAGTACACCAGCTGCTCGAGCAGGCTCGCCCCGCGGCCTCCGTGCTCGGCGGGCCAGCTCACGCCCGCGTAGCCGGCCTCGTGCAGGCGGCGCTGCCAGCCGGTGTCGTACTCGCGGCGGGTCGGCCAGTCGGCGGAGTGGGGGCGCTCGCCGTGCGCGGGCACGGCGCTGGCGAGCCAGGTCCGCAGTCCGCTGCGGAACCTCTCCTCGGAGGCGGAGTCCCGGAGGTTCACGGCGCTAGGTCCGATCCGCGGCGCGCTGCCGCAGCTTCTCGGCGACCAGCTCGCCGATGTCGTCCATCATCTCCCAGCAGGCCCGCTCCGCCCGCTCCGGCTCGCGGGCCTGCATGGCGCGGATGATCTCGCCGACCCCGCGGCGGGTCCGCGGCAGGGACCCGGGAATCGCGGCGTAGAAGTTGCCCGGCACGATCTGCGAGAGCGGGCGGAACAGGGCGAGGAGCCGCTTCGAGCCCCCCGCCGTGACGATCAGGAGCTGGAAGCGGATGCTGGCGGCGAGCGTGGCGGCCAGGTCGCGCTCGCCCTCGATGCGCCCGGCCAGCCCTACCAGCTGCTCGAGCCACGCGTCGTCGGTGCGCCGGGTGGCGCGGCGTGCCGCCAGCCCGTAGATGCGCCCGAAGATGTGGAACTGCTCGATCGCCACCTCGGGGTCGAGGCCGTTCACGAAGGCGCCCCGGCCCGCGTGGATCGTCACCACGCCCTCCCGCTCCAGCGCCACCACCGCCTCGCGCACCGGGATGGAGCTCACGCCCAGCTCCTGCGCGATCTCCCGCTGCGGAACCCTCTCCCCGTCGGCCAGTCTGCCGTCGAAGACGAGCTGCCGGATGTGGTCCGCCACGACCTCGCCGACGTTGCGGCGGGCCAGCGGGAGGTCCTCGCTGGTGGGGTCGGGGCCAGGGGCTGTGTTCGCGACCAAGTCCGCTCCGGATTCCGTGTCGGTACTCGGCATATAATATATCATCGGCCCGGACGGGTCGGACAGGGATGAGTGCGATGTCGTACGAGACGCTGCTCTACGAGGTGGGCGACGACCGCGTGGCGAGGGTCACGATCAACCGCCCCGAGCGGATGAACTCCTGGAACAACCTGATGTGCGCCGAGTTCAAGCGTCTGTGGGCCGAGATCAAGCTCGACGCACGCGTGCACGCGGTGGTGCTCTGCGCCGCGGGCGAGCGCGCGTTCTCGGCCGGGGTGGACGTCAAGGAGGAGTTCGTCCAGCCCGCGAACATCTGGAACCACAGCGACGGGGGCGAGGATCTCGGTCCCAAGCAGAACAAGTGCTGGAAGCCGGTGGTCTGCGCGGTGCACGGGCTGGCCGCGGGCGGCGCTCTCTACTGGATCAACGAGAGCGACATCGTGATCTGCTCGGAGGACGCGCAGTTCTTCGACCCGCACACCAGCTTCGGACTGGTGCCCTCGAACGAGCCGATCGGCCTGGCCCGCATGGTCCATCCGCGCGAGGCGCTCCGCATGGCGCTGATGGGAAACGACGAGCGAGTCTGCGCGCAGACCGCGCTGCGCATCGGGCTGGTGAGTGAGGTCGTGCCGCGGGAGACGCTGCTCGGTCGCGCCCACGAGATCGCGGCGCTGATCGCCGCCAAGCCCTCGGTCGCCACGCAGGGCGCGGTGCGGGCGGTCTGGGAGTCGCTCGACAAGGGGCGCCAGGCCGCCCTGGACCACGGGATCATCTACAACCGGATCGGCAATCCGATCGGGGAGGCCCAGGTGGATCGCTGGAACATGCCCAAGCCCAAGTGGGTCCTGCGCTGATCATGGCCGGCTCACGCGTCCTGCTCGACAAGGATCATGCGACCCACATCGCGCGGATCACGCTCAACAACCCGGCCCGCAAGAACAGCTACGACCCGGAGATGCGCCGGGAGATCGGCGCAGCCATGGCCGACGTGGCGGCGGACGACGAGCTCAAGGTGCTGCTGCTGCGCGGCGCGGAGGGCGTGTTCTCCACCGGCGCCGACATGGGCAGCGCCTACGGCTGGTACGAGACGAAGGGGGACAACCGGCGCCCCAGCCAGCGCCGCAGGCTGAAGGTCGACCGCGAGAGCTTCTCCTTCTACCGCGACTACATCGGATACCCCAAGGCCACCGTCGCGCAGGTCGAGGGCTTCGCCCTCGGCGGCGGATTCGAGCTCGCACTGGCCTCGGACCTCTCGATCGTCGGCAGCGACGCGCGCATCGGCATGCCGGCGGCGCGCATGCTCGGCCCGGTGATCGGCAACCTGCACCTCTTCTTCCACCGCCTCGGTCCCGTGCTCGCCAAGCGGCTGCTGCTCACCGGCGAGATGCTCGAGGCGTCGCAGCTCGCGCAGCCCGGGGTGTTCACCGAGGTCGTGGAGCCCGGGCGCGTCGCCGCGCGCGCCGAGGAGCTCGCCGCGCTGGTGGCGAAGATGCCGGCCGACGGGATCGCCATCGCCAAGGAGGCCTGGCGGCTGGTGGAGCAGACCCAGGCCTACCAGGGCGAGGAGGCGGCCAGCGTGCTCTTCCACGCCTTCGCGACCAACCTGCGCTTCGAGCCCGACGAGTTCAACTTCGTCAAGGAGCGGTCGGGGTCGGACACGAGTCGCGCGCTGAAGTCGCGCGACGCGCACTTCGACTCCGAGGAGGGCTGAGCGTTGGCGTACCGCACCCTGCAGTACGAGACCGGTCCGGATCACGTCGCCACGATCACGCTGGACCGGCCCGAGGCACTCAACGCCTTCAACCGCGCCATGTGTGACGAGTTCCGCGAGGTCTGGAAGCGCGTCCGCGACGACGACGCCGTGCACGCGGTGGTGCTGCGTGGATCAGCGGGTCGCGCGTTCTGCGCCGGACTCGACGTCAAGAGCTCCTACGGCCAGCCCGACGACATCTGGAATCACGCGGATCCGGGAGAGGCACTCAGTCCGAAGTGGAACAAGGTCTGGAAGCCGGTCGTCTGTGCCGTTCACGGGATCTGCACCGCCGGCGGGCTCTACTTCGTGAACGAGGCCGACATCGTGATCTGCTCGAGCGACGCGGTCTTCTTCGACTCCCACGTCAGCACGGGCCGGGTCGCGGTGCTCGAGCCGATCGGACTTGCGCGCCGCATCCACCTCGGCGACGTGCTGCGCATGGCACTGCTGGGAAACGACGAGCGCATCACGGCCGAGACGGCACTGCGCATGGGTATCGTGAGCGAGGTCACTCGCCCCGAGGACCTCCGGGACCGCGCCCACGAGCTCGCCGCGGCGATCGCCGCCAAGCCGAGCGTCGCGACCCAGGGGACCGTGCGCGCGATCTGGGAGTCGCTCGACAAGGGGCGTCAGGCCGCGCTCGACCAGGGTCTGGCCTACACGCGCCTGGCCAACCCGATCGGCGAGGCCCTGGCCGAGCCGGGCGCCGCCGCCGGCAAGTCCAGGCATCGACTGCGCTGAAGGGGACTTCGCGATGGGTGACACGTGCACCGGACGCGAGGATGTCCGGGTGGCCCTCGATGGGCGGAGTGCCCTGTGCGAAGCGCGAGGGAGCCGACCGTGACCGAGCCCATCCCGTCCGATGTCGGCGATGCCGAGCTGGCCGAGGCGCTGCTCGCCGCGAACCTGCCCGCGCTGCTGCCGGCGCTGGTCCACATCACCGGCGATGCGAGCCTGCTGGACCGCTTCGACCCGCGCGTGCCCGGTTTCAAGGGCGACGACGGTGCGGGGATCCCCGAGGACCACGCCCGCGAGATCCGCAGCCTGGGCCTGGAGGTCCTGCGCGACCTGCGCGACGGGCGCCGGACGTCCGTGACGCGGCCGTCGGGAGAGACGCTCTGCGCCATGATGCGCTGGTGCGTGGGCGAGCCCGTTCCGGCGGACTACGTTCCGCTCGTCCTCGAGGAGTCCAGCTTCGACGGCCGCGATCTGCGACGGCTCGAGTGGTCGCGGCGGCCTCCGGCGGAGCGGCTCGAGGGGTTCCGGGTCGGGATCATCGGCGCCGGCCTCGGTGGTCTGTGCACGGCGATCCGGCTCGAGCAGGCGGGCATCCCCTACACGATCTTCGAGAAGAACGAGGGCGCCGGCGGCACCTGGTTCGAGAACCACTACCCGGGTCTGCGGGTCGACGTCGCCAACCACTTCTACTGCTACTCGTTCGAGCCCAATCCCGACTGGTCGGACTTCTACGCGCGCCGCGACGAGCTGCGTGCCTACGTGGAGCACTGTGCCGCGAAGTACGGCGTGCGATCCCGTATCCGCTTCGAGACCGAGGTCGTGGCCGCCGCGTGGGACGAGTCGCGCGCGGACTGGAGCCTGCGCCTGCGCGGCCCGGATGGAGGCGAGGAGCACGCGCAGGTCGATGCTCTGGTCAGTGCGGTCGGGATGCTGAGCCGCCCCAGCCTGCCCGACATTCCCGGGCTCGAGAGCTTCGCGGGCACGAAGCTCCACTCGGCCCGCTGGGACGACCAGCTCGACCTCGCGGGCCGTCGCGTGGCCGTGATCGGCACGGGTGCGAGTGCCATGCAGATCGTGCCCACGGTCGCCGACCGGGTCGATAGCCTGCGGGTCTTCCAGCGCGATGCGCACTGGGCGCTGCCCAATCCCAACTACCAGCGCACGGTCGAGCCGGGGAAGAAGTGGCTGCTGCGCCATCTGCCCGGCTACGCGGGCTGGTACCGCTTCCTGCTGTTCTGGGGCAACGGAGATCGCCTCTACCGCTCGTTCCGCATCGATCCGGACTGGGAGCGCCCCGACTCGATCAACCGCGCCAACGAGGGGCTGCGGCACATCATGACCCGGCACATCGAGGAGCAGATCGGCGAGGACCCCGAGCTGATCCGCAAGGTGGTGCCGGCCTATCCGCCCCTGGGCAAGCGGATCCTCCAGGACAACGGCTGGTACCGCACGCTCACGCGCGAGAACGTCGAGCTGGTCACCGAGCCGATCCGCGAGATCACCTCCGATGCGATCGTCACGAACGACGGCGTCGCGCACCCGGTGGACGTGATCGTGCTGGCGACCGGCTACAACCCCAACAAGTTCCTCTGGCCCATGGAGGTCACGGGCCGCTCGGGCACGAGGCTCCACGAGCTCTGGGGCGAGGATCCGCGCGCCTACCTGGGGATCACGATCCCGGACTATCCCAACCTCTTCTGCCTGTACGGCCCCAACACCAACCCGGTGGTCGGCAGCGTGATCTTCATGCTCGAGTGCCAGGCCGGCTACATCGCGAGCTGCCTGCGCGAGCTGCTCGAGCAGGACCTCCGCTCACTGGAGTGCCGGCAGGACGTGCACGACGCCTACAACGAGCGCGTGGACGCCGAGCACGAGCAGATGGTCTGGAGACACCCGCGCGTGCACAGCTACTACAACAACAGCAAGGGCCGCGTGACCACGAACGTTCCCTGGCGGCTGCTCGACTACTGGAAGATGACGCGAAGCCCCGATCTCGCGGACTTCATCGCCCGGCCGGGGCCGCGAGAACCCGCCGCCGGCTCGACTGTCACGGAGCGTCAGGGAGTCCGGGCAGGGTCCTGAGCGGCGGATTCACCGCGGATCCAGCGGCCGGCGGCCAGGTACGCGGCGCCCCCGAGCAGGTTGGCCACGGCGGCGACGAGCATCCCGTAGCGCAGCGACTGGTCGCCGACGCTCTCGCGGAGCAGGTCGCTGAGCACCCCGACGAGCTGTGGACCGAGGCCGAGGCCGATCAGGTTGGCCGCGAGCAGGCTGAGGGCGACGGCGAGGGCGCGCATGCGCACGGGCACGATCGCCTGCAGGACCGCGGCGATCGGGCCACTGGTCATGGATCCCAGGATCTGGTGCGGGATCAGGCAGAGCAATGCGATCGTCGTGCTCCCGCTCATGATGAACGCGACGGTGAACGGGAGCCCGACCAGCGCGGTGAGGGCCGGCACGCGCACGTACCAGCGCGCGTCGCGCTTCCCCAGACGGTCGGCGAGCCTGCCGCCGGCCAGGACACCCAGCGCACCCGCGATCCCGGTGATCGGTCCGAGCCACAGGCCCGCCTCCGCGACGCCCATGCCGTGCAGCCGCATCAGCAGCGGGGCCGTCCACATCATGATCCCGAGCAGGGAGAAGGCGTGGATCCCCTGTCCCAGGAGCACCAGCGCGAACCCGGGACTGCGCCTGAGGAACGAGATCACCTGGCGCCAGGGCAGGGTGCTCGTGTCGACGGACGCGGATTCCGCCGCACCCCGCTCGGGCTCGGGAACGGTCCGCCAGACGAGCAGGGCCAGCAGGAGCCCGGGCGAGCCCAGGATGATGAAGGCGGCACGCCAGCCGAGCTCCTGCGCGATCCAGCCTCCCAGGGTGAATCCGATCAGCACGCCGATGTGCGCGCCGATGTAGAAGATGGCCAGGGCGGTCGCACGCCGGTACGGCGGGAAGTAGTCGGAGATCATCGACTGGGATGCCGGGGCGTTCGAGGCCTCCCCGACGGCCGTGACGACGCGCGCGACGGCCAGCTGCGCGAAGCTCCGCGCCAGGCCCGAGGCCATCGTGGCGGCCGACCAGATCACGATGCCCGCCGAGATGATCGCCTTGCGGGACCCGCGGTCGGCCATGCGTGCGATCGGCAGGCCGGCGAGCGCGTAGAACAGGGCGAACGACAGCCCACCGAGAAAGCCCATGGCGCTGTCGGACAGGCCCAGGTCGGTCTTGATCGGCTCGACCAGCACGGCGAAGACCTGCCGGTCGAGATGGTTGAACGCGTAGACCGCGCAGAGCACGCCCAGCACGTACCGCGAGCGATCGGGGGCGGGACTCACCGGGGCGGCAGCGTGCACCATCAAGATCCCTCTCACGAAGCACGGGTCACGGACTCCGGAACCGGTCGCGCAGTCACTATATGGCATCCCGTGCCCAGTAGACCGAAGGGCCGCTCGGACGAGCCCGAGCATGCGTCGCGGCATGTGGAGCAGCTCGTGGGGCACCGATCCGAGGAGCACCTCGGCGGCGAGTCCCGCCCGGATCTCGCGCACGCCCCGGCGCAATGGCTACCATCCGCCTGGCTACGGCTGGAACCGGAGCCGCCCGACACTCCTGGCTTCCTCGGGGAGCGCGCCAGATCAGAGGGGATGATCGATGACGCTCGCCTGGATCCTGGTCCCGATCGCGGTGCTGCTGGGGCTGCTGTTTGCCCGGCACGCCTACTGGGCCTGGGTGGCGGGTGGGGGCCTGCTCCTGCTCGGCTGGGGCCTGTCCGGCAGCCTGTCGGCGCTGGCCGTCGGCCTGCCGTTCGCAGCGCTCGCGCTGCTCTTCGGCCGACCCGAGCTGCGCCGGCGCTGGATCACCCCGCAGCTGATGCCACGCGTCGCCCGGCTGCTGCCGCGACTCGGGGAGACGGAGCGGATCGCCCTCGAGGCCGGAACGGTGTGGTGGGACCGGGAGCTCTTCTCCGGTGCACCCGACTGGTCCGTGCTCTTCGACTTCCGGATCGCGGAGCTGAGCGAGAGCGAGCGGGCCTTCCTCGACGGTCCCGTCGAGGAGCTCTGCCAGATGCTCGACGACTGGGACGTGTCCCAGGCTGGGGATCTGCCGCAGTCCGTCTGGAAGTTCCTGCGGGAGAACCGCTTCTTCGGGATGATCATTCCCGAGGAGCACGGGGGACTGGGGTTCTCGGCGCGGGCCCACTCGGCCGTGGTCCAGAAGATCTCGAGCCGCAGCATCACCGCATCGGTCACGGCGATGGTCCCGAACTCGCTGGGACCCGCGGAGCTGCTGCTGCACTACGGGACCGACACTCAGCGCGAGCACTACCTGCCGCGTCTCGCGCGCGGCGAGGAGATCCCCTGCTTCGCGCTGACGGGCCCCGAGGCTGGAAGCGATGCCGCGGCCACGCAGAGTGAAGGCATCGTCTGCCGCGGTACCTACGAGGGGCGCGAGGTCCTGGGCATGCGCCTCGACTGGCGCAAGCGCTACATCACGCTGGCTCCGGTCGCGACGCTCATCGGTCTGGCCTTCCGGCTGCTGGACCCCGAGCGACTGCTCGGCGGGGAGACCGACCTGGGCATCACGTGCGCCCTGATCCCCGCGGATCTCCCCGGCATCGAGATAGGTGCGCGCCACGATCCGATGGGCATCCCGTTCCAGAACGGTCCCACCGTCGGCCGCGGCGTCTTCGTGCCGCTCGACTTCATCATCGGGGGCGCCGAGCGTGCTGGCCAGGGCTGGCGCATGCTGATGCAGAGCCTGGCCGCAGGACGCGCGATCTCGCTGCCGTCGCTCTCCGTCGGCGGGGCCAAGCTCGCCACGCGCGTGGTGAGCGCCTACGCCATGGTCCGCGAGCAGTTCGACACGCCGATCGGGCGCTTCGAGGGCGTGGAGGAGCCGCTGGCCCGGATGGCCGGGCTCACCTACCTGATGGACGCGACCCGCGTGCTCACTGCGGCCAGCGTCGACGCGGGCGAGCAGCCCGCGGTGCTCTCCGCGATCGCCAAGACGTACCTGACCGACGCGCTGCGTCAGGTCACGAACGACGCCATGGACGTGCGCGCCGGCGCCGCGATCCAGCGCGGGCCACGCAATGTGCTGGGCCGCGTGTACGACGCCGTTCCGGTCGGGATCACGGTCGAGGGGGCGAACATCCTGACCCGCTCGATGATCATCTACGGCCAGGGGGCGATCCGCTGCCATCCGTTCGCGCTCGCGGAGATCGAGGCCGTGGAGGCCGACGACCTCGAGGGCTTCGACCGCGCCTTCTTCGGTCACGTCGCGCACACGTGCTCGAACGCCGGGCGCGCGCTGCTGCTCGGCCTGTCGGGCGGGCGCCTCGAGCGCGGCGCCCCGCCGGGCCCCGCGCGCCGCTACGTGCAGCGGCTGTCGCGGATCAGCGCCGCGTTCGCCCTCATCTCCGACGCTTGCATGGTCAGCCTCGGGGGCCAGCTCAAGCGCCGGGAGATGATCACCGGCCGGCTCGCCGATGCGCTGGGCTGGATGTACCTGGCATCGGCGACGCTCAAGCGCTTCGTCGACGCGCAGACGCCGCCGACCGATCGCGCACTCGTGCGCTGGGCGTGCGAGCACGCCCTGGCCAGGGCCGAGGAGGCGCTCGACGGCGTGCTGCGCAACCTGCCCGCCCGCCCGATCGCCTGGCTGCTGCGCCCCCTGGTGTTTCCCCTGGGCCGGCGCGAGCGCGGACCCGCCGACGCCGCGATCAGCGCGGTCGCCGCGGCCGTGCTCGACGTTCCCGAGACGCGCGAGCGCCTGACGTCGGGCATCTTCATCCCGCCGCCCGATGAGGTCGGCCTGGGGCGCCTGGAAGCGGCGCTCGGCAAGGCCATCGCTGCCCTGCCCGTCGAGGCGAAGCTGCGGGCCGCGGTCCGCGAGGGCGTGCTGGAGCACGCGCCTGGCGAGGCGCTGGCAAGCGCGGCGCTCGCGGCCGGCGTGATCTCCGGGGCCGAGATCGAGGCGCTGCACGCGGCCGACGCCGCGCGCGAGGAGGTGATCCAGGTGGACGCCTTCGCGGCCGACGACTACCGCAAGCTCCGCCGCTGACGGCACCGATGTACTCGAAGCTGCGTTCCACCGGACGACCTGGAGAAGGCGGCGGGGAGGGACCGGCGGCGCCGGCGCGATAGGATGACGTCCGTGAAGATCGAGCGGGGCGTGGAGTGGGGGAGCGAGAACGCGGAGGAGCCCGCGGATCGGGGTATCCGCCCGGCGGGCTGGCTCGCGCTGGTGTCGTGCTGGGGCCTGCTCGGCTGCGCGTCGCCGGGCTCGGGCCTGCTGGTCGCGGCCTGGGAATCGCCCGCCGGGTCGACGGAGAAGGTCGCGCTGTCGTACCAGCGTGAGCAGGTGGGTAAGGGCAGGCTCGTCGTGCAGCTGGGGCCCGACGGCGAGCGCTACGCCGGGAGCTACCTGCGACTGGGCGAGAATGCGGACGAGGCACGCCTGCGCCGGATGCACCTCATCTGGGCGTCGGACCGGTTCGAGGGCTTCGGGGAGGATCCCGGCGGACTGCGTCCGGGCGCCGACGGGATCACGCTCGGCGCGCTCCGGCGCCACTACAGCCGCTCGGTCCTGGCGGCCCTCGACGGCGACCGCGGCGGTCTCATGCGCTGTCAGCTGGAGCTCGTCGACGCGACCCGGGGTCTGCCGGGAGGTGCTTCGGGCACCTGCCAGACCACGGGGGGTGACGTCCTGCGGATCAGGCGGCGCCAGGGCCCTGCCTCCGTTCCGTGATGCGCTCGCGGCCCGCCCGGCGTCGGTCCGCGTGCGCTCGCTCAGGTCCGGGTGCGTCCGAGGAAGAGGCGCTCGGGATCGAACAGGCGCAGCAGCGCCAGTTCCTCCGCGTCGGGCGGCCCCATGGCCTCGAGGTCGTCGGCCACGCGTAGCTCGAAGCCGCAGCGGCCCTGGATCTCGCGCAGCACGCTCTCGCGATCGGGACCGGCGGACTCGACGTAGCCGGTCAGGACCAGCTCCCCGCCGCGCTTCTCGAAGCGGCCGAAGTTCGTCGTCACGCTCTGCACGGCGCGCGCCGGGCTGGTCACGTAGTCCACCTTCTCGACGAAGCTGCCCGGCCGCAGGGCCGCGACCACGGCCACCTCGCGGGCGGTCGATGCGATGTCGTTGGCGCCGCCCGAGCCGGTGAGGAAGGAGCCGTCGGCGCCGTAGGTGCTGTTGAGGTTGCCGCGACGATCGACCTGGGCCGCGCCGAGCGTGCCGATGCAGCGGTTCTGGGCGCCGCCTCCGTGCAGCGCCAGGATTCCGAAGATGTCCGTGAGCATCCTCGCCGTGGGCAGGTTGCGGTAGTTGAAGCCGAACGGGTCCGCGGGCCGCGGATCGTGTCCCAGCACGCCGGTCTCGAGCATGAGCGCGATCTCGATCCCCTCGTCGCGCAGTGCGTGGAGGGCGAGCCAGGCCATCAGGGTGGCCTGGCCCACGCCCGCCAGGACGGTCTCGAACTCCTGCTCCCGGATCCGCGTGGCGAGATGTCGCCCCGCGTGCACGATCATGGTCTCGATCGGGCTGGGCGGAAGCACCGCGTCCAGGCGCTCCGCGGCCGCGTCGATCTCCGGTCGCCAGGACCCGGGCTCCGCCGTGGCGTGAAGGGACTCGAGGCGCGCCTCGCCGAGCTTGGCCAGGTAGCCCTCGTGGCTTCCGACGCCGTGTACCCACTCCTCGACGAAGTCCGCGTAGGCGGACTCGTCGCGCGCCGCGTCGCGATGCAGCGCGATCCAGTCGTAGTCGTTGGCGTAGGAGCGCAGGCCCTCGATGCCCTGGGCGTAGAAGCCGACGGGGTGAGAGCCGTAGGGGGCCTCGCAGACCGCGCGGACGATCTCCCCCGGAACGTGGACGTGATCGGCGTGGCGGCGCAGGAAGTCGGTGGGGACGATCCTCTCGGCGGACAGGATCACGCCCTGCTTCGCGGCCAGCAGCCCGTACACATTCTCGGCGAAGGGTGGATAGACCAGGGCATTGCCCGCCGTGTCCGCCGCCCAGACGTGGGCCAGGGCGATGTCGGGTTGATAGGCGCTCAGGAGACCCGCGGTGTCGCCACTGCCGAACGGGTCGTCGAGCTCCAGGTAGGTCCCGGCTGCGGTCGCCTCCTCCGCGATGGAGCTGCCGGACAGGGAGCGCGTCGGGATGAAGGGAAGCCCCATCGCTCCGGCCAGGAGCCGCAGCGGGATCGTCAGCATGGTCAGGTTCTCGAGCTCCAGCTCGCCCCGCGCCAGGGCGCGCTGCACGGCGGGGCTGGGACCGGGCGTCGGGATCCCCTCTCCGACGAACGACACCGTGGCCTTGCGCAGCAGTCGCTGCTGCACGAGCACCGCGAAGTTGCTGACGAGCGAGGAGCCGTAGAACTCGAAACGCGGGTCGCGTCCCTGGAACGTGCGCGCGAGCTCGTGGACCAGGGCGTTGGGCCGCCCCTGCAGGTAGGCCACGTTCAGCCGCATGCCCGGAGCCACGAAGCGCCCGATCGCCTCGCTCATCGGCAGGCGCTTGTCGACTCCCGACACGTGAAGGGGCTCGCTGAAGCGGCGGGCGAGCACGTCCCGCCAGGGCAGGAGGTCGGATGCATCCGCGTTCGTGCTCATGGGCGATCCCCGGCGGGTCCACTGGGTCCCTCATATATGATATCGGATGTGGCGCGCAGAGGGCCCCGGGCCGCGCAGTGACCGGGCGGTTCGCTCGCGCGCGTTCGCGCTGCGCGGCGGGAGGGGGACGGCCTTCCCATGGCCCGGCCCTGGAAGGGAGCACGATCGTGAGAGCCATCGACTGTCTCGTCAACGTGGACATGGGGGATCGCGAGCCCCCGGACTGGATGGTCCGGGTCAAGGAGGACACCTTCCGGGCCGACGACTCGATGTTCCGGAGCCGGGAGCTGACGGAGCTGCTCGAGGAGATGGATCGCGAGGGAGTCGAGCGCGCGATTCTCCTGACCCGGCTCTCCGAGCCGTCGCCGCGCGCGCTGAGCTTCGTCGAGAAGCACCCGGAGCGCTTCGCGCTCGGCGTCGGCGGCCTCGACCTGCTGCGGCCGGTGCCCACCCTGCGCGAGCTCGGCGCCTTCGTGCGTGACCTGCCGACGGCGTACGCGATCATCGGGCCCAGCTTCTGGGGCGACGGCCTGTACCCGCCCAGCGACGCCGTGTACTACCCGCTGTATGCGAAGTGCTGCGAGCTCGACCTGCCGCTCTGCCTGAACACGGGGATCCCGGGTCCCCCGCTCCCCGGCGAGGCCCAGCACCCCATGCACCTGGACCGGGTCTGCATTCGCTTTCCCGAGCTGCGCCTGTGCATGGCCCACGGCGCCGATCCCTGGTGGGAGACGGCGATCCGGCTGATGCTCAAGTACGCGAACCTGCGCCTGATGACCTCGGCCTGGTCTCCCCGGCGGCTCCCCGACGCGCTCATCCACTTCCTGAACACGCGCGGCCAGGAGCGGATCCTGTTCGCCTCGGACTCTCCCGTCCTCTCGATGGGACGCTGCGCGAGCGAGGCCGCGGACCTCGACCTCCGTCCTGGTGTCCTGGACAGGTATCTCTACTCGAACGCCGAGAGCTTCTTCTTCACCCCTTCGCCGGCCGAGCGGCTCGCGGGCGGCTGACGAGTCCGACGCGCAGGTCTGGATCGCGATCGTGACCGGCGCGGGACGCGCCATCTGTGTCGGCGCCAACCGCTAGCCGGCGCTGGCCTCGTCCTCCGCGTCCGCTGCATCCTCGCGCGGGCGCAGCTCCCAGCCGTGGTGCCGCATGCAGCGCCGGAACAGCCGGGCGTACTCGCTGCGGTCGACGCGATCGCGCTCGCCCGGGTGGCGCTGGCCGAGTGGCACGAAGCGCGTGGCCTCGCGCTCCGCGTAGTCGTCGCAGATGCGGCGCGCGTTGCTCAGCGAGATCATCTCGGCCTCCTCGCGCAGGGGGGTCCACTCCTGCGCGATGCAGGCCGACGCGAGCAGCGCCAGGAGTGGCGCGCCCGGGCCGGGCCACCGGGGGCGAAGCTGACGCGGAGGCATGGCCGGGAGTCTACAATCGACGCGGATGAGTTCACGCCGCGCCTCCGCTCCCCGGGCCCTTGCCGCCGCGCTCCTGCTGGGAGCAGGTGGGGCGGCCGCGCAGCACGCACACGGCCCGGAGGCCGCCGCGCCGCGCTTCGAGGCCCCCGCGCCCGGCACGTACGAGCTGCCGGCGATTGCGCGGGTCTCGGGCCACCGGATGCTCGGGCACGACGGTGCGCCCGCTCCGCTGCTCGAGCTGGCGCCGGGCCAGGTCGGATTCGTGTCCTTCGTCTACCTGAGCTGCCCGCACGCCTGTCCCGCGACCCACGCGCTGCTCCAGCGGCTCGACCGGCACGTCGCGGCCGACGCGCGGCTCGCCGGCCGGGTGCAGCTCGCCACCATCAGCTTCGATCCCGGGCGCGACACGCCGGCGCGCATGGCGGAGCTGCGCCGCGCCCTGGCGCCGCGCGGCAGCTGGCGCTTCCTGACGGCCCGTGATCGCGCCGGCCTGGAGCCCGTGCTCGCGGACTTCGGCCAGGACGTCCTGAGGCCCCCGGCCGGCTCCGATGCGGCGCTGCGCCACGTGCTCCGCGTCTTCCTGGTCGACGCGGACGGCGCGGTCCGCAACGTGTACAGCACGGGCTTCCTCGACCTCCGCCTGCTGGTCAACGACGCGCTGACGCTGCTGGGCGAGGGCTCGCGGGGGGAGTAGCCCGGCGGGCGAGCCGCGCGGGATTGCTAGCCTTCCGACGTGGAGCAGGGAGCGTTCAGCGCCGCGGGACCGTGGGTGGTCGAGGTCGGCAGCCTGACCTGGGCTCGCGGCGGCGCGGCGCTTCGCGAGCGCGTGCGTGCCGGTGTGCCCGGCCGCACCCGTCGGCGGCGCGTGCCGCCGCTCGGGCGGCTGCTGTACTCGCTGCTGCTGATCGGCGGCGCGCTCGGGATCTGGTGGCTGCGCGAGCGCGACGGCGAGCGATCGGCCGTGCGCGCGGCGCTGGCGCGGCGCCTGCGTCGCGTCTTCGAGCGGCTCGGTCCCTCGTACGTCAAGCTCGGGCAGATCGTGTCGTCGGGCCGGGGACTGTTCCCGGACGAGGTCGTCGACGAGTTCAGGCTGCTGCGCGATCGGGTGCCGGCGGCGCCGTTCGAGGCCGTGCGAGCGATCGTCGAGGCCGACCTCGGGCGGCCCCTGGACGCGGTGTTCGCCGCCTTCGAGCGCGAGCCGCTCGCGTCCGCGTCGATCGCGCAGGTGCACGCGGCCACGCTCGCCAGCGGTGAGCACGTGGTCGTGAAGGTGCAGCGCCCCGCGATCGACGTCGCCATCTGGCGCGACGTCGCCGCGCTGTCCTGGGTGGCGCCCTACCTGGTGGGCCGGATCCCCGTGGCGGCCCTGGCGAACCCCCCGGCCGTGGTCCAGCTGTTCGCGGAGACGGTGTCCGAGGAGCTGGACTTCCGGCTCGAGGCGCAGAACATGCTCGACGTGGCGGCGGTGCTGCCCGACCTGGGCCTGCGGCCGGTCATCGTGCCGCGGCCGCATCCCGAGCTGGTGACCCGGCGAGTGCTGGTGATGGAGCGCCTCGACGGTCACGGCTACGAGGACGCGGCCGGCATGCGCGCGGCGGGGATCGACACCGGAGAGGTCGTGCGCGCCCTGCTGATCTCGTTCCTCGAGGGCGCCATGATCCACGGCGTATTCCACGGCGACCTGCACGGCGGGAACCTGGCGGTCGCCGCCGACGGTCGCGTGGTGCTGTACGACTACGGGATCACCGGGCGGATGACCCCGCGTGAGCGCGTCGCGTTCCTGCGCATGATGCTGACGGCCGCCGCGGGCGACGTTCGCGGGCACCTCGAGGCGCTGCGCGATCTGGGCGCCCTGGACGCCGACGCGGACCTCGAGGCGCTCGCCGCGGTGCTGCACCTGGGCAACGGCGCGCGCGCCCCCGACCCGCTGAAGATGTCGAGCGAGGATCTCGTGGCGGAGATGCAGGGAGTGCTGCGCACCCTGCTGGCGCAGGGGGCGCGCCTTCCCAAGCACCTGATGCTCTACGTGAAGGGCATGCTCTTCTTCGACGGCGCGATCGCCGTGCTCGCTCCGGAGCTGAACCTCTTCGACGAGGTCGCGGGAATCTACGCGTACTTCATCACCACGCACGGCGAGCGCATCGCTCGCGACATCGGCTTCGATCCGCGCGACCACGCGCTCGACCTGGGCATGCTGCGCGACTCGCTGGGCCTCGATCCGGACGCCGACTCGTTCACGCACGCGGAGCTCCAGGAGCGCCGCGACGCGATCCGCGAGCGCGTCGAGGGCTCGCGCGGGCAGATCATCGACTCCCTGCGGGACTCCTGAGCGCATGCGTCCGCTCCGCGCGCTCTGGCTGGCGCTGCTGGGGCCCGCGCTGGGGGCCGCGGCCGACGGCCCGTACGAGCTGATCTCGATCCCCCCCGACGACGCGCGCACCGTCGCGGCGGAGCTGGTCGACCTGGACGGCGATGCTCGCAGCGACCTGCTGCGCTTCGCCTTCAGCGGCGTGCCGCCCGACGAGCGCCGCCGGATTCACGTTCACCTGCAGGGAGACGCCGGCCTGCCGGCGTCGCCGAGCTTCAGCGCCGCCCTGCCACCGGGTGCCGCGGCCTACGATCTGGGCGACGTGCTGCCCGGTGGCGGGATCGAGCTGGTGCTGCTGCAGCCCGACGGCGTCTCGATCGTCTCCCTGGCCGCACCGGATGCGCCGCGGCGCCGGCTGCAGCTCGATGGGGCCACGATCGGCGCGGCGGTGGACGAGCAGGGGCTGCCGCGCACCCGCCTGGTGCGCCCGCGCCTCGGCGGCGCGCGGCCGCGGCTACTGGTGCCGCTGCTGCGCCAGCTGGCGCTGCTCGAGCCCGACGGGCGCGAGCTGGCGCGGCTCGAGATCTCGCCCCACGCCCGGATCTGGGCACCCGAGCCCGGTGCTCCGCTCGCGATGGGCAGCGACCTGCACCTCATGCTGCGCGCGCCGCACGTCTCGATCGCCGACGTCGACGGCGACGCCCGAGTCGACGTGATCACGCTGGGTCGCCACGAGGCGCGCGTGTTCCTCGCGCGCGAGTCCGGCTTCCGCGCGCGGCCGGATCGTGTGCTGCCGCTTCGCCGGGTGTCGGAGCGCGACCACGTGCGGGGCACCGGCGTGGTGCGGGGAGACGCGCGCGACGTGGATGGTGACGGGCGTGCGGACCTGCTGCTGTCCTACGCCAGCGGGAACCTCTCCGACGCGCACACGCGGACGGAGCTATTCCTGGGTGGTCCCGACGGCTGGCAGCTCGACGCGCCCGACGCGAGCTTCACCTCCGCGGCGCAGTGGAGCATGGAGCAGCTGCTCGACGTGGACGGCGACGGGCGTCTCGAGCTGGTGCGCGTGGGCATCCCGGTGAGCGTGCTCGAGCTGGCCGAGATGCTGATCACCCGAGCCGCCGACGTGCACGTGATCGTGCACCGTGCGAGCGCCGGAGGCGTGCTCGATCCCGAGCCCTGGCTGCGCCGCAAGCTCGGCGTCCCGATCAGCTTCGAGACCGGGAGCACGCGCGGCTTCATGCCGACGTTCGGGCTGGATCTCGACGGCGACGGCCGGCGCGACCTGCTCGGCTCGGGCGCCGGCGACGCCATCGAGATCCGGCCGCTGCGTGCCGACGGCAGGCTCGGGCGCGTCGTGCGCCAGGAGCTGCCGACGGCCGGCGTGCTGCGTCACGGCGACCTCGACGGCGACGGCCTCCCCGACCTGCTGATCTTCGATCCCCGCGATCCCGCGGCCGCCGTGCGCATCGCGCGTCGCCGCGGGGACCGGCCCGAGCTGCGGCCCCGCGATCCGGCCGATCAGTAGACGTGCACCCAGTGGGCGGGCAGGTAGGACAGGCTCCGGCCACGCGCCTGCCAGGCCCAGCGCACCGCGTCGGGCAGCTCGATCGGCAGCACGGCCCGGCCGAGGCGCAGTGGCAGCTCCGAGCCGAGCAGGCCCCGTAGCTGCTCGCCCAGGCTGCGCGGCCCCGGGAGCACCACGCGCATCGGATCGCCGAGGTGCTCGATGCCGGCGCGCTCTCGCGCCAGCTGCACGGCCTCGTGCAGGCCTCCCAGCCCGTCGACCAGCCCCTGCTCGAGCGCGTCGGAGCCCAGCCAGACGTAGCCCCGGCCGAGCGCGTCGACCTTCTCGACGTCGGTGTCGCGGCCCTCGGCCACGCGCTCGAGGAAGTCGTGATACGCCGACTCGATGAAGCGCGACGTACGATCGCGCTGGGCGTCGGTCAGCGGCAGGTCCGAGCCGCCGATTCCCGCGTGACGCCCGCGTGCGATGACCTCGACGCCGATGTCGAGCTTGTCGTACATGCCCGCGAATGCCGGCCGCAGCACGAAGACCCCGATGGAGCCCGTCAGGGTCGCGGGCTGCGCGAGGATCGCGTCGGCCCCGCTGGCCACGTAGTAGCCGCCCGAGGCGGCGGCCTCGGCCATCGATACGATCACCGGCTTGCTCTCGCCGAGCTTGCGCACGCTGCGCCAGATCTGGTCGGAGGCCAGCGGCGAGCCGCCCGGCGAGTTGATGCGGAACACCACGGCCTCGATCTCCTCGTCCTCGGCCGCTGCTTTGAGCGCGCGCGTGATCGAGTCGGCGCTGAAGCTGCGCCCGATGCCGCTACGCGTGGGTGTGACGGCGCCGTCCCCGAAGATCAGCGCGATCCTCGGACCGTCCCGCAGCCCGAGCCGCGCCGGATCCGTCGCCATGTACCGCGACATGTCGACCCGCGGCGCGTCCTCGAGGCCGGCCATGCCCAGGACCTCGTGCGAGCCCGCGATGCCGTCGGCGAGGCCGGACTCGACGTACTCCGTGGCGGACGCAGGCGCGGCGTCGATGATGGTCTCGACCAGGCCGGGTGAAAGATCGCGGTCCGTGGCGATCCCCGCGACGACCTGCGCGTAGACCCCGTTTATGATGGTCTCGGTCATCTCGCGCGCGGGCGCGCTCATCTCGCGGTTGGCGAACATCTCGACCGCCGACTTGTACTGACCGATCCGGGCGTACTCGATGTCGATGCCCAGACGCTCGAAGAGGCCGGCCAGGAACAGGTACTGGCCGGCGATGCCCGCCACCGGCGCCAGGATCCCGGGATCCACGTAGACCTCGTCGGCGGCGGCCGCCAGGTAGTAGGCGCGGGTCGCGTTGAACGACTCGAGGTCCAGCAGCGACACCACCGTCTTGCCCGCGGCGCGGACCCGGGCCAGGGCGTCGCGCAGCTCCTGCACGTGGGCCCAGCCGGCCTGCAGGTCGCGCACGTGCACCAGCAGCGCCTCGATGCGCTCGTCGGCGGCGATCTTCTCGAGCTGCAGCAGAAGCGTCGGCAGGGCCGCGCCCTCGGCCAGGAGCTGATCCAGCGCGTCGATGGCCGGCGTGTCCGAGAGCGGCCCCGAGAGCTCGACGACGACCACGCTGCCGTCCTCTATGCCGTCGCCGCCGGACGACAGGAGTGAACCGGCGATCAGCGCGACCACCAGCAGCGCGATCATGACGGCGACCCCGCGACGCATTCTGCTCTCCCCCGCGCGCCCCGACCCTGCTGGTGGAGACCCCGCCTGATCCGTGATCCCGACCGCGACCCGCGGTCCGTGCTCCGTCGACTCGTGACTCTCGTGACCCTGGCTGGTCCGGTGCTGCCGGCCGCGCGATCGCGGCCGTGCTCCCGGCCCAGTTCCCGGAACCCGCCGCGGCCTCTCCGGCCGCCGGCCTCCCCGACCGATGGAGAGGCCGATGCGCGAAGTCTACATCGCCGGCGTCGGGCTCACCAAAGTCGACCTGACGGGCAAGGTGTTCGGCAACGTCTTCGACCTGTTCCAGGACGCGTATCGGCGCGCCTGCGAGGATGCTTCGCTCTGCGAGTTCGACGCCATCCAGGTCGGGATCATGGACTCCGAGGAGTTCGAGAACCGCGCGAACATCGCCGCCAAGATCGCCGACCGGCTCGGCCTGGCGGGCGTGCCCACGGTGCGCAGCGAGACGGCGTCGTCCACTGGCGCCGCCGCCTTCCACGAGGCCTGCTACAAGATCCGCTCGGGCTGTGCGGACACCGTGCTGGTGGTGGCCGGCGAGCGCATGAAGATGGTGACCACCACCGAGGCCACCCAGATCATGTCGAAGACGGTCGATCCGGTGGAGCGTCGCTTCGGCTTCACCATGCCGGCGCTGATCGCGCTGGTGACGCAGGCCTTCTTCCAGCGGCAAGGGGTGTCGCCCGATCGCGTCGCAGACGTTCTCTCGCGGCTGATGCACCGCGCGCACGCCCTGGGCGCGGACAACCCGCTGGCGGCGTTCGCCGGGCGGCCCGAGCCGCTGATGAACTACTTCGACGTGGCCAGGAACCTCGACGTGGCGACGCCGCTGCGGCGCAAGGACTGCTCCCCGATCTGCGACGGTGCCACCGCCGTGATCCTGACCGCGGATCCGCAGGCGGTCCGGGTCGCGGGGCTCGGTGCGGCCACCGACACCTCGTCGCTGCTGGACCGAGAAGACCTCCACCGTCTGGGGGCGACCACCCGTGCCGCCGGGTTTGCCCTCGCCGAGGCCGGGGTCGCGGACGTCCGCGCGCTGGAGGGCCTGGTCTGCGAGCTGCACGACGCGTTCAACAGCCTGCTGCCGATCGACATGATCGACCTGGGACTGATCGACGCCGCCGACGTGCTCGACGCGCTGGTCGGTCCCGGTCGGGGCGAGGCGCCCGCCGGCGATCCCTACGCCAATCCAGTGACCGGCCCGCGCGGTCGCCTGCCGGTGAACCTGTCGGGGGGCCTGAAGGCGCGGGGCCATCCGGTCGGCGGGACGGGCCTGTTCCAGATCGCCGAGCTCTACCTGCAGCTCGTCGGCCGCTTCCCGAACCCGCGTGCCCAGGTGGCGGACGCGCGCGCCGGCCTGGCGCACTCGATCGGCGGCCCCGGGAACAACATCTACGTGACCCTGATCGAGCGGACCGATTCGGGACGCGTGCCCGATCCCGACGTCGCGCCACCGCCGCGCACCGTCTCGAGGCCCGGCGAGCGTTCCCTGCCCGGCACGCTGCACGGCAAGCCGGCCCGGATCGAGGCTGCGACGACCATCCACGTGACCGCGGCGGGCGGCGAGCCGATCCACGTGGCCCTGCTCTCGGTCGGCGACCGGCGCGTGTTCGCCAAGCTCGATGCACCCGCCGAGCCGGGACAGGATCCTGTGACGGCCATGGCGGGCAAGCGCGCGCGCTTCCTGGTCAAGGACGACGGCGACCACTACTTTCAGCTCATGCCCGAACGCTGGGACGTGGCCGGTCTGCTGCGCGACATCGTCGGCAAGGTCTGGCGCCGCGGGTAGTGTCCCGGCCCGGGCCCGTCGATCGCCTGCTGCGACGGGCGGCGCGCGCGCTCGCGGGCGTGTTCTACCGCCGCGTCGACGTGCTCGGCGCCGCGAACGTGCCGGACCGAGGCCCGCTGCTCCTGGTGTCCAACCACCCCAACGGGCTGGTCGACCCGATGCTCCTGATCGGCTGGCTGGGACGCGTGCCGCGCTTCCTGGCCAAGAGCACGCTGTGGTCGAACCCCGCTGTGCTCCCGCTGCTGCTGGCCGCGCGCGTGGTGCCGGTGCACCGGCACCAGGACGAGGGCGCCGATCCATCGCGCAACCGCGAGACCTTCGAACGCTGCCACGCCGAGCTGGCCGGCGGCGCCGCGGTGGCACTCTTCCCGGAGGGCATCAGCCACGACGCCCCGGGCCTGCAGCCCCTGCGCACCGGCGCCGCGCGGATCGCGCTGGGTGCCGAGGCCGCCCACGGTCCGCTGGGCGTGCGCATCGTCTGCGTCGGGCTCACCTTCGAGCGCCGCGAGACCTTCCGCACGCGCGCGCTGCTCCAGGTCGGCGAGCCGATCGACGTCGCCCCACTCGTGGGTCCAGGCGGCGCCGACGATCGCGAGGCCGTGCGCGCGCTCACCGAGCGCATCGAGGCCGGACTGCGCGACGTGACGCTGGATCACGCGTCGTGGGACGAGGCCGAGCTCGTCCAGGAGGCGGTCGCGCTGCTGCCGGCCGGCACGCAGGACCTGCCGCGCGAGCCGTCGCTGGTCGAACGCGTGCCGCTGCGGCAGCGCTTTCTCGAGGGCTACGTGCAGCTGCGCGAGCGCGAGCCCGACCGCGTGGGCGCCGCGGTCCGGGCGCTGCGCGACTACCGCGGCGAGCTCGCCGCGCTCGGGCTCGAGGACCGCCACGTGCGCGCGAGCTACCGGGGCGCGCTGGCCTGGGGGCTCAAGCGCGTCGCGCTCCTGCTGGCCCTGCTGCCGGTCGCGCTCGCCGGCACGCCGCTGAACTGGCCGCCGTACCGGCTCGCCGGCACCGCGGCCGCGCGCCCGGGCCTGGGCGCCGACCAGCCCGCCACCTACAAGGTGCTCGCGAGCCTGGTGCTCTTTCCGCTGTTCTGGGTCGTGGAGTCCGTGCTCCTCGGGCTCTGGCTCGGCTCCGCGCTCGCCGGCGCCGTCGCCCTGCTCGCCTCCGCGCCGGTCGCGCGGGCCACCCTCCACTTCTGGGAGACCGCGGGCCTGCTCGCCCGCGAGCTGCGCGCCTGGCGCCGCACGCGCCGGGATGCCGGCCGCATCGAGCGCCTCAGAGCCGGCCGCGAGGCCCTCGCCGACGAGATCCTCGAGCTCGCCGGCCAGCTCTGAGGGACGGTCAGCCCAGCGCGCCGCTCTCGCGGAGCTTCGCGATCGCGGAGGCGTCCTTGCCCAGCACCTCGGCGAGCACCTCGTCCGTCTGCTGCCCCACGGTGGGTGCCATGGTCGGCGTCGGCAGCGGCTTGCCGTTGACGAAGACCGGCAGCGGCAGCTGCTCGCAGCCGACCGCCTCGATGGGCAGGAAGTCCATGCGGTGCTTGAACTGGGGATCGTCGCCGATGTTGGCGGGCGTGTTGAATGGCGCGATCGGCGTGTTCTGCTCGTTGCCGAAGCGCAGCCACTCCTCGACCGTGCGCGTCAGGAAGATCTCGCGCAGCTCGCGCTGCAGCTCGAGGTTCCGGCGGGCGTGGTCGGCGTACTTCGACCCGGGCCACTTCTCGAAGAGGTCCATGCGGTCGATGCCCTTGCAGAAGTTCTTCCAGAACGCCTGCTCGGACGCCATGAACAGAACATGGCCGTCGCTGGCCTCGTACGCCTGGTAGCGCACCCCCTCCCACATTCCGGCCAGGCCGGCGGGTCGGCGCTCGTAGTCGTCGGAGGGATTCCCCGTGACCTCGTCCTCGGGCCGCATGTAGGCCCGCTCGGACTCGATCCGGTACCAGTCCATGTACGCCGCGGCGTCGGACTGCGCCATCTCCATCTCACAGCCCTCGCCGGTCTCGCGCGCGCGGATCACGCCGGCGAGGATCGCGATGGCGCCGAGCATCGGCCCCACGTTGATCCCCACGTTGGGCATGTTCGGCGGGATGCGCGTGAAGCCGTCGTCGTCCACCACGGGCTGCACGATCCCCGACCACGTGTCGAAGGCGATGCCGTGGCTCGGCATGTCCTTGTACGGACCCGTGGCCCCGTAGCCCGAGAGGGTCGCGAAGACGATGCGCGGATTGATCTTGCGCAGCTTCTCGTAGCCAAGCCCCAGCTTCTTCAGTGTGCCGGGCCGCATGGCCTCCACCACCACGTCGGCGGTGGCGACCAGGTCGCGGTAGAGCTGCAGGCCCTCCTCGGTCTTCAGGTTCAGCGTCACGCTGCGCTTGCCGCGGTGCGTGTGCAGGTGCAGCAGCGAGACGCCCTCGACGATCGGCCAGGTCATCTGGCGGATGTAGTCGCCGGCCGGAGGCTCGACCTTGATCACGTCGGCACCGAGGTCCGCGAAGAACGTGGCGACGTGTCCGGGGCCGAGGAGGCTGGACTCGATGACGCGCACACCGGAAAGGAGCTTCGAGGGATCACTCATGGGGGTCGTTCCTCCTCAGGTGCCGGCAGGCGGTCGCTGCCGGCGGGATCAGTCGGGCAGGTCCACGCGGACGGAGGTGTTCTTGAACGCGTCGGCGCGCTTGATCGCCCCGGGCAGGTCTGCGGGCTGCCAGCCGTCGATCAGCCGCCGTCCCTCGACGTCGCGGACGGGGCGGGCCAGCTCGAGCAGCAGGTCGAGGCTGTACGTGATCCGGTTGGTCAGCACGTCTGGATCGCCGCTGCAGAGCGCGAGCGCCGCCTCGGCCATGGTCTCGAGCGGCTCCAGGACGCTGGCGGGGATGCTCGAGTGCGCGACCAGGATCTCGCTGGCCGCGGCGGCCTGCGGCGCGAGCGTGCTGGCGGCGACGCCCGAGCCGTGCAGCTCCGCCGCGAGGCTCGCGGTCCAGCGCTCCAGGAGTGCCTTGGTGCCCCCGTAGATCGTGCCCTGCATCGAGGCGACCTTGTCCACGAACGGCGGGCCGTCGGGCAGCGCGGCGACTGACGACGAGATGTTCAGGATCCAGCCGCGACGCCGCTCGCGCATTCCGGGCAGCACGCGGCGGGTGAGGTGCCAGGGCAGCCAGAAGTTGA
>JAJDAJ010000036.1 GCA_029261925.1 Deltaproteobacteria bacterium | reverse complement strand
CTGTCCAAGGGGCTCGGCGCGCCGGTCGGCTCGCTGCTCGCGGGCAGCCGCGAGTGCATCGCCCGCGCCCACCGCGTGCGCAAGCAGCTCGGCGGCGGCATGCGACAGGCCGGCATCCTCGCGGCTGCCGGCCTGTACGCTCTCGAGCACCACGTGGAGCGCCTCGCGGAGGACCACGCCGGCGCGCGACGCCTGGCGGCGGGCCTCGAGCGAATCGGGCTGAAGCCGCTGGCCGTGCCCGAGACCAACATGGTCGTGGTCGAGGCCCCCGACGCCGCCGGGGTCGCGGCCCGCGCCGCGGAGCGGGGCGTTCGCATCGGCGTGATCGCGCCGGGCCGGCTGCGCGCCGTGACGCACCTCGACGTGAGCGCCGACGATGTGGACGAGGCGATCGAGCGCCTGCGGGGTGTGGCTTGAGCGAGCTGCGCTTCGAGTGCACGCAGTGCGGGCGTTGCTGCCGGAACAACGGCGAGTTCGCGCACGTGTACCTGAACGACCGGGAGAGCGACGCGCTGGCGGAGCACCTGGGCCTGGACCTGGTGGCCTTCCTGGAGCGCCACACCTTCGTGGACGAGTATGGCTGGACCCAGCTGCGCACCACGGGTGCGCGCTGCGTCTTTCTCGACGTCGACACCAATCAGTGTGGGGTCTACGAGGCCCGGCCCACGCAGTGCCGCACCTTCCCGTTCTGGCGGGAGACCGTCCGCGACGGCGCCTGGACGCCCGAGGTGCGCGAGATCTGCGAGGGCGTGGGGCGCGGGCGCCTGTACTCGATCGAGGAGGTCGAGGTGCAGATGCGCGCGATGGAGCAGGCCGAGGACTGAGCGGCGCCGGGCCGGCGCGGGGAGGCGAGCCATGACCGACTGCACGCGACGCGAGCTCGTGGCCGGGCTCGCGGGCAGCCTGGTCCTCGGCGCGCTGCCGCGGCGCGGGACCGCGGACGCGCGCGGTGCCGCCGGGCCGCTCGACGCGGCGTTGCTCGAGGCGCTCGGCAGCAGCGGCCTGATCTACGTCTCGCCGCTGCGCACCGATGGCAGCGAGAGCCGCTGCCACGGCGAGGTCTGGTTCCTGTGGCTCGACGGCGGCGCGCACGTCGTGGTCAGCCGCGACTCCTGGAAGGCCCGCGCCACCTACCGCGGCCTCGACCGCGCGCGGATCTGGGTCGGCGACCTCGGCGTGATCCGCAAGGCGCGATCGAAGCTGCCCACGGCCCCGCGCTTCGACGCCCGCGCGCGCAGCGTCCGCGACCCCGGAGTGATCCGGGCGGCGCTCGAGGCCTACGGCCGCAAGTACCCCGCGGAGTGGGGCAAGTGGAAGCCCCGCTTCGAGAAGGGCCTCGCGGACGGCAGCCGTCTGCTGCTGCGCTACGACCCCGTCTAGCAGCCGGCCAGCGAGGGGGACGCGGTCCGCGACTCCTGCAGGCCGGTGCCGGAAAAGGATGTGCCCCCACCTCCCGGGGGAGGCAGGGGCACACCAGCCAGTGGGATGCGTCTCTAGCCCAGTGCCTGCTCTCCTCTCTCGTCCGTCCGGATCCGGATGGCCCCGGAGACCTCGCTGACGAAGATCTTCCCGTCGCCGATGCGGCCGGTTCGGCACGCCTGGACCAGGGTATTGACGACCTTCTCTGCGGCGTCGTCCGGGGTCACGATCTCGAGCTTGATCTTGGGCAGCAGGTCGACCACGTACTCCGAGCCGCGGTACAGCTCGGTGTGGCCCTTCTGGCGACCGTAGCCCTTGACCTCGCTCACGGTGATCCCGCTGATGCCGACGGCGCCCAGCGCCTCCTTGGCGTCCTCGAGCTTGTACGGCTTGATGATGGCCTCGATCTTCTTCATGGCGGGCTCCTCCTAGCTCTCGTGGACGGCCACGGCCGGCGCCGGCCGGGCCAGGGGCGCGGTCGCCTGTCGCATGGCGGCGGGGCCGCCGAGCTGGTCGAGCAGACCGCCCGAGCCGCGCACGTCCAGGTCGTAGGCGTGGCCGCCGTGCTCGCTCAGATCGAGACCCTCGATCTCCTCCTCCTCGCTGACGCGCAGGCCCAGCGTGACCCGGAGCGCGCCGAAGATGGCCAGGCAGCAGACCGCCGTGGTGGCGCCGTAGGCGACCACGCCGATCAGCTGGGTGAGCACGCTGTGCTCGGGCGAGAAGATCCCGACCGCGAGCGTGCCCCAGATGCCGCAGACCAGGTGCACCGAGATCGCGCCGACCGGGTCGTCGATGCGGATGCGGTCGAAGAACAGGACCGCGGGCACCACGATCGCGCCGGCGATCAGGCCGATGAGGATCGAGCTCCACATGCCCATGAGGTCGGCGCCGGCGGTGATGCCGACCAGGCCCGCCAGGATGCCGTTGAGCGACATCGACAGGTCGGGCTTGCTGCCGAGCAGCACCGACAGGCTCATCGCCGCGATGCCGCCCGCGGCCGCCGCGAGGCAGGTGGTGACCAGCGTCAGGGAGGTCAGTGCGGGATCGGCGCTGAGCACCGAGCCGCCGTTGAATCCGAACCAGCCCAGCCAGAGCAGGAACACGCCGATTGCCGCCAGCGGCAGGTTGCTGCCGGGGATCGGGTGCATGCGGCCTTCCCTGTCGTACTTGCCCAGGCGCGGGCCGAGCATCCAGGCGCCGATCAGCGCGCCCCAGCCGCCGACGGAGTGAACCAGCGTCGAGCCGGCGAAGTCGTAGAAGCCCAGGCCGTCGAGCCAGCCGCCGCCCCACTTCCAGGAGCCCAGGATCGTGTAGACGAACGCGACGAAGACCGCCGAGAAGATCATGAAGGAGCTCAGCTTGATGCGCTCGGCGACGGCGCCCGACACGATGGTCGCCGCAGTCGCGGCGAACATCGCCTGGAACAGGAAGTCGGTCCAGTACGTGTAGCCGCCGGAGGCGTAGGCGGTCGTGAGGCCCGCGGCGTCCGACTGGATGCCGAGGCCAGCGAAGCCCAGCACGCCGTTGAAGTCGCCGGGATACATGAGGTTGAACCCGACCAGCGCGTACGTGAGGATCCCGACGCAGATGATGAACGTGTTCTTGAACAGGATGTTCGTCGAGTTCTTCGCGCGCGTGAGTCCGGTCTCCAGGGTCGCGAAGCCCAGGTGCATGATGAACACCAGGCCCGCGCACATCATCATCCAGACGTTGTTCGCGGTGAACACGCCGGGCGAGACGGCGTCTTCGGCGAGGGCGACGCCGGGCAGCAGCACCGCTGCCGCGGCGGCCGCCCGGATCAGGTTTCGTGGCTTGCTCATCTCCGACCTCCTGACCGCGCCGAGCCCCGCTCCCGCGGCCGTATGATTGCTGCGCCCGGACAAGAGCAATGGCCGTGCCAGCCGCGCGGCGGGCTCGACCGGGCGCCCGGAGGGAAGGTCTGCCTGCTTTGCGGTCAGCTCCTGCCCGGCGTCGCGTCACTCACCAGCGGCCGGAATGCCAGCGCCTCGGCCAGCGCCGCGCGCGAGACCGCAGCCTCGCCGGCGAGGTCGGAGATCGTACGGGCGACCCGGAGCACGCGGACCAGGCCGCGCATCGACAGGCCCAGCCCGTCCACCGCGCGCTCGAGCAGCCGGCGGGCGTCGCGCGCCAGGGCCAGCTCGGGGGCGTCGGGCAGGGCGACCAGGCGCGCGTTGAGCCCGCCGCGCACGGTCTGCTGCGCTCGCGCGGCGCTCACGCGGGCGCGCGCCGCGGCGCTGGTCTGCGCCGGATCCGGCCGCGCCTCGAGCTCGCGCCAGGGCACCGGCGACACCGGAACCACCAGGTCGATGCGATCCAGCAGCGGCCCCGAGACGCGCGCGCGGTAGCGGGACAGGCGGGCGTCGTCGCAGACGCAGTCGCGGGCCGCGTCGCCGTACCAGCCGCAGGGGCAGGGGTTCATCGCAGCCACGAGCTGGAATCGGGCGGGCAGCCGCAGTGCGCCCTGGGCCCGGACGATGCGCACGATCCCCTCCTCCAGCGGCTCGCGCAGCGCCTCCAGGGAGGTGCGCTGGAACTCGGGCAGCTCGTCGAGGAAGAGCACCCCGCAGTGTGCCAGCGTGACCTCGCCCGGGCGCGGGGGACGCCCGCCGCCGATCAGGCCGGCCGCCGAGGTCGTGTGATGGGGCGCGCGCAGCGGAGGGCGGGTCACGCAGCCCGTCGCCAGCGTGCCGGCCACGCCGTGGATCCGCGTGACCTCGAGCGACGCGGCGGGCTCCAGCGGCGGCAGCAGCCCGGGCAGGCGGCGCGCGAGCAGCGTCTTGCCGCTGCCCGGGGGTCCGACCAGCAGCACGTGGTGCGCCCCGGCCGCCGCGATCTCGAGGGCGCGCCGCGCGAGCGCCTGACCGCGCACGTCTGCGAGGTCGGGGCCGGGCGCGGCGGGGGCCGGGGGCGGCAGGTCCACTGCGCGCTCCAGCGCGCGCTCGCCGCGCAGCCAGGCGAGCACCTCGCCGAGATCCGCCGCGCCCAGCGCCTCGATGCGGGGGCAGGGCGCGGCCTCGGCGAGCATCGGGCCCGCGACCACGGCGTGAGTCCGCCCCGGGACGCACGCCGCCGAGACCAGCGCCAGCGCACCGCGCACCCCGCGCAGCGCGCCGTCGAGGGCGAGCTCGCCGACGAAGAGCGTCTGCTGCAGGCGCGCCGGGTCCAGGGGCAGGCGCGCGGCGGCCACGCCGACCGCGATCGCCAGGTCGAGGCCGGCGCCGGACTTGGGCAGCTCGGTGGGCGCCAGGTTGACCGTGACCCGGCCGGGCGGGAACTCCAGCCCGGCGCGCCGGAAGGCGGCGCGGATGCGGTCGCGGCTCTCGTTCACGACGGGGTCGGCGCGGCCCACGATCTGGAAGCCCGGCAGGCCGCGACCCGCGTCGACCTCGACCGTGACCGGGATGCCCTCGATCCCGCGCAGCGTCGCTCCGTGCACCCTCGCGCCCATGGCCGTCTCCCGCGGCCGCCGGGGCCGCCCGCCGGGGTGAGGCGCACGGGGACGTCGGGTACTGTCGCCGCGGTGATCGGTAAGGTGGCGCGGATCGCGATCTGGGTGCTGGTGGCGGCCTGCGGCGCGCAGGGCGAGCCCCAGGCCGACGCCTTCGACGGACCCCGGGCCTTCCGCGACCTGGTCGAGCAGGTGCAGATGGGGCCGCGGCCGGCCGGGTCGGAGGCCTCGGCCCGGCTGCGGGCCTGGGCGAGCGCGCGCCTGCGCCAGGCGGGGTGGCGCGTCGAGGAGCATGCCTTCGAGGCCGCGCCGCCGCGGGCCGAGCCGGTGGCCATGGTCAACCTGATCGCGCGCCTGCCGGCGAGTGCGGGGCTCGCCGGCGACGAGGTGATGCTGATCACGCATCACGACACCAAGGCACTGCCCGGCTTCGTCGGCGCGAACGACGGCGCCTCGGGCGTGGCGCTGCTGCTCGAGGTGGCGCGCCAGCTCGCACGCCGCGAGCGTCTGCTGGATCACACGATCGTGCTCTTCGACGGCGAGGAGGCCTTCGGTCGCAACATCGACGCGCGCGACGGCCTGTACGGCAGCCGCGCGCTGGCGGCGCGGATGCGCGCCAGCGGCGAGCTCGAAGGCGTGCACGCGCTGCTTCTCGTGGACATGCTGGCCGACGCGGACCTCAACATCGCCCACGCGGCCGGCTCCGATCCGGGGCTGGTGCGGCTCTGGCAGGAGGCCGCCGCCCGCCTGGGGCGCGAGGACGTGCTGGACGGGGCGCTGGCCTTCGTCGACGACCACACGCCGTTCGCGCGCGCGGGCCTGCGCGCCTACCTGGCCCTGATCGACTTCCAGTACGGGGAGCGCAGCTCGCCCGGCTGGCGCTGGCACAGTGACGGCGACGTGCTCGACGGCGTCTCGCCCGCGAGCCTGGACGCCGCCGGCGAGCTCGTTCTGGAGTGGCTCCGCCTGGTCGAGGCGGGCCGGTCCGGCGCCGCTCCCTGAGGTGAAAGCGCGCGACGATCGCCTACCTTCGCCCGACCTGCCCCCGGAGGAACGAGATGCACCTGGTCCGGTCTCCGGTCGGCCCCGCCCTCGCCGCGATCGCCGGCGCGCTGCTGGGCTGCGCGCAGCCGGGCGTCGCGCCCTCGTCGGGTGCGGACGTGGCCGACGACGCACAGGCGCCGGTCGAGGTCGCGCTGGCGCGGGGCGGGCTGATCGGGCGCTACCTCGACGAGCAGGCCACCGAGCTCGACGCGCTCGAGGGCGCCGAGGTGGAGCGCCGCACCGACGCGATCCTGGTTCGCCTGCCGGCGGCCGGGCTCTTCGATCCGGGCGCGGCGACCCTCGCGCCCGGCGCTCGCGCGCGTCTGCGCGCCCTGGCGGGCATCCTCAACGCCCATTCGCAGAGCCACCTGATCGTCAAGGGGCACGGCGACCCCGCCGCTGACGAGGACAGCGCACAGCGCCTGTCGGAGGAGCGCGCCTGGCGGGTGCGTGACCTGCTGCGCCTCGAGGGCGTACACCCCTCACGCATGTCCGCGATCGGCTTCGGCGCGACGGTTCCGCTGGCGTCCAACGCGACCGAGGCGGGCCGCCTGCGCAATCGGCGCGTCGAGATCGAGATCCGGCCCCACGACGAGGTCCTGCGCCAGGGCAACATCCGCTAGCAGATGAGCGTCTAAGGTCCGGCTCCGATGCGCCGATGCGAGTTGCAGATGCGGGAGGGGACAGGACCGGGGTGCGCCTGGATGGTGGCGCTCGCGCTGGGGTGGCTGGCCGCCTCGGCCGGCGCCGCGGCGCGCGCGGACGGCGTCGAGGTCCGCATCGACGCGCCGGTGGCGGGCGAGGTGGTGCGCAACCGCTTCGACATGGCCCCGTTCTCCGGCCTCGCCCGCAGCGACTCGCGCAGCGCCGACTTCGACGTGGTGCTGGTGCTCGACGTGTCCGGATCCACCGAGTACTGCAGCGGGGCCGATGTCGACGGCGACGGTGTCGTCGGCCGGCGCGAGCGGGCACTGCTGCCCGGCGTGCCCGACGTGCGCTGCAGCGATCCGGGTGACTCGATCCTGGCGGCCGAGGTCGCGGCCGCCCGGGCGCTGCTCGCCGACCTGGATCCCACGCGCGTGCGCGCCGGCGTGGTGCGCTTCGCCGGCCGGGCCGACCCCGGGGGGACGTCGCGGCGGCCGGAGAGCACCGTCGACGCCGTGCTCGAGCAGCCGCTGGCGCACGATCGGGCTCCGGTCCGCGCCGCCCTCGAGCGCATCGCCGCCGCCGGCCCCGACGCGGCCGGCGGCACCAACATCGCCCACGGGCTGCGGCTGGCTGCCCGGGAGCTGGCCGGCGGCGAGGGCGCCGTCTCGGTCCCGCGCCCGCTGGCGCGCCCCGTCATCCTGCTGCTGACCGATGGCGAGCCCACACTGCCGCATGGGCGCTCGGACGACGCCGGCCGCGACGATCTGCGGGCGGCCGTCGACGCCGCGCGTGCGGCAGCGGAGCGCGGCATCGTGATCAACGTGTACGGGCTGGGCCCGGCGGCCAACCGCCGCCCGCTCGCCCCCAGCGGCATCAGCCGGGTCAGCCACGGCGTCTATGTGCCGGTGGAGCGCCCCGGGGACATCGTTTCCGTGTTCTCGGGCGTCTCATTCGCGAACATCGAGTCGGTGGTGGCCACGAACCTCAGCCTGGGCCGGATGGCCGAGATCTTCGACGTCCAGCTGCGTCCCGACGGCAGCTTCCGCGGCTTCGTCCCGGTCGCCCCGGGCCTCAACCGGGTGCTCGTGAGCGCCTTCGGGCGCGACGGCGGGCGCGGCAGCGCCGAGTTCGAGATCCGCTTCCGCCGCGCCGGGCTGACGGGCGACGAGAAACGCGCCGAGCTCGAGCAGCTCCGCGCCCGGACCCGCGCGATCCTGCTGGAGCAGGAGCGGCGCCGGCAGGAAGGTTTCCGCCAGCGCGAGCGCCGCCGGGCGCTCGCGATCGAGGCGGAGGATTCGCAAGACTCCCCGACCGAGGAGAACGACCCTTGAGAACCTGGATCTGGCTTGCCGTGCTCGCGCTGGTGGCCCTGCATGTGCCCGGAACCCTCCTGGCGCAGGAGGTTGCCGTCGAGGCGACCGAGGCGACCGGGGCAGCCGTCGCCGGGGCGGCCGCCGCGGAGGCCGACGCCGATGCTCCGCGCACGGTGGCGGACTGGTACGCCATGGGCGGCTGGGTCATGCACCTGCTGGTGCTGACCTCGATCATCAGCTTCTTCGTGATCCTGGAGCGGCTCTGGGCGCTGCGGCAGTCCGCGGTGCTGCCCCGTGGCCTGCTGCGCGAGCTGCGCGACGCCGCCCGGGAGCGCGACCTGACGCAGGTGGTGGCCCTGTGCGGGAGCAGCCGCAGCTCCGTCGCGCGCCTGCTGCGCTCGGGTCTGGTGCACTACGACAGCGGCCTGCCCGCCATGGAGGAGGCCGTCAACGTGGCGGCGGACCAGGAGTCCACGCGCCTGCGCCGGAACCTGGGCCTGCTCTCCGCCCTGGGCAACATGGCCACGATGATGGGCCTGATGGGTACGGTGCTCGGGATGATCGAGTCGTTCGACCTGATCGCGAAGACGGGCACCGGCGACGCGCGCGTGGTGGCGGGCGGCATCTTCCAGGCCCTGGTGACCACGGCCGCGGGCCTGATGGTCGGCATCGCCGCGATCGGCGCGCACTCGTTCCTGCGCCGGCGGGCCGAGGGCATGGAGATCGACCTGACCGAGAAGTCGCTGCGCATGCTGGAGGACCTCTGGACCGCCCAGCGCGGCGGGGGGGGCGTGCTCGACGAGGACAAGGACCCGGCGGAGATCTGATGGCCAGGCGCGAAGAGGAAGAGGCCAGTCTCTCACTGACGCCGCTGGTCGACGTCGTCCTGCTGCTGCTGATCTTCTACATCGTGACCACGGCCTTCGTGGATCGCGAGATCGAGCTGCAGCTGCCCGAGTCGCAGGCCTCGTCGGTGCCCGAGGAGAAGAAGAAGTTCACCGTCGAGCTCGGGCGCGGCCGCGATGACATCGCCCTCAACGGCGAGCGCATCAGCCTCGACGTGCTCGACCGCCGCATCGCGACCGAGGCCGCCAACGACAACATCAAGGCGGTGGAGATCCGCGCCGACCGCGAGGTGATCCACGGCCGCGTGGTCGAGGTGCTCGGCATCGTCAAGAAGCACGGCGTGGACAGCGTGGGCATCGCCGTCCGCCAGGCCGAGACCTAGCAGCCCGCCAGAGGGACGCTGCCGGGGCCCGCGGGCCCCGGAGCTCAGTAGACCAGCGACGGGTCGCTGATCTCCTGCCGGACCAGCTTGCCCTTCTCGTAGTAGGACGTGACGTCGATCTCGCCGTCGCCGTTCACGTCCTCCTCCTTGCGGGCGAGGGCGATGGCCGCGGGGTCGGAGCCCTCGTAGTGCTCCCACACGTCGGGCTCGCCGTCGCCGTCGTTGTCGATCTCCGCGCGCAGGGGAACGCCGTCGGCGCCGTAGACGGTGCGGATCTCCATCTGGCCGTCGAAGTCGCGGTCCTCGATCTCGACGGTGCGGCGCCGCTGGGCGTACTCGACGCGGCGGTCGATCTTGCCGTCGCCGTTCGTGTCGTGCTCCTCGGAGCTGCGCCAGCCGTTCTCGTACACGTAGAAGCCGTCGGGCTTGCCGTCGAAGTCCCGGTCGACCTCGACGCGCGACGCCTGCTCGCCCTCGTAGGTCACCCAGCGGTCCGGCACGCCGTCGTAGTTGGTGTCCTCGTCCCGGCCGGTGGCCTGGCCGGCCGCGTCGTAGCGCGTCTCGGTATCGAGCAGGCCGTCGTAGTCCGTGTCCTCCTGGCGCGAGAGCAGCGCGCCGGTGTCGTGGTCGTAGGTCACCTGGATCTCGGGGCGACCGTCGCGATCCGCGTCGAGCGTCTTGACCAGGAGGTCGCGCCGGTCCACGGTCCGCGTCTCGGTGTCGAAGATGGACTCCGGGATGTCGCGGCTGCGCGGTGGCGTCGGCGCGGCCAGCGGGTCGATCCTGGCCTCGTCGTCCTCGACGTCGAGGGCCACGGAGCGATCGACTTCTTCCTGCTTCTCGAGCTGCTCCAGGAGCTCCTCCTGGCGGCGGAGCTCGGCCTCGATCTCGTCCTCGAGGTCGGCCTGGCGCTGCTTCTCGAGCTCCTCCTCGAGCTCGTCGTCCATCACGCTGCCGGGGTCGCGTCCGCCCCGGCGGCCCCGGGCGCCGCTGCGACCCGAGTCGAAGGGCACGTCCCCCGTCAGCACGCCGTACGCACCGAAGACCGCGGCTCCGATCGCGGCGCCGGTGGGGCCGCCCACCTGTGCTCCGATCACCGTGCCGATGATCGCGCCCTCCATCCCGGCCTCGGCGCGCCGTCCGGCGCCGCTGACCGCGCCCGGATCCTTCTGCGCCTGGGGCTCGGGCGCATCGGGCTCGCCCGCCGCCACGCTGCCGTCGGGGCCGGTCGGTGCTTCACTGCCGCTCGTGCTCGCGTCCGCGGCCGTGGCCGGTGGCGCCGGGGCGCCGGCCTGCGGGTCGGCTGCGGGTCCGCTGCCGCTCGCACAGGCCAGGGCCAGCGGGAGCAGCAGGGCGAGCAGCCCGCGGGCCGCCCAGCCGCCCTGCGAGCGCGTCCGGGGGGTGGTGCTTCGCGCCATCTCGTGTTCTCCGCCCTGGTCCATGCTAACACCCCGCCGTGTCGGTGGATACGTCCGTGACCGGCAATCAGTTGCGCCAGAAGTCGCTGAAGCCCGAGCAGCCGAGCCGCGGGAAGGCCTCCAGGCTCGGGGGCTCGGTGTTGCCGTTGAGCTCGAGGGGCGCCTCGGTGGCGAGGTCGAAGCGCACGTCGATCCGGCCATCGAAGTCGGTGTCCTCGTCCTGGAAGACCGCCACGCCACCACGGTAGGTCATCCAGACGTCGGGCCGCCGGTCGGCGTTCGTGTCGGCGTCCAGCAGCACCAGCTCGCCGCCCGAGAAGGTCTGGCGGCGGTCGCCCCAGCCGTCGTCCGTGGTGTCCTCGAAGCCCACCGTCTGCTCTCCGCCCTCGAACAGGATCCGCGTGTCCGGCGTGCACTGGGAGACCGGGGCGCCCGAAGCGTCGAAGCGGGTCATCTGGTCGGGCTTCCCGTTGCAGTTGCGGTCCTCCTCCTGGACCGTGACCGACGCGCCGTCGTCCGCGAAGAGGAAGACGATGTTCGGGCGCGTGCAGCGACCGCGGGACTCGGCCTGCATGACCTTTCGCTCACCCTCGAAGTACTCCCACACGTCGAGGATCCCGTTGGCGTTGGTGTCGCGCTCGATCCGCTTCACGACACCGCCCTCCAGGTGCGTGAAGGTGTCGTACTTGCAGTCGCCATCGGTGTCGCGCACGTCCTGCTTGAGCTCGCCCGAGGCGTCGAGGACCTGCTTGTGGTCCAGGCAGACCCCGTCCAGGCTCTCCTCGAGCTCGCGGACGGTTCCGTCCACGAAGCGCGTGATCCGCTCGGGCTCGCCGTCGTGGTCGGGATCCTCGATCTGCTCGGCGGGGCGTCCCTGTGCGTCGAAGACCACGCGGCGGTCGTCCCGGCCGTCGCCGTCGCTGTCCTCGCGACTCGCCGCGACGCGGCCCCCGGCCGCCACGTCGAGCCAGCGGTCCACGCGGCCGTCGCCGTCGCTGTCGATCTCCTGCGCGTACTCGACCCCGCCGCGGCGCAGGCTGAAGGTGTCCGCGACGCCGTCGCCGTCGGTGTCCTGCTCGACCCGCCAGGGCTCGCGCTCGCCGGGCCGGTACAGGTCGACCTTCTCGGGCCGACCGTCGCCGTTCGCGTCGAGCTCGACGCGCGTGCGCTGACCGCCCTCGTAGCTCGACACCACCTCGAAGCGGCCGTCGCCGTCCAGGTCGGCCTCCTGGCGCACCAGCAGCTCGCCCTCGAAGACCGAGACCGTGTCCACGCGGCCGTCGTGATCGGTGTCCTCCTCCTGGCGCCGCGACTCCCCGTCCGCCTCGCTGACCTGCGTGTCGAACTCGCCGTCGAAGTTCGTGTCGGAGCGGACGCTGACGCGCCGGCCGTCGCGGTACTCGACCACGTGGTCGTCGCTGCCGTCGAAGTCGCGGTCCTCGAGCTGACGCACCTGCACGCCGGCCTCGTAGAGCTTGACGATGTCGGGCTTGCCGTCGCGATTGGTGTCGACCTCGTTGCGCCGCGGGCGCCCCTCGGCGTCGAGCTGGATCCACTGGTCGACGGCGCCGTCGCGGTCGGTATCGAGCTCCTGGCGGTCGAGCGTGCCGTCGACGAAGAACGAGCTGCCCTCGGCGCGGCCGTCACCGTCCTCGTCGCGGTCCTCGCGCACGCGCACCTCACCGCTGGCGTCGTACAGCGTGCGGTTCTCGGGGATGCCGTCGCCGTCGGCATCGACCTCGACGCGCGAGCGCTTGCCGGCCTCGAAGTGGATCACCAGCTCGAAGATCCCGTCGTGGTCCTCGTCGGTGAAGCTGCGCACGAGCTCGCCCGCGTCGTCGAACTCGGCGCGGTAGTCATCGCGGCCGTCGTGATTGCGGTCCTCGGTCAGCCCGGTCGCGCGGTCGCCGTCGAGCCGGGCCTTCGTGTCGGCCTCGCCATCGAAGTTGGAGTCGGTCTCCTGGGCGACGCGCTGGCCCTGTTCGTAGGTGGTCCACGAGTCCACGCGGCCGTCGTGATTGGTGTCCTCGAGGATGCGCGCGGGGCGCCCCTGGGCGTCGAGCACCACGAAGCGATCGGGCTCGCCGTCGCCGTTCGTGTCGCGCTCCTGCTTCTCGAGCCGCCCATCCGTGTAGAAGCTCCACAGGTCGATGCGCCCGTCGAAGTCGTCGTCCAGCTCCTGGCGGGCCGGCTGTCCGTCGGCGAGCAGCTCGGTGAAGTCGACCTCGCCGTCGCCGTTGCGGTCCTGCACGCGCCGCGCGGGCTGGCCGCGCTCGTGGTGCACGGTCAGGTCGAGTGCGCCGTCGCCGTCGGTGTCCTCGCGCTGCTCGGTCAGCTCGCCGTCCGCGAAGTCGTACTCCACGTCGACGCGGCCGTCGTGGTCCCGGTCCTCGCGCTGCGCCACGCGCTCGCCGTCCGGCCCGAAGCGGACCCAGATGTCGACCTTGCCGTCGCCGCTGGAGTCCTCCGCGCTCGACTGCTTGCGGCCGTCGGCGTACTCCAGCGTGATCTCGATGCGGCCGTTCTCGTCGAGGTCGCGCGTCTCGCGGGCGATCATGTCGTCGGCGTACTCGCGGACGGTATCGACCTCCCCGTCCCCGTCGGCGTCGATCTCCTCGCGTACCCGCACCCCGGCGTCGTCGTAGTGGACCACGAGCTCGGGCTTTCCGTCCCCGTCGCTGTCGCGCTCCTGGCGACGGCGCCGTGCGTTCTCGAAGTACACCGTGGTATCGACCCGGCCGTCGTGATCGGCGTCGAGCTCCTCGCGCTCGATCTGCTCGCGCTCGAAGAACCCCGTTCGATCGACGCGCCCGTCGGCGTTCGAGTCGTCCTCGGTCCGGACCTTCTTGCCCTTCTCGTAGACGATTCGCAGGTTCATCACGCCGTCGCGATTCGTGTCCTGCTCCTCGAGCTGCTTCTGGCCCGCGGCGTCGAAGGTCGAGCGGGCGTCCGGGCGGCCGTCCTCGTCGGCGTCGACCGACTTCTGGTGGACCCGGTCATCGCGGTACTCGGTGGTCTCGTTGGCGCGCCCGTTGCCGTCGGGGTCGCGCTCCAGCCGGCTGCGCACGCCGGCCTCGTAGAACAGCCGCGTGTCGATCTTGCCGTCGGCGTCCGTGTCCCGCTCCTCGCGCAGCGGGAGCTCGGCGTCGTCGAACTCGACCCAGAGGTCGATCTTGCCGTCGCGATCGCTGTCCTCCTCGGTCCGGACCTTCCGGCCCCCCTCGAGGAACTGCCACAGGTCCCGCTCGCCGTCGTGGTCGCGATCGAGCTCGATCCGCACCATCTCGCCGTCGACGAAGTGGTCCCAGCGGTCGGGCTGGCCGTCGTTGTTCAGGTCGGCGATCTGCCGCAGCACCTGCCCGGTGGCGGGATCGATCTCCCGCGTCACCCCCGCGAGCGCCGGCGGCGCGCCGAGGGCGACGACGGGCAGCAGCAGCGCGAGGCTAGCGCGACGCCTCATTCGTGTTGAACGTCAGCACCAGCCGCTTGCCCACCATGTAGCGGACCTGCGGAGGCGGGGGAGGGAAGGGCGATGCGTGCTGGAAGGCCGTCTTGGCGGTCTTGCCCAGCGATCCGTCGGTCATCGACACCAGAGAGACGTCGTGCACGGAGCCACCGGCGTCGAGCCGGAAGGCCAGGCGCACCTGGCCCGCGCCCACGGTCAGCGGGACCAGCCAGCGGGCGTAGACGCGCTTGCGGATCTCCTCGAGGTAGGCGAGGCACGCGGAGTCGCGCATGCAGTCCTTCTCCTCGCCGATCAGCGCGCCGCGGCCCTGCGCGCCCTGGAGCGTGCGGCTGGCGTCGCCGGTCTCGATGTCGGCGATGCGCGCGCCGGTGACGTCGCCGTCGACCGCGTTGTCGCTGATCACGCCGCGGGTGACGGTGGGCGCCCTGACGTCCACGGCGCTCGGGGCGATCGTGGGCGCCGCGGCCTGGAAGGTGCGCGGGCCGGAGCTGGCCTGGCTCGACTCGATCCGGGTGACCTGAGAATCGGTCGCCTTGGGCAGCTGCACCGGCTGGGTGACCTGCTGCTCGGAGAAGACGTCGAGCTTGCGGGTCTGCACCTGGCGCTCGGTGATCTGGCGCGGCGCCTGGGTGACCTGCGTGCGGTCGAGCTGCACGCGCTGCACGCTGTCGAGGCGCTCGATCTTGCTCTTGCGCAACACCTCGGGGGTGGCGTGATCGCTGCGCTGGCGCACGCTGGCGTCGAGCACGCGCTGGGCGAGCAGCTTGCGGCGCAGCTTCGGCTGCTGCTCCTGCTGCTGCTCCTCGATCATCCGCACCGTGATGACGTTCTCCTCCTCGAGCACGGCGCCGAGGATCGCGTCCCAGAACAGGGCCAGCAGGCCCAGGTGCAGGGCGATCGAGATGCCCGTGAGCACCCAGCGCGAGACGCGACCGTCGCGGTCGTCGAGCGGGTCGTAGCGGGGCAGACCCGCCGCGAGCTGGGCGCTGATGCCCTGGCTCATCGCCGCATTCCGGGATTCGAGAGGAGCTCTGCCATCGGCACCTTTGATAGGAGAGACGCCTCTCCTCTTCGGCTCGTTTCCCGCGAGTTGAACCTCGCAGCGCCCGCGGGGGTGCGTGGGGGGAGCGCGAAAGCTAGTCCTCGGCGCGCGAGCATGTCAAGCACTGCGATCCGGTAAACCCCCGCCAGCAATGCACTTTGCGGCTGTGCGGGGCAGGCTGGTGGCAGCCGCGCCGGGCCCCGGCCGCGCTGGAGTGCGCGCCCTGCGCGTCCGATGCGAGCAGGGCGGAAGAAGTCCGCGGAGGCCAGACCTGGGGCTCACCCTGATCCAGCGCAGCGAGGGCACGCCGGTGCCGCGGCACCCGCGGATCGCGCTCGTCCTGGCGGGCGGGGCGATCACCGGCGGCGCCTTCAAGGTCGGGGGTCTCAAGGCGCTCGACGAGTGTCTGGTGGGTCGCAAGGTCACCGAGCTCGATACCTACGTCGGCATCTCGGCCGGCGGCTTCCTGTCCGTCGCCCTGGCGGGGGGAATCGGCCCCGATGAGATCATCGGCGCCCTCGAGGGAAGCGCGACCACCCTCGAGCCCCTGCGGCCGTTCGACTTCTATCGCCCCAACGTCGGCGAGGTGCTCGGGCGCGGGCTGCGCTTCGGGGCCGGCTGCGCCAGCTGGCTGCCCGGGGTGGCAGGCGAGCTGCTCGCCGCGCTCCCCGGGGTGCCGGGGGCACTGCGGCCCGCGGCGGCGGAGCTGCTGAAGCGGCCCGGCTGGCCGCATCTCGAGCGGCTGCTGCGCGACCTGCTCGAGCAGCTGGCACCGCGCCGGCCGCTGCCCTCGCCCTCGGCGCTGCTGCCGGGAGGCCTGTTCGACAACGCCTCGCTCGGCCGCTGGCTGCGTCGCCAGCTCGAGCACCGCGGCCTGCCGGACGACTTCGCGGCCTTCGAGCGCGCCACCGGACGGCGTCTGTACATCTCGGCCACGGAGCTGGACACCGCCCGGCCGGTCGTCTTCGGGCCGCATGACAGCCGCGGCCTGCGCATCTCGCAGGCGGTGCAGGCGTCCAGCGCGCTGCCCGGGCTCATGCGTCCCGCCCGCTTCGGTGGGGTCGACTACGTGGACGGTGGCGTGCGCCGGACCGCTGACCTCGAGGTCGCGGTCAACGACGGGGCCGACCTGATCATCTGCTACAATCCCTTCCGCCCCTTCCTGAACGACCGCCGGCTCTCGGGCCCGCTCGCGGACCGCGGCCTGCCCGCGATCCTCAACCAGACCTTCCGCGCCCTGCTGCACGCCCGGCTCGACATGAACCTGCGCAGCTTCGTGCGCGACGCCGGCTTCCGCGGCGACATCGTGCTGATCGAGGCGCGCGAGACCGACGCCCAGTTCTTCGACCTCAACCCGCTGATGTTCTGGAAGCGCTCGGAGGCCATCCACCACGGCCTGGTCTCGGTGCGGCGGACGCTGCTCGACGGGGCTGCGGAGCTGGGTCCGGTGCTGGCCCGCTACGGTCTCGAGTTCTCCGCCCGCGTCAAGGGTGCTCCCCCGGAAGTCGGAATTTCGAAGCCACGACGCTGAGTTCCGGGCGGGTTTCCACAGTGGGCGCTTGTCTCCGACGCGTTCTCCTGGTATCATCTGGCGAACTCGCGCGGTCCGCGTGGTCCCATGTGCACCCTGATCCTCCTAGACCGGGTCGTGCCCGGGATCCCGACCGTGGTGGCGGCGAACCGCGACGAGTTCTTCTCGCGGCCGTCCGCGCCTCCGGCGCTGTTCGTGTCGCGCGAGAAGGGTCGAGCGGCCTTCGTGGCACCCCAGGATCTCGAGGCAGGGGGCACCTGGATGGGGGTCAACAGCCGCGGTCTGTTCGTGGGGCTGACGAACCGCTCGGCAGACAATCTGGAGACAGGCAGGCGCTCGCGAGGCCTGCTGGTGAGGGACGCGTTGGGCTGTGAGAATGCAGATCGGGTGATCGAGGAGCTGGGAGCGGACCCCCACCGGGTCTACAACCCCTTCTTCCTGGTGGCGACCGATGGCCGGCGCAGCTGGCACGTCGCGGGTCGCCCCGGCGGCACGGAGATCCGCGAGCTCGAGCCCGGCGTGCACGTGATCGGCAACCGCGACGCCGACGATCCCGCCTCGGCCAAGGTGGCCGAGATCCGCTCGGCAGCCCTCGGGCTGGACACCGGCGCTCCGCTCGCGGGCCTGCGGGACTCGCTGGTCGCGCTCCTGGGCAGCCACCCGCACCCCGCCCAGCCCCTGGACAACCCCTGTGTTCACACCCCGGAGTACGGCACGCGCTCGGCCAGCGTGATCGCCCTGGGCCCGGAGGTTCGCGGCTACTGGGCCAGCGACGCCGCGCCGTGCAAGGCCAAGCTCCAGAACTACACCCGGCTGCTGGACGAGCTCCCTCAGCCCTGACGCCCACCCGGAGAGGTCCCGAATTGAAGCGAATCGGAAGCAACCTGCGCCCGGCAGATCAGAAGCCGAAGCGGAACATCAAGAACATCATCGTCTACAAGGACGACGAGAAGCCGAGCAACGAGTATCCCAAGCGGATCGTCTCGCCGGTCACGCCCAAGACGTGCTGCACCGACGACAACCGCGAGCTCGTCGGTCAGGTCAAGGAGATCGACGGCTTCAAGTTCTGCTACAAGATCTGCGTGGAGTGCGGACACGCGGTTCGCTACTTCTACCCCGCGATCGAGACGAACGACGAGGCCGTGCGCGAGTACCGCGCCTGGAAGCGCTACATGACCCAGTGAGCGCCCGCGCGCTCGCCCTCAGCGCGGTCTGAAGCACTCCGGATTGCCGAGCCACGCCCGGCCTGCGACATCGAGCCACCGGGGCTCGCCCTCGAAGCGTCCGAAGGGTCGCATCACTCGCTCCGCGATGCGTACGGCGCCGGCGTCGGGCGCGCCGTCGCGCAGCCCCGCGGGTCGCAGCAGGTCGATGCGCGCTCCTTCCAGGCGTACCGGGCGCAGGGCGGGCAGGGCGAGGCGCTCGAGCTGGTGGGCGCGCACCCAGGCGCGGCGCGCCCCGGCCGGGCCCAGCGCCCGCGAGATCACGGCCTCACCGGCGCGCGCGCGCACCTGCCAGGCGTCGCCGTCGCGCTCGAGGTGGCGGCCCAGCTTGAAGGCGGCGCGTCCGGCGCGGCGCGCGTCGTGGCGGCGTAGCCGCAGCAGGTGCTCGCGGATCGACCGCCAGGCGCGTCTGCGGTCCTCGCGCCCGCTGGCGTCCCCCAGGTAGGCGGCCAGGAAGGCCAGCCGGTCGGTGCGGCTGGCGCGCACCTCGTGGCGCTGCAGCTTGGCCAGCAGGTGCATCCGCCGGGCGTGCGGCAGCGGCCCGCCGCGCAGCGCGCAGCGCTCGAAGTCGATCAGCACGAGACCGTCGTCGTCGCGCACCAGGAAGTTGTTCGGCGCGGTGTCGTCCTGGTCGATCCCCGCCTCGTGGAGCGCCCGGTTGAGGCGGCCGAGCTCCTCGATCAGCGCCCGCCGCGCGGCGGGCGCGAGTCCGTGCTCGCGCAGCTTCTCGCGAAGGTCCCCGGCGGGCAGCCCGG
>JAJDAJ010000035.1 GCA_029261925.1 Deltaproteobacteria bacterium | reverse complement strand
ACGAACTGCACCAGCCCGCCGGTCACCTCCGACTGCAGGAAGCTCGTGATCGGCGTGCCCGGGCTCGACACGTACTCGAACCGGCCTCCGGTCACGCTGCTCACGGTGAATGTCAGGCCCGGATCCGGATCGTCCGCGTCCGTCGCCGCGAAGTTCGCCGCCGACAGGACCACCGTCTGGCCCTCGGTGATCGTCAGGGCGTTGGTGTCGATCGAGGGCGCAACGTTGACGTCGGCGACCGGGTCAAACAGCGCCAGTGCGTACGGGTTCTCGGCGCTCGGGTTGTCATCGAGTCCGATGTCGCTTCCGTCGAGGAACATCGTCGCGGTTCCTGCGGTCGTACCCAGTCCCGTCGAGGTCAGCTCGAGCACGAAGACGTCGTTCATCTGGACCAGCAGGCCGTTGCTGGCGACGCCGGAGACGTCGTCGTCCACGTTGAGCGTCGCGAGGATCGAGCCGGCCGCGAGCGCCTGGCCGCCCACGGTCGTCGCCCGCTCGATGAGCTCGATTCCGCGCAGACGGTCGGCATCAATGCCCAGATCGGAGAGGTCGATCAGCGGGGTCGTGGTCCCGCTCGTGGTGCCCTCCCCGACACCAGTCGGTACGAACAGGTCCACGGAGGTCGTGGCGGAGGTCTCCTGGATGATCAGGAAGCTGCCGGCACTCACGGCGGTTCCGCCGATCGTCGTGGCGCGCTCGACCAGGGTCACACCCTTGAGATCGTCGCTCACGACGTCATCGAGCAGAAGGTGGAACGTACCGTCCGTGTAGTCCCCGGCCGTCGTCGGCCGGAAGACGAGCAGATCGCTGTCCAGGAAGAACTCGTTCGAGCCGCTGGAGGTATACGCCGCGAGTACCGTCTCGTCCTGGAGGAACGACACGAGGACGTCGCCCACCTGGAGGTCGAAGGTATTTGGGCCGCTGCCGACCGTGAGGTCCCGGTTGACGTAGTGCAGAGCACCCGCATCCACGGCGTCTGCAGTGAACGCCGAGAAGTCGATCAGGCTCGACAGATCGCCGTCGGTCGCTGCCCCGTGGGCCAGGTCGGGACCTCCGAGCCCGAGCACCTCGCCCTCGGTCCACCCGCCCGGAAGACCGTCCGCGCCCGGAGCCCCCACGTTCGCGTCGGTGCTGATCCAGAGAGAGCGGGGAGCGGGGACCGCGGCCAGGTTCGTGGCGAACTCGGAGGTGTCGCCGTACACGCCACCACCGAGATCCACGGTCGCTGTCGCGGTGACCAGCTCGCCCGGAACGACCACCGCCGACAGGGGCGCGCTGAAGCTCGCATTGCCCGACCCATCGGTCGTGACGTCGACGAAGCCCAGGTAGCGCTCGGCCTCGCCGTGGCCCGAGGCGTCGCCGGTCACGCTGGCGAAGAACTCGATCCGGTAGTCGGTGAGCGCGACACCGACGAGCGTGCCAGCGACCGTGATCGAGCCCACGCTGTCCGTCGAGGCCCAGGAGAGCACCGGGAAGTTCTGCAGGGAGTTCGCGCCCGAGTCGGCGTCAGCGGCGTCGTTGGCCGTGACGCCGTCGCCACCCAGGTCGATCCCGCTCAGATCGTTCGAGTGGATGACGTTGCCGAGGATCGCATTGCCCGAGCCGCTGACGACGTTCACGCCGCTACGCTGGTTGAAGGCGATCAGGTTCCCGGCCCCGGCGGCCGCACCGCCGATCAGATTGCCGGTGGCCCCGGACTGGATCTCGACTCCGTCGTCGCTGCGGTTGCCGCGGTCGAGGGTGCCGCCGGCATCTGTTCCGATGTAGTTTCCCTGAATCACGTTGTCGTTCGTGTTGATCTCGATGCCCTCGAAGTTCATCGAGATCACGTTGCGCTCGGCAGAGGTCGTTCCACCGACGCGGTTGCCGGTCGCACCCGGCAGGATGGCGATGCCGACATCGCTGTTGCCGCCTCCGGTCGTACCGTCGGCTTCCAGGCCGATGTAGTTGCCGATGATGACGTTCCCGGTCGCCGAGGCGCCCTCGATGTTGATGCCCTCGTCGCCACTGTTGTTGATGACGTTGCGATCGAGCGCTCCAGTACCGCCGATCGTGGCATTCGCGCCGCGCACGTCGATGCCGTCGTCGCCGCTGCCCATGGCAGCGTTGCCGGTGCCGTCGCTGCCGATCCAGCTGCCCGCGATCGTCACCCCGTCAGCACCCGCATCGATGTAGATCCCGTCCCGCGAGAAGTCGGTGAGCATCAGGCCGCGGATGGTGCTGCCGTCGCTGCCGTCGGCCAGGTACAGGCCGTCCACACCGGCTCCGGCCCCGCTGCCGTCGACGCGGACGACAGGCGTGCTCACGAAGTCCGACTCCGTGGCTCCGTCGATGACCACCGCATCGGTGATGTTCGGGAGCGCCGAGGTCAGTGAGATCAGGTGGAGTCCGCCCACCAGGGCCTCGGGGATGTCGAAGCGGATCTGGTCGGGCTCGCTTCCCGCATTGGGCGTGCTGTTCGCCGCCTCGATTGCCTCGCGCAGCGAGATGCGGCCATCTGCTCCCCGATCGGCCCAGAGGGCGGAGATCGAGGAGACGTCGCCGTCGGATACGTCGCTGGTCGTATCCACGGTGACGACCGGCACGTACGTGATCGAGAGACTGGGGCGATCCACGACCGTCCCGTTCTCGGAGCTGCTGAAGTCCAGTCCGTTGTCGGTGTCGGTCAGGACGGCCCAGCCGTAGTTCGCAGCACCGTCCGACCAGGCCTGGAGCGTCGCCTCCAACCCGGTGAAATCGTGTGGACCGGCAACGTCGGGGCTCGGCAGCATGCTGTCGGAGCTGGCCGAGTACTCGCTCCCGGAGTCTAGGCCACCGGTGAGGGAATCCCAGGTCGAGGCCTCGTTCCAGTCGACGAGCATCTGGTGCAGCGTGATGCTGGCATCCGAGGAGCTGGTACCTGTCACCTCGACGCTGAGGGTGGCCGACGTGATCATGGAGCCGGGCGGGATCTGCCCGGGTCCCGTCCCGAAGAGCCCGTCGAACCGGATCAGACCCTGCACCTGGCCCCCGGCCGTGTAGTCCAGATCGACGTTGACCGAGGCGTCGCTGCCGAAGGACGTACCCGGAAGCTCCTCGTTCAGGTGCGTGTCGAGGGTGCCGGAGTAGCCGTCGACTCCTTGCTGGAACTGCTGGGTGAGCAGTACGCCGCCGAAGCTCAGCTGTAGCTCGTTGCTGGCCACGGTCAGCGCGTCGATGCGTCCCGCCGAGTACTCCAGCTCCCAGTCGCCTCCGAGCGCCGAGCTGCCCGTCAGGTCGGTGCTCGCGGCCACGTCGGCTCCGGTGAGCTTGCTCAGCGACTCGACCAGGCCGGCGCCGCTGTCGCCCGCGGCGAGGTTGCAGCCGTAGAAGAGCAGGTCGGCATCGTCCGCCAGCGCGTCGGACCAGCTCGCGATCTGCGCAGCGTACCCGTCGAGGCTGTCGGCGCTGAGCCAGCCGCTGCCGAGCTGCGCCGCGCCGTCGCTGCCGTGGGAGATCACGTGGATCGCGTCGAGGCCCTCGTGATCGGCGAGCGCGTCGCTGATCTGCTCGATGCCGTCGCGCTCGCGGTCCAGCAGGACCACCTCGAGCGTGCGCCCGTCGCTGCTGGCCGCGCGCAGGTCCTCGACCAGGAGCTCGTAGTCGTCGATCCCGCTGTCCACGAAGACCAGCTCGCGGCGGAGCTGCTCCGCGGCGACGTCGTCCCCGACCAGCTCGACCTGCGCGGCTGGCTCCTGCCCCGTCACCAGCGACGGATCCAGGAGCGCGGGGACATCTGCGGACATCAGCAGACGCCGCTCGAGCTCCTCGAACAGCGCGCGTGTCTTCGGTTTTCCTGCGGAACGTTCGCGCACCTCAGCCTCACAGCCAGACGACAGATCCCTCCGTGGAACACATCGGCTCTGAGATGGCCAGACTGTAAGGCCTGCGACACCAGCGCGCGCAGGAAGCGCGCAGCGCGGGCGCGGACGGCGCGCGGCTCAGCCGGCCCTGCGTCCCGGCTGCGTGCGCGAGCCGGGCTCGCGCGGCGGAGCGGCCCCGGCCGGTCCCGCAGCGGCGGCGCCCGGACTCGCCGACGCGGGCACCTCGATCTCGCCGAACTGCTGCTCGTAGCGCGCGACCGCCTCGCCCAGCGCGGCCAGCATGACCCTGGCGTGCGCCGGGGTCGTGACCAGCGACGAGAGCAGGTGGGCGGTCGCACGGTCCTGTCCGACCTGCCCGAACGCCAGGAAGAACTCGGAGGACTGGTAGCCCACGCGCATGAAGTTCACGTACAGCGAGGCGGGCAGCGGCGCAGATCCGTTCTCGTCCACGGTGAGTCTCCTTGCCACAGTGATCGGCACCGCGTCGTGTGCCCTTGATCCGGGGTTCCAGCCCGCTCGGCCCGGGCTGCCCGTTCGCTCAGCCGAGCGTCTCGGGATCCAGGTCGTCGTATCGCGTGACCCGGTTGCGGCCGCGCTGCTTCGACGCGTACAGGGCCGCATCGGCCTGGTTGATCAGATCGGCGAACGTCTCGGCGCCGTCGACGATCGTGGACACGCCGAAGCTCGCGCTGATGCGGATGCGCGCGAAGCCCGGGGAGTCGATCCGGGAGCGCAGCCGATCGGCGGCCGCCGCGGCCGCGGCCGCGTCCGCACCCGGCAGCACGGCCAGGAACTCCTCTCCGCCGTAGCGGCAGACCAGATCGGACGACGGCACCAGCGAGGTCATGGCCTCGGCCACGTGCTGGATGACCCGGTCCCCGGTGGCATGACCGTGGGTGTCGTTGACCGCCTTGAAGTGGTCGATGTCCACCATCACGCAGCAGAGGCCGCGCGCGCGCGCACGCGCATCGGTGAACAGCGGCTCGGCCGAGGCGAGCAGGTGGCGCCGGTTGGACACGCCGGTGAGCGGATCCTGCCGGGCCAGGGTCTCGAGCTCCTGATTCTGCAGCCGGATCTCGTGCTGCGACTTCTCGAGCTGGGCCAGGGCGAGCTGCAGCTCGGCGGTCCGGCGCTCGAGCTCGGTCACGTCGTCGAAGGTGGCGATGGCGCCCTTGGCGCGGTGCCAGCCGTCGAGCACGGGCGCTCCCTTGACCATGAAGCTGTGCTGCTCGCCCGTGTCGCGGTGCTCGAGCGCCAGCGGTACGTCCGGTGGCGCCTCGGAGTCGCGGATGGCGCGGATCCACGGCAGCGAGGTCGCGGGCTCGGCGCTCCCGGGGATCTGCCAGGGAAGGCTCGAGGCCGGGCGCCCCAGCAGCGAGCTGATCGGGTAGCCGGTGCGGCGCTCGAACGCGGCGTTGGCCAGCACCACGCGCTCCTGCTCGTCGAGCAGGAGCACGCCCTCCACCATCACGTCGAGCGCCGCCTGTACGCGCGCCGGGACGACCGCCGAGGGATCGAGGTGGCGCAGGGTGCGGCGCAGGTAGAGCAGGTAGGCAACGAAGCCGAGCACGCCGAGCAGCAGGGTGAGGCGGACAATGGGCCGCTCCCAGATCGCCTCGAGGACACCGCGGCTGGCCATGTCGTCGAAACGCACCTCCAGGCTTCCCCACCCGCGGCCGTTGCTCGACAGCGCCACGCGCGCGTGCGTGGGCGACGAGCGCACCGGGTCGTCAGGCTGCCAGAGCTGGGCGTGCTCGGGGGTCGAGAGCAGCAGGCGGCCCTCGTGGGAGCGAAGTCCGGCCGAGAGCACCTCGTCGTGCCGCTGCACCGCGAAGCCCAGCGCGCGGCGCAGGGCCGCACGATCGTCGCCCGAGAGCGCCGCGGCGACCTGCTGCGCCAGTCCGTCCACGATCTGCGTGCGCTCGCGAAGCGTCGCCTCGGTGCCGGCGGGTGCGATCCCGAGGAGATCGAGGGACAGCAGGATCGTGCAGCTCAGGGCGACGAGTCCCAGGCTGAGGCGGAGCGTCGGCGAGCGCGCGTTCACGTCGCGCCTCAGTCGGGCAGGAAGCGCACCTGGCAGTGCAGGCCGCTGGGGATCGCGTGCTCGGGGTTGGGAAGCAGCAGACGCACGCCGAAGGTGCCGCTTGCCGGATCGATGACGCGGTCGACCCGCTCGACCTCTGCCACGTGCACGCGATCGGCCGCCAGCTCGGGGGTCACCGAGGCCACCATGCCCGGCGTCACGCTGCCGAAGATGGCCGAGGGCAGGATCACCTCGACGCGCAGCGGGTCCAGCTGCGCGATGGTCAGGATCTTCTCGTCGTCGACCGTCTCGCCCTCGGACATCATGCGATCCACGACCACCCCCGCGATCGGGCTGACGATCGAGCGCCGGCGCAGCACCTGCCTGGCCTGCTCCAGCTCCAGCGCCGCCAGCAGCCGCGTCTCGCGCGCCTGCTCGAGCTCGAGCCTGGCCACCGCGGCGTCGGTGTCGGCCTGGTCCAGCAGGTCCTCGGACAGTGCCCGGCGCGCGTAGAGCTTGACGGCGCGCTTGCGGCGGCGCTCGCCGAGCTCCAGGCTCGCCTCGCGGGCCTTGAGCACGCCGTCGCCTCCGGCGCGCGCCTGCGCCAGCTCGACCGAGGCCTGCTCCACGCCGGACTCGAGGCGGACCACGGTCTGGCCCGCCTCCACGCGATCACTGCGATCGAACGGCAGCTCCTCGATCACACCGCGCACGGGGCTGCCGATCTCGACGAGCTCGTACGGCTCGATCACGCACTCGAAGGTGGACGAGAGTGCGTTGACGGCCGCCGGGGCATCGAGATCGAGACCCCCGGCTCCGGGGATCACGCGCTGTGTTGCGGGACCCGGGGGCAGCGCTCCGCGCGCGTCGTCGGACCCGGGGTCCCAGTCGCGAGCCGGCAGCGTCGCGGGCAGGCCCGGCCGCGATGCCGTGGGTCGCTCGGGCGCGTGCGCGCGCTCGCGTCGCAGCCAGCCCGGCACGAGCAGCAGCGCGAGGGAGACCAGGGCCGCACCGGCCAGCAGCCAGCGGCGCGCGGGCCCGCCGGACGTATCGCCGCGCGGTGCCCGCGTCTCCTCGTCGATCTCGGGATCGATCGCCACCTCGTCGCTCACTCCTGCTCGCCCGAGAAGGCCAGGAGGTCCTCCTGGTACTCCTCGAGGTCCATGAGCGCGCGCCGCGCGCGCGCATGCCGGCGTTCTTCGGCACGCTGCGGGACCAAGGTGAGTACGTTTCCGATCCCCTGGGGCAGAGACTGGTCCCCTGCAAACACGCGCGCCACCAGCGCCAGCAGCCAGCGCGGGTGGTGGCGCGCGACCGGCTCGTCGGCCAGCGAGAGGATCGCCTCGAAGCTCCCCGGGTCTCCCTGACGCCCGGCGCGGCCCTGGAGCTGCCGGTCGATCCGCGACGCATCGGCGCGCTGCGTCGAGATCACGTGCAGGCCGCCGAGCTCGCGCACCCCGGGCCCGAGCTCGATGTCGGTGCCGCGGCCCGCCATGTGGGTGGCCACGGTCACGCACCCGGGCTGCCCGGCCCGCGCCACGATGCTCGCCTCGGCGGCGTCGTGGCGCGCGTTGAGCACCTGGTGCTCGATGCCGTGGCTCGCCAGACGCTCGCCGAGCTGCTCGGAGGCCCCGACCGAGCAGGTGCCCACCAGCACCGGGCGCCCCTGACGGTTCAGCTCCGCGATCCGGCGCACGACGAGCCGCCAGCGTGCCTCGGGGTCCGCGAGCACGCGCATGCCCAGGTCGCGACGCTGCAGCGGCAGGCGCGTCGGCACGCGCTGCGTGTGCAGCCCGTACACCGACCAGAGCTCGGGCGCGACCTCGGCTGCGGTGCCCGTCATCCCGGACAGCCGCAGGTAGCGGCGGAAGAAGCGCTGGTAGCTGATGCGCGCCAGGGTCTCGCGCTCCGGCGTGACCTCACAGGCCTCCTTGAGCTCGATCAGCTGGTGCAGACCGTTCTCCCAGGCGCGGTCCGCACTCACCCGACCGGTGGACGGATCGACGATCTGGACCTTGCCGTCGCGCACCAGGTAGTGCCGGTCGCGGTGGAACTGGTGCAGTGCGCGCAGCCCGCGCAGTGCCCACTCCTCGCGGCGGCGCTGCCCCGACCAGATGCCCCGCAGCGGCCGGGTCAGATCCTCGAGCTGCGCCCTTCCGGCGGCGGTCAGCTCGATGCCTCCCGAGCGCGCGTCCATGCGGAAGTGAGCGCCCAGCTCGAGGGCCCGCGCCAGGCGCAGAGCGCTGCGGTACGTGCGCCGCTCCAGCGCGGAGCTCCGCTGGGCCGAGAGGATGAGCGGCGTCCGCGCCTCGTCGACCAGCACGCTGTCGGCCTCGTCGATCACCGCGAAGCACAGGCCGCGCAGCAGCGGAGCGCCCGAGGGCGCGCTGCGGTCCCGCAGGTAGTCGAAGGCGATCTGCTGCGGTGTGCCGTAGGTCACGTCGCTGGCGTAGGCGGCACGCCGGGCGGCGGGGTCGCGCTCGGAATCGGTGACCGCAGCGACGCTCAGGCCGAGCGCCGCGTACACCGGGCTCATTCCGGCGGCGTCGCGCGCCACCAGGTAGTCGTTGGCGGAGATCACGTGCACCGGAATGCCGGCCAGCGCCGCCGTGCACGCGGGCAGGGTGGCGGTGAGGGTCTTGCCCTCGCCCGTCTGCATCTCCGCGAGCATCCCGCGCGCCATCAGCCAGCCGCCCATCAGCTGCACGTCGTAGTGCTCGAAGCCCAGCGTCCGGCGCGCGGCCTCGCAGACCAGCGCGAAGCCGCGCTCGATCAGCTCGTCGCGCAGGCCCTCGCGCACCAGGGCCTCGCGCAGCTCGTCGCGCCGCGCCCGGAAGCCGGCCTCGTCGGGCTCGCCGAGCTCGCGGCGCAGCGCGCGCACCCGGGCGACCCTCTCGTCCAGGCTCACGCCCCCGCCCCGGCGCAGCAGCCAGCCGCGCGCTCCGTGGGCCGCGCGATCCAGCCAGCCGCTGCGCTCGGGCGCGCGCTCCGGCCGGGCGCCGCTGGCCACGCCGGGGCGCAGCGCCGCGGCACGCGTCAGGCTCCCGCGAGACGACATGGCCCTAGACCCCGAGCTCGCGCAGGAACAGCCGGCGCAGCGCCCGCGCGCCGCGCCGGGCGAGCGGCTCGGCGCCGTGATCGAAGCGGACGTGGACCCGCTCGCCGATGCGCGGGTCGGGGCCGATTCCGGGCAGCGTCACGTCGAGCCAGAACAGCGGCTCGAGCACCTGCAGGCCGTCGGGGTCGGAGGGATCTGCGGCCACGCGCCCGCCCCCCGTACTGCTCAGCGCAGCGCTCGGAACGTGCCGGGTCGCCGCGGGCACCAGACGCTCGATCGATGCGTCGAGCACGCGGGCCGGGGCGCTGGCCAGGCGCGCCTCGACCGCCCGGGTGCGCTCTCGCACCAGTGCCACGTCGGCCTGCGAGAGCACGACCCGGGCGGTCTCCAGCGAGGGCCCGATCACGTAGCCGATCAGCTCCCCCTGCTCGAAGTAGCTGCCCGGCTGATCGGCGGCGGAGGGAACCACGAAGCGCCCGCGGGCCGGGCTGCGAATCAGCACCTCTCCCGCACGCTCGCGTGCGTCCAGCCACTCGGCCTCGACACCGACGATCTCGTCCCCGGTCATCTGTGCGCGGACCAGATCCGTGCGGCGCTGCGCGTGCAGACGCGCACGCAGCTCGCGCAGACGCGCCTCGAGCACGGAGACGCGCGCCTCGAGCTCGGGGTCCCGCGTGAGCACCAGCGGCTCGCCCGGCTCGACCTCGCTCCCGGGCGTCGCGAGAAAACGCAGCACGAAGCCGTCCGCGCTCGCTCGAACGTGGGTTCCCTCGGGGGGCCAGACCACGCCCTCGGCCCGCGTGAACAGCGGCAGCGGGACGAGCCCGACCAGGATCGCCACGGCGACGAGCGCCGCCGCGCTGCTGCCGACGGCACGCGCGCGCACGGCCGCGAGGCGGGGATTGGCGAGCACGAAGCCGGCGGTGCGCAGCGCCGGCACGACCACCTGCATGACCACAGAGAAGACGGCCAGCGCCACGCCGATCACGAAGAGCTTCCCGGCCACGAAGAGCGCGATCCCGACCGAGAGCAGGAGCCGGTAGACGAACGACGCCACGCCGTAGATCACGAACCAGGCCGGCTCACCGGCGGCCGTGACCGGACAGCGTGCATCGACCTGCCCGAAGACGTGCCGCTCGATCAGGTAGCCCAGGTACTGCCGGGAGCGCGCCGCCAGGTTCGGGATCTCGATCGCATCCGAGAGCACGTAGTAGCCGTCGAACTTGATCAGTGGATTGCCGTTGAACAGCAGCGTGGACACGCCGCCGATCCACATCACGTTGTAGGCGATCGAGCGCACCAGCCCCGGCTCGGTGGCCAGCCAGACCAGCAGCGCCAGCGACGCGAGCACCAGCTCCACGAGCATGCCCGCCGCGCCGACGAGCATGCGATCGCGCTTGCTCGGGAACGCCGCCGCCGCCGAGGCGTCGACGTAGGGCACGGGCATGAGCACGAGGAACATGACGCCCATCTCGTGCACCTCGCCTCCGCGCACGCGCGTGGCGAGGGCGTGGCCGAGCTCGTGGGCCGCCTTGACCAGCGGATAGACGAGCCAGAGCAGCAGCAGGTTGCGCGGCTCGAGGAGCTGGCGCCCCGCGTCCGCGGTGATGGCCCCGATGTGGGAGGCGGCCAGCACAGCCGACAGCCCGATCAGGGCCAGGCAGAGCAGGCCCACGGCGCGGCTGAACAGCGGGCGTGCCAGCGGGAGCACGCGCAGCAGGAAGGCATCGGGATCGGCGAGCGGAACCCGCAGGCTCAGCGGGCTGGCGTAGCGTCGCCACCACTCGGCTCGCTCCTGGCGACGACGACGCCGCAGCAGCTCCAGGGTGTCGGGAGAGACGTCGCAGCGCAGCACGTCGGCGAAGTGCAGTAGCCCCAGGAGGCGGATGGTCTCGTCCTGGGTGGGCGCGTCGTCGCCCAGCTCCTCGAGCGCGCCTTCCCAGATCTCGTCGACCGTGTGCTCGCCGTCCATGCGGCCGATCAGCTGGTACGCGGCCGGCGTCAGCCGGTGGCAGCGCCCCGTCGCCGGATCCTGGAGTACGTACCAGAGCTGCGAGCGGTACGTGTGGCGCTCGAAGCGCGCGTGGGCGCGGATTCGCGGCCGGATCCGGGCCACGCGGTACCACGACGGGCTGAACAGTGCGCCGGCCATTTGCCTAGGGCCAGAAGCTCCACAGCCGCAGGCGCAGCCAGTCGAGCATGCCGTGGGTCCAGATCCAGACCAGCGAGCGCCGGCCGACGCGGAGCTTGCCCACGCCGTGCATGCCGGGCCGCAACGCGCCGCTCGGCTCGTCGAGATGGGCCTCCACGCGGAAGTAGTTGCGACCGTCTCCGGCGCTCGACACCGGCGTGACCCGCTCGACCGTCAGCGGCAGGGTCCGCCGCGGCAGCGCCGTCAGGGCCAGACGACCGCGAACCCCTGCCTGCACGGCGGCGATGTCTCGCTCGTCCACCTCGAGGATGATGCGGTAGCCGTCCAGCGGCGCGATCTGGAAGAGGACCTCGCCCCGGGAGACCGGTGACCCGAGCGACTGGCTGAGGTCGCCGTCGACGACCACGCCGTCGAACGGCGCCACGAGCTGCGTGCGCTGCAGGTTCTCCTCGACCAGCCGCAGCTCGGCCTCGGCCTGCGCGACGCGCGCGCCCAGGATGCTGAGCTGGGTGCGGTCGTGACCGGCCAGCGCCTCGCGGTACTCGCGGCGCAGCTGGGCTCGCTGGGCGGAGAGCCGCTGTCGCTCGAGCAGCAGGTCTCGCTGGTCCAGCAGAGCCAGCAGCTGCCCGGAGCGCACGACGTCGCCCGCGCGCACGTGGGTTTCGGCGATGTAGCCCTCGAGGCCGGCGACGATGGCTCGCTGCACCCGACCCTCGAGCCGGGCACTGGCAGTGACCCTGTGCTCGACCCGGACCACGCCCACGCCCAGCACGCAGACGGCAACCGCCGCGACCACCAGCCGCAGCCCGCCGCGCTCGGGCTGCTGCAGCCGCGAGAGAGCGGCGCGGGTCCGCGTGCGCAGCTGACTCAGCAGCCCTGCCTCGCGCTCGCGCTTCATGTGGAGCACCGGGCCGAGCAACGCGGTCAGCTCGCGACAGAGCTCGCGGCTATCCGCGTCCCCCGCGCGACCCGCCGGCCACTCGAAGCAGATCGCGCCGACCGCACGGCCCCCGCTCGCGACCGGCACCGTGCACACCGAGCCGGCCGCGTGCGTCTCGACCAGCTCGCGGTGCACGCGCGTGATCTGTCCGGATCCCCCCTCCTGGTGCGCGGGAAAGGCCACCACCGCGTCCTGGTCGAGGGCCTCGTCCATGGCCTCGGCCAGCGCGCGCGCCAGCTGCGTCCGCGCGTCGAAGCGGGCACTGTGCGAGATCGCCTCGACGCGCACGTGGCTGCCGTTGCGGAACCCGATGCTCACCCGCTCGCAGCCGAGTCGGGTGGACAGCTCGGTGGCGCTCCGCGTGGCCGCGGTGGCGAAGTCGTCGAGCTCCAGCGCCAGGCTCGCGACCTCCAGCGCCGCGCCCAGGCGCCGGCGCTTGCCGTCCTCCGCGATCGCCGCGGCCAGACAGCCCGCCACGCCGTGCAGCAGGTCGACCATGCCCGGTGTGGACCGGGCGCCCTCGGCGAGCTCCGCGGTCACGCAGCCGTGCCGGCCGTCGCCGGTGGCGAACGGCACCGCCGCGTGCGAGTACTGCAGCGGCTCCTCCCCGGCATCGCGTCGGCTGCGCGTGACGGTCCGGCCCTGCGCGAGGGCCACGCCCGCGAGCTGCTCGATGATCGCGAGCTCGCGCTTGCCGGTCGGCGTGGCTGCGGGCCAGACCGCGAGCGTTGCCAGCGGCGAGTCGGGCTCCGAGCGCAGCGACGCCACGACGCGGGACGCCCCCGGGATCGCCTGGCAGTAAAGCGCGAGACAGGCCTGCGCTACGGACTCCATCCAGATTCGCCTTCCGGGGCGCAGCCACGACCGGAGCGACCCCTCGCGCTGTCTGGCTTCGGCCCCACTCCGGGGACTCTTGACGGCCGCAACCGATGACGACTGTGCATCAAGGCCTCACTCTAGGGGCCCGATAATGGCCGCAGCCTGCTGCACTCCACGCCCCGGGTGCGTGCGCGCGGGCGACATCAAGGAAGATGAAGCGACTCATCCGCCTCAGCCTCGCGAGCAAGTTCGACCTGCTGGTCGTCTCGCTGGTCGCGATCACCGCCCTCGGCGTGGGGGGCTTCGCGCTGCGTGCGCTGGAGCAGCGCGAGACGACCCTGCTGGCGGATCGGGCGCGTGCCATCGCGGCCGTGGCGGTGCGCGGGCGCGAACGCGAGCTCCTGCTGGGGGACACGCCGGCGATCGAGCAGATCGCCGCGGCGCTCGCCGCGGGCGAGGGCGTGCACTACGCGCGCGTGCTGGACGCCAGCGGCAAGCCCCTGGCCAGCCGCGACGCCCGCCGCGGCCCGGGGGACGACGTGGTCGACGTGGTCGTGCCGATCCCCGGGGCGGCCGCGAGCGACGGGGGTGCGGCGCTGCTCCGGGCCCTGCCGGCGGGCGCCAGCCTGCCCGCGGTGCTCGGGCACGTGCAGCTCGGCCTCGCGCCGGTCGATCGCGCGCGCCGCACGTCTCACCTGCTGCAGGCGGGCCTGGCCTTCAGCGGCGGCCTGCTGGCCGCGACCACGCTGCTCGGCGCGGGCGTGATACGCCGCCTGATCCGACCGGTCCGCCAGGTCGCGGCGGCGGCCCGCGACATCGCCGGAGGCGACTTCGAGCGCCAGGTGGCGGTGCGGACGGGAGACGAGGTCGGAGAGCTGGCCCGCGCGATGAATGTGATGATCGACCGGCTGCGCGACTACCGCGAGCAGATTCACGATCACGAGCGCACGCTCGAGGCCCAGGTCGTGGAGCGCACGCACGAGCTGCGCGTGCGCACCGAGGAGGCCGTCGAGCTGGCCCGGGTGGCCGAGGAGGCCAGCCGGGCCAAGTCGCAGTTCCTCGCCAACATGAGCCACGAGATCCGCACGCCCATGAACGGCGTGCTCGGCATGACCGAGGTCCTGCTCGGCACGGAGCTCACGACCACCCAGCGCCGCTTCACCCAGACGGTGCACGAGTCCGCGCGCACGCTGCTCGGGATCATCGACGACATCCTCAACTTCTCGCGCGCGGAGGCGGGTCACCTCGAGCTCGAGAACGAGGACTTCGATCTCTGGGAGATGATCGAGGACGTCGCGGACCTGCTCGCAGAGCCCGCCAAGCGCAAGGGCGTGGACCTCGCCTGCTTCGTGGACGACGGCGTACCCCGCGAGGTCTGTGCCGACGCCGTCCGGCTGCGCCAGATCCTGACCAACCTGGTCGGCAACGCGGTCAAGTTCACCGACGCGGGCGAGGTCGTCATCCGGGTCACGCGCATCGACTCGCACGTCGCCGCGGGCGCCGAGCCTGCGAGCGCGGCGGTGGAGCTGATGGTCACCGACACCGGGATCGGCATCGCCGAGGAGGCGAAGGGGCGCCTGTTCCAGTCCTTCGCCCAGGCCGACGGATCGATGGCCCGCCGCTTCGGCGGCACCGGCCTCGGCCTGGCGATCTCGAAGCAGCTCACCGAGCTCATGGGCGGCGAGATCGGATTCGACAGCGAGGCCGGCCGCGGCTCGCGCTTCTGGGTCCGCGTTCCGCTCGCGCCGTCGAGCAACGCCGCGCCGCGGTCGAGTGGCGCGCCCCGCGCACTCGAGGGCGTGCGAGCGCTGGTGCTCGACTCGAGCCCGACCACGCTGCAGATCACCTGCCATCAGCTTCGCTCGCTGGGAGCCGCGGTCTCGGAGTGCGAGACGCCACAGGCGGCGCGCACGTGCATCCAGGACGCGCAGGGGAGCGGCGAGCCATTCGACATCGTGGTCTTCGACCTGCCTCCCGGAGGGCCCGACGCGCTCGATGCCCTGGCGACGGAGCGCTGCCTCCAGGGCCCCGCCCTGGTGGTGCTGATGCCCGCCGACGCGTCGCTGACGCCGGGCCAGGAGCGCGAGCTGTCGATCGCCGCGCGGGTGGCCAAGCCCGTGCGCCGCTCCGAGCTCCGGCGAGCCGTGTCCGAGGCGCTCGGGGACGACGAGATCCCTACCCTCGCCGCGGTCCCGGGACCGGGAGCTGCCGGCGGCAGGTCCGCGGGGGCCCGCGTCTCGGGTCGCGTGCTCCTGGTCGAGGACAACGCCGTCAACCAGATCGTCGCCTTCGCCATGCTCGAGGAGCTCGGCTGCGAGGTCGAGCTGGCGGGCAACGGCGTCGAGGCACTGCAACGGCTGGCCCAGAGTCGCTTCGACCTGGTGCTCATGGACTGCCAGATGCCGGAGCTGGACGGCTACGAGACCACGCGCATGATCCGCGCCGGCGAGGACCGGCGGGCCGGCTCCGACCACCTGCCGGTGGTCGCGGTGACAGCCCACGCCCTCCCGAGCGATCGCGGGGCCTGCTTCGAGGCCGGCATGGACGGCCATATCTCCAAGCCGCTGGCGGTCGAGGCGCTGCGCGAGTGCCTGCTGCGCTGGCTCCCGGAGGGCGAGGTGGTGGAGGCAGCTCCCGCGCGCGACCCGGTCCCCGGCGCGGTGCCGGGAGACGCAGCTCGCAAGGAGGAAGACGTGCTCGACCCCGCTGCACTCGACAGCCTCCGGGCCCTCGAAGCCGGCTCTGCCAGCGGCTTCGTGGCCCGAACCATCCGCACCTACCTGGAGTCCTCGAGCGATCTGCTCGCGCGCATCCAGGAAGCGGGAGCGAGCAGCGACGCGGCCGCCCTGGCCGCGGCAGCGCACACGCTCAAGTCGAGCAGCGCGCAGCTGGGTGCGTGCCGGCTCTCGGAGCTCTGCGCCGGGCTCGAGGCAAGCGCGTCGGCGGGACAGAGCGACGGGATCGGAGAGGTCGTGAGCAGGATCGAGATCGAGCTGGCCGCCGTGCACGAAGCGCTGGCGATCGAGCAGCTGGGAGCAAGCGAATGAGTGACCTGAACTCGTTCCTGCGCGGAAAGCGCGTGCGGATCGCGGACGATGACCCGGTGATTCGCAGCGTCGCATGCGCGGCGCTCGAGGCCATCGGCCTCGAGGTGGACGAATCGCCCGACGGCGAGCACGCGCTGCGCGCGCTCGAGCTGCAGCCCCCCGACCTCCTGGTGCTCGACGTGGAGATGCCGGGCGCCGACGGCATCACCTGCTGCCGGCGCCTGCGCCAGACGGCCTGGGGCGCCGAGATCCCGGTGATGGTCCTGACTGGCCACTCCGACGGCGAGACCATCGAGAGCGCGTTCGAGGCGGGCGCAACCGACTTCGTGACCAAGCCCCTGGACCCGCAGCTCCTGCAGCACCGTGTGCGCTTCGTGCTGCAGTCGAGCGATGCCGCGTCGGGCCTGCGGCGGACGCTCGACGAGCTGCGCCACAGCCAGCACCGGCTCGCGACCGCGCAGCACATGGCCAGCCTGGGGAACTGGGAGTGGACCCCGGACAGCGGCGAGATGCTCTGGTCCGAGGAGATGTACCGGATCCTCGGGGCGGTGGCGGCGCCGGGCGCGGCGACCTACGAGGCGCTGATGGCTGCCGTGCACCCGGAGGACCGCGCCGAGCTCGAGAATGCCATGCAGCGCGCGGCCCTCGAGGGGAAGTCCTGGAGCCTGGACCACCGGATCGTCGCCCGCGACGGAGAGGAGCGCTTCGTCCATCACCAGGCGATCGTCCGCGCCGATGCGCTGGGCGAGGCCGAGCGGGTCGCCGGGATCATCCAGGACCTCACCGAGCGGCGCCGCGCCGAGGAGGAGATCCGGTACCTGTCGTACTACGACGCGATCACCGGGCTGCCGAATCGCCGCATGTTCGAGGAGACTCTGCGCCACGGGCTGGTGCAGGCGCGGCGGCACGAGCGGATCCTGGGCCTGCTGTTCATCGACCTCGACCGCTTCAAGCGCGTCAACGAGACGCTGGGCCGCATGGCCGGCGACGAGCTGCTCCAGGGGGTAGCGGGCCGCCTGCAGGAGTCGGTGCGCACCACCGACCACGTGGGCACGCGCCGGCAGGAGCGCCCCGACAATCTCTCGCGAATGGGCAGCGACGAGTTCACCGTGGTTCTCACGGAGCTGCGCTCGCCCGACGACGCCTCGCTGGTCGCGCACCGGGTGCAGGAAGCCCTGAAGGTGGCGTTTCACATCGGCGGCCAGGAGATCTTCATGTCGGCGTCCGTCGGCATCGCGCTCTTCCCGTCCGATGGCCCGGATGCGGAGACCATGCTCGCGCGCGCCAACACCGCGATGCACCACGCCAAGTCCGAGGGGCCGGGGCTGTACCGCTTCTTCAACGCGTCGATGAACGTGCGAGCGATGCGGAACCTGCAGCTCGAGGCGGGCCTGCGCAAGGCGCTCGAGCGCGACGAGATCGTGCTGCACTACCAGCCGCTGCACTCGGTGGCAACGGGTCAGGTCACGGAGCTCGAGGCGCTGGCGCGCTGGAACTCCGAGGAGCTGGGCGCCGTCACTCCGGCCGAGTTCATCCCGATCGCCGAGGAGACCGGCCTGATCGAGCCGCTGGGCGAGTGGATCCTGCGCACCGCGTGCGCTCAGCTGCAGCAGTGGCGGCGCGCGGGGCTGCCGCCTGTGCGCGTGGCGGTCAACGTCTCGAGTCTGCAGTTCCGCGAGCAGGGCATGGCGGAGATGGTGCGCCGGGCACTCCGGGACTTCGAGCTCGACCCGGCCGATCTGCGCCTCGAGCTGACCGAGAGCGCCCTGTTCGGAGACGATCCGAACGTGATCCAGGCGATGCGTGCGCTCAAGGAGCTCGGCGTGGGACTGGCGCTCGACGACTTCGGCACCGGCTACTCCTCGCTGAGCTACCTGGTCCGCTTCCCGATCGACACGATCAAGATCGATCGCTCCTTCGTCACCAACGTGGGCGCGGATCCCCAGGCCGATGCGATGATCGCCGCCGTGGTCGGCATGGCGCGGCGCCTGGGCCTGACGGTCACCGCCGAGGGCGTCGAGACGGCCGAGCAGAAGGCGTTCCTGGGTGCCGAGGGCTGCGACACGCTGCAGGGCTACCTGCTCGGGCGACCCGTCGACGCCGCCGCGATCACGGAGATCCTCCGCGCCGCGGCGCAGACTCCCGGCAGCTGAGCGACCGCGGGGGCCGGGACCCGGACGCGCGCCCGCTCAGTTGCGCTCGGAGCGCTGCTCGCTGTGGCGCATCTGGCCGCCGATCCTGTCGCGCAGGTGGCCGCTGATGCCGCGATTCACGCGATTGCCGCCAGAGGACGCGCCGAGGCGATCGCGCTCGTCGAGGCCGTGCTCGGCCAGGACCTCGGCGGCCGTCGGCCGCGGCGGCTCCGGTGCGGGCGCCTCGGCCACCTCCGGGGCGGGCTTGCGGGTCTGCACCACGTAGCCACCGATCAGCACCGCGACCGCCAGGATGATCAACCACCGCATCTGCTCGCCTCCGCCGGGCGCGGGCCCGTGTCGGGGGGAGCATCGGCGCCGCGGACGGCGGAGCTGAGGGGGCGGATCACGGCCCCCCGGGCCGGATCGAGGAAACCCAGCCGCGCTGCACACCTGGGCCCGCCCCCCGCCGGCGGCAGGGGGTAGACTCGCGCCGGGACCCCACGAGCGAGCGATGAGCTCCAGCCCGCACTTCGACGCGGCGCCGGCTGACGGGTCATCCGGGAGGCTGCCGCGTGGAGAGCTACGGACCCAGGGGCGACGCCCACTGCCACAGGACGCTCGCCGACCTCGAGGCAAGCCTGGCCGCACTGCCCCCGGCGCCGCGGGAGGAGGGCCGCCTGGAGCGGATCGTGCGTCGGCACGCGGACGGTGTGCGCGAGGAACTCGAGCAGGCGCGGCTGTCGGTCGAGGAGGGCCTGCCCGGCGACGCCTGGAGCCGGCGCCCCCCGCGCGATCCGGAGGCACAGCTCGCCGTCATGCGCAGCGACGTGGCCGCGCTGATCGCCGGTGGCCAGCCGCTGACGGTGTTCGGCGACAACCTCTTCGTGGATCTCGAGCTGTCGGCGGACAACCTGCCGGAGGGAACGCGCCTCGCGGTCGGCGAGGCGATCGTCTCGGTGACCCCGATGCCGCACGACGGCTGCGCGAAGTTCAGCCAGCGCTTCGGGCCCGATGCGCTGCGCCTGGTCCAGGCGCGCGCGACCCGGACCCGGAACCTGCGCGGGATCTACTGGAAGGTCGTCGAGCCGGGCCTGGCGCGCAGCGGCGATCCGGTGCGCGTGCTCTCGCGCCCCGCTAGCGCGAGGACACGGGGATCGGCTTGAGGAACTGCAGCGTCATGCGATCGCTCTCGCCGATGGCGCGGTACTTCTCGCGGTCCTCGTCCCCCTTGCGATAGCTCGGCGGGAGCGTCCAGACCCCGTCCGGGTAGTCCTTCATGTCGCGCGGGTTGGCGTTGATCTCGGACTGTCCGACCAGCACGAAGCCCGCGTCCTCGGCGAGGCCGACCACGGTCGCCTCGGGCACGTAGCCCTTCTTCGAGGTCTCGGCGGGATCGGAGCCCGGGCGCGCGCGATGCTGCACCACGCCGAGCGTGCCCCCGGGCTTCAGGACCGCGAAGGCCCCCTCGAAGAAGGATGCCGCGGTGTCCATGCGAACCATGCCGTGCAGGCTGCGAAAGGTCACCACCAGATCGGCGGAGCCGTCGGGCCCCAGCGACGACTGGTCGGGAGGGTTGTACGCGATGACCTCGACCCGGTCGTAGAGGTCCGGGCGCGCGGCCAGCTTGGCGACGAAGGAGAGGTGGCTCTTCGTGCGGTACTCGACGCCCGTGTCCTCTCCGTAGTGCGCCGCGATCAGCTTGCCCTTCTCGCGCAGCACGGGCGCCAGCACCTCGGTGTACCAGCCGCCACCCGGAGAGATCTCGACGACCGTCATGTCCGGGCGGAGCCCGAAGAACGTCAGGGTCTCGGCGGGATGCCGGTAGCCGTCGCGGGCCCGGTTCTCCGCGGAGCGGTGCTCGCCCTCGAGGGCCGCCTGCAGCTCGCCGGCCGCCCGGCCGGTCTGGGGGGCCCCGGCGGCGAGCAGCGCCGCAAGCGCGATCATCACGAAACGCATCATCTGACTCCTGCCTCTCTGATTGGCGCCGGCGGCGAATCAGCCGCGGCGCTCCGGATCGATGTCGCGCACGATGCGAGCGTCGTCGATTCGCTCCCGGGCCGGGGCCTCCCAGCCCACCTGGCCGCGGCGCGCGCCTCCCGCGCCGGGCGCGGAACGGCGCCGGCCCACGGAGTAGCCGAGGGCGAAGGCGCCCCCGATCACGAACACGAGCAGCAGCATGCGCACACCACAGGCTAGCAGGCCGGGACGCCGCCGCGCGGGCCGGCCGGGATGGCCGGTTCCGGCCCGCTGGCCGGGGAACCCGGACGAGCCGCGGGATCGGGCCGGGGCCGTCGTGCGGCGACGGGAGTGGGTTCTCCGGCAGCCTGCTAGCTTCTGCCCCCGTGAGCTCGACGCAACGACTCGCGGAGATCGCCGCGCACTTCGAGATCGAGGGCCGGCTCGCGTCGGCGGAGACCTGGGGCAGCGGGCACATCAACGACACTCTGCTGGCCTGCTTCGAGTCCCCAGACGCGCGGCGCCGCTACGTCTTCCAGCGCGTCAACGGATCGGTCTTCCCCGATCCGGAGGGACTGATGCGCAACGTGCAGCGCGTGACCGAGCACCTGTGCCGCAGGCTCGAGGAGGCGCCGGGCACGGCGCGGCTGCGCGCGGTGCCGCTGGTCCCGGGCCGCGACGGCGCTCCGCCCTTCCGGCGCGACGCCGCGGGGGACTGCTGGCGCGTCTACCCGTACGTGGAGCAGAGCACCAGCCACGACCGGACCCGGGATCCGCGGGTGGCCTACGAGGCGGCGCGCGCCTTCGGCGAGTTCCTGCGCCTGCTCGAGGATCTCCCGCCGCCGCGCCTCCAGGAGACCCTGCCGGGCTTCCACGACACGCCGCGCCGCGTCGCCGCGCTACGCGCGGCGGCCGACCAGGATCTGCACGGTCGCGCCCGCGAGACCCGCCCGGAGCTCGACTTTGCCTTCGAGCGGGCCGACACGGCCGGCGTCCTGACCGGGATGCTGCGCGAGGGAACCCTGCGCGAGCGCGTGATCCACGGCGACACCAAGCTGAACAACGTGCTCTTCGACACGCGCACCGGACACGCGATCTGCGTGGTGGACCTGGACACCGTCATGCCCGGCCTGGCGGCGTACGACTTCGGCGACCTGGTGCGATCGGCCACGAGCTCGGCCACCGAGGACGAGCGCGAGCTCGACGACGTGGGGGTGCAGATGCCGGTGTACGAGGCGCTGGCGCGCGGCTACCTGGAGTCGGCGGGGCCGAGCCTCGACGGCGCCGAGCTCGAGGTGCTGCCGCTGGCATGCCGGCTGATGACGTTCGAGGTCGGCATCCGCTTCCTGACCGACCACCTGCTGGGAGACGTGTATTTCAGGACGCGACGACCCGGCCAGAACCTCGATCGCTGCCGGAACCAGTTCGCCCTGCTGCGCTCGATGGAGTCGCTGCGCGACCCGATGACTCGCTGCATCGAGCGCCCGTGACGCCGGCACACGACGTGGCGCGGCTCGACCCCGCTCCCGCGCCTGGCGACGGCTGGGACGACGCGGCCTGGCGCGCGGCCGCTCCGCTGGAGATCGCCCGGTTCCACCCGCGCAGCTCGACGCACCGACCGCGGGCGCGGGCGCGCCTGGGCTGGGACGACGCAGCGCTGCACGCGGTCTTCCGCGTCGACGATCGCCACGTGCGCTGCCGGCTCAGCGGCTACCAGGATCCCGCGTACCAGGACAGCTGCGTGGAGCTCTTCGTGCAGCCGCGGCCCGGGCGCGGCTACTTCAATCTGGAGCTGGGCTGCGGCGGGGCGCTGCTTCTGTCCTGGATCGAGGACCCGCGGCGCACGCCGGACGGCTTCGAGAAGTGGACGCCGCTGCCCGCCGCGACCGGCTCGCGGATCATCGTGCGCGGCTCCCTGCGCGGACCCCTGGAGCGCGAGATCGAGGGCCCCGTGTGCTGGGAAATCGGGGCGCGCGTTCCCTGGTCGGTCTTCGAGTCCTGCGTCGGCCCGGTGGCGCCGCGCCCGGGCGACCGCTGGCGCGCCAATCTGTTCAAGTGCGCCGACGCCAGCTCGCATCCACACTGGGCGAGCTGGGCGCCGATCGGCGAGGAGCTGGACTTCCACCAGCCGGATCGCTTCGGCACGCTGCGCTTCGCCTGAGCCGGCCGCATCCCCGACGGGACGCGGGATCAGCTGCCGGCGTCGTGATCGAACAGGAAGCGGTCGGCGATGCGGTGCGCGTTGAGCACGCTCATCTCCTGCTTCGTGTTGAGCCAGTGTCCGTCGAAGCCGCGCTGGTGCAGCCCGGCGGTCACGTCGGACATGTTGCGGAAGTCCTGCTCGAGCACCTGTCCGAAGTCGCCGTCCTGCCAGCGCTCGTGGAACTCCAGCTCGACGTGCGGCGCCTTGCCCGGGCCGAAGAGCTGGAGCGACCAGACATCGAAGATGCACGAGTCGGGATCGTCGCCGTTGGGGAGCGAGCGGTAGCCCAGCGCGCAGCCGGTCTCGAGCAGGATCACCAGTGTGGGGTACACGTGCCAGTCACCGGCGCCGGCGTCCATCTGCCCGGGCGTGATCTCGGGCCAGCGCACGCCCTCGGCCTCCGCGTGCTTGCGGCGCAGCCGCGCGAACTCCGTGTACGGGTTGGTGCCGGGCGCGAGCTCCTCGTCGACCAGCTCGCGCGCCGCGCGCGCGTCGGTATGGGTGTTCAGGGAGCGGAGCTCCGCGACCTGGTAGAGCACGTGGTTGGCGATCGTCTGCGGCGCGGTGTCGCCGGGCCGGTGCGAGGAGCCCTCCTCGCGCAGCCCGAAGATGAAGCGCGAGTGATTGCGGTACGTGAGCGTCGGCGTCCAGCTGCTCCGGTCGAACTCCTCGAGCGACAGGGGTCGGGCGCCGGGACGCTCGCTCTCGGCGAAGCGCGCGTACTGCGGGTGCGTTCCGGGCGTGTGGTAGCCCTCGATGAAGGCGTCGATCGCGGTCTTCCAGTTGGCGGGCAGGATCGTGCGCTTGTGCCAGAGGTAGCGCATGTCCTCCAGGCGCCAGGGCGCGAGTGCCTGCGGGATCGGATCGAGCCAGTCGAGCAGCGCGGGGGCGTCGGGATCGAAGCAGACGAAGACCCAGCCGCCCCAGGGTTCGCAGCGGATCTCGCGCAGGCGCGTCTCCTCCGCGGGGCGGGGGTTGAACTCGTCGGCGCAGTACATGAACGTGCACTCGCCCTCGAGCGAGAAGCGCCAGCCGTGGAAGGGGCAGCGCAGCTCGGGGGCGCGGCCCCGGCCCCGGATCAGACGCGTACCGCGGTGCACGCAGGCGTTGTAGAAGGCGCGGATCCCCGACTCCCCGCGCACGACGGCGACCGACTGGTCGCCGATGCGGTACTCCAGGTGCGAGCCGACCTCGGGGATCTCCTCGAGGCGACAGGCCATCTGCCAGATGCGCGGGAACAGCCGCTCGTACTCGAGCTGCAGGAACTCGCGGTCGGTGTAGCGGCCCTTCGGCACGAAGTCCGGGCCGAGCCGCCAGGGTCGCGGAACGCGCTCGTCGTCGGCCACGCGACCTCCCTCAGCCGCCCGTCCGGTCGGCGAGCTCGCGCTCGAACGCGGCCCCGAGCTCGTCGCGACTCCACCGACCCATCGCCGATCCTCCACCCTGCGTCCCGGGGCGCATTATAGGCCCGGACCCACGATGCACGGGAGCGGGCCATGAGCGACGACGCGGGGGCGATCCGCTGCGAGCGCCAGCCGGGACGGATCGCGATCGTCACCATCGACCGGCCACGGGCGCTCAATGCGTGCTCGCGCGCGATGTGGCGCGATCTCGCCGGAACCTGGGACGAGCTGATGCGCGACGACGAGGTCAGCGTGGTGGTGCTGACGGGAGCGGGCGACCGCGCCTTCAGCGCGGGCGTCGACCTCAAGGAGATGGCCGGAAGGGAGCAGGAACCGAGCCCCTACCAGCCCCCGCCCCGGCTGCTGGAGAACTGGGACCAGGAGTTCTGGAAGCCGATCGTCTGCGCCATCAACGGTCTCGCGCTCGGCTCCGGCTTCAGCCTGATGCTCGCGACCGACGTTCGCATCGCCTCGGAGCACGCCACGTTCGCGATGCCCCAGGTCCGGCTGGGGCTGCTCAGCGGCCACGCCACGCAGCTGCTACCGCGCTTCCTCTCGTACCCGCTGGCGATGGAGCTGCTGCTCACGGGCGAGACCCTCACGGCGCGGCGCGCGCTCGAGATCGGCCTGATCAACCGCGTGGTGCCCGCGGAGCGCGTGCTCGACGAGGCCACGGAGCTGGCGTTGCGCATGGCCAGCCATCCACCGCTGACGCTGCGCGGCGTCAAGGAGGCGGCCGTGCGCGGACTCGGCTTCGGCCTGCGCGACGCGATCGTCTGGGGCCTGCGCATGGAGCGGCTCAACGCCACCACCGAGGATGCCGCCGAGGGCCCGCGCGCGTTCGCCGAGAAGCGCCCGCCGCGCTGGACGGGGCGCTGAGCCGTCTCGCTCAGGGCACCACCAGCAGCTGTCCGGGCGAGATCGCGTCCGGGTCGCGGATCTGGTCGCGATTGGCCTCGTAGAGCTCGCGATAGCGCGAGGGGTCGCCATACTGCGCCTGCGCGATGCTCGCCAGCGTGTCGCCGGTGCGCACGCGGTACGTGCGCCGCGCCGGCGCGGCCTCCACCGCGGGAGGCTCCGGCTCGAGCCCCGCGATCCCTTCCGCCGCCGCGTCCTCCGGCGGCGCGGCGGGGTCCGGGCCGGGAGCTGGCCCGGCGGCCGGGACGACCGGCTGTTCGAGCGGGACCGCCGGAGCGGCCTGCGGGTCGGCAGCGCTCGCGGGCGGCGAGCTCACGGGCGGCGTGGGCGCCGGCGGCTGCGGTGCGGTGCTCTCCTGGGGGCCGCATCCCGGCAGGGCGATCAGCCCCACGGCCGCGACGCAGCATGCGATCCGACCCGTACGCGACATCCACCAGACCATGCCCTCTCCTCCGATACGGCACCCCCCGGCCTGCACCGGACGGGGCGCCGCCAGCCACGCCCGAGCGCGCAGATGATACTTCCCGCGCGGCGCACGGGGAACCACTTAGGCCGCGGAGGTGGAGCCGGTCCAGGGCGTCATCGGGACGCCCGGGGAGGGCAGACCCTCGAAGGCCACCACCCGGCCCGGGAGGATCTCGGCGGTGAACAGCGTCCGGCGATCCTCGCCGCCGAAGCAGCAGTTGGTGACGATCGCCTTCTCGCCCAGCTCGAGCACCTCGACCTGCTTGCCGTCCGGCTCGAGCACCCGGATCACGTGGTCGAGTGGCGCGCAGACGTAGATCCGCCCGTCCTCGTCGAATGCGAGCCCGTCGCCGACCGAGTTGCCCGGCAGCTTCTCGACCAGCCAGTCCTTCTCGCCGTCCGGCGTGACCCACATCAGGCCCTCGCCCTCGACGACCAGGATGCGTCCATCCCGCGAGATGGCGATGCCGTTGTCGTACGCGAAGCCGCCCGCGACCTCGCGCGGCTCGCCGCCCGGGCGCAGCGCGAACACGCGGCCGACCGGAGCGTCGGACGCGCCGTGCGGACCAGGGTCGGTCCAGTAGAGCGTGCCGTCGGGTGCGACCACGAGATCGTTGGGCCCGCGCATGTCGCGGTCGACCAGGTACGAGACGTCGCCGGCCGGCGACACGCGCTGGATACCCGGCGTGACCGGATCGTGGGCCGGCGCCCCGCCGGGCGGCAGGTCGAGCACGTCGCCGAAGCTGTTGTAGTCGAGCCCGCCGTTCTGGGTGACCACGAAGCCTCCGTCCGCGGCCAGCTGTGCCGCGTTGGCGCTGCCGCGCGTGGTCGCGATGAGCTCGGAGCGGCCCGTTCCCGGCCAGATCCGGCGCAGCGCCCCGGGCGCCAGGTGGGTGATCACCAGCGTCCCGTCCGGGCACCAGACCGGCCCCTCGGCGAACGGCACCTCGCGAACCACGATCTCGGGCTTCATCGGCAGATCTCCTGTTGCGGCTCCGGCGGCATCTTGGGGCCGACGGCGGCAGAAGTCCAAGCGCAGGTCCAGCGCAGGAGAGCCCCGGCGGCCGGCGGCTGTTGCACCCGGGCCCGATCTGGTGTGGGATGGGGTCCGGCAGCCCAGCCCGAGGAGGAGCAGCATGGCCCACGGTATCGTCTCGGCCGACTCCCACATGATGGAGCCCGCGGACCTCTGGAAGACACGGCTCGATTCCGGCCTGCGCGGCCGCGCGCCCGAGGTCGTGCGCAACCCCGACCCGGACGCGCCCACCTTCCTGTTCGTCGCGGAGGGCGCACCCCCGTTCCCCGTCGCCGGCGGCTTCGCGGCCGGCCGCTCGGGTGACGAGCTCAAGGAGTTCATGAACGAGGGCTACGAGGCCGCGCGGCCCAGCGGCTGGGATCCCGTCGAGCGCATCAAGGACCAGGAGGTCGACGGGATCGACGCCGAGGTGCTGTACCCGACACTGGGCATGACCATCTTCTCGATGCCCGACGCGCAGCTCCAGCGCGCCTGCTTCACCGCCTACAACGACTGGCTCGCGGAGTTCTGCAGCCACGACCCCAGGCGCCTCTACGGCGTGGGACTGATCTCGCTGGAGGATCTGGACCTCGCCGTCGCCGACGTCGAGCGCATCGCGAAGCAGGGGATGAAGGGCGCGATGATCTGGGGCTCCCCGCCCGAGGACCGACCCTACAGCGATCGCGCCTACGACCCGTTCTGGCAGGCGGCCGCAGAGCACCAGCTGCCGGTCTCGCTGCACATCATCACCGGGCGCGGCCGGCAGGCGGAGCGGCTCGGCGACGCCATGAAGAAGTGGGGCGGCGGGCTGCAGCGCAACCCGGGCGTCACCTACATCACGGTGATCCACGAGATCCAGGAGTCGCTGGCCACGCTGGTCTTCGGCGGCGTGCTCGAGCGCTTCCCCGAGCTGCGCATCGTCTCGGCCGAGAACGACATCGGCTGGTTGCCGCACATCATGTACCGCATGGATCACGCGTACGAGAAGTACGGGGCGATGCTCCCCGAGAAGCTCCCGCTGCGCCCGAGCGAGTACGTGCGCCGCCAGGTCTGGGCGACGTTCCAGGACGACGCCGTGGGCGCGGCGACCTACGACCTGTTCGGCGCCGACAACTACATGTGGGCGTCGGACTTCCCGCACTCGGACTCCACCTTCCCGGAGTCGCACGCCTGGATCGACAAGAACTTCGCCGGCGTGCCCGACGCCGTGCGGCGCAAGATGGTCTACTCGAACGCCGTCGAGCTGTACCGCATGCGTCTCGACTGAGACGCCAGGAACGAGATGCCCGAGGCCCCCCGCACGCGAATCGAGGTGATGGACACCACCCTCCGGGATGGTGAGCAGACGCCCCAGATCGCCTACACGCCCGAGGAGAAGCTCCAGATCGCGAAGCTCCTGCTCACCGACGTGGGCGTGGACCGCATCGAGATCGCCGGGACCCGCGTGTCGGAGGGCGAGCGCGAGGCGGCGCGGCGCATCTGTCGCTGGGCGCGGCGTCAGGGCGCCATCTCCCGGATCGAGATGCTGGGCTACTGCGACGGCCAGAAGTCGGTCGACTGGCTGCACGAGACCGGCGGCCGCGTGATGAACGTGCTGGTCAAGGGCTCCGAGCACCACTGCCTCGGCCAGCTGCGGATGTCGCCCGAGGAGCACCGCAAGCGCGTCGCCGAGACGCTCGAGTACGCGCGCAAGCGGCGCGTACGCACCAGCGTGTACCTGGAGGACTGGTCGAGCGGGGTGCGCAACTCGCCGGAGTACGTCTTCGCCATGATGCGCACGCTGGGCGAGCATCGCGTCGATCGCGTCTACCTCTGCGATACGCTGGGCATCCAGTCGCCGGGCGACGCGCGCCGCTCCGTCGACCTGATGGTCGCGAGCTTCCCCGACGTCCACTTCGAGTACCACTGCCACAACGACTACGGGCTGGCCGTCGCCAACTGCCTGGCGGCGGTCGAGGCGGGGGCCCGCGGCGTGCACACCAGCGTGAACGGGCTGGGCGAGCGCGCCGGGAACACGCGGCTGGCCGAGGTCGTGCCCGTACTCCATGACCACGGCCCCTGGGAGACCGGCGTCGACGAGACGCGCCTGGTCTCCGCCTCGCGCCTGGTGGAGATCTTCAGCGGCAAGGACGTCCCCGCCAACGCGCCCATCGTCGGGGCCGACGTGTTCACGCAGACCGCCGGGATCCACGCCGACGGCGACGCCAAGGGGAACCTGTACGAGAGCCGCCTGGCGCCCGCCCGCTTCGGCCGCAAGCGGCGCTACGCCCTGGGCAAGCTCTCGGGCAAGGCCAGCCTCGACCAGAACCTGGCGCAGATGGGAATCGAGCTCTCGACCGAGGCGCGCGACCAGGTGCTGGCGCGAATCGTCGCGCTCGGAGACAAGAAGCACACCGTCGTGCCCGAGGACCTGCGCTACATCATCGCCGACGTACTCAAGGCGCCACGCGAGAGCATGGTGCGGGTGACGGGCTGGCGGGTGATGGTCGGCAGCACGGAGCTGCCCGCAGCCGAGGTCAGCGTCTCGTATCTCGGCCAGGAGTCCAGCGGCCGCGCCACCGGCGACGGCGGCTACGACGCGTTCATGAACGCGCTCAAGAAGGCCGTGCAGGAGTTCGGGCTCGAGGTGCCGCGGCTGGCCGACTTCCGCGTGCGCATCCCGCCGGGTGGCCGCACCAGCGCGCTCGTCGAGACGCTGATCACCTGGCGCGGCGAGACCGTCGAGGAGAGCTGGGCCACGCTGGGCGTGGACTCCGACCAGCTCGCCGCGGCCGTGATCGCCACCGAGAAGATGCTCAACGAGGTCGCCGCACGCGCGAAGCGCGGGAGCTGATGGCCGCCGCGACCGCACGGCTGGGGCGGCTGGGGCGGCTGGGGCGGCTGGCAGAGATCTGGCGCTACCCCGTCAAGTCCATGGCGGGCGAGCGCCTCGACCGCTGCACGCTCGCGTCCGGGCGCGGACTGGCAGGCGACCGGGCCTTCGCGCTGCGCGACGAGGACGTGGGCGAGATCCGCGGCGCCAAGCACATCCCGGAGCTCCTGCGCTGCGCCGCGCGCGGGCGCGACGCCTCGGCTGGCGAGCTCGAGCGCGTCGAGATCCGGCTGCCGGGAGGCATGTCCGTGGACAGCGACGCGCCCGACGTGCACGAGGCGATCAGCCGGGCGGTCGGCCGTCGCGTCACGCTCTGGTCGCGGCGCCCCGCCGAGGATCTCGAGCACTACCGGCGCCGCGAGCGGATCGCCGACGAGGCGAGCCTGCGCCGGCTGCTCGGGCTGCTGCCCGACGAGCCGCTGCCCGCGCTCGAGGCCGACAGCGGGGCTCAGGAGTTCGTATCCCCGCCCGGCACCTACTTCGACAGCTTCGAGCTGCACCTGCTCACGCGTGCCTCCCTCGAGACGCTGGCCGGCAGCCTGCCGGACTCGACCGTCGACGCGCGGCGCTTCCGTCCGAACCTGGTCGTCGACACCGGCGACGCCGACGCCGGCTTCCCCGAGCTGGACTGGTGCGGTCGCACGCTGCGCGTCGGTCCGGCGCTCGTGCGCATCGATCGCCCGATGCTTCGCTGCGTGATGACGACGTGTGAGCAGGCCGACCTGCCGCGCGACCCGCGCATCATGCGGGCGCTGGTCAAGCACGCGGGCCAGGACCTCGGAGTGGGTGCCAGCGTGCTGCGCGGCGGCATCCTCCGCGAGGGCGATCCCGTGGAGCTGGTGGACGGCGCGGAGGCCCCCGCACCGGCAGCGCGCTAGCGCACCACGTTCGCGCCGCCGTTGACGGCGAAGACCTGACCGGTGACCCAGCTCGCCTCCTCCGAGGCGATGTAGAGCACCGCGGGCGCCACGTCGGAGGCGCGGCCCATGCGGGGAATCGAGTAGCCGCGCAGCGCCTCCTCGAGCGGGAACTCCGGCGCGTACTCGTCGCGCTCCATCAGGCCCAGCGCGACGCAGTTACAGGTGATGCCGTCGCCACCGAGCTCGCGGGCCAGGGCACGGGTCATGCCCATGACGCCGGCCTTCGCGGCCGAGTACGCCACCAGGTCGGGCGTCCCCTCGAGGCCGGCGTCCGACGAGATGGTGATGATCCGGCCCCAGCCGCGCTCGCGCATGCCCGCGACCACCGCACGGCTGCAGTGCAGCGCGCCGTACAGGCTCACGCGAAGCCAGGGCTCCCAGACGTCGGGATCGGTCCGCTCGAACGGCCGGATCACGAATCCCTCTCCCACGGGCAGGCCCGCGTTGTTGACCAGGATGTCGATGTCGCCGAGCTCGGCGGTCAGAGCCTCGACCGCACGTCCGACCGCGGCGTGGTCGCCCACGTCGGCGATCGCCGGCGCGGCGCGCCCCCCCGCAGCGCGGATCTCGTCGATCACCGCGGCGGCGCGCTCCGCGTAGAGGTCGTTGATCCCCACCGCGGCGCCGTGCGCGGCCAGCACGCGCGCGATCTCCGCACCGACTCCCTGCCCCGCTCCCGTGACCAGCGCGGTCCGGCCGTCCAGCTCGAACATCCGCCCTCCCGCGGCCAGCGCCGCCCACCGCGCAGTTTGTCCGCGGCGGACGGCGAGCGTCAAGCAGGCGGCGCGTCAGCGCGCGCGGGCTGGATCGGGATGGCGCGAGCAGTAGGCGGGCGCGCCATGGATCGCGGCGTTGACCCCGAGGATGTCGGCCACGCTGCACTGGCCGTCCCCGTTCGCGTCGCACAGAGGCGAGATGCGTCCGCGCCCGAACAGCGCGTCGTTGATCGCGAGCACGTCGCGCACGTCGACGAGCCCGTCGAGCGTCTGGTCGCCACACTCGCAGAAGTCGCCGCGGCCGTCGCCATCGGCGTCGAGCTGACGCGGGTTGGACGCGGCGGGGCAGTTGTCGTCCGCATCGGGCACGCCATCCTCGTCGGCATCTGCCCTCTCGACGCCTCCGATGGGTGACGGGAGCGGGTCAGACAGGTCGCCAGGATTGATGAACAGGTCCGGAACCAGCGGCGGGCAGTGGGCGCCGGAGTCGTTCCAGACGTCGAAGCGGCGCACGAACTCGTCGTGGTCATGCGGCGGCGCGGTGGGCAGCGGCGGGAGGTTCGGATCGGGAAGCTCGCCCTTCTCGACCGCCCAGAACAGCCGGGCGTCCTCGTGAAAGTGCTCGTGCCGGAGCTCATGCGTGGGCATGTTCGTGACCATGCGGTCGCAGATACGGTGGGGCCAGCTCAGAGGGTGGTCATTGATGATCTGCGCCCAGTTGATGTCGAGCTCCTGTGTCGGTGTGGCCCACTTGCCCTCGGCGAAGGAGCTGCTCTCACCCAGGTAGTCGAAGTAGCCCTCGTGGCAGTTGCTGCACGTGTAGACCGACTTTCCGGGCACCAGGATGCTCGGCTCGGTGACGATGGCCAGACCGTCGATCAGACCGCCGTGGCGCTCGCGGATCTTCTCGGGCGTATCCATGGTGTGGCAGCCGGTGCAGCGCGAGCTGCTGACGCTCTCGCCGATGGTCGCGGTCCAGAAGCTGCGCAGGACGGGCTTCGGCACGACGGTCGCGCTGCGGTGCGAGGTGGGGTTCGCCACGTGACCCACCACGATGGGGTTGCCCCACCGGTCCAGGTCGATCAGTGGCAGGCCATTCTCCTCGGTCAGCTGGAAGTAGATGTTCCAGACGGGCCAGGGCGGGGCCGCCGGATACCACGCGTGCGGCCGGAACACGATCACGAGCTGATCCGTCGAGGGCGGCACGTAGGCATGGAAATCGCCCGGCGAGAATGTGCCGCCGAAGGCCTGCGAGAGCTCCTGCCCCTCGAGCCACATGCGCACCCCGCGACCGTCCTGCGCCAGGAAGTGGCGCTCGAGGTCCGCGATGTCGGAGGGCGAGCTGGCTCGCCATACCGTGTAGACGCGGAAGGCCTTGATGTCCCACTCGTCCGGGAACTCACAGGGTGCGGCCGGTGGGCACGTGGACTCGACGATGCCGCCATCGTAGCTGTCCACGAGAAAGATCCGCTCGAGGGCGAGCGGCGCGTTCGGCAGCGGCTCGAAGGCCTCGAGCGGCCAGTTCCCGATCTGGGTCTGGATCGGGTTCGTGGTCACGAAGTCCTCGAATCCGCCGTCGGCTTGCTCGATCAGGATGTCTCGCGCCTCGGGCGTGTAGGCGGGATTCTCCGCGACGTCCTCGATCAGCTCCTCGAAAGCCGGCGGCTCGCTGCGCGGCGCGAAGCCGCTCGTCTGTGCGCGCGCTGCGCCGCTATCCAGCAGCAGTGCAAGGGCCAGGGCCAGACTGCCCCGGAGTCGGAAGGTTCGAGCTCGGACCTGCATGACGTTCTCCTCCGCGTCATCCTCCGATGACGCCCGGAAGCATCGGCCCGGGACGCGCCGCCCGCGATGAAGCGCTTCACACGCGCGCGATCCATCTCGGCTGTGAAGCGCGCCACACCGGAGTCCGCGCGCTGACCGCCGTCAGTCGCCTCGCGCGATCCGTGCGCGCGCGGCCAGCTCCTGGCGCGCTGTGCGCGAGGCCAGGAGGAAGTGGCCCGCGGCCCAGAGGTTCACGAGCGCCACCAGCGTGAGCGAGTGGCGGATCGCCAGCTCACCCAGGCGCGGCGCCAGCGCGTCGTTCAGCACGCCCACGAGCTGCGGGCCGATGCCGAGCCCGATCACCGTGATCGCCAGCAGCATCACGGCCGAGGACGTGCCGCGCATCCGCGGCGGGACCAGGTTCTGCGCCAGCGCGTAGGACGGCGCGGGGTAGAAGTTGCCCAGGATGACCGCGGGCAGGTACCAGAGCATCCCTCCCGCGCCGGGCCAGTGCAGGAAGAGCAGCGCGAAGGGCAGCATCGAGACCGCCGTGATCGCCGGCAGCCAGGCGTACCAGCGCGGATCGCGCGCGCCCAGGCGATCCGAGAGCGTGCCGCCGAGCACCGAGCCCGTGGCCCCGCCCAGACCGAGGACCAGGCCCAGCGGCAGGCCGATCTCGCCGGGGCTCCAGCCGTGCACGCGCGCCATGAAGGCCGGGGCCCAGCTGATCAGCGTGTACCCGAAGAGCGCCTGGAGCGACGCGCCCAGCGCGGCGTGGCGGTACGTACGCAGGCGCCAGAGCATCCGCGCCACCGCGGCGAAGCTCTCCTCGGGCTCGCCGGATGCGGCAGGCGCGGCGGGCAGCTCGTCGGTGCCACCGCGCAGCGGCTCGCGCACGGTCAGGCGGACGAGCAGCGCCACGAGCAGACCGGGCAGGCCCACCGTCACGAACGCGAGCCTCCAGCCGTACGCGTCGGCGATCCAGCCGCCCAGTGCGAGCCCGACCAGCAGGCCGCCGTTGGCGCCGACGCTGTTGAACGCCAGCGCGGTCGCGCGGTGCCGCGGGGCGAAGTAGTCGGAGATCAGCGAGTGCGCGGCCGGCGTCTGCGTGGCCTCGCCCACGCCCACCAGCGTGCGCGCCACCGCCAGCTGACCGAGCGTGCGCGCCATGCCGCACGCCGCCGTCATCACGCTCCACAGGGCGATTCCCGCCGCCATGATCGTGCGCCGCGAGCCGCGGTCGATCCAGCGCGCGATCGGGATGCCCGCCAGCGCGTAGAAGAGCGCGAACGCCGGACCCGACAGGAAACCCAGCGCGGTGTCCGAGGCGCCGAGATCGGCGCGGATCGGCTCCAGCAGGATCGCCAGGATCTGGCGGTCCAGGAAGTTGAAGGCGTTGGACAGCGCGATCACCGTCAGGACGTAGGCGGGGTACCAGCGCTGAAATCGCATCGAGCCTCCTCGCGGGCATCTTGCCCCACGGCCGCTTCCGGGGGTGGCGGGCTGGTAGACTGGGGCCGCGAGACGCGGAGACCGCCGCTTGCCGCGGCGGCCGGCCGCATACCCCGCGAGAGGAGTCCGCATGGGCCACGACCTGCTCCTGAGGAATGGAACGGTGGTCGACGGCACCGGCGCCCCGGCCTACCGCGCCGACGTCGCCGTCCAGGACGGCGTGATCGCGGAGATCGGCCAGATTCGCGACGGCGCCGCGCGCGTGATCGACGCCGGCGACCTGGTCGTGGCACCCGGCTTCATCGACCACCACACGCACTACGACGCGCAGATCTGCTGGGATCCCGTCCTGAGCTGCTCACCGTGGCACGGCGTGACCAGCGTGGTCATGGGCAACTGTGGCGTGGGCATCGCTCCGTGCCGGCCCGAGGCACACGAGATCGCCGCCTGGGACCTGGTCAACGTCGAGGCCATCCCCTTCGACGTGCTCGGCGCGGGCGTGACCTGGGACTGGGAGACGTTCCCGGAGTACATGGACGCCGCCGCGCGCCGCGGGAGCGGCGTGAACCTGGGCTTCATGGCCGCGCTGACGCCCTTCCGTCACTACGTGATGGGCGAGGCCTCGATGGATCGCGAGGCCAGCGCCGAAGAGACCGGGCAGATCGCGGGTCTGCTGCGCCAGGCGCTCGAGGCCGGCGCACTGGGCTTCAGCACCACCTTCGGGCCGCAGCACATCGGCTACCAGGGTCGCCCGCTGGCGTGCCGCCAGGCCAGCCGCGACGAGCTCGAGGCGTACTGCAACGTGCTGCGCGACCTCGACCGCGGCATCGTCGAGCTGAACCTCAATGACGCACCGGGGATCGTGACGCCCGAGGAGTACGAGCTGCTCGAGCTCTTCCTGCGCGAGACCGGCCGCCCGGTGACCTGGCTCTCGCTGCTGGTGCGGGACGACCGCCCCGAGCTCTGCCAGGAGACGCTGGAGCAGACCGCCGCGCTGCTGGCGCGCGGAGCGCGGCCCCAGGTCTCGTGCCGGCCACTGATCGTGCAGATCGATCTGCGCAACCCGTTCGCCTTCGCCAACCTGCCCGAGTGGAAGCCGCTGTTCAACCAGCCTCCCGAGGTGCAGATGCGCCACTATCGCGACCCCGCGTTCCGCGACGCGTTCCGCAAGCAGCTCGACGGCGGCTACATCTTCCACCGCGACACGTACTTCAAGCGGCTCGAGGTCAAGGAAGTACACGCCGCATCGCTGCAGGCCAGCGTCGGCAAGAGCGTGGACCAGGTCGCGCGCGAGCGCGGCGCCGACGCGGTAGACACGTTCTTCGACATCTGCATCGAAGACGACCTCCAGCTGGATTTCACCATGGAGGCGATGAACTCGAACGTCGGGAGCGTCGGCGCGCTGATCGACCACCCGCAGACGCTGATCGGCCTGTCCGACGGCGGCGCGCACGTGGACATGCTCTGCGACGCCGGCTACTGCACCTACCTGCTGGGCACCTGGGTGCGCGAGCGCCAGGCCATGACCCTGGAACGCGCCGTACAGCGCATCACCTCCGAGCCGGCCGACCTCTTCGGGCTGCGGGGTCGCGGGCGCATCGCCGCCGGGAACGCGGCCGACCTTGCGGTCTTCGACCCCGAGACGGTGGGCTCCGACAAGCGCCCCGAGATGTGGCACGACCTGCCCGCAGGAGGCCGCCGCATGGTCATGCCCGCCCGGGGCATGCAGTACACCATCGTCAACGGCCAGGTGCTCTTCGACGACCAGAAGCATACGGGTGTGCTGCCCGGTCAGGTGCTGCGCGGCGGCGCCTGAGCGGGCCGATCAGCAGTCCGCTGGAGCTGGTAGAGTTGCGCTTCCACCATGCAGCCGGCGAAGACCCGCCCCGCGGGTCGGGGATCGCCGCAGGAGCAAGCAGATGACGCACCGGCCCATGGAGGGCATCCGCATCCTCGAGGCCGCCCAGTTCACCTTCACGCCCGCGGCGGGGGGCATCCTGGCCGACTGGGGTGCCGAGGTGATCAAGGTCGAGCATCCGGTCGCGGGCGACGCCCAGCGCGGTCTCAACCTGGGCACCGCGAGCACGGGCGACGGTGGCACGTTCAGCCCGATCATGGAGCACCCGAACCGCGGCAAGCGCAGCATCGGCCTGGCGCTCAATGAGCCCGCGGGCATCGAGATCCTGTACGAGCTGGCGCGCAAGAGCGACGTGTTCCTGACCAACTTCATGCCGGACGCGCGCAAGAAGCTGGGGATCGAGCTCGAGGATCTGCGCCGGGTGAACCCCGACATCATCTACGTGCGCGGCACCGCGCACGGGAACAAGGGCCCGGAAGCCTGGAAGGGCGGCTTCGACGGCAGCGTGTTCTGGAACCGCATGGGCCCGGCCTGGGGCACCACGCCGCCCGATGCGCCGCGCACCATGGGCATGCCCGCAGGCGCCTTCGGCGACTCGATGGGTGCGATGACGATCGCGGGCGGCATCGCGGGCGCGCTGTTCGCGCGCGAGCGCACGGGGGAGCCCTCGGTGATCGACGTGTCGCTGATGAGCGTCGGGGCCTGGGCGATGGCCTACGCGGTGAACATCGCGCTGAACGTCGGCGACGTGGATCCGCCGCCCCCGCTCTCGGAGAGCGGCGTCGCGGCGATGAACCCGGTCGCCGGCAACTTCCAGACCGCCGACGGACGCTGGATCAACCTGACCATGCTGCAGCCGGGGCGCTACTGGGCCGACTTCTGCCGCCACATCGAGCGCGAGGACCTGATCGACGACGAGCGCTTCAACACCGCCGAGAAACTGATGACCAACGCGAACGAGGGCGCGGAGATCGTGGCTGCAGAGTTCGCGAAGCGGCCCTATGCCGAGTGGATGCAGCGCCTGCAGACGCTCGAGGGCCAGTGGGCTCCCGTGCAGACCGTGATGGAGGTCGCCAGCGACCCGCAGCTGCGCGCCAACGGCTTCATCGCCGAGCTCACCGACGCCGACGGCAAGCGCCGCGAGCTGGTCTGCAATCCGGTGCAGTTCGACGAGACGCCGCCGGAGATTCGCCGCGCGCCGCTGTTCGCGGAGCACACCGACGAGATCCTCCTCGAGCTCGGACGCGACATGGAGCAGGTCCTGCAGCTCAAGATCGACGGCGTCGTGACCTGAAACGAGGCGCGGAGCACCCAGCCGGAACGGCCCGACCCTGGCAGGCAGCTAGCAGCCCGCATCCTTCGCCATCCTGGCCTCGTAGTGGTCGCGCACCTGGCCGAAGTTCCAGCTGCTGACGCGCTCGAGCGGTACCTTGAGCAGCACGCGCGCGCCGCGCTCGCGCCGCTGCTCCCGGCTGCCCGAGAACCACTCCGGCATGTCCTCGAGGCCGCTGCCGATGCGCGCGTTCTTCTGCTCCTTGGCGGCCTGCACGCGCGCGATCTCGTCGGGATCCGTGACGGGAACGCAGCGGCCCTGGATCATGACCCCGCGCAGATCGAAGTACTTCTCGCCGGCCTCGACCAGGCAGCAGACCCGGCCGTCGCGCTCGATGTTGCGCGCCTTGAGACTGGCCGACTGCGTGTCGAAGTACACCGCGTCGTCCAGGTACGTGAACCAGAGCGCGTGCGCGACCGGCGCCCCGTCCTTCTTGACGGTGGACAGGATCAGCGTGCGCTGGGTTTGCAGGAACTCGCGCACCTGCTCGGGCGTCAGGGATGTCGCCATGGCTCCTCCTGGTCGATCAGCGGGCCTCGGGGCCCACGTCGTGGCACCGCACGTAGGACGCGAAACGCTCGTCGATCGCGCTGGCGGTGAGTCCGAAGTCCTCGAGCCGGTACACGTGCCGGCCGTAGAGGTCACGCGGCCGGGTGCGCATGAACACCTCGATGCGGCGCTGGTGCAGCGGATCCAGCGGCTCTCCCGACGCCGCGCGGACGCCCCGCAGCGTGCGCACCGGGTCCTTCATCAGGTCCTCGTAGTGCACATGCACGCAGGAGACTCCGTCCCTATCCGCCAGGACCCGCGACGCGCGATCGACGGCCGCGACCATGCGCTCCGTCCAGTACGCGGCCACGCGTGCCGGCTCGAGCCCGCGCGACGAGGTGGTCAGATAGGCCATGACCATGCTCGCCAGCGAGCCCACCGCGCGCACCGGATCGCGGTGGATCCAGACGAGACGCGCGTCGGGAAACACGTCGAGCAGCGCGTCGAGATGCATCAGGTGCTGCGGGCACTTGAGCGACCAGACGCCCACGGGGAGCGTGGACTGCCAGATCTGCAGCACCGTGCGGAAGAGCGCGTACGTCGGGCGCATGTCGGCAGCGTCGAGCCAGCGCCCGTAGCCGGGTGCGAACGCCAGGGTCTCGAACTGCCAGCTGCGCATTCCGTACATCAGGATAGAGACGTCCTCGGCGGCGAGTCCGGCGTCCATCGGGTGCAGCGCGTTGAGCGGCGGGCACAGCCGGGTGAGCTGCGCGAGCTGGCGCGACGCCGCGGCGATGCGTGGATCCGTGGTGTACGTGGCCAGCTCGGGCGGCGGGATCGGATCGAGCGCCTCCCACTGCGTGGGCGTACGCGCGTGGGGATCGAGCTCCATCAGGAAGGAGAGCAGAGACGTTCCCGTGCGCGGCATGCCCACGATGACCCAGGGGCGCTCGACACGCTCGTCATGCACCTCCGGGTGGCGCGCGGCCCAGTCCACCACGCGCAGGCGATTCGCGAGGGCGCCCACGATTCCCGCGCGCGCGGCCGTGCGCCCGAACGACGTCAGCCCCGACTCGCCGGGCAGCGCATCACAGAGCACATCGAGAGGCTCGCGCCAGGACCCGTCGCCCGGGTCGTCGAGTCCGGCGTGTCGCCTCGCGTCCGCGACGATCGCGTCGGCATCGAAGCCCCGCCAGGGGAAACCCGTGACACGCCCGAATGCATTGAGCGCCAGCACCGAGGGACTGCGCACGCGGGCATCGCGGAACGTGAATTCCCGGGGCATCGCCGGGAGCGTATGATGCAGCGCCCGCGGCGGTCAATCGGGTACCGGCGCGCAGACGGGGCCGCATGATGGAATCGACACCGGGCGACGACGAGCGACAGCGCAGCGACGCGGCGCTGGGCGCGGGCGTGATCGAGAACGACCACTGGCTGCAGAACAAGATCTTCACGGCGCAGCAGTGGGCGAGGGGCAGCGACGCGGAGCTGCTCGACGGCAGCGCCTGGCGTGCTTTCACCGGGCGGATGGCGCGACTCGGAGAGCGGGTCCAGGCGGCGGCTCCCGCGGAGCGGGCCGACGGCTACCGCCACGCCGCCATGCTGATGCGCAACGGCCTGGACATGGCGCTCGAGGACTTCGACCCGGACCGGCCACACATCCACTGGTGGACGCGCCGCTTCAAGCTCGGCTGGGACTGCCCCGACTCGCTCTACGGCATCAGCGCGCTGCGCGGGGACGCGACCTACCGCATCAGCGGTGACCGGGGCAGCGTGCGCTTCCTGGGCTTCCAGGTGATGGACTCGGGCCGGACCGTCGGCAACACCCACGACGCCGAGCTCGAGGTCGGCGACGACGGCGAGCTGGAGCTGGTGCTCTCGCCCGAGCGACGATCGGGCAACTGGCTCCCGCTGAGCCGCGACGCCGACTCGCTGCTCGTGCGCCAGTTCTCCTACGACTGGGTGGGCGAGCGCATGGCCAACCTGTGGATCGAGCGCATCGACTCCGGTCCGCGCGCCGATCCCCCCGCCGGCCACCCCGAGCCGGCCGTGCTGGCGCGGCGGCTCGACGCGGTCGCGCGTCACGTCGAGGACTGCGTGGACGTCTGGCTCGACGTCTACCGCGGCGTGCAGGAGCGCTACGTCAATCGCTTCCCGGACACGAACTTCGGCGGCGCCGCGGCCGGCGCGCAGCCGCACCAGTGGGCGGGCTGCGGCGGCTACCGCATCGGCGAGGGCGAGGCGCTGCTGGTCGAGGTGTTTCCGCCGGAGGCCCGCTACTGGAGCATCCACCTGGGGAATGCGTGGTGCGAGACGCTCGACCTGGGCCTGCAGACAAGCCTGAACGGCCACCAGGCCGTGCTCGACGCCGACGGCGGCTTTCGCGCGGTGATCGCGTGCAGCGATCCCGGCGTGCCCAACTGGCTCGACACCACGGGTCGCAACGAGGGTTCGATGGTCGTGCGCTGGAACACCGCCGACCGCTTCCCGGTCCCGGAGTGCCGCGTGGTCGAGCTCGCGTCGCTACGCGACGCGCTGCCCGCGACGACGCCGCGGGTCACGCCGGAGCAGCGACGCACGGCGCTCGAGGAGCGACGCGAGGGCCTGCGCCGCCGCTGGCGCATGCCCTTCACGCCGCCGCCCGGGCGCTAGCAGCGCTCTACTGCCCCGCGGTGCCAGGCAGCGTCCCGCCCAGGGCACCGTCCAGCCGACCGGCTGCACCGTCGCGCGCGGCGCCGATGGCGTCACCCATCGCCGCGGCCGCGCCCTCGCGTGCCGTCTCGAGCGCCTCGCTCAGCGGCTCGCTGTCGGGGTCGCGCTTCAGCGCCGCCGTGCACACGCCGACCGCGTCGGCGTACCGCTTCTCGGAGACCAGGGCCAGGCAGGTCTGCGCGTCGGCGGATCCGACACCCGCGGCGAGGTCCTGCACCGCCGGGGCCGCCACGTCTGGCCCGCGCTCGAGCGCCGTGCCCGCGCTGCCGGCCGCCGAGGCGGCCGCATCGCGCGTGGCCTCGGTGCCCTGCTGGAGCTGCTGGCCGACCTCGCCCGCCGCGCGGGCGGGGTCGGACCCGCGGTCGGAGGTTCCGGAGTCACCACAGGCCAGCGCCAGCAGCGCGGCCGCGATCGGGAAGAGAAGAAAACGCATGAAGTGCCTTTCGATGAAGAGAAAGAGATTCGCCGCGCCGGCGCAACTCGCCGCGCAGCCTCGGTAAACAGGTGCTCCAGCTGCCGGCCCACGGCCGTGGAGGCCGAAAGCCAGCGCCGCAGCCAGCGCGATGGAGCCGGGCGTCAGGCCGAATGCCAGGTGGGCGATGTCGTCGGCCAGGCCCTTCGCGTGCAGCCCCATGGCGAGCACGAGACCCCAGGATGCCGAATCGCGCGACGCCCGCGACCGGGCGCCCCCCGTCCCCCGTGGACGCGCTCGATCGTCGACCGGGCCAGCCCCGCGAGCCAGAACCCGACCGCGCTGCTCAGCTGCCCCGCGGGACCTGGCCGCCGAACTCGATGAAACGTGGCGGTGACCAGGGTCGAGAGGGCCATCCTCGATCTCCTGCGTGCGCTGGCGGGACGGCGGGGGCAGACCGGCGCGCAATGCGCGACCGGCCTGCCCCGCCCTCACCCCCCGCTAGCGACGGGCGCCGACGCCGAGGGCGTCGACGGTCGCCAGGGTCAGCTGACCGGTCGGCAGGCCCTTCGCGCGCTGGAAGTCGGCCACGGCACGCATGGTCTTCGAGCCGAGCCGGCCATCGATCGGGCCGGGCTCGTGCCCGAGCTTCAAGAGCGCCGACTGGATGTCGCGCACGATCCCCGGCGAGACGTTGGTCTCACACAGGATCTCGCGCCAGGCGTTCTGGCCCCCGGCCACCAGCTTGCGCTTGGGCACGGTCTCGTACTCCGCCGGGATCTCGGTCTTCCGCGTGGAGGCAGGCCGGGCGATCTTGCGCACCTGCACGCTCCGGTACTCCGCGGGGATCTCCACCTTGCGCGTGGTCGCCGGCTTCTTCACGACGCGCTTGCGCACGGTCTCGTACTCCGCCGGGATCGCGATCTCGCGCGTGGTCTCGGGCGACGTCTCGACGCGCTTGCGCACGGTCTTGTAGACGGCCGGCTCCTCGACCAGGCACATGATCTCGCCGGTGGCGTTATCCACGCGCTCGATCGGCCCGCGTCCCTTCTTCCAGACGGTCTCGGCCGGGCGCACGAGCACCTGCTCCTCGGCCTGCTCGTACTTCGCGGGCACGCGCTCGAGGCGCGTGCTCGCCGGCTTGACCATCACGCGCTCCTCGACCCACTCGTACGTGGCGGGAACGACCTCGAGCTTCTCGCTCGCCTCCTTGATCAGCACGCGCTCCTCGGCCGTATCGTAGCTGGCCGGAACGACCTCGAGCTTCTCGGCGGCGGCCTTCACCAGCACGCGCTCCTCGCTGGTCTCGTACTGGGGCGGCACCATGACGCGCGCGTAGCACTGCCCGGCCTTCGCCTCGGGCGGAAGCAGGTCGGTACCGCCAGCGGCGGCTGCACGCGTCGTGGCCGGAGCGCTGGCCACGTCCGGCAGACGGGCCTGCTCGAGCTCGCGGGACAGCCGACTGATCTGGTCGTTCCGGGTCTCGATCTCCCCGCGGAGCGTGCTGAGCTCGGCAGCAGCGTCGACACCGACGCTGCTCGGGTCATGTGTGGCACAGCCGGCCGACGCCATCACGACGACGGTACCGGCGATGCCGATCCAGGAATTTCTATCAAACAAGAGAACTCTCCTCTGGCTTCGCGCGCGACCTCCACGGCCGCATCGCTCCGTTACTTCGTCCGGGATCGAGCCCTAGTGCTCGACCGCGGGCGGCAGCTCCTTGGCCTGCTCGACCCAGCTCCTCACCGACGACATCGACGGGTTGGCCCGGGCCAGGCGCTGCTCGGCGTTGATCCGCACCAGCTCGGCGGCCAGCTTGTCCGCATTGCGGCGCGCGAGCTCCTTGACCGTGTCAACGCCCGCGGTCTCGAGCAGCTCGGCGTACTGACCCGCCACGCCTTTGATGCGAAACAGGTCCGCCATGTTTACCCAACGAAGGATCAGGTTGCCAGCGAGGCCGGTCCGCTCCTCGAGGTCCTCGCGCAGCTTTCGCGTGCGACCCACCTCGAGCAACTGTGCGGGCGTGCGGACGCCTGCCGCGCGCAGTCTCTCGCCGTAGGCGGGCCCGATCCCCTCGATGTCCTCGATCGTCTTGGCCATGCGTGTCTCCCTCCGACCGCGGCCGGTTTCCGGCGTTCGAGCCGGTGCAATGCAGCCGCCGCGATTTTCGTCACGGTGCCCGGGTGCGAGAGCGCCCGGGAACCGCCGTCTCCACCCGTTGCAATTCGGCGGCGAGCGATTCCGTCACAGAGCGCGAGCGGCGGCTTCACGCGATCGCGTTTACCACCGTGTTCCCGCGGCGTTACGCGGCCGACGGAGCGTGCATTGGGCGCCTGGGGGATGGCATGATGCGAGCCGTACAGCTTCCGAGGGAACCGGGGTACTTCTCGCGCATGAGCGACGTGGACCCAGATCGCGATCTCGTCGCACGCGCGCAGGCCGAGCTCCCGTACGGCGTGCGCGCCTACAACGAACTCGTCCGCCGCTACACCCCGGTCGTCTACCAGCGAGCCTTCGGCATCCTGCGCTCGCCCGAGGACGCCGAGGAGGCCACGCAGGACGTCTTCCTGTCGGTCTTTCGCAGCATCCGGGGCTACCGCCCGGACCGGCCGTTCTCGCACTGGCTGAGCGTGGTCACGCTCAACTGCTGTCGCATGATCCTGCGCCGCCGCGCCCAGGAGCAGCGCAAGCAGGACGCGATCGAGGCCGAGCCGGTCGAGCCGGCCCCGGTGGCGCCGGGTGACCCGGCGCTGCGGCGGACCGTGAACGGGCTGCTGGACTCCCTCGATCCAGGCACCAGGATCCCCCTGATCATGCGCTTCGTGGAGGGCCGTACCTACGCAGAGATCGCCGCGGAACTCGACCTGTCCGAGTCCGCTGCCAAGATGCGCGTCTCGCGCGGCGCGAAGCGTCTGCGCGAGCTCTACGACGACAAGCGCGCCGAGGCCGAGCGGCGCCTCGACGAGGAGAAGTCCGATGGCTGAGCCCGACGGACGACGCGACGAGGAGATCGCCGAGGAGTTGCTCGGCCTGCTCCGCGACGAGGAGTCCGCGGTTCCCGCGGACCTGCCGGACACGACCATCCGCCGCGTGCAGTCGCTGCTCACGGTGCGCGACATCGTGGACCTGACGACGATCGTGTTCGTGCTGCAGTTCTTCGCGCCCCTGCTGGATCTGATCGCTGCTATGCTGGGCCACGAGCTGCCCGACGATCGTGGAGAAGACCGGGATGACTGACCAGTTCGAAGAGATTCGCCAGATGCTCCTCGAGATGGTCTCCGACGTCGCCGCGGGCGTGATCGCGTTCACGCCGAAGTTCATCGGAGCGGTGCTGGTCCTGCTGGTCGGCTGGATCATCGCGCGCGTGATCCAGGGCGCGGTCGAGCGCTCGATCCGCGGCGGGCTCGACAGCCTGCTCGAGCGCACCGGCATCGCACAGGCGCTCGAGCGCACGGCCATGGCGACCTCGCCGGCGAGCATCATCGGGCGCCTGTTGTTCTGGCTGATCATGATCCTCTTCGTGATGGCGGCCTCGCAGATCATCGGTCTCGAGGCGGTGACCGACGCCATCACCCGGATCCTCGGCTACATCCCCAGCGTCATCTCGGCGGCGCTCGTGCTGGCCGCGGGCATCTTCCTCGCCCGCTTCGCGGGCAACGTCGTGGCATCGGGCGCCGCGGCCGCCGACCTGAGCTACGCGCAGGGCCTCGGCGCGGTCGTGCGCACGAGCATCGTCATCATGGTCGGCGTGGTCACAGTCGAGGAGCTGGGGATCGACACCCAGATCATCATCACCGTCATCACGGTGACCGTCGCCGCGCTCGCGGCGGGGGTCGCGCTGGCGTTCGCCATGGGTGCGCGCGACATCGTGCGCGGCATCCTCGCCGGTCACTACCTGCGTCAGAGCCTGGCGGCGGGAGAGCGGGTGGACGTGGACGGCGAGAGCGGCACGATCGAGTCGATCGGGCCGATGAGCACCCTGTTCAGCGACGGCGATCGCACCTGGTCGGTCCCCAACGGCAAGCTGATCGACGAGGTGATCCGGCGCTGACGGCGCGACCGCTCTCAGATGCCGACCAGGCGCGGGAGCGCGAGCGTCGCCATTCCGAGCAGGAAGAAGAACCCGCACATGTCGGTCACGGTCGTGAGGATCGGGCCGGAGGCGAGCGCGGGATCGACCTCGAGGCGCTTGAGCGCGAGCGGGATCACGCCGCCGATCGACACCGCGACCAGGGTATTGAGCGCCAGCGCCCCGCCGACCACGGCGCCGAGCCAGGGGCTGCCCTTCCACAGCCAGGCCGCCGCGGCGACGAGCGACCCGAGCACCGCGCCGTTGATCAGCCCGACGGAGATCTCCTTGAGCCAGACGCGCAGCGCGTCGACCGGCTGCACGAGGCCCGCGGTCAGCTCGCGCAGGCTGACGGCGACCGCCTGGTTTCCCGAGCAACCGCTCATGTCGGAGATGATCGGCAGGAAGACCGCCAGGGCGATCACCGCCGACAGCGTGTCCTGGTACGCGGCGATCACGCTGGCGGCGATCAGGTTGAGCACGATGTTGATGCTGAGCCAGGACAGGCGGCGCGAGGCGCGGCGCCCCACGCCCATCGTGCGCAGCTCCTCGCCACCCACGATGCCCTGGAACTTCAGGTGGTCGCGGCCGGCGCGCTCCTCGAGCGCGCGCTGCGTGTCGCTGCGGCGCACGACGCCCTTGAGGCTGCCGTCGGCATCGACCACCGGAGCGCCATAGAACGGGTGCGCGTCGAAGAACTCGCGCAGCTCGTCGAGGTCGCTCTCGGGGCGCACGCTGCTGAGATCGCGGATCAGCAGCGCGGTCACTCGGCGGTCCGGTGACGCCAGCACCAGCGAGCGCAGCGGCAGCACGCCGAGCAGCGCGCCGTTCCGGTCGGTCACGTAGATGTACTGCACCTCGTAGCCCGCGAGGTCCTCGCCGCGCGCCTGCAGGTCCGCGAGCACGTCCCGGCAGGTGACATCCTGCGGGTAGCTCAGGCACTCGGTGACCATCAGGCCACCGGCGCAGTCTCGCGGGTAGCGCGCGAGCTCGAGGGCCGCGGACGCCTGCTCCGGCGGCATCTGGTCGAGGATGGCCCCGGCGCTCTCGTCGCTGAGCTCGCCGAGCAGGTCGGCCCGCTCGTCGCTGGCCAGCTCCCCGAGGATCGCCGCGGCCTGCGGGGTCTCGAGCTCCTCGATCATCCCGGCCGCCTGCGGCCCGGGCAGCTCCTCGAGCGCCGCGGCGGCGTCACCCGGCCCGAGCAGCAGCAGCACCTGGTGCTGCGCGTCGGCGTCGAGGTTGGCGAAGGCGCGCGCCGTATCGCCCGCGGAGAGCTGCTCGAGGTAGCCCTCCAGCGCGCGCGCGTCGCCGAGCTCGATCAGCTGCTCGATCTCGAGCCAGGGCCGGGGGGTCGATTCCATGGTGTGGACTCCAGGAGGGCGGTTTCAGCCTGCCTTCGCGCTGGCGCGGCGGCAGGGCGGGGTGAGCACGGCACTCAGCATCTCGAACTCCTGGCGCCGCGGGCCGTCAGAGCGTCCAGCTGCGAACGGCCCGGGACAGGGCGTCGATCAGCCGGTCCACGTCGGGTGCGCGCGGCACGTCCTGATGGTCGGACCAGCCCTGCTCGCGCGCGTTCCAGCGGATGCTCGGCGGGAGCTCGAGCTGGACGCCCCCGGACGGCGGTCGGTTGACCGGGTTGCGCGAGTGCTGCCCGCGCAGTCCCTCCGGGATCGCGTCGAGATCGTCGAGCACGCGGTAGCGATCGGGCAGACCGGCGCGCAGGTGCCGTGCGAGGTGGCCGGCCAGCGCGCGGTTGGCGCCACCCAGGAGCAGGCAGTGGCGCAGGTGCGGCCGCCCGTATCCGTGCACGGCGATCACCACCTCGACGTGGTCGAGGAAGCGCGCGAGCGCGCGGGACTGCGCCGGGTCGAACGCGATCGACGCGAGATGGTGGCGGTGCGGCGGCTCCTGGAGCACCGCGTAGGCGGAGGCGCCGGTGCGCCGGGCGACCTCGAGGGCAACGGTGTCGGTCGTGCGCTCGAGATTCCCGCCGTGGAAGGCCATCAGGCCGAAGCGGCCTTCCAGCTCGCAGAGCTCGGTAACGCCGGGGCGCGCCAGGAAGTCACGCAGCACATGGCGGAGGGTAGCGGTCCCGGACCCGGGCCCCGCCCGCCGTTATGCTGTCGGCGTACGGGAGCCGCAGGGCCGCCAGCCTCGATGCCGGCTTCAGCGCGTTCCTGCAGAAGCCCTGCGAGTCGCTCGAGCGGGTCTGGGCCGTCGAGCAGGCGCTCGCACGGCTCTAGGCGGCACCCCGGGGCGCGGGCCGCAGCCGGGCGCTGCCCGCGCGGCGCCTCAGACCCGGGCCGGGCCGCTGGCCGCGGAGCGCCGCCGACCGCGACCGCGGCGCCGACCGCTGCCGCTGCGGCGCGCCTCCTGGCGCGGACCGCGCACGACTGCAGGCTTCTCGCCGCTGTCCGGCCGCGGCGGGGGGCCGCCCGGTGCGCCCAGCCGCTCCAGGCGGCGCCGCGTGAGCCGCTCGATCGCGTCGAGCTGCTCGCGCTCGTCGGCAGCGCAGAGCGACAGCGCCGCGCCGCTCGCGCCCGCGCGACCGGTGCGCCCGACGCGGTGCACGTAGGTCTCGGGCTCCGCGGGCACGTCGAAGTTGATCACGGTGTCGATGTCCTCGACGTGGATGCCGCGCGCCGCGACGTCGGTCGCGACCAGCACGCGCGTGCGCCCCCGCTTGAAGGCGTCGAGCGTACGCACGCGATTCCCCTGCGACTTGTCGCCGTGGATGGCCGCGGCCGAGACGCCCTCACGGGTGAGGCTGCGCGCGAGGCGGTCCGCGCGGCGCTTGGTCCGCGTGAAGACCAGCGCGCGGGCGATGCGATCGCCATCGAGCAGCGACAGCAGCAGGCCGAGCTTCTGTGGCCCCTCGACGAAGTACACCGACTGCGAGACCGGCTCCAGGGTCGAGGAGACGCGATCGACCGCGATCTCGATCGGCTCGAAGAGCAGGCTGCTGGCGAGCTCGCGGATCTCGCGCGGCTGCGTGGCGGAGAACATCAGGGTCTGACGCTCCCGGGGCAGCGCGCGCGTGACCCGCCGCACGTCGGGGATGAAGCCCATGTCGAGCATGCGATCGGCCTCGTCGAGAACGAACATCTCGACGTGGCGCAGGTCGACCTCGCCGTCGCCCATCAGGTCGAGCAGCCTCCCCGGCGTGGCGACCAGCACGTCGACCCCGCGGCGCAGCGCCTGGATCTGGGCCCCCTTGGGCACGCCGCCGAAGACGACGGTGGAGCGTACGCGCCGGCCGGGCGTGTAGCTCTCGAAGCTCTCGGCGATCTGCGCGGCCAGCTCGCGCGTGGGCGCCAGCACCAGCGCGCGGATGCGACGCCGGCGCTCGTCGGACTCGACGCGCAGCAGCTCGTCGAGGATGGGCAGCGCGAACGCCGCGGTCTTGCCGGTGCCGGTCTGCGCGCAGGCCAGCACGTCGCGCGCCTCGAGCGCGTGCGGGATGGCGTCCCGCTGGATGGGCGTGGGCTCGGCGTAGCCGAGCGTGTCGAGGACCTTGATCAGCTCGGGATCGAGGTCGAGGTCATGGAAGCCGCGCGGGGAGTGCGGGCCCGGGATGGACGAAGGTACAGAGATGGACAAGGAGTGTTCCTGTGCTGGGTGCGTGGGGCGCCCGGCAGACGTTGGCTGCACGGGCGGACCAGGTTGCGTGGATTCCCCACGCGCGGCGCCTGCCGGCATGGGCAGCTTCGAAAGGAAAACCGGGCCTGCCGTCGGCCGGGACCGCATGGGTCGCCGGGGAGGCTGGCGGGGCCTGCTTTGAGGCTGGGCGCAGGGTAGCGCAGCCGGGCCGGCCGCGCCCCGGGGCCTGCGAGGGTCCCGCGGCCGGAGCGAGTCGGGTGCGCCGTGGACGACACGCTCGCCACGGCCCTGACCGCGAACTGGCCCGCGCACTCGCAGGGGCCCGCGTCCGCCGCGCACCGGCGACGCGAGCGACACGCGCTCCCCGCGCACCCGGCGCGCAGCACGCCCGCCGGCTCAAGATCACCGCGCTCCCCGTCGATTCCTCCCGCGCTCCCTCGACGGAGGCACCCCGTGAGCAACGGCATCGGCGACATCATCGGCGGCGGGATCCTGATCGGCATCGGACTGATGTTCGGCGGCTCGGTCTTCACAGGGAACCCGGGCATGCTCGACTGGCTCTTCGACGGCCTGGGCATGTTCTGGATCGGTCGCGGGGTGTACCGCATGGTCGGTGGCGCGCCCGAGAGCCCGACCGCCTGAGCCGCGCCGTCGGGGCACCGCCCGCGGGGAGATGTGGCTAGAATCGGGGCACTCCCGGAGGAGCCCCATGCCAGATCCCCAGAAGAACCAGGCAGATGCGGACTTCCAGCGCCTCGACGCGGTGGTCATCGGCGCTGGCTTCGCCGGTCTGTACGCCCTGTACCGGCTCCGCGACGTGCTCGGTCTCGACGTGCGCGTGTACGAGACCGGCGACGGCGTGGGCGGTACCTGGTACTGGAACCGCTACCCCGGCGCCCGCTGCGACTCCGAGAGCTTCTACTACTCCTACTCGTTCTCCGAGGAGCTGGAGCAGGAGTGGGAGTGGACCAGCAAGTACCCCGAGCAGCCCGAGATCCTGAGCTACCTCAATCACGTCGCGGATCGCTTCGACCTGCGGCGCGACATCCGGCTCGCCACGAAGGTCGCGTCGGCGACGTTCGATGAGACGCAGGGGCTCTGGGACGTGCGCACCGAGCACGGCGAGCGCGTCCTGTGTCAGTTCGTGATCACCGCGGTGGGCTGCCTCTCCGCGGCCAACGTGCCCGACATCCCGGGGCGCGACAGCTTCGAGGGCGACTGGTACCACACCGGCGCCTGGCCGAAGGAGGGCGTGGACTTCAGCGGCAAGCGCGTGGGCCTGATCGGCACGGGCTCGACGGGCATCCAGGCCACGCCCGAGATCGCCGCACAGGCCGAGCACCTGACCGTCTTCCAGCGAACGCCGAACTTCACCGTGCCCGCTCGCAACGCGAAGCTGTCGCCCGAGCAGTGGGCCGAGATCAAGCAGAACTACCGCGCGATCCGCAAGAAGACGCGCGAGACGCACGCGGGGTTCCCGTACACACCCACCCAGCGCAGCGCGCTCGCGGTCTCCGACGAGGAGCGTCAGGCCATCTACGAGCAGCTCTGGGAGGAGGGTGGCTTCAAGTTCATGTGGGGCTCGTTCTCGGACATCATGGTGGACCGGGACGCGAACCACACCGCGGCCGAGTTCATCCGCAGCAAGATCCGCGAGATGGTCGACGACCCCGAGGTCGCCGAGAAGCTCTGCCCGACCGACCACCCCTACGGCTCGAAGCGCCCGCCGATCGACACGAACTACTACGTCACGTTCAACCGCGACAACGTGACGCTGGTGGACATCAAGGAGTCGCCGATCGTCGAGATCACGCCGAAGGGCGTGCGTACGCAGGACGGCGAGTACGAGCTCGACACGATCGTGTTCGCGACCGGCTTCGACGCGATGACCGGATCGCTGCTGCGCATCGACATCTGCGGCGCGGGGGGCGTGCCGCTCGCGGAGAAGTGGGAGGCCGGGCCCCGCACCTACCTGGGGCTGCAGATCGCGGGCTTCCCGAACCTGTTCACGATCACCGGTCCCGGGAGCCCCTCGGTGCTGCTCAACATGCCCGTGGCGATCGAGCAGCACGTCGACTGGATCTCCGGCTGCATCGAGCACATGCGCGAGCGCGGCCTGACCCGTATCGAGGCCAGCGAGGAGGCCGAGGACGCCTGGGTCGAGCACGTGAACGAGGTGGCGAAGCAGACCCTGTTCTACGAGGCGAAGTCCTGGTACCTGGGCGCCAACGTCCCCGGCAAGCCGCGCGTCTTCATGCCCTACGTCGCCGGCCAGCCCCTGTACCGCGAGCGCTGCGAGGCGGTCGCGAAGGCGGGCTACGAGGGCTTCGAGCTCAGCGCCTGAGCGAGTGTCGCGCGCTCGAGCCGGCAGGAGCAGGCGCCTGATGCGTTCGGTCGGGGCTCGCGCGCGCGCCGTGTGTGGCTGCGCGGTCCTGCTGCTCGCCGCGGCCCTGTGCGCCTGCGCCGCTCCGCGCGGTGGGACCGACTACCTGCGCGGCCACCCCGCCCTGGCGGGGGACGGCCTGATCCACGTCGTCGTGGAGATCCCCGCGGGGACCAGCGAGAAGTGGGAGGTCGACAAGACCAGCGGCGCGCTGGAGCTCGAGCAGCGCGACGGCGGCCCCCGCGTGATCCGCTACCTGGCCTATCCCGGGAGCTACGGCATGGTCCCGCGCACGCGACTGCCGCGCGAGCTCGGCGGCGACGGCGATCCGCTCGACGTGCTGCTGCTCGGACCCGCCGTAGCGCGCGGCAGCGTGGTGCGCGCGCGCCCCGTGGGCGTGCTGCGCCTGCTCGACGACGGCGAGCGCGACGACAAGATCCTGGCCGTGCGCACCCGCGGCCCGCTCTCCGACGTGACGGACCTGACCACCCTCGACGCCCGCTACCCCGGTGTGCGCCAGATCGTCGAGACCTGGTTCACGCACTACAAGGGTCCGGGCCGCATCCGTTCCGGCGGCTTCGCCGATGCCGTCGAGGCCATGGCGATCGTGGAGGAGGCGAGCCGGTACCACGATCGCGGCGCCGATGGCGACTGAGCGCGCCGCGCGCGTACACTCCGGGCGGGATCTTCTCCTGCCCGCGGAGGAACACGCGTGTCTCGACTCGCCCCGCTCCTGCTGAGCGTGCTCGCCGGCTGCAACGGACCGCTGCTCGTCCTGCCCGGCGGGAAGCTCGACGGCGAGGTCGCGCCGGCGCCCGCGGACTGGTCGCGCGCGGGCGACTCGGGGACGGTGCAGCTCGAGACGCGCCCCGGCGATCCGTACTCGGTGAACCTGGCGTACACGGTGATGCACGATGCGCTGTACATCAATGCCGGCGGCACGGAGACGCGCTGGGCGCGACACATCGCCGCCGATCCGCGCGTGCGCCTGCGCCTGGGCGGCGCGCTCCACGAGCTTCGCGCCGAGCGCGTGACCGATCCCGACGAGATCGCGGCGTTCGCGCGCGCCTGGACCGGGCAGTCGATGTTCCGGCGCGATCCGCTCGGCTACGACGAGGTCTGGCTGTACCGGCTCGCGCCGCGCTGACGGGGCTCGATAGGAACCCGGCCCGGCCTCCGTCCCTCCTGCAGGACCGCGCGCCCCCGGGGCGTGGAGCGGCCCGGGAGTACCTGGAGTGCGCGATCACGGAATCCCTGTCGATTCAAGCCTGGAACTCGAGCGGCGTGGGTGGGATGATGGCGCCCGGAGGTCGCACTTGCGCATCCTGGGCTCCCTGCTGCTGTTTCTCCTCCTCACTCCTGGCTCCGCTGCTACCCAGGCGGGCAGCATCGAGCCTCCGGCGGGTCACCTGCGGGCGCAGCTGAGCCAGGCCCCCGGGCGCGACGCGCCGCGCCCATCGAAGCCAGGCCGGACCGTCGTCGGCAGCGAGGAACGCTCCGACTCGATCACGCTCAAGTTCGCCGAGCAGAGCGGGGTGCGCTGGCGCGGTGGCGCCTTTCGCGCCCCGGGGCTCGAGCTGAGGCCCCTGCGCCGCGTGCTGCGACAGTTCGGCATCGATCGAGGCGCCATCCGGCGCCTGTTCGGGCGCGACGAGCTCGCACTCGACGCCGACCGCCAGCTCGCGCAGCAGCGCAGCGGCAGGCAGCTCGCAGATCTCAACCTGTACCACGAGATCCGCGTGCCGGCGGGCGTCGATGCCGCGCTGCTCTGCGACGCCCTCAACGCACTGTCCGTGGTGGAGCTGGCCGAGCCCTCGCCGCGGCCGGCGCCGCTGGCGCTCGACCTGCCGCCGACGACTCCCGACTTCTCCTCGCTGCAGGGATACCTCGACGCACCGCCCGGCGGGATCGGGGCGACGCTGGTTCGCAACGTGCCGGGTGCCACGGGCTCCGCCACTGCATTCGCCGATGTGGAGTACAGCTGGGTCCTCGACCACGAGGATCTCGAGATCCCGGTGAGCGCCGTCATCGAGCCCCTAGCGGCGCAGGATCCGTTCGGCAGCACGAACCACGGTACGGCAGTGCTCGGCGTCGTGGCGGGGCGAGACAACGGCTACGGCATCACCGGGATCACGCCGCTGACGACCCCACGGGTTGCCCCGGCACAGACCCAGGCGCTCGGGTTCAACGCCGCGCGAGCCATCGATCTGGCCGCGGCGGCCCTCGACCCGGGCGACGTGATCCTCATCGAGCTGGCGTCCGCATCGGGCTGCGGCTGCACACCGAGCACGCCCTGCATGCCCATGGAGCGCAGTCAGCCCGTCTTCGACGCGATCAGTCAGGCCACGGCGCTCGGGATCATCGTGGTGGAGGCGGCGGGAAACGGCAGTGTGAATCTCGACACCTGCCTGATCAACGGACAGCCGATCTTCGACCCGGCATTCCGCGACTCGGGCGCCATCATGGTCGGGGCCAGCGCCGGCTCCTCGCTGCAGCGAGCGAGCTTCTCCAGTCACGGACAGCGCGTGAACGCGCAGGGCTGGGGATTCCTGGTCGCGACGACCGGCTACGGTCTGCTGTTCGACGATACGCCCTCCGATCCGCGCCAGCAGTACACCTCCAGCTTCTCCGGAACGTCGTCCGCATCGCCCGTGGTTGTGGGCGCGGTGCTCTCGATCCAGGGCGCACTGCGGGCGCAGGGCCAGCCCGTGCTCACGCCGGCGGAGATGCGCGCGCTGCTCGGCGACACGGGCACGCCGCAGACTCCCGAGCCCGAGCAGATCGGTCCCCGCCCGAACCTGCCCGGTGCCCTGGGCTTCCTCGGGCTGGTACCGCCCGGCGACGACTTCGCCGACCGGCGCCCGGTCTTCGGACAGGGCGGATCCGTCACGGCTCCCAACTCCGGAGCGACCTCGGAGCCGGGTGAGCCCTTCCACGCGAACACACCGGCGAACCGCTCGCTCTGGTGGACCTGGACCGCACCGACGTCGGGCTTCGTGATCCTGGACACGACGGGAAGCACCTTCGCCACCCGGCTCGGCGTCTACACCGGCTCCGCGGTCGATGCCCTGACCCTGGTCGCGCAGGACGACAGCGACGGGGGCATCACGTCCGTCGGCATCCTGGCGACGGCGGGTACCGAGTACCAGATCGCGATCGACACCGAGGTCGGCCTGACGGGCAGCGCGGTGCTGCGCTGGTCCCAGACGCCCATCGGGAACGACAACTTCGCGGACCGCTTCACCCTCGCCGGGACGCTCGCGAGCGGCTCCGCCAACAACACGCTGGCCACGCGGGAGCCCGGTGAACCCTTCCACGCGGGCTCTCAGGGCGGACACTCGATGTGGTGGACGTGGACCGTGCCGCAGATCGCGGGTGCGCCCGAGCTGCGGGTGACCATCGACACCGAGGGAAGCGACTTCGACACGGTCCTCGGCGTCTACACCGCTCCACCCTTCGGCCTGCTCGACCTGACGACGCTTCAGCCGCGCGCGTCCGACGACAGCAGTGGCGCCGGGAGCACGAGCCGGGTGAGCTTCCTGGCCGCGCCGGGCGAGGTCCTCTACATCGCCGTCGACGGCTTCGCGAACACCTCGGGAACCATCGCGCTCCAGATCGAGGCCGTGAACAACGACCTGTTCGTGCACCGCTTCGACCTCGAGGGGCTCGCGGGCGCGACCATCGGCAGCAACATCCTGGCGTCGAGAGAGACCGGCGAGCCCTTCCACGCGGGGCGCGCGGGTGGACGCTCCATCTGGTGGAGCTGGACCGCGCCGGTGGACGGAGACGCCACCTTCAGCACCGCGGGCAGCAGCTTCGACACCGTGCTCGGGGTCTACACCGGAAATGCCGTCGACGCCCTGACCACGATCGCCTCCAGCGACGACGATACGCCGCTCACGACCAGCCGCGTGACCTTCGCCGCGCAGGCCGGCGTGGAGTACCGGATCGCGGTCGATGGTTTCGGCGGTCTCTCGGGCGACGTCGTGCTCTCCTGGGACACCCAGGTGGCGTCCGCGCTCTACACGATCGCGGGTCAGGAGAGTCTGCTGCGCGTGGTCTCCATGACCGACGCATCGACCCTCTCGTCGACCCCCGTGATGCTGCCATCGGGCGAGCCGACCAGCCTCACCGGACTCGCACTGCACCCCTTCACCGGCCAGATGTTCGCGATCGCGGCAGAGGGGGGGCCAGCGCCCCGCGACCTGATCACGATCGATCCTGCGACCGGAGCCGGGACGCTGATCGGGAACACGGGCCAGGCGATCGCCGCCATCACCTTCGACTGCAGCGGCACGCTCTGGGCCGTCACGGGCGACGGCGGCAGCGATCCGGAGGCCCTGTACCAGCTGAGCACGGCGGACGGGTCGAGCACGCGGATCCGCTCTCTCGGCAACGGCGACAGCGGGGAGGCGCTGGCCTTCAACCCCGACGACGGGCTTCTCTACCACGCCTCGGGCGGAAACACGGTGGTCTTCGAGAGCATCGACCCGCAGACCCTCGACGTCACCGACATCGACATCAGCGGGACCGCGCTCGCGGACGGCGAGGCGCGTGCGCTGGGATACTCGACCGACCTGGGGGAGTTCCTCTGGCACCGGGGGATCCAGCAGCTGTACACCGCCACTCCCGCGGGCGCCGTGACCGGCCTGATCGGCAGCCTGGATCACCAGGCCAAGGGGTTCGCCTTCGTCGGCGCCGACGCCGGCTGCCCGGCCACGCTCACCGTGATGACCACGGGCCAGGGCTCGATCGCCGGACCGGGCCTGTCGTGCCCGGGAGACTGCACGGAAGATCTCGCGCCGGGCGCGCAGGTCAGCATCACCGCGACGCCCGCGACCGGCTGGAGCTTCGACGGCTGGAGCGGAGCCTGCGCCGGCCAGGGCTCGACCTGCACGATCACGATGAGCCAGCCCCGGGCGACCGGCGCGACGTTCGTGCAGGACCAGCACACCCTTCAGGTCAGCGTGAGCGGCGCTGGCTCGGTGACCGGTGCAGGCATCGACTGTCCCGGCGACTGCGAGGAGACGCTGCCGTCCGGCGCCATGATCACGCTCACGGCGACCGCCGACACGGGCTCGGCGTTCGTGGACTGGCAGGGCGGGTGCCTGTTCCAGGGCAATCCCTGCGTGCTGACGCTCCAGAACGACGAGACCGCGATCGCCTCGTTCTCCGGCATCGATGTCGACCTCGACGGTATCCCCGACACGCTCGACGTGTGCCCTCTCGAGCCCGACCCGGGCCAGGCCGACACGAACGGCGACGGCCGCGGAGATGCCTGCGAGTGCGGGGACCAGAACGGCGACGGCCTCATCAACGTCGGCGACATCCTGGCCATCAATGCGGCCATCTTCGACCCGGGACTGGTGACTCCGCTCTGCGACGCCAACCACGATGGTGCCTGCAACATCGGCGACATCCTGGCGGTCAACGCCGCGATCTTCGATCCGCTGAGCACGACGTGCTCGAGGTCACCCGTGGCGGGACGCTAGGGCGCAGGGGGAGCCGGCGCGGCGCGGCGGCCTCGAGTCGCCCAGCCGGGCCTTCTCGCTGGTAACCGGCCGCAGGATTCCGCCAGCCAGCGCCGCCGCACCAGCTCACACTAGCTGCCGGCGGGCTGCACGATCTCGGCCAGGTGGCCCTCGGGATCCGTGGCGAAGCCCACCAGCACCTGTCCGACACTCGACTCGTGCTTCGGGGAGTAGATGGCGCCGCCGCCCGCCACGATGCGCTCGAACAGGGCATCCATGTCGTCGGTGCTGAAGCCCAGGATGGTCTCGCGACTCCCCGGTGCCGGCTTGCCGACGAACTCGAGCAGGATCAGCGAGCCCATTCCGGCCTCTCCTGGCCCGCGCAGGATGATCTCGTCGATCGGGTCTCCCGCGATCTCGGCCTGGATGCGCTGCACCTGCTCGAGGCCGTACACCTCGGAGTAGAAGGACGCCATCTTCTCCAGGTCGTCGACCACGAGCTTGGTGAACGAGAACGATGCGCGGGGCGACTCGGACATGCAGGGATCCTCCGGAAGAGCGCCATTGTAGGCGGATCCCGGTCGCGCCCGCCCGGGCACTGCCGCCGCGGCTTCCCGGGAGCGAGCCAGGCGAGCCCCGTTCACGGTGCAGACCGCTCGCGCCGCTTTGATGTACTGTGGGCGCGGACGGAGAGCGGATGCGGCCCGGCTTGCGACTTCTTGTTCTGCTTCTCTCGATCGTGGCGACCCCAGCCCGGGCGGACGGTCCCGCGCACGCTCCGCGGGGGCTGCTCGATTTCCGCGACCCGTACCCGCTGGCGGGCCTTCATCTCCAGCTCCCGACGGTCACCCAGATGCGCCTGCGGGCCGGGGAGCAGCGCTTCGAGGGGCGCTGGACCTGGGCGAACCACTACGGGTTCTCCGCGAGCCGCGGCATCGTGGTCGACGCCGAGACGCACCGCCTCGAGCTCGAGGGCTGGCTCGCCCTGACCGACGATCTTTACATCGGGCTCGCGCTTCCCCTGCACTCCCGGGGCAGCGGCAGCCTCGACAGCTTCATCGAGAACTTCCACGACACGTTCAACCTGAGCAACGGCGGGCGCGACCGGCGCTCGAGGGACGCCTACGCCATCTCGATCGCCTCGGCCGGCGGCCCTCGAACGCTCGACCGGGGTACGGGAGCCGGTGGCCTCACGCTGCAGTCCCGCTGGAACGTGCCGCTGAGCGCTCCGGAGGAGTCGACCTCGCTGTCGGTCCAGGGCCAGATCCGCCTGCCCACGGGGCCCGACGACTTCTCGGCCGGCGGTGTCGACGTCGGGCTCGCCGCAGCCATGCACCACCGGCTGGGCGAGCGCCTGTTTGTGCACGGCTCCCTCGGGGCCATGTACCTGCGCGAGGACGATTCCGAGGGCCTGAGCTGGGAGCACCACCAGCTCCAGGCGGTGCTCGGCGTCGAGTACGCCTTCACGCGCTCGATCAGCCTGACCGCGCAGCTGCTCGTGATGACGCCCCTGCTCGAGAGGCCGGGATTCCTGGGCGACGGCCGGCGCTACGCGATCCTGGGGATGCGCTGGGGTCTGCACGCGGGACTCGAGCTCCAGCTCGGCGTCGCCGAGAACCTGCAGCCCTTCGACAACACCGCCGACCTGGCGCTGCAGATCGGGCTCACGAGCCGCTTCTGAGCGCGGCGCCGGCCCGGGTCTCGCTCAGGGCTCCACGTCGCGGCGCAGGCTGCGGCCGATCAGGGCGAAGGCGAGCGCGGCCGGGACGTTGGTCAGGCTCAGCAGAAGCAGGGACCAGCGCACGGCCTCCGCGCCGTGGGTCGGCTGGAGCCAGTCGTTCAGGATGCCCGCGACCTGCGGACCGCCTCCGAGTCCGATCATGTTCGACGCGAAGATCACCATCGCCGTGGCGAGCGCGCGCATCCGCACCGGGGCGATCTCCTGCACCATCGTCCAGATCGCCGGGGCCGTGATGCTGCCCAGGAGAAGCCCCGTACCGTAGGCCCCGACGGCCGCGACCGGCCCGGGCGCGAAGACGAACGCCATGTAGAACGGCGTCGAGATCAGCATGGCCACGGCCGGCAGCCACGCGTGCCAGCGCAGGTCGCGGCGACCGAGCGCGTCGAGGACGAGGCCGCCGAGCAGCGAGCCCGTCACGCCGCCCAGCACGTTGGACAGGCCCACGACGGTTCCGGCCTCGGCCAGGCTCGCGCCCTGCGTGCGGCTCAGCAGCGCGGGACCCCAGACCACGAACGCGTACGACACCACGCTCCCGGCCGGTCCCGCCACCAGCAGCCAGCGGAAGCTGGGGCGCCGGATCAGGTAGCCCAGCGCCTCGCGAAAGCCCGGGACGTCCCCCGCGTCGTGCGCGTCGAAGCGTCCCCGCGGCGGCTCGACCACGGTGAAGCGCACGAGCAGAGCCAGCAGGAGCCCGGGCAGTCCGAGCGCCAGGAACGCGCCGCGCCAGCCGAAGGACTCGGCGATCAGCCCGCCCAGCGTCATGCCGAACAGGATGCCTGCGTAGTGCCCGCTGTTCTGGATGGCCAGCGCCAGCGCGCGCCGCGCGGGAGGGATGTAGTCCGAGATCAGCGAGTGCGACGGCGGCGTCCCGCCCGCCTCGCCGATCCCGACCCCGATGCGGGCCGCGGCGAGCGTCCAGAATCCGATCGCCATCCCGGACATCGCGGTCATGGCGCTCCACGCCGCCACCGACAGCGAGATGATCGAGCGACGCACACCCCGATCTGCCCAGCGCGCGATCGGGATGCCGGCGATCGCGTAGACCACGGCGAAGGCCGGACCGGTGAGGAACCCGATCTGCGTGTCGGAGAGCCCGAACTCCGCCTTGATCGGCTCGACCAGGACGTTGAGGACGTTGCGATCGATGAAGTTGAACAGGTAGACGACGAACAGGACGACGACGACGTACCAGGCGTACGCCGGTCGCTCGGGGCTCGAGGCCGTCACGGACCGCACGCCTCGACCCGGCGCGTGGATCCGATTGCCGACACGCCCTGCCTGGCGCCGCGAGCTCGGTGCATCTGGAGCCGTCCCTCCGGCCGGCGATCCTCCCGGCCAGCTCTCCTGTAGCACGAGTCGAGGATCCCATGCGCCCCATCCGGCGGATCCGGAGCGCGCTCGAATCCTGCGGCCGGTGTGAATCATTTCACTGCGGCTGCCGGGGCATCCGACCACCCTCCTCTCCAGGCCGTGCACTGCCGGTCGCACCCGTCGTACTGGCCGGGTGTCGCCAGGTGCACACGCGCCCTGATACGAAAACCAAGACCCAGGAGAATTCATGTTCAGCGCCCTTCGCCCTCATACCGGCTCCCGCCTTCTCACCACCACCGCGGTCCAGCTCGCCCTGATCCTGAGCATCGCGCCCGTCAGTCACGCATCGGACGGCGAGACCGAGATCAGCCAGGCCCGGGCCAACCAGGGCCTCGTCACTCCGGCCGACGGCGCGGGCTTCCCGGTGACGATCAGCGTCCCGGGGGCCTACCGCCTCACCAGCAACCTCGTCGTGACCGGACCCGTGGACGCCATCGAGATCGTGGTTCCGGGCGTTCAGCTCGATCTGAACGGCTTCAGCATCGACGGTCTCGACGTCGGCAACCGCGGAATCTTCTCCACCGAGAGCGACGTCACGCTCCGCAACGGGACCATCCGGAACATGACCGGCGACGGCGTCGACGTGGGTGAGTACGCCCGGATCTCTGGCCTTCGCTCCATCGACAACGGCGGCGACGGGATCGACGTGGGCAGCGGCGGCTCAGTGACCGGCAGCACCGCGGCGAACAACGGCAGCTTCGGGATCCGCGGCAGCCTCGGCTGCAGCGTGATCGGCAGCATCTCGCGGAACAACGGCGGCGACGGCATCAACCTGGGCGCCGGAGGCTCGATCCTCGAGAACACGGTGCGCGACAACACGACGGACGGCCTCCAGTGCGGGACATCCTGCACGATCTCGCACAACGCCGTGCTGAACAACGACGGAGACGGGATCAATGCCGCGCTCAGCTTCGGCAGCACGATCATCGGAAACGCCGTGCGCTCGAATGACCTGCTCGGGATCGACATGGCGGACGACGCCGGCTACGCGCACAACGTGGTCACCAACAACAACGGCGCCGGCAACAACGGCCAGGTCGATGGAGGCGTGCCGCTGGACAGCAACCTGTGCGCGACCAATCTCTTCAATCGCATCTGCCCGTGATCCGGGAAGAAGGGATGATGATGATGCGCACGTACGTGACCGCGATCGCCTGGGCCCTGTCGCTGGCGGCGCCCGCGGCCGCCACCACGGCGGTCTATCTCGAGGCGTCTGCGGATGTGACCCTCAACCTGTCGGGCGTCACGGTGGATGACGGGGACCTCGCGATCGACGACCTGGTCGATCCGATCGCGAGACTCTCGTTCCCCGGGATCGTGTCTCCCGCGGACCTGGATGCCCACGCCATCGACGTCGATGGCAACGACCTGATCTCCCTGGACGTCACGGTCGTCGTCGGCCAGGTCGGCGGCGGCACGCTGACGGCCCGTCCGGCCGACGCCATCCGGCGGATCGGTGTGCAGTACGAGCTCGCCTTCGACGCGTCGGCCGCGGGGGTGCCCCCGGGCGCCAACCTGGACGCACTGTTCGCGTTCGAGGACGATCTGTTCCTGTCCTTCGATGTCTCCCTCGCTCTCGGGGGAGGAGTGGTGGCGCACGACGAGGACGTGCTGCGCTGGGACGGAAGCCAGCTGTCACTGTACCGCGACACCTCCGCGACGGGGATCGACCCCGCCGCGGATCTCGATGCCCTGCACTTCGTGACGGGCACCGGAGCGCTGGTCGCCTCCTTCGACACGAGCGGCGCGGTCGACGGCTTCAACTACGACGACGACGACCTGCTCGCCTTCGACCCGGGCACCCTGAGCTGGAGCCTCAGCTTCGAGGGCTCTGCCCGGGACGCCGCATGGCAGGCGGGCGATCTGGATGCCGCGACTCCAGGCTTCGATCTGGACGAGGACGGGGTCATGGACCGGGAGGACCTCTGTCCCCGCTTCGCGGATCCCGGGCAGCTCGATACCGACGGCAACGGCATCGGTGACGAGTGCGAGTGTGGCGACCAGAACGGCGACGGGACGGTCAACGTGGAGGACATCCTCGCGATCAACGAGGTGATCTTCGAGCTGCAGCCCGAGCAACCCCTGTGCGACACGAACGACGACGGGCTGTGCAACGTGGCCGACATCCTCGGTGCGAACGCCAAGATCTTCGGCGCCAGCGCCCACTGCTCCCGCTATCCCACGCCCGTCTTCCCCTGAGAGCCGGCCCGGGCGCGCGCCGAGTGCGGCGCCCGGGCCGGCTCCTTCCGGAGGCCCGGCCGGCGTACCCGCACGCCCGCTGCGGCTGCGGCAACCGGCTCGTCCGGATGGGTCCTGCGTCGACCCCATCGAGGGGCCCGGATCGGGCAAACTGCCGTCTCCGGAGCACCCGCAGCGCGAGGAACGACGGCAATGGCGCAGATCCCCCTGGACCCCTCGATCGAGAAGCTGGCCCCGCAGCTGCCGTTCCCGGCGATCAACGCCGGAACCCTTGCAGAGGTACGGCAGACGCCGCTGCGGCAGCCCGTCGAGCTGAGCGACCGCGTCGAGCGCACCGACCACGTCGTGCAGGAGGACCCGCGCGTCGTCGTTCGCGTGCACCGCGTTCCGGGCGACTCCGAGCCCCGGCCCTGCGTCTACTCGATCCATGGCGGCGGCTACGTCATGGGAACCTACGAGATGGACGACGCCAAGTTCGACCACTGGTGCCCGGAGCTGGGGATCGTCGGTGTGTCGGTCGAGTACCGCCTCGCGCCCGAGACGCCGTATCCCGGCCCGCTCGAGGACTGCTACGCCGGCCTGAAGTGGACGTTCGAGAACGCCGCGCGGCTCGGCATCGACCCCGGGCGCATCGGCATCACCGGCACCAGCGCGGGCGGCGGGCTGTGCGCCGGGCTGGCGCTGCTCGCGCGCGACCGGGGCGAGGTGCAGCCGCGCTTCCAGCTCCTGGACTGCCCCATGCTCGACGATCGGCAGATCACTCCCTCGAGCCGGGCCGAGGGCCTGCTCATCTGGAGCCACGAGTCGAACACCTTCGGCTGGCAGTCGTACCTGGGCGATCTCCATGGCACCGACGACGTGCCCTACCTCGCCGCACCCGCGCGCGCCGAGGATCTCGGTGGTCTGCCCGAGGCCTACGTCTGTGTGGGCGGAGCCGACGGCTTCCGGGACGAGGACATCCAGTACGCCATGCGCATGTACGGCGCGGGCGTGCCGACGGAGCTGCACGTCTACCCGGGCGCGCCGCACGGCGTGATGCTCTTCACCGGGACCGACGTCGCCCGACGCTACAATCGCGACCTCGAGGAATGGCTGAAGCGCAAGCTGGCCGCGGCCTGACGCGCGACGTCGCGCTCGAGTCCGGCAGGCCGGAGGAAACATGCAGAGCGAGCGAGCCCTCCAGGACGGCCCCGCCACGATCACGGGCTGCCATCACCTGGCCATCTGCGTTCACGACATCGACGACGCGCGCCGCTTCTACGGCGACGTCCTGCGACTGCAGGAGCTCGAGCGTCCGCCGGAGATCGCGTCGCGGTTCCGGAGCGCCTGGTACCTGATCGGCTCGTCGGAGCTCCACGTCGTGGAGAACCCCGGGTTCCGGCCACTGGATTCGCCGCTGGCTCCGCACATCGCCGTGACCACGAGCGATTTCGAGGCACTGACGGCGCAGATCGCCGAGCGTGGCGGCGAGTTCAGCTTCGGACCCGGGGCAGGCCCCGATGGCATCGAGCGTGCGGTCCTCCACGACCCGACCGGGAACCTTCTCGAGATCACCGCGGCCCCGCCCCGCGCCTGATCGCCCGTCCGGATCGGCAGGGAGGTCGGCATGAGCGGCAAGAAGCTCGCCGGGCAGGTGGCGCTGGTGACCGGAGGCGCACGGGGGCTGGGACGCGGCTACGCGCTGCGCCTGGCCGGTCTGGGCGCCGACGTCGCCATCCTCGACCGCAACCTGCAGGCGGCGGAGGTGTACGCGTTCGAGCGCGAGCAGAGGACGGCGGGAACCGTGACCGGAGAGATCGAGGCGCTGGGCGTGCGCGCGCTGGGTCTGCAGGTCGACGTGACGGATCGGGATGCGGTCGAGCGCGCCGTCGGCGAGGTCGCCGACGGACTGGGCCGGATCGACGTCGCGGTCTGCAACGCAGGCGGAGGCACCGTCGCGTTCGCCGATGAGCGAGCCGGCGCGGCCCCGGCTACGGGAGAGCCAGGGCCCGTCGATGCCGGAACCACGGGAACCGCGTCGGACTGTCCGCAGGACATGCTGCTCCGCGTCCTGGACATCAACCTCATGGGCTGCATGTACACGTGCATGGCGGTCGCGCCCCACATGAAGACACAGCGCTCCGGGAAGATCGTCACCGTCTCGTCCGTCGCAGGTGTCGAGGGCGCGGCCGGCTACCACCCCTACGGCACCGCCAAGGCCGCGATCATCCACTACACGCGCGCGCTGGCACAGGATCTGGGTCCGTACGGCATCAACGTGAACTGCATCGCGCCCGGGCTCATCCGGACCGGCCGGCTCGGCGATCAGCAGGAGCGGGCGAAGCGCGTGGCGCTGCGGCGGACGGGCACCATCGAGGACTGTGCGAAGGTCGTGGAGTTCCTGGCCACGGACCTGTCGGACTACGTGACCGGCAGCACGATCCTCGTCGATGGGGGCATGCACCGCTGAGCCGCGGCGCGATCCGGTCACTCGCCGGGGTGAGCGGCGTGGTCCGGGGTTGCGGCGACGCCGGCCGGCACGCCGGACCCGCCGCGATGGGGCTCGAGCAGCGGTCCGGCCCGGAGCGGCGTGAAGTCACCGGACACGATCCGCTTTGGCGAGGGATCACCGGCCATCGAGTCGCCGCCGGAGCCCGCGGAGACGGCGGGAAGGGACGCGTCGGCTCCGTGGACGCGCGGCTCCCGGGCGGGCCGCAGCAGGTCTCCCCGGCTCGCCTCGAAGCGGCCGAGCTTCTCGGCCACGGCGAAGTTCTGGTCGACCGCCCGGATCCTGATCCGGCCGATGGGCCGCTCGATCATGCCCAGGACCACGCCCGTGCCCGGATCGACCAGCTCCCGCGCCACGCTCGACACGGTGAAGACGTCGCCGACCACGACGCCGCCCTCGCGTCCCGCGTTCACGAAGACCTGTCCACCGCTGGAGTCGACGACCTGGCCCGTCCAGTCATGCTCCTGCATGCGCTCGACGATGTAGCCCGCGGCCTCCCCCAGGGCGCGGCGCGCCGCCTGGCCAAAGGGCGTCTTGTCGAAGAAGTCGGTGCTCGCGCTGGCGTTCTGGTAGTCGAGGCCGAGCACCATCCCGTAGGTGCGCGCATCGGACTCGACGCGCTGGGTATCGATGATCTGGCCGCTGGCCGCGTCGAGCAGGCGCACGTCGACGGCCAGGTGAGCCACCTGACGGTTGCCCCCGACGCGCAGCCCCAGCGGCACGTCGGCGAAGCCCAGGCCCAGGGTCAGGCCGTTGCCCCGACGCCCCGGCTCGAACTCGGTGATGTCGCCCTTGATCAGGATCTGTGCACCGAGAAGCTGTCCCGCGTCCGCGGCGCTCTCGCGCGTCGTGACACCCGCAAGGCCGAGCTCCTGCTCGCGCAGCACCTCGGAGAGCACCGAGCGATCGACGACCACGAAGCAGTCCGTCTCCTGGAGCAGGCTGGCGAGCTGTGCTCCCATCGCCTCGCCCACGTCCCAGCCCTCGAAGGCGCCGTACTGGCCAGTCCCGCCGAAGCGCAGGATCGCGACGCGCTTCTTCGGACCCGGACAGTGAACCCCGGGAGTCTCTGCCGTCGCACTCTCCTCCGGCTCCGGCGCGCGCTTTCCAGCGATCGCGCAGCCGCCGAGTACGGCACTGATCAGGGTGAGCGCCAGCGCGCTGCGGATCGTCATGGCTGTTTCCTCCTGCGCCGTGTTCGGGCGGATGGTTCGTCACGCGCGAGCGCACGGGTGTCCTACCGGACGCGCATCTCGCGGATCAGCTGGATCTGCATCTGTTCGAGGTGTCGCCGGCCGATCACGTCGGGAAACGGTCCGAAGTACACGCGTCGCTCGAGGGGCAGCGCCGCGACCTGCCCGCGCGCCAGAAGCTGCTGCGCCAGGGCGATCTGCTCGTCGTCGGCGTCCGCGTCGAGGTGGGCACAGAACACCGGCTCCAGCAGACAGTCCCCGTGGAGCGGCAGCGCCCGGGCGGTGCGCACGGGACCGACGATCAGCGCCACCAGGAGCAGCCAGCGTGCGGGCGTCACGGCGTCGGCTCCGACGCGGGGCCGGGGGCCGGGGGAAGGATGATGTGCGTCGGACTGCTCGACGTGGTCGTCGTGTTCTCGGCGAGCCCGGCGTTGTCCCCGCAGATGAGGATCAGGTTGCCCTGGTTGCCCTCGACATCGACGTCGAGACACTGGTGGTTGATCTCGACGCGATCGAGCGACTCCTGGAGATCGCGCCGCATCTCGGAGATGCCGGGGACCCCTCGCGCGCTCCTCACCACGGCCAGGGTGCTCTGCTGAGCGCGCTGCTCCGAGACCGCGCGGTCGTTCTCGAGCCGCACGCGCATCTCGTGCACGCCGTGGAGCAGCTCCTGCCCGGACGGGGCCACGGCCTCCTGTGCGGGTGCAGCAGCGGCGAGGACCAGGAGCAGAAAGGGAGTCAGGATACGCATGACGCGACCTCGGGAAAGAGAGAAGCCGGCGGGGGCGACGCCCCCGCCGGCGTGGAGGTCCTTGCGGACGCTACCGGGTTGCCGTGGTGTTCACCTCGTCGCTCGCGACGGCGGTGGTCTCGCTCTGCTTGCGCTGGTCGTTGATCCCGGTCTGGCTCTGCGGACCGGCGACGTTCGACTGCTCGTTGCCCAGGCGACTTCCGAGGATGCTGCCCTTGATCATGTCGCCGAGGACCATCTCGCCGTCGCCCTGTCCGGCGATGTTGGTGTTCGACACCGCGCCGAAGTTGTGGCCGCCGACGAAGGCCTCGTTGCTCTGCTGGAGCTTGCGCGACTCGAAGGAGCTGCGCGGGGAGCGATAGGCATGGCCACCCTCGCGGGCTCCGCGGGTCTCCTGGTACAGGGGCGCCATCTGGAAACCGCCCTGGTTCGCGCTCTGCACGGGGCCGTTCATGTGCTGGTTGTTGGCACCGGACTGCGTGTCGACCGCCGAGTTCTTCTTGCGGCTGGTCACCTGCGGGGCGACCGTCTGGGAGTCGATTCGCGTCCTGTTCGTCACGTCGAGATCCCAGCTGCGGTTGTGCGAGTTCTCCGTGCGATGGCGCACGTCGGTGTTGTAGCTGCGATCCGTGTTCTTGCTCCTGTCCAGCTCGAGGTGCTTGTTGAACGAGCCGTCGATGCGGCGCCGCTGGTCGGTGTTGTAGCTCCCGCTGGTGTGCTGGCTCCTGTCGAGCTCCATGCGCCGGCTGGCGTCGATCTCGGTGTTCCGGTCGACGTCGATCTCCACACTGCGGGACACGGAGCTGGAGTAGCCCTTCCAGGGCTTCCCGGGAGCGTCGTCGGCGAGCGCGGATCCGGACAGGGCGAGGGCCGCCGCGATCACGGGCGTGATGAGTGTCGTGAGCTTCATGATGGTCTCCTGGGTCTGGGTGGGTGGTGCCGGATCGGTCCGGCAGTTCGTGGGTCACGCGTCCGCGTGACCCCGTTCAAGACCTCGAGGGATCAGCGCGGACCGGATCGATCCTCGATGACCTCGAGGTCCAGAAGCTCCTCGCCGTCCGGGAGCGCGACGCGCATCGGGATGCCCACCGACTCGTACATCGCATCGCGCTTGCGCGTCACGTGCAGGACCAGCGTCATGCGACCCTCGCGGAGCGCGGCCATGTCCTCGGAGTCGAAGCGGTACAGCGTTCCGATCGACCGTGCTCCGGACAGCGGCGCCCCGAAGCCCAGGCGCTTCCAGATCGACGGGCCGCTCTCGTGACGCAGGGCCCGCTGGTAGGCGAGGGTCTCGGGATCGACGCCCTCCGCCTCGATGGAGCCGGCGCTCCCGCGATCGCGGAGCCACTGGCTGCTCGCGCTGTAGGTGCCGGAGTCGTCGAACGAGACGCTTAGCTTCCACTCTCCCCAGAGCTCGTAGGCGAGCTGGCGAAACGGATGGATGCGCCTGCAGTCTTCCCGCTCGAAGTAGGCGAGGTGCAGCGTGCCCTTGCCCCTCGCCCGGTCGATGCGGGAGCTGACGATCACGCCGTCGCTGGCGACGCGCGCCGCGACGCGGAGCTTGATGCGGCTGGCCCGGTCGCGGAGCTTGTGTCGGTGCTTCTTCAGCGGGTCCTTGTAGAGCTCGGGCGGGGCGCCGCCGCTCTGGAGGTCGACCACGCCACCCGTGGCCGTCGCGAGCAGGGAGCTCGCGATCCCGACCGCCGCGCCGCGGGCCAGGCCGCCGAGGCGCGCGAAGTGATCCTTCTCGCCGATCGGGAGCGGAGCGGCCGAGAGCGCGACGTGGCAGCCCGGCTCCGGTGCCGGGGGCCCGTGCTGCGCCGGGACGGGGCGCGCCAGCGAGAGAGGGAGCAGGAGCGCGAGCAGGGGGATGAGGGCACGCACGGTCACGCCGCCCCTGCGTCCAGTCCCATGTCTCCCAGGACCGGGCGCAGCTTGCGTCGGGCGTGGAGCAGCCGGGTGCGAACCGTGCTCGCGGGGCAGCCGACGATCCCGGCGATCTCGCGCGAGCTCATGTCCTCGAAGAACGCGAGCTCGAGCGCCTCGCGCTGCTCCCGCGGCAGTCGTGCCATGGCCCGGCACAGGTGCGCCCGCAGCTTGCGCCGCGCGCTGAGCGCGTCGGCACCCGGCGAGGGATCGCACACGTTCGCGGCGTCATGGAGCGCGGTGGTCTCGATCCGCTTGCCGCGGACGGCATTGAGCGCGCGGTGGCGCGCGATCCCGAGGATCCAGGTCGACACGGCCGAGCGCCCGGCGAAGCGCGAGGCGCTCTTCCAGATCTCGAGCATCACGTCGCTGGTGACCTCCTCGGCCGTCATCTCGTCGCGCACGATCCGGAAGGTGAAGCAGAACACCCGCGGTGCGTACACCTCGTGGAGCCGCTCGAAGGCGTCGCTGTCGCCCTCCGCGATGCGTCCGATCCACTCCGACTCGATGCACGGCGCCCCGGGCGCCGTGCGGGCTGCTGCTGCGCGGGACATGGCGTGCCCCCTCTCTCCGGTTGATCCGACTGGAACGTCCCGGGGGGCGGCCGATTCCTATCGGAGCGGCGGGCGCGGCAGCGGCGGGGCCCGGCCCCGGGCCTGCTCGTCCAGGCGCCGGCACGCGAACACCCCCGCGGACCGGAGTCCACGGGGGTGTTCCTCCCTGCGCCGTCCCGGACTACGGGAAGACCGGTCCCGGGTAGCGCGAGCAGTAGGCGGGGGCGCCGAAGATCTTGGCGTTGGCGCCCAGGATGTCGCCCACGTCGCAGGCGCCGTCCTCGTTGGTGTCACAGAGCGGGCTCGCCGGGATCACCCCGAAGATCACCTGGTTGATCGCGAGCAGGTCCGCGACGTCGACCGTTCCATCGCCGGTCTGATCCCCGCACTCGCAGGGGTCGCCGATGCCGTTGCCATCGACGTCCGACTGCACCGGATCCGCGAAGTGCGGACACAGGTCGTCCGCATCCAGCACGCCATCGTCATCGATGTCGAAGCCGGGCGTGGCCGCATCGATGTCACCGGCGGACCAGGCCGCGTGCGCCGCGTCGCCATCGAAGGCGGCGCTCCAGGCTCCGCCCAGCGGCTCGCGGAGCATCAGGTCGTCGTCGTCGTACACCGCCGTACCGGCGCGGCCGCCGGTCTCGAACGAGGCGACCAGCGCGCCGGTCGTCTCGATGAAGTGCAGTGCATCGAGGTCCGCGGCCCCGTCCAGGCCGAGCTCCGACAGGTCCCGGTACAGGGACAGCGCCTCCCCGTCCCAGCGGATCACGTCCTCGTCGTCCGCGACGCTGCCGTCGGGAAGGCGCGCGGTGACGTCCAGCGACAGGAACAGCTCCCCGCCGTGCGCGTACACGGCATCGACGTTCACTCCTGCGGGGAGGCCCTCGAGCTCTCCTGCGAACACGAGCTCGTACCCCGCGCCCCTCAGGCGAGCCACGTCGGCCGGGCGCACGATCATGTGGCCCCCCGCCGCGGCGGGGAGCAGCGCCGTGGTGTCCAGGGAGATCAGGTCGTTGCCGTCGGCATCGACGGTGTGCGCATCCACGTCGGCTCCCCCGGGCAGGCCCGGAAAGGCCAGCGCGGCGACGGTTCCGCTCGTGTCGTCCAGCGCGAGCTCGTGATCCGTGACGGCCTGGCCGGCCAGGGTGAGGGCGACATCGGGCGACGCCTCCACATCGACGGCCTGCTGGGCCGGCGCCGGAGGAGCCGCGAGGGCACCCGCAAGAGCGACGGCGATCAGTGTGATTCGAGAGTTCATGGCTCTATCTCCTCGGTGGGCATCGGTGCGCCACGCGCTCAGGGGCAGAGGGCGCCGCTGCAGCTATTGCCGCCGCGGTCGTGCCCGCCGTTGGTGGCCTGCGTATCGGTCACCGTGTTGTGGTCGAAGGCCGCCTCCGAGCTCATGCTCAGGCCGAACCCGCCGTTGCTGCGCGTGGTGTTGCGGGAGACGCGGCTTCCGCCCGACGCCACGATCCCGTCGCTCGCGTTGTCGTAGGAGACGTTGTCCTCTACCAGGCTGCCGAAGCTCGCCTGGATGCCGTCCTGCGCGTTGCCTCGAGTGACGCTGTTCGCGACCCGGGAGCCCACACCGACGTTGATCCCGTCGATGCCGTTGCTGCGCGCCGCGCAGCCGTCGACGATCGCGCTGCGGCCGGTGATGATCCCCCAGCGACCGTTCAGCCGCGAGGTGACGTTTCGCACGACGGTGTTCTCACCTGCCTCGATGCCGTCTCCGCCCCAGCCCTGGACGATGCCGTTCATGACCGTGACGCCCTCTCCGGTGATGTGGATGCCGTCGGCCAGCCCGCTGCACGTCTCGGAGCCCCCGAGCACGAGCTCGGCGCAGCGGATCGCAAAGCCGTTGAGGTCGAGCGTCGCGCCGCTGGCACTGATCTCGATCCGGCTGTCGTTCACGTCGCCGAAGGCGAACTCGCGACTCAGGTTCCCCGTGAGGCGGTAGCTGCCGGCTCGCGTGATGGTCACCGGGTAGCCGGCCGCATCGCCGAGGAAGCAGCCGGTCTCCACGGCGCAGGTCTGGTTGATCTCGCGCACGCCGTCGACCGCGGCGGCCGGCCCGGTGGCCAGGAGCAGCAGCGCCGCGGCGCCGGAGATGGCGCGGCGGACGCGGGTTCCTCGGGAGTCTCGATGGATGAAGCGATGGCTGAACATGGGATGGTCCTCGTCTCGATGAGTGGAGTCGGACCGGCCCTCGCGGCCGGTCCGGATCCGCCCGCCATGGGCGGCATCGATCCGGTGGACAGCGCGTCCGCGAAATCGGGTCGCGGGAATCGGCGCGGGCCGCGACAGCGGGCTCCCGGCGCCTGCGGGGGAGCGCGCGGCTACCGGGAGCGGAGGTCCAGGGGGCCACGGCGGATGCCCGGCATCGGCCCCCTTCAGGAGCCCTGCCGCCGGCATCCCCGGGACGAGGTCAGCCTGCGGCCGCGCGCACCTGCTCCCGGTCCGGGTGGCACACGACGATGACCTGCGCCCCGTAGCTGATCCCTGTAGCGGCCAGGCCCTTGTTCTCCCGTGCGCCTCGCGCGGTCTCGAGTGCCCAGCTCATCCGCTCCGGGATCGCCCCGACGCTGAACGTCACCCGCTCCGCGATCTGCGCGGACATCTCGATCACCCTGGGACCGGTCGCGGCCACGTCGAGCGGCACCTTCGGCAGTCCGTCGGGCAGCCACTGCAGCCGGGTGGCGCCCGGCCGGTTGCCGAGCGAGAGCGTCTCGAGCGAGCCGGCGTCGCGGACCGCCTCGCGGGAGCCGAAGGAGATCTCCTGGCCGCCGAGGAGCGCCTGCAGGTCGAGCAGCGCGCGCTGGAAGGAGCCCAGGTTGACCGGCGCATGGCCCAGATAGGCGAGTGCCGAATCGCCCCGCCCGATGCCGAGCACGGCCCGTCCACCCGAGATCGACTGCAGCGTCGCGGCCGCCGCCGCCGTCACGGCGGGGTGACGGGTCAGCGGATTGGTCACGCCGGTGCACAGCAGGAGGCGCTCGGTCGCTCCGGCCCAGGCCCCCATCAGCACGTACGGGTCGGCGCTCAGGGACTGGGAATCCATGAACATCTGGCCGTCCCAGCCCTCCGCCTCGGTCCTGCGGGCCACCTCCTTCGAGGTGCCGCTCACCGATCCACCGGCCTTCCAGAACTCGATCACGCAGTCTTCTCCCTGTTCAGCATCCGGCTGCGGCCATGGCGCGCGGCCGCGCGCGGGGAGGGATCCGCTCGAGAGCCCGCCCCGGGGCTAGAATACGACGATGCGGGGGATCCGGCAGACGGACCTCGAGGGGATCGCCCCGGCAGCGGCATCCGGCCGCAGGGACGCGATCCATCGAGCGAAGACCTCATGACGGAGTGGGACCGCTCCGCGGATCTCGTGATCGTCGGGAGTGGAGGCGGTGGGCTCGTCGCGGCCCTGGTCGCGGCCGAGTCCGGTGCGGACGTGCTCCTGCTCGAGAAGCAGCCGAAGCTGGGCGGCTCCACCGCGATGTCGGGCGGTGTGATCTGGATGCCCGACAACCCGCTGATGCGCGCGGAGGGCGTGCCCGACTCCCATGCCGAGGGCATGGCCTACCTGGCCCACGTCGTCGGCGACGCGGGGCCGGCATCGTCGCTCGAGCGTCGCGACGCGTTCCTGAGCCACGGGCCGCAGATGATCTCGCAGCTGCAGGATCTCGGGATCCCCTTCGTCCGCTGCCCGGGCTACAGCGACTACTACCCCGACCACAAGGGCGGCAACGCGGCGGGACGGTCGATCGAGTGTCCTCCGTTCGACGCGCACGAGCTCGGCGAGTGGCAGGACGCAGTCGTGCCCGGTATGGCCGAGGGGATCGGCTTCGCCGTCAAGACGAACGAGGTCCGCGCCGTCTCGCACTACAACCGGTCGCTCGCCACGTTCCTGATCACGGCGCGGGTCGTGATGCGCACCGCCATCGGACGCCTGCGACGCCAGAAGCTGCTGACGAACGGCGCGTCGCTGATCGCGCGAATGCTGAAGGTCGCCCTGGACCGGAACGTCGGGGTGTGGACCCACACCGCGGTCGCAGACCTGGTCCTGGAGGACGGTCGAGTGGTCGGTGTGCGCGCGTCGAGGAACGGTGCATCCGTCGCGATCGAGGCGCGCCGGGCCGTCCTGCTCTGTGCCGGCGGCTTCGCTCACAATGCCGGGATGCGCCGCCGCTACAGCGGCGACCAGCCCAACGACGCGCGGTGGACGGCAGCGAACCCCGGGGACACGGGCGAGGTGCTCGAGGCGGCCATCCGGCTCGGCGCGAAGGCGGACCTGCTCGACGAGGCCTGGTGGCTCCCCGCTACGGTCGAGCTGGCGGATCCGACCGGTGCGTCGCTGAGCCTGGCGCGCCAGCGGCCCGGCGCGATCCTCGTGGACGCCGCCGGCGAGCGCTTCGTCAACGAGTCGAACTCCTACGTGGAGGTCGGCAAGGCCATGTACGCGCGCGACAAGCACAGCCGCGCCGTGCCGTGCTGGCTGATCGTCGACGATGGCTACCGCAGACGGTACGCGCACACGAAGTCGCGCCCCGGTGTATTCCCCCGGGAGTGGCTCGACAGCGGTGCGCTCCGGACGGCATCGACGCTCGAGGACCTCGCGCGCCAGTGCGGCATCGACCCCGGCGGCCTGCTCGCGACCGTAGAGCGATTCAACACCCACGCGGAGAAGGGGATCGACCCCGACTTCGGACGCGGCCAGTCGGCGTACAACCGCTGTCTCGGCGATCCCGGCCACCGGCCGAACCCCTGCCTGGGCCCCATCGCGAGGCCCCCCTACTACGCCGCCGAGGTCGTGCCCTCCGACGTGGGAACGTGCGGCGGGCTGCTGACCGACGAGCACGGCCGGGTGCTCGACGGGGACGACCGGCCAATCCCGGGTCTGTACGCGACCGGGAACATCACCGCCACCGTCATGGGACGGACCTATCCGGGTGCCGGCGCCAGCATCGCCAACACGATGGCGTTCGGCTACGCGGCCGCGCGTCACGCCCTCGGGTCCGGGTAGGCTTCGAGGCCCCGTTCATCGAGTCAGGCAGCCGGCCCGCGCCGGGAAGAGCGAGGCGAGCACGGATGGACATCGTCGATGCGCAGCTCCACGTCGGCCGGGGAAGGATCGAGCCGACCGTCGAGGCGATGGACGCGCTCGGCATCCGCTCCGTTCTGATCGATGAGTTCTGGGGCACCTGGAAGCCGGACAGCGACCCGACGCACATCGATCCCGGCTACGCGCTGCCGAATGGAGCCTGGCGTACCGCCAGTCCCACGGCCGAGCTCGCCAGCATCGGCAACCCGGACCGCTTCTCGTATCTCGTCCGGATCGACCGCGGAGATCCCGAGCTGGCGAGCGTCATGCAGGTGGCGGGCTCATCACCGCACGTCCGCGCGTTCCGGATCCAGCCCGTCTGGACGCTGCAGGAGGCCGATGCCTTCGCCCGCGGTGCCTACGAGCCGCTCATGGAGCTCGCGCAGGACGTCGGCCTGCCGCTGTGCGTGTTCATTCCCGGATTCGTCGAGCTGCTCCCGCCCTATCTCGCAAAGTATCCCGACCTGACCCTGGTGGTCGATCACTGCGGGATGGGCTTCCCGGACATCCCGCCGGGCCGCCCGGAGGCCGAGGCGCGCAGGTCCCGGAGCATCGAGTACCTCGACGAGGTGCTGAAGCTCGCCGAGCATCCCAACGTCGCGCTCAAGTGGAGTCATGCGCAGGACCGCTTCGGGATCCAGGAGTTCCCCTACGAGCCCCTGCGTCCGCTGCTGCGGCGCGCGATCGAGGCCTTCGGTGCGGAGCGTCTGCTCTGGGCCAGCGACAAGTCCGTCATCCGCGGTCACTCCTGGTCGGATCTGCTCTTCTACCTGAGGGACGATCCGGAGCTCTCGCTCGAGGAGAAGGAGTGGATCCTCGGCCGCTCGGCGCGCCGCGCCCTGAGCTGGCCCGCGGCGGAACGATGAGCTCGGCCCGCCCTCACCACGTGCGCGTCCGGCCACGAGCCTCTCGTCTCCACCCAGATTCGCTCCGCCGCCTCGTCGGAATGCGACCAGCGCCATCGGAGGTCCGCACGACGCCATGTATCCGCTGCACTGCTTCGTGCACTGGATGGCACACGAGGACGACCTGCCCTGCACCGCCGCGCTCGCGCGCGCCCGAGGCGGGCCGGATCCGCCGACCCCGGACGTGCGACGGCCAGCGCTGGCAAGTCCAGCGCTGGCCGTCGGGGTCGCTCGATGCGGCCCTCCCTGCTCAGATCAGGATGTCCACCCGGAACGGCGCCCAGCCGAAGCTGCTCTCGTTGCCCGCGATATCGCGGACCACCAGGCGCACCACGTAGTCGCCGGCCACCAGGTCGAAGGTGGCCCTGGCGCTGCCGGGGCTCACGCTGTCCACCACCACGCCGCCCTGCAGGACGTCGAAGCGGTAGGTCAGCGCGCCGGGGGCGTCGTGGTCGTCACTCACCGTCGCGCTGAACGTGAGCCGCTGGCACCAGCCGTTCCCCGCCGCCGGGCCGTTCACATCGACCGTGCAGGCGTCCACCCAGAAGTACGTGGGCGGGCTGTCGAAGGGATCCCCGGACGGGGTGGCGACGAGCTGCGGGTTGATGATGCTCGGCGGCAGGTCGACCGGATCGGGCAGGATCACGATCGTCATCTCGTCGCTCCCCGTCAGGAAGAGCGAGTCGATGGCCGTGACGCGCAGCGTGTAGGTGCCCGGGGCCAGGCGGCCCGCGGGGATCGTCGCGGTGCTTCCGCCGCTGCCCCAGACGCTCGTGCCGCCCTGCAGGACCGTCCACTGGATGCCGCCGGAGTTGCCGTTGATGTCCATCACGGTGGCGGCCACCGGGATCGACTGACCCGTGTACAGGGTCGCCCCCGGCGCCGGGCTGTCGATGCGGGCCGTCGGCGGGTCGTTGACCACCTGGATCGTCACGCTGTCGGTGGCGGTGAACGTGCCGTCCGACGCCGTGCAGGTGATCCCGTGCGTCCCCAGGCTCAGGAAGCCGGCCGACGTCGTCGCCGACGCCCCACCGATCGAGCCGTCCCGATCGCTGGTCCACGACACCGCCAGCGCACCGGCGCCGCCGTCGTCATCGACGTCGCAGGTCAGCGGCGGGCTCGAGGCGTTCCACGAGAACCGCTGGCCGTCGAGCGGTGAGACCACCCGGGCGAACGGCGGGGCGTTCCCGCCCAGGGCGGCGCGCACGGCCTCGTACGCGTCCACCCAGCGGTGCACGCTTCCGAACGACAGGGTGTGCGCGTTGTTGCGCATGGTGTCCCAGATGCCTCCGGGCCCGAGGCTCGGATTGGCGGCCTTGATCAGCGCGCCGATCGACGCGGCGAACGGCGAGGAGAACGAGGTCCCGTTCTTGAACACGGCGTTGGTCGTGCCGCCGTCGGGATCGTCGTGCGTCCAGGTCGAGAATGGCGCGTAGATGTCCACCGACCCGCCGGAGCTGCGCGACTTGCTGCCGAAGGCGCTCGAGGGATCCTTCACCGTGGTGTCGTGGAACATGCCGCCCACGCAGATCACCCCGGGCCCCTCGCAGGGCACGCGGTACGCGGACTCCCAGCAGCCGATGAAGCAGTCCTCGTCGTCCACGTTGGCGCTGTCGTTGCCCGCAGACGCGAAGACCAGCATGCCGGCCGCACGCACGGTCGCGGTGATGGCGTCGACCGCCGCGCAGACGCCGACCAGGCAGAGCCCCGCGGGGATGTCGCCGGACGCCGAGATGTTCACGATCTCGGGAAAGCTCCCGATCGCGCTCGGAACCGTGTCAAAGGCGAACTCGAGGTAGTCCCAGAAGTTCGGGTTGGGCGACTGCACGAAGATGGGCCGCACGACCTCCGAGGCCGGACCCGCCGCACCCACGCCGTCGTCGAAGATCGACATCGCCGTCGACGCGACCGCGGTGCCGTGCCAGGGGCAAGGGGTGCCGCCCGAGCACGACCCGGGATTGCGCACGTCGAGCCGGCTGGCGCCGGGCAGGACCGGCGTGGGGTAGTCGGCGGTGCTGCTGAAGCCACCGTCGATGATCAGGAAATCAACGCGGTTGCCCGGCGCCGGCACGCGACCGGCGTCGCGCACCAGCCGGGCGGCCTCGGCGGCGCCGATGTCCTGGGTCGAGCCCTGGCTCATGTAAGGCCACTGGAAGGCGTCGCGTGTGTAGCCTGGCCCGCCGGTTCCCGTGACGGCCTCGGTGGTGGTTCGCTCGCTCAGGCCGTCGTAGGAGACCAGGAAGTTCGCCCCGAGCTCGGCACTGGTCGCGCCGCTCTCGCGCGCGATCGCCGTCAGCAGGTCGAGTGCGGGCTGCGAGGAAACGCGGTGGGCCGCGCCGTTCTCGGCGCCGCTGGCGAGGATCAGGTCGGCCAGCTCGTCGGGAGCCGCCTCGGGAGGTGCGGCGCGCAGCAGGTAGAACGAAGGCAGGCCCGCGGCTCCCGCGTCGGCCGGATGGATCTCACGGATCACCGTGGCGCCCAGGCGGTCCAGCAGCTCGGGGAGCCCCGCCGGATCCTCCAGCGATACGATGATCTCGTTCTCGACGAAGTCGATCTTGTTGCCCCGGTCGTCGGTGATCGCCGCGACGGGGCGACTGTCGCTCCCGTCGACGAACGCGATCTCCTCGACGTCGGGCTTGACGTCCGGGTCGACCTCGAAGCTCGGCACGGGGCGCGGACCGGAAGGATAGGCTGCGCAGTACGCCGGAGCCCCGAAGATCTTGGCGTTGGCGCCGAGCACGTCGGCCACGTCGCAGCGCGCGTCCTCGTTCGTGTCGCAGAGCGGCTGCGCCAGGGCCGGATCGAAGATCGCCGCGTTGATGGCGATCACGTCCTGGACATTGACCGTGCCGTCGCCGGTCTGGTCGCCGCACTCGCAGAGATCGCCGATGCCGTTGCCGTCGGTGTCGACCTGCGCGGGATCCGGGGTCGCCGGGCAGAGGTCGATCGAGTCGGCCACGCCATCGCCGTCGGAGTCCTGCTCGGGCGCGTGGGTTCCCTGGAGGGTCGTCTGGAAGACCGAGCCCCCGAAGTCGTTCTGCGCCGAGATGGTGATGCTGCCGCGCGGGCCGAAGTTCCCGGCGTCGGTCAGGATGGACAGGGAGTGGGGCGCGTCGGGCGGCAGGATGATGCTCGGGTCGTGGCGGAAGTCGAGCTGATCGCCCGCGCCGCCGCTGCGGGTCACGCCGTCGGGACCGATCTGGCCGGGCCCGTCGGTCCGGTACTCCACGTCGGTCGCGACGCCGTCATAGCCGGTGACGCGCAGGTGCATCACCCAGGCGTCGCCGGAGGGAGCGGTCAGGTCGCGCAGCCGCGGTGCGAAGATCAGCGTGCCCGTGTTCGTCGAGCGCACGACCCGGTCCTGGACGGTGCCGCGGATCAGCACGCTGCCCACCGAGTCGCGGATCTCGAAGGGCAGCAGGGCGTCCGAGAGCACGGTGCCGCCCAGATCCGGATTGGCGGCGAATGTCGTGCCCGATAGCGGCACGGTGCTGCCCGGCGCCACGACGGCGGCCCGGCTCGCGAACGGGGCCAGGATCAGGCACGCCGCGAGCAGCAGGGCGCCCAGGCGCGGGTTCCGGGGGTCTCGAGGGCTGCGAGGCACGAACATGGCGATCTCCTTGCCAGGTGTGGTGAGGTGCCGATGGGTCCGGAGATCGCGGAAATCGGATCGGCGAAAGCGCGGCGGACCCCGGGGGCGCACGGGGCGAGCCGGCGCTGCCCGCTCCGGGGCCAGCGGGGGCCGGCCGCGGGCGGGCGTGCCCGGCCCCGGTACGAGCGCTGAGCCACGGCGGCGCTCGGAGGCCAGGGCGCGTACCGCGCCGTGGCCGGGAGCGGCTACTGCCGCTCGGAGAGATCCATGCGGAACTTCGAGCCGTCGGTCGCGACCACGAAGTGGCCGCCGGGCTGCTCGATCCGGATCTCCTCGACGTCGACCCCGGCCGGAAGCTCGTAGACGATCAGGCTCCCCGAGGCGAGCGAGATCAGCTTCGTGCGGCGTCGGCCCTGCGCTGGACGGAGTCACGCCGGGCGGGAGCCGTGAACAGTCGCGTCGCCCTGGGCTAGGATGCAGGCGATCGGGGGACCGGGCTGAAGAGAGCCGTCGCATGACCCACCCGAGCCCGTCCGGGGCGAGCGAGCAGACCGAGGTCGACGTGGTCGTCGTCGGCGCCGGCTTCGGCGGGCTGTACGCCCTGTACCGGCTCCGGGAGCTGGGCCTGTCGGTGCTCGGGATCGAGGCCGCGAGCGGCGTCGGGGGCGTCTGGTACCACAACCGCTACCCCGGCGCGCGCGTCGACGTGGACAGCGTCGACTACTGCTACTACTTCTCGCCCGAGCTCTACCGCGAGTGGCGCTGGAGCGAGCGCTACGCCGGCCAGCCGGAGCTGATGCGCTACCTGGATCACGTGGCCGATCGCTTCGCGCTGCGGCGGCACATCCTGTTCGACAGCCGCATGATCCGCGCGCAGTGGAGCCCCGGGGCCCGCCGCTACCAGGTCGAGACGAGCTCCGGCCAGCGGCTGACGTGCCGCTTCCTCGTGATGGCGACCGGGCAGCTCTCCGCCCCCCGCAGGCCCGACTTCCCGGGTCTGGACCGCTTCCGGGGCGAGTGGGTCCAGACCTCGCGCTGGCCCGAGCGTCCCGTCGCCCTCGCCGGCCGGCGCATCGGCGTCGTCGGCACGGGGTCGACGGGCGTGCAGGCCGTACCCGTGCTCGCCGCGCAGGCGAGCCAGCTCCACGTCTTCCAGCGCTCCCCCAACTACTCGGTCCCGGCGCAGAATGGACCGCTCGACGCGTCTCTCTGGCGGGCGATCGGCGCGCGCGTGCCCGAGGAGCGCCGCGAGCTCTTCGCCCACCCCGCGGCATCCCACCTGCCGCGCCCGAGGGGCCCGGCCGCGGACTTCAGCGAGGCGCAGCGCGCGCAGATCCTCGAGGAGCAGTGGGCGCTCGGCGGTCACGGCATGGGCTTCGTGTTCAGCGATCAGACCGTGAGCAGGCAGACCAACGACATCGTCGCCGGCTTCGTCCGCTCGAAGATCCGCGAGATCGTCGCGGACCCGGCGACGGCCGAGAAGCTCTGTCCGTACGACCATCCGATCGGGACGCGCCGCCTCTGCATCGACACGGGCTACTACGAGTCCTTCAACCGCGAGAACGTCACGCTGGTGGACGTGCGCGAGAGCCCGATCGAGCGCATCACCGAGACCGGGATCCAGACCGCCAGCGGCCACCACGAGCTGGATCTGATCGTGTTCGCGCTGGGCTTCCACGCCTTCACCGGAGCGCTCGACGGCGCGAACATCCGCAACGAGGCGGGGCAGCAGCCCAGCGACCTGTGGCGGCGCGGGCCGCGCACCCTGCTCGGCCTGATGACGGCGGGCTTCCCGAACCTGTTCCTGCCCACGGGCCCCGGAAGCCCCTCGGTGCTCGCGAACATGTCGGTGCAGAACGAGTACCACGTGGACTGGATCGCCGGCTGCCTCGGCCACATGGCGCGGCACGGCTTCGACACCGTGGAGCCGACCGCCAAGGCGCAGGACGACTGGACCGCGCACGTCGCGGAGGTCTCGCGCGACATCCTGCGACGCAACGTCCAGAACTACATGGTCCACGTCAACGAGGACGACGGCACCCGCATCTTCATGCCCTACGTCGGGGGCATGGATCGCTACGTCAGGCAGGCCGACGCGATCGCCGCCGCGGGCTACCGGGGCTTCCGCTTCGGTCGCGCGGGCGAGCGCGGAAGCGCGCCGGCCGGCTGAGCAGCCGCGCCTGAACGCCCGGCAGACGGAATCCATCCCGCGCCCTGGTAGACTCGGGCCACGCGCCCTTTGCGGGAGGATCCGATGCAGCTCGAGGACATGATCCTGGTCAGCGTCGATGACCACGTATGCGAGCCCCCGGACATGTGGGACCAGCACCTGGCCGCGAAGTGGAAGGACCGCGCGCCCCGGCTGGTGCACAAGGCCGACGGCACCGACGTGTGGGTGTTCGAGGGCGCGCAGATCCCGAACATCGGCCTGAACGCCGTCGCCGGACGCCCGCCCGAGGAGTACGGCATGGAGCCCACGGCGCTCGCGCAGCTCCGAGAGGGCTGCTACGACGTGCACGCGCGTATCGACGACATGAACGTCAACGGCGTGCTCGGGTCGCTCTGCTTCGCGTCGGTTCCGGGCTGGGTCGGCGAGCTCTTCGGCAAGCAGGACGACAAGGACCTCGCGCGCGCCATGACCCAGGCGTACAACGACTGGCACGTCGACGAGTGGTGCGGCGCCCACCCCGGGCGCTTCATCCCGCTGGCACTGCCCATGCTCTGGGATCCGGAGCTGATGGCGCAGGAGGTGCGCCGCATGGCGCGCAAGGGCTGCCACGCGATGACGTTCCCCGACACGCCAGGCGGCCTCGGCCGGCCCAGCCTGCACGACCCTGCCTGGGAGCCCTTCTGGCGCGCCTGCGACGAGGAGGGAACGATCGTCTGCATCCACATCGGCTCGGGCACCGGCATGAGCCTGGAGGACCCGCGCGCGCCGATCGAGATCATGATCGCGAACACTCCGATCTCACTGTACAACTGCGCCACCGAGCTGGTCTTCTCGCGCTTCCTGCGCCGCTACCCGAACCTGAAGATCGCGCTCTCCGAGGGCGGCACCGGCTGGGTGCCCTACTTCCTCGAGCGCATCGACTACGTCTTCCAGCACCACCACCGCTGGACCCAGCACGACTTCGGCGGCAAGAAGCCCAGCGACGTGTTCCGCGAGCACATCGTCACCTGCTTCATCGACGATGCGGTCGGCGTGCGCAACCGCGATCTGATCGGCATGGGGAACATCACCTGGGAGTGCGACTACCCGCACTCGGACACCACCTGGCCAGACTCTCCCGAGATCCTCTGGCGCTCCGTCGATGGCCTCACCGACGACGAGATCGATCGCATCACGCACCGCAACGCCATGGAGCACTTCCGCTACGACCCGTTCGCCCGGATCCCCCGCGAGCAGTGCACCGTCGGCGCGCTGCGCGCCCGCGCGACCGACGTCGACGTGCGCCCGCGGGCGGGCGGCGGCGGCAAGACCCCGTCGAGCTACGCCGAGGGCTTCGCCACCGTGGGCGACGTGATGAAGCAGATGGCCAGCGCCTTCTCGACCGCCTTCGACGCCGAGGGCGGGGGCGTCATCGAGAACCCCGAGGAGCACGTGCGCCGCAGCGGCGGCGGGATGGTCACGGGCGGTACCGAGCGCTGAGGGCACCGGGGACCTCTCGCTCCCGACGCCACTCCGCTCGTGACCGGCCGCTACCCCTGTCTGCCCGGGTCCTTGTGGCTGGAGCGAGGCATGGAGCTCGATCCCTCCACCCGCGAGTGGCCGGTTTGAGGGAGAATGCAGCCCATGACCGCCCTCCGGACCCGGACGAAGCTCGCCTACGGAATCGGTGCGACCGCCGAGTCCGGGATCTCGATGGCGTTCAACGCGTTCAACTTTCTCTTCTACACCACGGTGCTGGGGCTCTCCGGAACGCTCGCGGGACTCGCCGTCACCATCGCGCTGGCCTTCGATGCGGTCTCCGACCCGCTCATCGGCGGGATCTCCGACCGCTGGCGCTCGCCGCTCGGACGGCGGCATCCGTTCCTCTACGCCGCGCCCCTGCCCATGGGGCTGTTCTTCATCGGGATCTACGCGCCACCCGACGGCCTGTCGGGCTGGGGGCTCTTCGCGTGGTTCACGACGTTCACGATCCTGCTGCGCACCGCACAGACCTTCTACCACGTGCCGCACCTGGCGCTGGGCGCCGAGATCGCAACCGGCTACCGGGAACGCTCGGTGCTGATGAGCTGGAACACGGCCTGCGGCATCGTCGGCACCTTCGGTGTCTACTATCTCGCGTGGACCTGGTTCGGGGTGGTCGAGGGCGGCACCTCGGAGCGGACCGGGTACGTGACGATGGCCGCGGCGGTCGGCGCGTTCGCCATCCTGGCAGTCTTCGCGTCCGCTCACTTCACGCGCGACCAGATCCCGCGCCTCTCCAAGGCGCCGCCCGATGTCCGGGGCTTCGGCCTCGGATCCCTCGGAGGGGAGATCCGCGACTGCCTGAGGATCGCGAACTTCCGCAACCTGGTTTACGGGATCCTCTTCCTGTCAGCGACGCTCGGACTGCACGAGACCCTGACGTCTCACATCAACCTCTTCTACTTCGAGCTGCCACCGGACCAGATCCGCCTGATGGTCATGGGCGCGCCACCCGGCCTCCTGATCGCGAGCCTGCTCACGCCACGGCTCCACTCGACCTTCGGCAAGCGCAACGGACTGATCGCGGGAATCCTGGGCATGGTCGTGGCCGTTTCCGTGCCCATCATCCTGCGCCTGCTCGGCCTCTTCCCGGAGAATCACGCCCCGAGCCTGTTCCCGCTGCTGGTTGCGTTCAAGGGTCTGTCCTACTGCATGAGCACCGTGATGGTCATCAGCATCGCGTCGACCATCGCCGACGTCACCGACGAGCACGAGCTGATCACGGGGCGACGCCAGGAGGGCGTCTTCTTCGCCGCGCGCGCCTTCTTCGGAAAGCTCACCTCCGGGCTGGGGCACCTGCTCGCCGGTATCGGGATCGACCTGATCGCGTTTCCGGTGAGCGCGGCACCGGGTACGATCGCGCCAGAGGTGCTCCACGACTTCGGTCTGCTCGCGGGACCCGTCACGGCCGCGCCGGCGCTGATCGCGATCTACTTCTACCTGCGCTACGACATCGACGAGTCACGGCATGCGGAGATCCGCGCCGAGATCGATCGGCGCAGCGCCGCGACCGCAACTGAAGCCAACGCCGCTGTAGCCCGAACGCGCGCGCGCTAGCTCACGTCCAGCCCGGGAACGCGGCGCTCGCGCTGAGCTTCGCCGCTTCCTCGTTCGCATCGGCGGCGATCTCGGTTGCAGCGGCTCGAACGGAACTTCCGGGTCAACAGGACCTCCTTGCTGTTCCTGGCGCGAACCGTTGCGCCCTGGATGATCGAGCGCGGATCCGTCGCGCTCGCCGTCACCGGAAACACCGCGCTCGCGGGTCAGCAATCAGCGCACGTCGAGATCTGCGAACTCCGGTTTCCGCAGCAAGTTCCACATCTCCAGCGGTGTCAACGGATTCTGCGTCGCGGAGCGGCCAAAGTTCGTCCAGTAGTAGTTCTGCGCGCGGGGGTCGCTCCACGCCATGCACCGGTTGCGCTCATCGATCATCTCGTTGTAACGCCGGTAAGGCTCCTCTTTGACGTCGATCGATTTCCTGTCATCGAGGATGAGCCGCTCGATGCACTTGAGCGCGTAGTACGTTTCCATCTCCTGGAACGCCGGAACCAGCAGGCCGCCATTGGTATTGGGACCATACAGCGTCCACATATTGGGGCAGCCCGGAATCATCGCGCCGACGTAGCCCTGCGCACCGGTCCGCGCCCAGAGCTCCTCGACGGTCTTGCCACCACGGCCGGTGATCGACATCGGGAACAGGTACTCGGTCGCCCTGAATCCCGTCGCGTAGACGATGGCATCCACCTCGTGGACCCTGCCGTCCTCGGTCTCCACGCCCGTTTCGGTGATCCCTCGGATGCCGTCCACGACCAGCGTGACGTCGTCGCGCTGGATGGCGTCGAGAATGCTGTACGAGGGATCGACGAGCACGGGCCGCGCCGATAGAAGGGGGTGTTCTGGCGTCATCTTCTCGATCAGGTCGGCGTCCCCGAGTTTCTCTTCCAGGAACGCAATGCAGCTGTCGCGGGCAGCCTTGTTGACCCGGCTCACCGCGTGCTCGTCGTGGAAGTTCGGATCGACCTGGGCGACCGGGCCGAAGCCCGCAATGAACGCCGACGCAATGCGCAGGCGTGAGAAATTCGTGTGGTACGGCAAGTTCCGATCCAGCCAGGTCACCTGCGATGGGAACGGCGAACGATAGTCTGGAGTCGGGAAGAGCCACTGGGGCGTGCGCTGAAAGACCGTGACATGCCCGGCCTCGAGCGCCAGTTCCGGCACCACCTGATAACCGGTACAGCCCGTGCCGATGACCGCCACACGCTTGCCCGCTGGATCGAAATCCGCCGGCCAGCGCGCCGTATGCCAGGACGGACCGTTGAAACGCTCCATGCCGGGGAGCTCCGGCATGCTCGGGCGGTTGAGGAAGCCCACCGCGGTGATCACGGCGTTCGAGCGCAGCGTGCGCCGACCCTCCGGTCCGTCGACCGTGATGTCCCACATGGAAGCCGCCTCATCCCACGCTAACGAGCGAACCTCCGTTTCAAAGGTGATGTCACCGCGCACGTCGAACGTGTCGGCCACCCAGTCGAAGTACTTCTGGTTCTCGGTCCATGGACAGAACGAATAGGGGTAGCTGTAGTCGACGCCAAACACATGAGTGTAGAGCCGGCTCGGGGTGTCGACGCGCGCACCCGGGTAGCGGTTTTCGTACCAGGTCCCGCCGACGCCATCGTTCTTCTCGATGACCGAGAACGGAATTCCGGCTCGCTTGAGCTGGATGGCCGCGTTGAGGCCACCCATTCCAGCGCCGATGATGGTGACGGAGAAATCCTCGCGTCGCTGCGTCGGCTCCCGCGACCATTCCAGGCCGCGTGCCCATGGATTCAGAGCCAGTTCTTCGAGCCACAGGTCGATCGAGTCGGGCTCGGGCTCGGTGCCCATCGTCAGGGCCATGCTCGTCGGCAGGCGATCCGCAGGACCCATGCTCAGTTCGCCGGCACCGCTGTCCCTGTAGGATTTGAGGAGTTCAGCGGCTTTGCGGCGGACGAGGGCTGCGTCTTCCTCACCCAGTGTCATGCCAGCGAGGAGGCCGGTGCCGCCGCCGCTCACGGGCGTCGTTGCCGCCACCTCCGGGTCCCCAGTGAGCTGATAGATCAGACCCCTGAGCACCATCGGCTCGGCGAGGCTTGTTGCATCCTCGATCGTCGCGTCACTCGCCCCGAGCAGCTCATCGCGAATCCCAGCGTCCGCGGCCGAGCCGTGCTCGCTCCGTTCCTGGATCGGTTCAGTCATGTCTCCCAGTATACGGGCCCCGGCTTTCCGTAAGGCCGTGCCGTGCGAGGGGCCGGCTGACGCGCACGCCGCCTCAGCCCCGATCGACCCGCACGATGCCGTGTACACCGCCGGCGTCCAATCCCGTTGCTGTCACGCTGCTACATCCGGCAGCGGAGCCAGGGGCGTAGGCCCCTGAATTCCCTGGTCGGGGCGCCCGGATTCGAACCGGGGACCTCTTGCTCCCGAACCTGTGCGGCTGATTCCGGATTCCCTCGCTGGCACCTGCACTTCCGCAATCCGTGGTGCGGTGTCGAATGCCTTGACAGCATTCACGGATTGCTCGGCTGAGGCGCCGACGCCGTGAGTGGGCTGGCCTTCGCGCACGGGATCCGACTGCCCGTCGACGCGGTGACACAGACGTTCGGCCTCATCGGCAAGAGGGGTGCAGGCAAGACCTACGGCGCCATGAAGCTCGCCGAAGGCATGCTCGCGCTCGGTGCCCAGATCATCGCGCTCGACCCCGTGGGCAAGTGGTGGAGCCTCCGGGTCGGCGCCGACGGGAAGTCGCCCGGTTTCGAGATCCCCGTGTTCGGTGGCCACCACGGCGACCTGCCGCTCGAGCCCGAGGCCGGTGCGCTCATCGCCGACCTGGTCGTCGATCGCAGCATCTCAGGCGTGCTTGACGTCTCGCTCATGCGGAAGGGCGATCGGAAGCGCTTCGTGACTGCATTCGCCGAGCAGCTCTACCTCCGCAAGAAGGGCGAGGTGAGCCCGACGCCGCTGCACTTCTTCCTCGAGGAGGCCCAGGTCTTCGCACCCGAGGGCGGCGGACGTGGCGGGGACGAAGCCCGAATGCTCGGCGCCTTCGAGGACATCGTGAAGCTCGGCCGCAACTGCGGGATCGGTGCAACCCTGATCTCCCAGAGGCCGCAATCGGTCAACAAGAACGTGCTGAATCAGACCGAGTGCCTGATCGTGCTGCAGGTGATCGGCGCCCACGAGCGCAAGGCGCTCGAGCTTTGGATGAAAGAACAGGGCGAGGATCGCCGCGACGTGATCGGCGCCCTGCCCTCGCTCGAACAGGGCGAGGCTTACATCTGGAGCCCCGGATGGCTTCGTGTGTTCAAGCGCGCGCGCATCGGGAAGCGCACGACGTTCGACGCCTCGGCCACGCCCAAGCTGGGCGCGAAGATCCGGGAGCCCAAGAAGCTCGCGAAGGTCGACCTCGAGGCCCTCCGGGAGCGGATGGCCGAAGTCGTGCAGCGGGCCGAAGAGACCGACCCCAAGGCGCTGCAGAAGCGGATCCGGGAGCTCGAGCGAGAGCTCACGCGCGCCCAGCGGGACGGTGCCGCCGCATCGGCCGAGCAGCTCGAGCAGGCCAGGTCGGAGGGGCTGCGGGCCGCGCGTCAGGAGCTCGGACAGATCGTGGCGCGAATGAACGGGCTCCAGGAGCAGGCCGTCTCCGCCCTTGAGCGCGCCGTCAGAGATCTCGAGAAGGCCTCCGACCTGATGCGCGAACCAATCGACATCGACCTTCAGGGAGCTGACACCGGGCGCAATCCGCGCGCGTGCGGAGTCGCAACTCCGCCATCGGGACCGCCCCGACCGTCCGGACGTCTGCGATCGGCCTCAACGGGTGATCTTCCAGGGCCTCAGCAACGGATCCTGAACGCGCTCGCCTGGCTCGAGTCGGTCGGCCTGCCTTCCCCATTCACACGGGTGCAGGTGGCATTCCTCGCCGGCTACAAGGTGGGCGCTGGGGCCTTCAACAACCCACTGGGCGCACTGCGCGGGGCAGGCTTGGTCGAGTATCCCGAGAAGGGGAAGGTGGCGATGACCAATGACGGACGTACGGTCGCGGTTGCGCCCGCCACTCCGCTCACGGTCGATGTGCTGCATGCGATGGTCCTCGATCGTTTGACCAGTCCACAGCAGCGGATTCTGCAGCCGCTGCTCGAGGCATATCCCGTGGCAGTCTCGCGCGAGAACCTCGCAATGGCTGCCGGCTACACAGCCGGGGCCGGGGCCTTCAACAATCCGCTCGGGTCGCTCCGCTCACTGGGACTGATCGACTATCCGCGCAGCGGTCAGGTAGCCGCCAGGCCGGTCCTCTTCCTCGCGCGCTGAATCGTACGTTGCTCTACAGCACCGGCTGCTCCAAGTGTCAAAAACATCAACTAGGTCGGGCCTATGGCAGCGCTGGACGCACTTGGACGGTCTGCCACGGGTCAAGATATTCCGGCCTCACACCGAAAGACGGATTGACATCCCACATAGCTCGAGCTATTTGGACATCCAGTGGGTAGCGGGTTCCGCTATCGGCGCCGTGGCCTCCGGGACTCGGCGCTTTTAGTTTAAGGGCAGAGTCTAGGTACGGACCATTGCTCGATGAGCCTCAATCCGATCCCGGATGTCGGAGTCGGGGAACACCTTGACGCCGAACTTGCCTTCCTGGCGATCGGCACGCGCGTAGATCTTCTTGGTGAAGATCTCCCAGCGCCCTGGATTTGTCTCGCAGCCGTCTCGCGTCCACTCGAAGAGATCGCGAGCAAACATATCGGCGATCTCGCATCCATGGCTTCCGTCTTTCGGCGTGAAGCGAGCACCAGTCTCCAAGTAGTTCCGGAACTTGGTGGCCGGTACCCACCGTGTTCCGTACAGAAGTGTCTCGACGTAATCGTCTTGGTGCTGAGCGTCCTCCTTGGGCCCTTGGGCTTCGAACGTGACGCGACCGATGGGATTCTCAGCGTGATGTTCGAGGTAGTCGACGTAGCGTTCGAGGAGCATATGGATGGCGACCGAGTAGCAATCGGTCGGTAGGTACGGGTCGATACCCGTGTCGACGAACTCACGCTTGAAAGCGTCCTTGCGGATAGCGGCACCGAAAACGGCGAATTCCGTTTGCTTGACGACGACGTCTACTGCCTCCGTAAATTCGCGCTGCTTGGATCTGTCGCCGCCGAAATAGTAGAGGCCACTTCGGCGTTTGCGCATCTCAGGTTCGTGAAACGTTACGTCTTCAGTGCCGAAGAACTCTCGCTTCACGCGGTCAGCTTCCCTGATATAGAAGCCGCGCTGTTTGGCGTTCATCGCAACGGCGCTGAGCGCGAAACACGGGCTCTCGCCAGGCACAGGCGTCCCAGATTCATCCACGTAGAGGTGGTTTCGACCCCGTCTCTCTTGAAGTGGATTCCCTGAATACTTGTTTCGCCTGCGTGGCTCGACCTGTCCCTTCGCTCTTATCAGTTCCTCGTTCTCAAGCAGCTTGATCTGAGCCAAGACTCTGTCAAACGTATCGGGCTCGAACCCAGCCCGGCGCAACAGCACCTTCAACGCTCCGCCGAGCCGCCCAGCTTCACCGAGCAAACGACTTCGCTCGAGCGCAATGCGGATGCCTTTCGGATCTCCACGTGACGATGCCAATCCAGACTCCAGGGTTTCCCGAACCGCGAACCCTACAAGATCACCAAATCTACCGCCATTTCAGGCACATAGCCGTCATCCAAGAAGGAGAAGTCAGCATACGCGCCGGTCACCTCTTCGAGCTGGACCCGAAAGTAGGAGCCCTGCTCGGAGGGGACCAAGTCGCGCACGAGCCCCGTCACATCGATCGCCGGTACGTCGCGCGGGCTTCAGCCGCACGTGCACCCATTCCCCGTCGAGCGGGATTCGGTCACTCGACAGGTCGAAGCTACTGAGGCGCACCGCCTCAAGCCGGGCCTCCGCCTTCAGGTCCGCTGTCTCGAACAACGTCGGAACAGGCGGCACTCGGCGAGAAAGCATGGAGTCTCGATCGGCACCGCCGCCTACAACCTGGTGTGTGACTCTCTGGGTGCATTTGCGTAGTCGCGACTACGCTGAAGGATTCACTCGCTCAGCTCTTCAAAGAGCCGCGCCATCGCCAGAGCACCAGCAGCCAGCGCACGTGCTTGTGCCGCGCTGTGGGTGCCAATCGAGAGCCGAACCGTCTGGCTCCCCCGAATGATCAGGTAGACGACCGGCCCTGTGTCCCCATCTCGCGAGCGAAAGTCGACGTCGAGGGCGCCGAGTCCCAAGTCAATATGTACCAGCCCAGACAGATCCATATTCGTTCTGTTCGGGCGAGACAACGGTGATCTTTAGCGCCGTTGGATCGCCATTCCCGCCTGGATTCGCGTAGTCGCGACTACGCTCTGCGCATGATAGTTAGGCGGAGGAGATGGATGCCACGCGGGAGCGAATTCTTGCAGCCGCGCGCGAAACCTGCAGCGAATCTGGGTTCGCAGCAGATGCCAAGGCGATCTCTTTAAGCGCACGCGTGTCAGAGCCGACGCTGTATCGCCGCTTTGGTACGCGCATGGGTCTGCTTGAGGCGCTGCTCGAAGAGATGCTCGACTCGGCGGAGAGTCGCCTCGCCGAAATCAGCCGCGATAGGGATGCCGGTGCGGACGCCATGATCCGCGCGATCAACGTCGTGGGCTTCTACCACGTCCGAGTCTACGGACAACTCGCATCGGAAGTGACCGCCGGAAAACTTCCAGCCGACCTGCGTCATCACCTCGGCCGCGTCCATCGCCTCTGGGCCCTGATGGGTTCGGTGATCAAGCTGGGCATCGGACGCGGCCACCTTCGGCCCGATGTGAATCCGCGCATCTGGGTGATCGCGTGGCGTTCGCTGGTGACGACAGACTCACTGGAGGCGTTTCGAGTCGACGGCGGCGTGATTTCGCACGAAGAGATGGCCGAGGTCGTCACGGACTTTCTGCTGCGCGGGCTCGACAACTGCGGGCGCTAGACCGTCACCCACGCACAGAGATCGAGGAACGCCGCGACATGGTACAGCCGGGATTCGAACCCGGACGACCCTTCGCGCTAGCTTGTCGCTCGCTAGGCGGCCTGAATCATCCAGCGCAACCCGATTACCAGACGGCGGCACATCCGCGAACAGGGTGCTGCTGATGGAGCTGGAGCTGCAGTACTCAGCGTTCAATCGAGAACAGATCGGCCAGGCGCTCCACCAGTTCCGGTACTCGGGTTGCCAAGCTCGAGCCTTCCCCCCGGCTAGCAAGGCCAGACACAGGCCATTGAGCACGACTGTCAGTAGATCTGCGTCGACTTCGGGCGCTACCGAACCCAAGCTGCGAAGCAGCTCGATCGCATGAGTATCTGGCCCTAGGTCCGCTCCGCTCAGGTCCGCCCGCAGCGCTGGGTCGCGTGCTCGTTCAAGCGCGAGCTCGAAGGTCGCCAGAGAGCCAAGTCGATCCTCTCGGACACCCTGTTCGAGATAATGCGCGACGCTCGCTACGAAGCAGTCACGAGCGGTGATGCCCGCGTCGCAGCTCGGTCGCAGGGAAGGTGTCGAAACAAGCAAACGCGTCCGCTCTCTAAGCCCCACTAGATGCAGGCGATACACCTCGCCTAGCAGGTCGTGCTTGGATTTGAAATGGTAGGTGACGGAGCTGAGCGATACCCCAGCTCGATCCGCCACGGCGCGGTAGCTGACGGCGACCGGACCGCCCGTTGCGAGAAGTTCCAGCGCGGCCTTCAAGATACGCTGCCTGATCCACTCGCTCCGCGCATGATGGGGGTGCTCGCGAGTCCTGTTCATCCCCACGCTTCCTGACCAGATGCCGCACATTCGATAGGCGAATCAATCCCTGCGAGGATGTTGAACGCACTTGTCGACTGTCTGGGCATGGGCGACCTCTCGCCTACTAAGGAGCTGGCTCAATGACCGAACCTGTTCCAGCCGTCCAGCGCCTGATCCGCGTAACGCCGCGCGAGACCCACGTTTCCGCATCATCAAGGTAGGTGTAGATCACCGGAACCACGACGAGTGTCAGTATTGTGGAGGAGAGCATCCCGCCAATCGCCAGGATGCCCATGGCGGTGCGAAACTCAGCGCCATCGGCGCGCGAGATCGCGACGGGAATCATCCCCCCCACGGTCGAAAGCGCCGTCATCAGCACCGGCCGAAGCCGCACCGGTCCCGCGCGCAACATCGCCTCCCGGGCCGACCCGGCTTCGCTGAGCAGCTGGTTCGCGTAATCGACGAGCAAGATGCCGTTCTTCATGACCAGGCCCATCAGCGCGAGCAGAGCGATCTGCGACAGCGCGCCCAGGGCCGTCCCCGTGATCGCGAGCGCGACGAAGGCGCCGACGAGGGACAGCGGGGCGGTCATCATCACCACAACCGGCTGGGTGAAGCTGTTGAACTGACTGGCGAGGATCATGTAGAGCGCGGCCATCGCAATCAGGGCCGACAACTTGACGGCAGCAGCGGTTTCCTGAACGCGCTCTCCCCAGCTGCGATGTTGCCCCACGTAGCCCTCGGGCAATCCGACCTCGGCGACGATTTGGTCCAGTCGCTGCATGGACGTTCCGAGGGCAACACCCGCCGGCATGTTCGCGAAGATGTCGACCTTGCGGCCACGGTCCTCGCGATCGATCTGCACTGGGCCGGAGGCGATCTCCAGCGACGCAACGTTCTCAAGGTCCACGAGGCGACCGTCCTGGGCCGTCACCTGGATGAGGCCCAGCTTCGTCGGATCGTCGCGCTGGTCGGCCTCGAGGCGCACGCGAACGTCGTAGCGTTCGCCGTCCTCCTCGTAGGTCGCGATGTCGAGCCCACCCACCATCGCGCGCAGCGTCTGGGCGAGGGGTTCCAGCGGGACGCCCAGATCCGCAGCCCTCGAGCGGTCTACCCTCGCCTGTACCTCGGGCTTGCCGCTCTCGTAGCTGACCCTCGCGTCAACGAAGTCCGGGCTCTTCTGCATCGCGCTGAGAATCCGCTGACTGAGGGCGTCGAGGGCCTCCAGGCTCGGGCCCTGCAAGGAGTACTGGAGACTGAACGCGGTAAAGCCTCCTCCCGATACGAAGGACACCTCGTTGACATTCGTGCGGCGCGCCCGGGGTGCAGCGCGCCGGATGACACCCCGCGCGCGATCCATGAGCTCCAACAGGCCCTCATCGCGATCGTGCTTGTGGGCCACCCTGACGTAGAAGTCAGCCTCGTTCACGCGGCCCTGGCTCCCCGCTCCAACCGTCATGAAGACGGAGCGGACGTGCTCGAGCTCCTGCAACGCTGCCTGAACCTGGCGACCCACACGCTTCGTCTCGCTGACACCGGTACCCAGCGGAAGCTCGATCCTCGCCTCGAACTCCCCGCGGTCTACATGGGAGGTGAACTCGAGGGGGATCGAGCGTGCGACCATCACCGCCAGGACGATGGAGGCGGCCGCCAGGCCAAGGACCGCCGGCCGTCTTCGCAGGGCCAGAGCCAGAAGGCTGGAATAGGCGGCCTCGAGCCGCGCGTACAGCCGCTCAAGCGCGCTGAAGATGCGGCCGTGACGCTCCGTGTGACCGAGAAAGCGCGAAGAGAGCATGGGGGTCAGGCTGAAGGCGACCAGCAAGGAGATGCTCACGGCGAATACGACCGTGAGTCCATACTCGAAGAACAGTCGGCCGATCGTTCCCTCCATGAAGGCGATAGGAACAAAGACACCGACAATCGCCAGCGTGGCCGCTACGACCGCTCCTGAGACATCCCGCGTTCCGTTGACCGCGGCCAGCGGAGGGGCCTCCCCGGCTTCGATGCGGCGATGGATCGCCTCGAGGACGACGATGGCATCGTCGATCAGGATCCCGATCGAGATTGTCAGGGCGATCAGAGTCAGCAGGTTGAGCGTGATGTCGGCCGCAAAGAAGAGCAAGAACGTCGAGATGACCGATGCCGGGATCGCAAGCGTCACAATCAGGGTCGTTCGCAGGCTGCGCAGAAACGCCAGGGTCACCAGGGCAGCGAGCAGACCCCCGAGCGCAAGGTCGACGAAGACGTCGTTCACTGACGACTCGATGAAGCGCGAGATGTCGCGTGCGACGATCAGCCGGATGTCCGGCGGCGCCTCGCTCTGAATACGATCGACGACCTGACGGACCGAACGTGCAACCTCGACCGTATTGCGGCGCGACTGGCGGCGGATCTCCAGCGTCACGCCTGGCATGCCGTCGAGCTCGGCGTAGGTCCGTTGATCCTCCATCCCGTCCTCAACGCGAGCAACGTCGCGCACACGGATGGGACCTTCTCGATAGGCAACGACGATCTCGCCGAATTCCTCGACCGAGTCGACCTCTCCCATCGTCTTGAACGAGAACTCGGAGGCGCCAGCCGGCGTCTCGAGGCGGCCGCCCGGGATCTCCGCATGCTGCGTCTGTATGGCGCGGATGACGTCGCTCGCTGCGAGCCCGTAGGCGCGGAGCCGGTACACGTCGAGCCAGACGCGAACCTCGCGCTCCCGCCCGCCAACGATGCGGACCGACCCGACCCCCGGCACCCGCTGGACGCGCTCCTTCACCACGTCGTCGGCGTAGCGCGTCAGCTCCCGGACGGAGCGATTTCCCGCGACCATGATCGAGAAGATCGGGAGGGCGTCCGGGTCGAGCTTCTCGACCATCGGCGGCTCGACATCGGCAGGCAGCTCTCGCCGTGCGAGCGCCACTTTGTCCCGAACGTCCTGCGCGGCGATCTCGGCATCCACCTCCAGATCGAAGGAGGCCAGGACCTGCGAAACGCCCTCGGAGCTCTTCGAGATCAGAGAGTCCAGGCCCGCGAGGTTGCTGATTTCCTCCTCTAGGATCTCCGTGACCTCGGTCTCCATCGTCTCCGGTGAGGCGCCTTCGATCACCGTGGTCACGGTGACGACTGGCTGCGCCATCCGGGGAAAGAAGTCGACGCCGAGGCGACCAAGCGACACCCAGCCCAGCCCGGTGAGCGAGCCGATGAGCATCACCGCGAACACAGGCCGCCGGACGGAAATCTCAGAGAGCCACATCCGAAGCCTCGAGCGTCAGCAGTGCCCCCTCCCGGAGGGGCGTGCCGTTGCGGCTCACGACTACCAACTCTCCGATGTCGAGTCCGTCAAGGATCTCTACGTATTCGGCGTCGAAGTCGCGCACGCTGATGGGACGCCGCGCGGCCCGACTCTGCTCCTGCACGAAGACGAACAAGTCGGGGGCGCGGCCCATGAGAGCGGAGCGCTCGAGCACGCGCGCGTTGCGCGCCTCCGGCAGCAGCTCGGCCTTGACGAACAGACCTGGCTTGAGCCTCATGTCCTCGTTGCGGATTGGCAAGCGCACCTCGATCGTGCGCGATGCCGAGTCGATCCGATCGTTCAGGATCGCCACGTGCGTATCGAATACCTCGTCCAGTCCGTCGACGTCGACGCGCGCGGTAGTGCCGACTCGGATACGCCGAAGATGCACCGCTGGGATCCGAACGATCGCGGAGACTATGTCGATCTTCATGATCTGAATCACGGACGCCCCGCTGCTCAACATCGTTCGCATCATCACGCCCTCGTCGACGAATCGCTGCGTGATGGTCCCTGAATAGGGCGCTGTTACCTCGGTATCGGTGAGGTCCTGCAGCGCACGCTCTAGCGCCGTCTGCGCCTGGCCCAGGCGCGCGGACACGATCTCGTGCGCCACTTGCGCCGCCTCGATTTGCTCTTCCGAGATCACCTTGCTGCGGTGGAGCTGCTGCAACCGCTTGAGGTCGCTGGCCGCCTTTCGTTCCTCGGCCGCCGCAAGACGCAGTTGCTGACGCGCCTCTGACACGCGCATGTCGTAGTCGACCTGCCGCGTGCGAAATAGTGGTGTGCCCGCTTCCACCCGGTCACCGACTTGGACGAAGATCTCCTCGATGATCCCGTCAACGCGCGGCCCGACGTCCGTGGTCTTGTGTGCCGCGATCGTTCCAGTGCCGGGAATCGAATCGACGAGATCCCGGCGCTGGACGGGAACAGTGCGCGCGGGGATCGCGGCGACATCGGCCGGAGGCCCCGCAAGCGGGGGCTCTTCGTTCCCGCCCCCGCAGGCAAGCGCAAGCGCGACAGCGCTGGCCATCCATGCGGTGCGGCTGCCGGATCTCAAGGGCGTGCTCCTCGCGGAAGTGGGTGGACGGAAGAGGTTGGAACGAGTATTGTAGCATGGAGAATACTAGTTCTGACAAGAGAAAGAGCGATGCCGACACCTCCTTCCCGGCGCGAGGTCCGCCGCCTCCGAGAGCTTGCGAACCGGCGAGCAGACATCATCGAGGGCGCGGCGGAGCTGTTCGCCACCAAGGGCTACGACGGTGCACAGATGTCCGAAATCGCCGCCGCGTCCGAGATGTCCCTCACGTCGCTCTACGCGGAGTTCAGCGGCAAGGACGAGATCTATGGTGCGGTGGTGGAGTGGGTGGCCAACCGGATCCGGCGCGTCGTTCGGAACCGGGTGGAGGAGATCGACGACCCCTGCGAGGCGCTGCTCGCCCTGATCGACTCACTGTTCGAGTGCTTTGAGGAAAACGCTGGCTTGGTGCGCCTACTGCTCGCTGGAACCCACGGACTCCCGTGGCGGATGCGGGCGGGGGCCGAGGACGTATCGCGGCGCATCTTGGATGACTTCCACTTGTGGCTCTCAGAGATCTGCGGACGAGCCGTCGGCACGGGCGAGCTGGCGGGCGTCGATCCAACGACGCTCGCGCTCGTCCTCAATGGAGCGGTCCTCCACTCGACGGCGTACGTCGTGGAGCACGACGGCGCGTCTTTGAAGGATGAGGCGCCCAAGGTTCGCGAGATCTTCCGAAGGATGCTCAAGCACGTGGACTGATAGACGGTCGCTCCGCCCATGCGGTACGCAACCAGGAGGCCGAAGCATTGCGCTCAATTCTCATCATCGTGGCGGCGGGATTCTTGGCGGCTCCGCTGGCCTGGAACGCCACTGCAGACTCGGATGGTTCGCGGTCGGCTGTCGGTACGTCGAGGCCGATGTTCCAGACCCGGTTCGGCGCCTGCGGAGATGCGGTCAAGAATGCCTTTCGCGAGGCGCGCCGAATCTGCTCGGAAGCCGGGAGTAAGCTCGACCGGGACACCTACCGCAGGGACGAATGCGTGTGCGAGAGGGCGCCCGCCCAGAAGCGATCTTGCACTGTGCAAGGCCACTTCCGCTGCGCGTCCGACTAGCTCAATCGAAGCCGCTTCAGCGGGTTGATTGGACCCGCAAAGGAGATCGAGATGGGCCAATTACTTCCGCTGACCGATCCACGATACGTGGAGGATCCGCATCCGTTCTGGGCACACCTGAGGGTGGAGGACCCGGTGCACTTCGACGAGGAGCTGGGCTTCTGGGCGCTGAGCAGGTACGACGACGTGCTCTCGGCAGCAAAGGACTCGGCCACCTTTTCTTCGCTGATCGGACCCGGTGGACCGATGATGGGACGAGATCCGGGGGAGGGCCACTTCCTTCCGATGATCCAGAACGATCCTCCGGACCACACGCGATTGCGCACGAACCTGTCGAGGGCGTTCACGCCCCGACGCGTCGCCGAGATGGAGCCCCGGATTCGCGAGATCGCGGACGGTCTGATCTCCGAGATCGAACGGAAGGCCTCCAAGGACGAACCGCTGGACCTATACGACGATCTGGCAAGCCCGCTGCCCGTCGTCGTCATCGCGGAGATTCTGGGCGTTCCGGAGTCGATGCGCGAGCGCCTCCGCCTTTGGGCCGGCGTTACCGGAATCGGGACCGGTGAGGGCTTCCCATTGGAGCGACGCTTCGAGATCTTCGGGGAGTTCGATAGGTACCTGTCCGATCTCGTCGAGGAACGACGGCAGGAGCCTGGCGACGACATGATCTCGGCGCTGATTCATGTGTCGGAGGCCGAGGGCGGGCAGCTCCGACCCGACGAGCTCGTCCGGCTCTGCGAGTTGCTGTGGATCGCCGGAAACGAGACGACTACGAATCTCATCAGCAACGCGGCCCTGGTGCTGCAGGAGCGCCCGGAGCTCCTGGCCGACCTCGTCGCGAACCCCGGCCTGGTTCCAGCATTCGTCGAGGAATCCCTGCGTTACTGCTCGCCCGTCAGCGGGCTGTTTCGGGTCGCGAGCCGCGACGTGGAAGTCCGGGGCAAGAAGATCCGGGAAGGGGAGGCCGTCTGGCTGATGTTCTCGTCTGCGAATCGCGACACCGACCACTTCGACCGCCCCGACGAGTTCGACATTCGCCGCAAGCCCAACGACCACCTGGCATTCGGCTTCGGAATCCACTTCTGCCTCGGTGCGGCACTGGCGCGACTGGAGGCCAAGGTGGCCTTTGAGTCGATGCTGTCGATCCTGCCCCTTGTGAGGCTGGATGCGACGCACGGAGAGCGCGTTCCGACGCCCATCCTCAGAGGCTGGCTCAAGCTGCCGATGACCCTGTCGCCCAAAGTGAAGCCAACTTGATTGAGCAGCGGACAACGGCCTGGCGCGGCGCGGGCGGCATCCGAATCGCGGCGGATGAATGGGGCGATGCCGATGCCCCGGCTGTGATCCTTCTACACGGAGCCGGCCAGAATCGACACTCCTGGGGCCATACCGCAGGCGAACTCGCTAGAGCCGGCTGGCGCGTAATCGCCGTCGATCAGCGTGGCCACGGGGACTCCGAATGGTCGAAGGATGGGGCCTACGATTTCACCGACTACGGTGCGGATCTGCGCGTGCTGCTGGCGCAGTTGCAGCAACCGCCGGCGGTCGTGGGCGCGTCGCTGGGCGGACTTGCGGCACTTACCGCACAGCAAGACGCATACGAATCTCTGTACTCCGCGCTCGTGCTCGTGGACATCACGCCGAGGATAGAACTGGCCGGGGCGCGGCGCATCATCGGCTTCATGGTCGACCACCCCGAAGGCTTCCCATCCCTGGAAGTGGCCAGCGAAGCAATTGCCGCCTTCCGCCCGAACAAGCCGCGGCCGACCGATCTCCGAGGCCTCGCGAAGGTCCTGAGGCAGGACAAGACCGGCCGCTGGCGCTGGCACTGGGACCCGGCCTTTCTGGTCACGAAGCTGGGAAAGGATCTCGGCGGACTGGAGGCGCTTCAGGATCGCGCAGCTGGACTCGCCGACGTGCTCAACAACGTTGCGCGTCGGCTGACGGTCCCCACCTTGTTGGTGCGTGGTGCGATCAGCGACGTAGTGGGCCAGGACGCGGTCGACGAGTTCCTCGATCTGGTGCCCCACGCAGAGTTCGTCGACGTGGCGGGTGCAGGCCACATGGTCGCGGGTGACCAAAACGATGCGTTCACGGATGCGGTAGCGGGCTTCCTCGAGAGAGTGCGAGCCACCTGGTCGCTGCCAGTATCCCCACCGATGCCCGGACCCAGTTGAAGGGGAGCGAGAACCGAATCACCGGATCCACACTGAGTGACACGCAACGAGGCTCTGAAACATCAGATTCGGGGCCTCGCCCAAGGAGAGTAGGAAGTGGCCAGCCCTCAACCAGATCAAACACTGGCACCAAACTCACCGGACACCGAAACACTGGAGCGGCGTGTACAGGGTCGCAAGCGGCTGGTGTTCCTCCTGTCGACGCTGATGCTATTGACCGTGGCTTTGGCGGCCTATGGCATATGGCGGTTGCAGGAGATTGCCCAGCAGTTGACCGAGGTTGCCGAGAGGGATGTCCCGCTGGCTATTGCCGTGGCCGAAATCGATCTCTTCCAGCACAAGCAGGTGATTCAACTCGAGCGCAGTTTGCGACTTGGGGAAGCAGTCCAGCGAGGTGAAGTGTCGACGGCGTCGTTCGACGGCGCATCTAGATCCTTCTCGCGGCTTGCGGTCGACATTGACCGCAGCATCGACGAAGCCGAAGCGTTCATAGGAGAGATTCGTGCATCGGTCCCTTCAAAAGAGGTGGACCAGGAGTTCCAGCGGATCGCTCAGCAGTTGACGGATGTCAAGCAACTACACGTCAACTATGTCGAGCGCGCGGAAGGAATGTTCGCACTGCTGGAGCTTGGCCAGCTTGCGGACGCACGCATTCTGGCCGCAGAGATTGAATGGGAGGTCACGGAGCTCACCAGAGATCTCGAGCGAATCCGAGCCGAGATCAGAGGCTTTACTGAGGGATCGCTGAGGAAGCTGCGAGCGGATGAGCGAGATGGAGTCTGGGGCTTGTCGATCCTGGGAGGACTGACGTTGCTCCTGGGCATGATCACTCTCATGGTGGGTCTGCGCTCTCTGGTGCGTGCGGAGAGGCGGCTCCACGCGCAACCGCTCTAGCAGACGCCGCCATCCACCCCGGCATCGGCAGTGAGTGACGACAGAGCCCAGCCACGCGCTGCTCTTCGTTCGCCCCATATGGGCCCGGGCCGCAGGAGTCGAAGGCGGCGAACCCGCCACCCAGAAATACCCCGAAGTGGTAGAGCGGCGGCGCCCAGTCCAGCCACCACGGCAGCGCGCTATAGATGAAACGCTTCAGCCGCTCGTCGGCGCAGACCTTCTTGCCGTAGGTCATGGAGCCCTGAGGCTGGGTGCGCGTGCAGTATTCCCAGTCGTGGATCCGACAGGCCCAGGCGAAGTCAAAGCCCAGGATTCCGTCCAGGGCGTTCGAGCAGCCGTCGTCCCGGAACTCCGCTTCGATCTTTGTGAGCGACGTCTTCGCGTCGGGCGGGATACTCGCCTGGCGGCGGCGATCAAATAGGCCCATGAGCTTAGCCGCCGCTAGCGCCGCTAATCATCCCGCCCAAGATCCGCAGCGGCGCGAACAGCGCACCGAGCAAGCCCTCCCCCTGCTCGCTCACCTCCCCGCCAGCGATCGTGTGGCACGTCTCAGAGATCTCCGAGATGCGATTCTCGGTGCTCGAGCGGACCGACCCGTCCGGGTTGCGCTGATCCTCACGTGCGAGGGTGGTCGTCTGGATGCAGTTCGTGACCTTCGCGTTGCCCACCGCCATGCCCCAGGCTTGTTCGCCGTCCACCTGGCCCACAGCGCACCCGGTGAATAGGAAGACGACCACGATGAGTGCGAGTAGGCCACAGATCACCACCGGCCAGATCGACTCGCGGAGCCACATCCTCAGACGCTGCGCCTTCATGCTGCCTCCTTCGGAGCGTCGTAGCTCCACACGGTCGGCCGCGGACCTTCGGGCCAGTGGTCGATGTGAACGAAGCGCCGAGCGCGCGGCCCGTGCTGGCGCCGGCCCAGGCCGATCAGAGGTCTGCCGGAATCGCTCGTCAGGTCCAGCTCGAGGAACGTCTGCTTTGCGGCGTCGGCGAGCTCCTCGGCCGGCCAGCCGTGGATCACGACGTCGATCGCGAAGTCGCCAGGGAGCGCGCTCGCATGCGCCCCGGGGCGCTCCTTGCGCGCCTCGGTCGGGTGCAGCGGGCAGCGATAGGCCGAGCTGAGCCACATCGGCCGCCCGTAGCGGTCCCGGATCGCCTGGATCGTCTCGAGGGCGGTCGCGTTCCAGGCGAGGGCGCCGCAGTGGGGACAGGCGAGCTCCGACCAGACGAAGTTCGGCCAGGAGACCGCGCGGCCTTGGTCGAACTCCTCACGCGTCACGGATCGCCACCGTTCTGTCGACGGATCTCACCAAGCAGAGCATCGAGCGCGGCCTTGATGGCCGCGCGTTCCGCCTTTGCGTCGGACGCGGCATCACGGATCTTGCCGACATCTGTCTGGATCTCGTCGACCTGCTCCTTGAGCGCCTCGTGCTTCGTGTCGAGGGCCACGATCTTCTCGCCCGTCTGGACGCTGCCGGCCAGCACGATCAGCGCGTGGCGGTCCGGCTCAACGTGGTCGTCGACCTGCTGATGGAGCTGTCCCCAGGCAATGGCGGCGCCGACGATCGTGGCGACGAGGGCGATGAGGGTCCCGAGGCTGACCCGATGGTGCGTCTCGGGTCGCATGGCGCCTCCGCGCTACCCGAGGTCCCGGGCCGCCTCTGGATCGCCGCCCCCGCTCAAGATGATGATCGCGCGGGGGCGCACCAGGAGATCTCCGACGTTCGAGAAGTCGGACTGCAGCTCGCCGGCGCTCACCACCCGGTAGCCGATCGCAGCGATGGGCTGATCGGCCTGGGGCTCGGTCAGGGTCATCCCGGCCCGGTTCTCTGTGGCGCCGTCGACACTCGCCGGCGTGACGCACAGCAGGGCGTCGAGCTTGTCGGTCAGGCTGTCGCCGTTGCGATCCACGATCGCGTCGGCCGTGTCGCCGGCGACGTTCACCTCGAAGAAGCACACCTCGTCGGTGTTCGGGAACGCGAGGTATCGCACCTCGTACAGGTCCGCGTCGAGCGGCACGATCGTCACACGATCCTGCGCGCCGGCGCCGAACGGGCTCAGCAACGTCGCGAGCAGGATGAAGGCGAGTAGCACGGATCTCATGGGGTCTCCTCTGGAGATGGGCTGGACTCGAAGATGCGCGCCTTGACCGCGGCGTTGAAGCACAGGAGGTCGCCGACGTCGACGCGGCCATCGATGTTGCAGTCGAGCGGATCGACCTCGAGGTCCTCGACCACGAACACCGAGCACTGTTGAGCGAGACGGATGCGGGCAGCCTCGTAGGTTCGCGCCTGGCTGGCCTCGCACTCGCACATGACAGAGATGGCGGTGGCGAGCACTAGCGTAGAGAGCATGGAGCCTCCTGGTGTAGCTATGGAGCGGGCGCGACCAGGCGCGGCGCGCGCAGCAGACCGACTGCGTGCGGATATCCCACGTGCTGGAACCAGGCCCGCTGCGCGAGCCGCACGTCGATCGTGGCGTCGGCGTCGGGGTGCCAGTCGAACAGCTGGCAATCGCGCGAGCTGGCGCGGCAGCTGAGCGAGCTCCCAGAGCCGACGACCCAACGCCCGCCGCCGTCCGCGCCGCGGACCATCGCGCAGATCGCCCAGCTCGCAACGTCTTCGATCGAGCCGCGCGACCCGGTTCCCGCGCACGCCGCCCCGGCGAACTTCGTCGCAGCGTCGCCGATCCAGCACTGCTCGCCGATCTGTCCGACGCACGCGCCGCTGGATCCGCCGAGCTCCGGAAGGTTCCCCGCGAGCTCGCCGTCCGGCGCGCCGAGCCGGTCGTCGCGGTCCGCGGTGCTCACGAAGGCCCCGCTGAAGATCAGCCCGGGCCCGATCTTCGGCTGGCCACCGCTGATCGGCTGGCGGAATCCGGGGCCGAGCGAGAGCGCCGAGTAGAAGTCGTTCGTGGATGCGGCGACGGTCGTGTCGATCCAGACGCCGGAGACGACCGTCCGTCCGAAGCCCTCGGTCGTGCAGGTTCCCGTCCCGCACTGGACGTCCTTGGTGTGCCGTGATCGGAACGCAGTCGGGTGGCTGGATCTTCCGCGTGATGACGGTCCACGAGATCAACGAGATCCGCTCGAAGTACTCGAAGACCACGCGTCCTGACAGCCCCTGGAACACGTCGTGGGACGAGATGGCATGCAAGACCGTGCTCAAGCGCACTGGGAAGCGCGCGCCGGTGAGCACCGAGGTCCAGCAGGCGATCAACCTCGACGATCGCTCCGAGCTCGGCCTCGGCCAGGACCTCGACGTCATCCCGATCGCACCCGAGGACATCACCGAAGTCGAGACTCCCGTGGAGGGTGAAGAAGCCAATCCGTCCCAGTCTTCCGCCCCCCCAACCGCTCCGGCGCCCTCGCCGACGACTCCCGTCGGGACCGCCGGGACCGGAAGTGAGGACGCCGGAGCACCTGGGCCATCAGACGCCGCCGCCGGCCGGGAGTACTTCTGATGCTGCGACGACTCCAGATGAAAGAGTTCCTCTGCTTTGCCAACGCCGAGGTCCACTTCGATCGGCCGGTCACGCTGTTCACGGGCGATCACGGCACGGGCAAGACGGCGGTCCTCGACGCCATCCGCTTCGCGATCACCGGGCTCGCCCGCGGGATCGAGCAGAAGAACCAGATGGCCGAGCTCATCCGCGACGGCGCAGAGAGCACAACCGTGGAGCTGGAGCTGGGGCGCGTGGCCATCTCGCGCACGATCAAGCGCAGCGGCGGCGAGAAACTCGCGGCCGTGATCGATGGGCAGGATGTGCCCGGTACCTTCTCAGAAGTCCAGGCCGCCATCTATGGAGCCTTGGGTCTGCACCCGCTGTCGGCCCCGGTCGTGCTCGACGCCTGGCGCTTCCTGGATCTATCGACCACCGATCGCAAGGCGCTGCTGTGGCGCGCGATCGAAGCGACAATCACGGCCGACGCGATTCGGGAACGCCTCGACGCCCGCGGCATCGACGGCGACCTCGACGTGCTGGCGCGAGACACGCTGGAGGTCGGATTCGACGCCGCTCGGAAGCTGCAGGTCGAGCTGAGACGGCAGGCCAAGCGGGAGCTGGATGAGCTCCAACCGCCTCCGAACTTCGAGACCTACATCATCGAAGGCAAGCCGTACTCCCTGGCCGACATGGACCTCGCCGACCAGGAGCGCAACCTGGTCACGCGCCGCCACGAGCTCGAGGAGGCGATCGCGAACCAGGGAGCCGACCGCGGCAAGATCGAGGGCCAGCTCGAGCAGCACCGCGCCACGAAGGCAAAGCTCGAGGCCGAGCTGCACGAGCTCGACACGGATCCAGCCGTACCGGCAGACCAGCTGAAGGCCGCCCACACCGAGGCCAGCAAAGACTACGACCGGATGGGCGCAGCGCTCGCGACGCTGCGCGAGAAGGCGAGCAAGCTAGTCGACCGTGGGGCCGGCGGCGGTCCCGTCGAGATCGAGTATCCCGGGGTCTGCCCGGTGGTCGCTGGCGAGTTCACGTGCCCGGCCACCGCCCGTAAGCTCGAGCTCCACGCCGAGAAGCTGACCCAGCAGCAGGCCACCGCACGAGAGGCCTTCGCGAAGCTCGAGCCAGAGCTCGCGGCGAAGGAGGCGCAGCACGCCGAGGCCCAGCGCAAGCGCGACACGCTGGCGGCTGAGCTTGCAGCCGCCCAGGAGCGGGAAAGGCAGCGCGAGGCGCTGACCCTGCAGCTCGGTCAGGCCAACGATTCGATCACCGCGCTCGAAGAGTCGCTCACCACGGCCAGCGTCGACGGCGACTCGACGTCCGTCGAAGATCTCCGAAAGCGGGTCGAGACTGGCACCAATCTCATCGAGGCGCTGCGCCAGTACACAGCACAGACGGTGCGCGCGGCGGCCGACGCCCAGCGCAAGGTCGAGCTGGTGGCCGCCCGCGATCGCCACGACGCACTCGACAAGGCCTTCGCGCCTGACGGCATCCCCTCAGAGCTGGCAAAGGCGGCGCTGGGACCGATCCGCGAGCGGCTCGCGCAAACCGGCCAGCTGCTCGGCGACGTCACCCTCACTGACGAGTTCGTGCTGACGGTCCGGCGCAACGGCCAGCACCGCACTGAGCGGCAGCTCTCGCGCTCCGAGCGCCTGCGGCTGGGCATCGCGGTACAGGACGCCCTGGCATCGATGGCCCCCGGCTGGCCGCTGCTGATCGTCGACGAGGTGGACGTGTTCAACCCGCGCACACGTCCGCGGGTGATGGATCAGCTCGTCCAGCTGGCCAGCCACCCATACGCCTCGGTGGTTGCCCTGGCGACGATGCAGAAAGAGGTGCCTCCGCCTTTCCCGGATCCGCGAGGCGCAGCCTACTGGACCCACGACGGTGTCATCGACCGGGTCACGGGATCGCAGGCGGCCGCATGATGTCTCTCGAGCCCGGCGCCACGGTCCGCGTCGTACGGTCGGATCCCTTCTTCACCGACCGCATCGGAGAGATCGTCGCCGAGGTCGAAGACCAGCAGTTCGTGGTCCAGTTCAACGGCTTCCAGCAGCGCTTCCGACCCGAGCAGCTCCGGTCGGTACCAGAGACCGAGGGGTACCTGATCACCCGCGCGATGGACGGGCCCGTGGTCTGCTTCGTTCGTCGAGGGGCCGAGGTATCCCACGTCCCCCACGTGGTGCTCCATTCGCCGACTGGATTCGAGATCGGCTATGGCGGCAGTGGCTCGTCGGACCTGGCGCTGTCGATCCTCGCCGAGTTCCTCGAGGTCGAGCCGCGAGACGCGTCCGCATTCAACGGCCACGATCTCAGCCCCGACGCACAGATCGTGTGGGCTGCCCATCCGGCCTTCCGAGACACTTTCATCGCGAAGCACACGGTCGCCCCGGGCGGCGAGTACGTCATCCCGGTGCGCGTCGTGCGCTGGTTCATGGAACGCCGCGGCGCCATCGTCTGCGAGACGGAGAGCTGATGCCATGCGCACGGGCCGGAGGTGTGCCTGCTGCGGCGCCTGGTCAAGCCACGGCCCGCCGCCCTGCTCCTGTTCGTCCAGCGTCTGCCCCTGCTGCGGCCGCTGCGTTCACCACTGCATGCGCATCCGCAAGCGTCATACCCGGAGGGCCTCATGATTGAGTCGATCGAGATGTCGGCGATCGATGAATCGCCGACCAACCCCCGCAAGATCTTCAACGGCATCGACGAGCTCGCCGCAGACATCGCGGTGCGTGGGCTGCTCCAACCGATTCTGTTGCGTCCACGCCCGCGCAAGCGGTTCGAGCTGGTCTTCGGATCGCGACGCTTCAGGGCAGCCAAGAGCGCAGGGCTCCAGAAGATCGACAGCGTCGTCAGGGACATGGAAGACCGCGCCGTCGTCGAAGCCCAGGTCGCTGAGAACCAGCAACGCGAGGACATTCACCCGCTCGAGGAAGCCGACGGCTACCGCCAGCTGATCGATCTACACGGCGCGACCGCCGACGAGATCGCGCTCCTGGTGGGCAAGAGCCGCAGCTACGTCTACGAACGCATGCGGCTCAACGCGCTGTGCGGCAGGGCCCGTTCGGTGCTACTGGACGGCAGGATCCCGCCGTCGACGGCCCTTCTCGTTGCGCGGCTACCGACGCCGGTACTGCAGATGGAGGTGGTCAATCTGGTCCTGAGCCAGGGATACGACGGCGAGCCCATGACGTACCGGGAGGCCAAAGCGCTCATCGAAGAGGACTACATGCTGCGCCTCGACCAGGCGTCGTTCCCGACCGAGCTCGCTGACCTGGTCCCGAAAGCCGGCCCATGCCAGGCGTGTCCCAAGCGTACCGGCGCCCAGGCCGAGCTGTTCCCCGGCCTCAGCAAGGACATCTGCACGGATCCTCCGTGCTTCAAGAGCAAGGTCGAAGCCGAGTGGGCCCGCGTGAAAAAGCAGGCGAAGGCCGACGGCGCGAAGGTCCTCAGCGAACCAGACAGCCAGCGCGTCTTTCCCTACGGCGGCGTCCCGGCGGGCAACTCAGGGTATGTCGACCTCGACCTGGCTCACCCCGACGATCGGAAGAAGCGCACCTATCGAGAGCTGTTCGGCGAGCACACGCCCGAGGTCACAGTCGCCCGTGATCGTGACGGCAAGGCGCACGATCTGGTGCGTGCGAAGGAAGCAAAGGCGGCCCTCAAGGCGGCCGGCCACAAGCTCTCCGCGGCGAGCGCATCGAGTCGACCAGGATCGCCGGCTCCAGGAGCAGCCGCAGCGCGGCTCAAGGCGAGGATCGACGCAGAGGTCAACCGGCGGACAATCGGGGCTCTCGCAGAAGCTGTGAGCTCGGACGTGCGGATCCGCGAGGGCACCATGCTTGAGGTACTCCGGCTGGTCGGCAAGGGCTTCATCGAATCGAGCTGGAGCGACACGCTCGGCCTCGTCGCGCAACGCCGTGGGCTGGACAATGGCGGCAGCAACGCGCTCTTCAAGATCTTCGAGAAGGGCTCGCCGTCCGAGGTCGTCGGACTCCTGGTCGAGCTTGCCGTGAGCCGGACCACCTATGCGAACTACTCCCGTCACGGGCAGAACCTGCTGGCGGCGGGGACGCGGCTGTTCGACGTCGACACCGGCGGCCTACGCGGCGAGGTGAGTGCAGAGCTTCGGCCCAAGGCCAAGCCGAAGTCCGCCCGCAAGAAGACGAGTCGGAAGAAGGCAGCCGGGAAGGGGACGCGGAAGAAGGCCGGGTCGAAGCGTGCGAAGGGACGCCGCTGAGGCAGCGCATGAGCGATACGATCCAGTTTGACCCCGCGCAGGGGCCTACCCAGTCGACCGCACTTCCCTGCGCGGCCGACGCCCTGCAATCCCTGCACGCAAGGGCTCCTGCGTGGGGTCTCCCTGGAATCCGAAGCGTCTGCGCGGTCTGTTGCGCCGACGTTGTCTGGGTCTTCCGGCGCGACCGCTGGTCACTCGTCGATCGAGACGAGCGCGGTCGCTACCGCGTTCACGGGTGCGGCTATCGCGATCGGCGAGCCGCTGCTGGCCAACCTGAGAAGTCCAACGAGGAGGGATGATGATGAGAGAGATCAGTCTGCAGACTGCGCGCGTCTTTCGGGCGAGCGAGCTCATCCCGCTCGGCTTGACCGGCCAGCCCGGTGATGAGATCGAGCTGCGCTTGGCACAGGCCATCGATGAAGCGATAGACGACGTCGTGAACGGATTCGTCACAGAGGACGGAGTTCCCGAGCTCTCCGATCCTGGTTCCGCCACCCGCATCTGATTGAGCGACATCGCCTGGACCGACCGCATGTGGGATCCCATCATCGGATGCACCCGTGCCTCACCGGGCTACCAGAACTGCTACGCCGAAGGGCAGGTGCATCGTGGCCTTCACGAAGCGCACAAGGGGCTGACCGAGTGCCGGTGGCTCTATGAGCCGATCGAGTGCAAGGGCAAGCAGCGCTTCTGGAATCTCTTCTGGGACGTCGAGCGTGAGCTACAGGCGCGACTCGGAGAGCTGCAACGGACGGCGCGCGGATGAGGCTCTGGCCCGGAAAAGCAATGATCACACCGAGCGAGCTCGCGGAAGTGGCTCGCTGCAGCCCGGGCACGCTTTACGAGATGCTCAGGGCCGGCGAGCTCGAGGGGACGAAGATCGGGCACCGCTGGAAGATTCCGCGACCCGTCGCCCTGAAGTTCGTCGGCTGGTCCGACGATCCGGACGCACCGCAGCCTCGGATCTGTCCTCCAGGCCCACCGAAGCGTGAGCCGCTTCCGGATCCGAAGGATGAGCGGATCGTTCGTGACTTCCTGGGCTATTGAGGAAGTCCAGGTCACCACTCTGACCTGGTACGAGGTGGGCATAGTGGCGCAGGAGCGTCTCGACGCGGTCGCCGATCTGTTCGGCGATCCAGGCCGGATTGCGTCCAGCTGCCAGTGCCCAGGAGACGTAGGTGTGACGCCATGCGTGGAAGGGCAGGGGGCGAACGCCGCGTGCGAGTCCGCGTCGACGCAACCGCTTCCAGGCGGAGTCGAGTCCAGTCTCCGACCACGGGCGTCCGCTGCGGTTCACCAGTATCGGCTCGTCAACGTCGAGGCCGAACGGATCACTGCCGAACCGGTCGCGAGCCAACTGCTGGAGGAGTGCGACGACGGGGTCGGGGATCTCCGTTTCGCGGATCCGGTTCGACTTCGTGCTCTTGGGCCGCAGTGTGCGGCGGCTCAGGCTCTCGGCGAACGTGAGGCGTCGCGCGCTGAAGTTCACACGCGGCCATCGCAACGCGAGGAGTTCGCCCTTGCGCGCGCCTGTGTTGCGCGCGAGCACCAGGACGAGCCACAGCTCAGGCTGAGACGTGGCCAGCTCGAGCAGTGTGTCGGCCTCGGTGTACGAGAACGGGACACGCTCTGGAGCGCGCGCGCCGCGCGCTGCTGCGGCCGAGACGCCCAGGGCGACGATCCCCCGCAAGGGCAGCCTCGCCAGGTAGTTCTGGGGCGGCTCCACGCACCAGTTGAGCACGCGTCTGAGGATCGACAGCGCGTCGCGAACGGTCGCCTGACTCCGGCCGTGATCAGCGAGCGCGCCGCCGAAGGCGCGGACATCCTCGCGGCCGAGCTGCCGGAGGTTGACCGCGCCGAGCTCGGCCTCCAGGTGACGGATCAGATACGGCACCGTGGCCCGCGTGGACTCTGCCATGCCCGGCCGCGCTGCGGCCCACCAGGCCTCGATCGCAGCCGCGGCCGGCAGGGGCCCGTCTGGCGTGAGGATGACGCGTGTGTTGCCCGCCTGTTCCCGCTCGAGGTTAATCGAGTCGGCGATCTTCTGACCGCGCTGGCGGTCCGCATCATCTGGACCGAGCGCTACGACGCGGCGGCCATTGGCATGTGCGGGGTGGTAATCCACCAAGTAGTACCGTTCGCGATCCGCGCGCCAGACAACCTTCGCAGCCACGCGCACGACGCTATCACGACGTACCGCACCATCTCCTCACCAAAACCGCACCACCGGCGATCGCCCATGGGAGAGCACGGATGCAACGTGGTGGAACCACAAGGGATTCCTGGTCGGGGCGCGCGGATTCGAACCGCGGACCTCTTGCTCCCGAAGCAAGCGCGCTACCAGGCTGCGCTACGCCCCGACGCTCGGGAGCGGGCAGCATAGGGTCCCGTCCGGGGGCGGGCAACCGCGCGCGAATCCGACGCTTTCCGGCGGCGGGCTCAGGCGCGGATCGCGCAGTCCGGCAGGGCGGCTCGGAGCGCGGACAGCCCGGCCGGACGGACCCCCGTGGCGCGCAGGTCGAGCTGGCGCAGGCCCGCCAGCGACCCGAGCGCGTCGAGCCCCCGATCGCTCACGCGCGTGCCCTCGAGGTTCAGAAGCTGCAGAGCGCCCTGATCGCGCAGCGCCTCCAGACCGGCGTCGCCGATCGCGCTCCGCGGCAGGTGCAGGATCTCGAGCCGCAGCGAGCGCAGCGCGTGCAGGCCCTCGTCCGTGATGCGCGTGTTGCGTGGCGCGAAGATGCCGCGCACGCGGCCGGCACGGGACAGGGAGCGCAGGGCCTCGTCCCCCGCGTGGGTCGGAAGCTCGATGTTGCGGAGTCCGCGGAGCTGATCCAGTCGCGATAGCCCGTGCTCCGTGACCCGGGTTCCAAGCAGGTTCAGACCGACCAGGTTCGGCAGGGTCGCGAGCTGCTCGAGCACCGCGTCGCCCACCGGGAGCTCCTTGAGCATCAGCAGGAGCACGGCGGGCTCCCGCAGCACGGGAACCAGGGCCCCGGCGAGGCGACCCCCCTGATCGATGTGGCGCGCGCCAGGGGTCACCATCAGGCCCGAGACACCGATCTCGCCCGCCCGGTACTCGCCCACCTCGTTGCCCGCGAAGGGCCGCGCGTCGACGCCGAGCTGGGCCAGCGTCGTCACGCGACGCGCGTCGTCGGGCAGGTGGTCACGAGCCCAGCTTGGCAGCGGTCGGGGGCCGCTGACAAGCGGCGCATCCTACGGCGAGGTTTCGCAACGCAGAGATCGGTCCGATGACGCCGCGGGGCGACGGGAGCGGGTTCTTCAGCAGCCTGCTACGGGCCCGGACTCGCCGGGCCCGTGGTGGGCGGGAGGCCGGGGGCGTCGACGCCTCCGTCGACCTCGATGCGCTTCCACCAGGGGCCCTGGTCGTCGTCGGCGACGGCACCGGGCGTGCGCTCGCGGATGCGGTCGTGACACGTTCCGGTGTCGTGGTTCTGGGCGGCGCGCAGGGCGCCGACCACGTCGACCACCGGGCGATCGGCGCGCGGGGTGGCGCCCAGGATCAGGGCCTCGCGCACGGCCGCCGGCTCGAGGTCGGGGCGCAGGCCGCTGACCAGGGCGGCGGTGCCCGCGATCACGCCGCTGGCCGCGGCCGGGCCGCGGAACGGGGCCATGCGGTGGTCGGGGCCGGGAGAGGCGTCGTTGCGCGGGTTGGACACGGCGGCCACCACGCCGCCGCGCTTGCCCGGGCCGCCGGTGGGGGCGTACAGGTCCGGGCGCACCAGGTCGGCCTCTCCGCTGGGGCGACCGCGGCGGTCCACCGAGCCGGCGACGATCGTGGCCGTCAGCGGTCGCTCGAAGAAGTCCTCGTGCTGCTCGCCGGTCCACAGGTCCACCACCGAGCCGCCACTGGCGCCCTCCGCGGTGAGCCAGGCGCGGCGCCACTGGGCTGGGTAGCTGTCGACGGGGCCGGGCGGCTCGTCGACGGCACACACGGGGATGGCGCAGTTGTCCTCGGCGTAGAGCAGCGCATCGCGCAGCAGCCAGTGGGGCGTGTCCTCGCTCCAGGCGCAGGTGAGCACGCGCGCGCGCTCGGTCACCGCGTAGACCACGCCGGCGGCGCGGGCCCACAGCGGGCTGCGCAGCGCGACCTCCTGCGCCTCGCCGCGCTCGCGCATGCGCGGGTCGGCGTGGTGCAGGCGACTGGAGCTGGCGCGCAGGTTCTCCTGCACGTCGACCACGATCAGGCGGGCCCGCGGCGCCACGCCCAGGCGCACGCCGGGACCGCCGGCGCCCGCGGCGATCGACGCGATCTGGGTGCCGTGGCCCCAGGCGTCGCGCTGCTCGGCCCCGTCCCAGTCCGACAGGTCGGACGCCACGCCCAGGCCCAGGAAGGGCGGGCCGTCGTCGCCACGCGCCAGCGCCAGGTGCGCCAGGTTCACGCCGCTCTCGTCACCGGGGACCCCGTTGCCGTCGGCGTCGCGTCCGCCGCGCTCGCTGGCCTTCGAGATCACATTGGGCGCGAGCGCCACGTGGTTCACGTCGAGCCCGGTGTCGATCACGGCGATGCTCACGCCACGCCCGCTGTGCGAGCGCCAGGCCTCCTGCGCGCGGATCGCGCGGAGGTCGCGCGTGGCCCCCTTCGGATCGGGCTCGTAGCTGGCCAGGCGCACGGCACCGCCGCGGCCCGCGACCGGGCGACCGGCCTCGATGGCCCGGTCGGGATCGGGTGAGACCAGGGGCGAGGGCCAGTCGGAGCGCGCACGCACGCGCAGGAAGTCTCCGTCGGCCGGCCAGTAGCTCTGCGGCTCGACCTCGGGCGACGCGCGCAGGAGGGACACGGCCTGGTAAAAGTTCGTGCCGGCGGGGATGTCCACGGCGATCCAGCGGCCGATCCCCACCTCGTCGCGCGCCTGCGCGCTCGCGAACGGGAAGGCCGCCAGGGCCCAGGCGCCCAGGCGCACGAGCCGGGCGTCGAGGTCGCGTCGCCCGGTGCGCTGCGTACCCGCCGCCCCGAGGAGCCGCCGGGGCAGGTCTCGCAGCTTGAACAGCGCCACGCCGCCGGCGTACGGGTCTCGCAGCGGTAGCGTCCACGCGTCGGTGAAGGTGACCTGGCCGGCGGCAAGCACCTCGCCGTTGCTGCAGAGCACGTCGACCACGCCGGGCGTTGCGGGCGAGGGCACCTCGATGCGCGGCGGCGGCTCGCTCTCGCGGCCGAGCAGCACGCAGCGCGCACCGGGTGCGAGCGCGCCCTCCACGCGCAGCTGCGCGATCTCGCCCACGCGCGCCACCGCGTGGGCGGGCACCACGCGCAGCTGCTCGGGCGCCGCCGCGACCGGGGGCGGACGCCAGAGGTCGCCCGCCGGCGTGCCCGGCGTCAGCGCCGGACCCGTGCAGCCGGCGAGCGCCAGGCTCGCCAGCAGCGCCGGAGCTGGAAAAGCCCTTCTCACACCGGGCGTTTCGGCGCGAATCGCGGCTCCTTTAGGGGTCCCGGGCGAGCTACTCCACGAAGGCACGCAGCACGCGTGCGCGGCTGGGATGGCGCAGCTTGCGCAGGGCCTTGGCCTCGATCTGGCGGATGCGCTCGCGGGTCACGGCAAAGTCCTGGCCGACCTCCTCGAGCGTGTGATTGGAGCGCTCGCCGATGCCGAAGCGCATCTTCAGCACGCGCTCCTCGCGCGGGGTCAGCGTGCCCAGCACCTTGCGCGTGTGCCGCGACAGGTTGCGCTGGATGACCTCGTCGGTGACGCTCGGCGCGGCCTTGTCCTCGAGGAAGTCGCCGAGGTGGCTGTCGTCGTCCTCGCCGATCGGGGTCTCGAGCGAGATCGGTTCCTTGGCGATCTTGAGCACCATCTGGACCTTCTCCAGCGGCATCTCCATCTCCTCGGCGATCTCCTCGGGCAGCGGCTCGCGACCGAGCATCTGCACCAGGTAGCGCTGCGCGCGTACCAGCTTGTTCATGGTCTCGATCATGTGCACCGGGATGCGGATGGTCCGCGCCTGGTCCGCGATCGCGCGCGTGATGGCCTGGCGGATCCACCAGGTGGCGTAGGTCGAGAACTTGTAGCCGCGCTGGTACTCGAACTTGTCCACGGCCTTCATCAGGCCGATGTTCCCCTCCTGGATCAGGTCGAGGAACTGCAGTCCGCGGTTCGTGTACTTCTTGGCGATCGACACGACCAGGCGCAGGTTGGCCTCGATCAGCTCGCTCTTGGCCTGGCCCGTGCGCTCCTTGGCGATCGCCAGGGCGTCGCGCGTGCGCAGCACCTGCTCGTAGCTGCAGCCGGCCTCGGTCTCGAGCTTCTCGATCTCCTTGACGATCGTCTGGATGCTGCCCTCGAGATTGCTCACGAGCTCGGGATCGCCGCCCAGCCGCTCGAGCGCGCGCTTGCCCGGATTGGAGCGGCGCCGAGACTGCTCGACGAGCTGAACGAACTCGCCGGCGTCCTGGATCCGGTAGGGCTTGAGCACGCGCTTGACGTTGTCGCGCTGCTCCTCGACGCGGGCGATGAAGCCCTCGATCCCGTCGCCGAGCCGGTAGATGAAATCCTTCTGCAGCCGCGCCTCGCGCACCCGCTCGCCCGCCTTCTGGCGCAGCTCGCGGATCTCGGCCTCGATGCGCCGCCGCGTGCGCGGGCTCGTCCGCGGGTTGGCCAGCGGTCGGGCGCGCTTGGCGACCTCGGTCTCCGTGCGCTTCACCTGGGTGATCGCGGCGAGCAGCACCTTCTTGCGGTCGTCGAGGGTGTCGATGTCGTCCTCGCCGGGCGCCGGCAGCAGGTCCTTGACCTCGCGCCGCCCCTTGCGAACCTCGTCGGCCACGTCGATCAGCGCGCGTACGGCGATCGGTGCGCAGAGGATCTCGTCGAGCGCCTCGTTCTCGCCCGACTCGATGCGCTTGGCGATCTCGACCTCGCCCTCGCGGGTGAGCAGCGAGACCTGGCCCATCTCGCGCAGGTACACGCGGACCGGGTCGTTGGAGCGCACGCCGTCGTACTCGTCGTTGGACGGCAGGCGCCGCCGCGGCTCCACGCGCGTGCGCGCGGTGGGCGGGTTCCAGTTGCGGATTCCGACGCCGTTGCGCCGGAACAGGTCGGCCACGTCGTCGAGCCGCTGGGCGCTGGCCAGGATCTCGGGGGTCAGGGTCCCGAGCAGGTCCTCGCCCTCGACCACGCCGAGCTCCTTGCCACGACGCAGGAGCTGTCGCAGGGAGATGCGGCGTTCGGTCGCGCGGAGGTCGGATCCGGAGGCACCGTTCTTGCCGGAGCCGTTCCGGGTGCTTCGTGTCTTGCGCGCAGGGCGCTTGGAGGTCTGGGCGGAATCGGGAGTAGGCGTCGCCATGATCGGGGGGCTTCCTCTGCTGGGGGGGTCAGGGGTCACGGGACAGCGATGCTGGCCCGCAGTTCCCTCCTCTGGGCCATGTATCGCTGCTGCTGCTCCAGTAGCTCCGTGCTCTCGGCGGTATCGCTGCACGCCGCGAGACGGCTCCGGACCTGTCGGATCTTGCTATCGAGCGAGCGCTCGCGCAGTCGCGCCACGCAGTCCACCACGGCGCGCTCGGCGGCCTGCTCGCCGTCGGGCGTCTCGAGGGCGGCCAGGCGGCCGACCAGCATGCGCAGCTCCTCGCTCAGGGTCTCGTTCTCCGGTGACAGGAGATGCGACACCGCTGCCTGTCCGTGGGCCCTGGCGGCGTCGGACACGGCAGCGAGCAGCTCCCGGTGGATCTGTTCGCCTATCGAGTCGCCGTCGAGACCGTCGAGGTGTCGCGCGGTGTCGGGCCAGGCGAGAACCGAGGCCAGCAGCGTGCGCAGCAGCGGATCGATCCGCAGCGGCGCCACCCGGGAGCGCGGCGTCTCGCTCTCCTCTGCGCGCGAGCTGCCGGCTCGCGGGGCCGTGTCGAGGTCGGCGACGACGCGCACGAGCGCCTCGGTCGGCAGCTCCAGGTAGCTCGAGAGCTTGCGCGTGTAGGCGGCGCGCTCGACCGGATCGCGCAGCGCACCCAGGAACGGCGCCAGCTCCTGGGCGGCGTCCGCCGCTCCAGTGGGCGACTCGACGCCCCGCTTGAGCGCCTGCTCGATCAGGTGATCGAGCAGCCAGACCGCCCCTTCCACGTGGGCGGCCAGCGCGGCGGGGCCGCCGCTGCGCACGATCGAGTCGGGATCCTCGCCGGGCGGCAGGAAGCTGGCGCGCACGCGCAGCCCCTCGGCCAGCAGCAGCGGCAGGCTGCGGCGCGCGGCGCGCTCGCCGGCGGCGTCGCCGTCGAACAGCAGCACGACCTCGCCGGCGTAGCGCCGCAGCCGATGCGCGTGCTCGGCGGTCAGCGCCGTGCCACAGGGCGCGACCGCCTCGCCCAGCCCGGCGCGGTGCAGCGCGATCACGTCGAAGTAGCCCTCGACCACGATCGCGCGCTTGCGCTCGCGAATCGCGTCGAGCGCCTGCGGCAGGCCGAAGAGCACCCGGCTCTTGCGGTACAGCGGGCTCTCGGGCGAGTTGATGTACTTGGGTCCGTCGTCGGACAGGGCGCGGCCGCCAAAGGCGATCACACGGCCGCCGGGATCGATGATCGGGAAGATGACGCGGCCGCGGAAGGCGTCGTAGAAGCCCTCGCCCGTCTCGCGCTGCTTGATCAGGCCCAGGTCGGTGGCGGCGCGCAGCGGCTGATCGGCACCTTGCATGTGCTCGATCAGGGCGTCCCAGCGCGCCGGCGCGAAGCCGAGCTGGAAGCGCTCGATCAGGTCGGAGGGGACACCGCGCTGCTCCAGGTGGGCGCGCGCGCCGCGCCCGCCCGAATCACGCAGGGCACCGCGGAAGAACGCGAGCGCCGCGTCGTTCACACGCTGCAGGCGCACGGTACGACCGTCGTCGTCGCCACCCGTCGTGGGCAGCTTGATGCCCAGATCCTGGGCCAGAAGAGAAACGGCCTCGGGAAAACCGAGGCCGTTGTGCTTCATCAGGAAGGAGAGGACGTTGCCGCCCTCCTGGCAGCCGAAGCAGTAGAACACCTGCTTCTCCTCGCTCACCGAGAACGAGGGCGTCTTCTCGTCGTGAAAGGGGCAGAGCCCCGTCCACTGGCGGCCGGCCCGCTTCAGGGTCACGTAGCGGCCGATCACCTGGACGATGTCGGCGCGCGCGCGGACCTCTTCGATGGCGCTCTCGGGGATGCGAGCCACGGGGGGACGTCGATCCTTCTTCGCTGCCGGTGGGGTGGGTCTTCCGTTCTTCCAGACGAGACGAGCCCGGCGCGGCTTCCGCCGTGCCGGGCTCGCAGATCTCAGGGCCTCTGTGACCGGGCCTTCTTGAGGGCGCGCTTGCGCGCCGCGAGGGCCTTCTTCTTGCGCCGGATGCTGGGCTTCTCGTAGTGCTCGCGGCGACGCAGCTCGTACATGATGCCGGCCTTCTCGCACTGCTTCTTGAAGCGTCGCAGGGCCGTCTCGAAGGTCTCGTTCTCTTTGAGCTTCACACCAGGCAGGGCGATTCCTCCTGTGCAACAGCCAGCGGCGCCCGGAAACGACCTGGGCACCGGCTGGTAGCCGCAGCGGCGAGGTAGAATGGACTATGGACTGCGGACTGCAACTGTTGCCTGAACCCCTCGCCCGTAAAACCCTTTTCAAGCCGGGCGCTTGCAGTGGTTTCCAGGTGGCAGGAAGGTAGCAAACTGGTCGGAAGCGTTGCAATGTGGCCGGCGCCGGTTGTCACTGGTCAGACCAATCCACACGGTGGATAGGGGGAGCCGGGCCCGGGCCGGCGGCCCTCAGGGCCGCACCAGGATGCCCCGCTCGCGCAGGTAGGCCTTGGCCTGGGGCACGCTGTACGTCCCGAAGTGAAAGATGCTGGCGGCTAGGACGGCCGAGGCGCCGCCGCCGCCCGGCGCGGCGTCGAGGCCCTCGTGCAGGTGCTCCAGCGTGCCCGCCCCGCCCGAGGCGATCACCGGGATGCGCACGGCGTCGCTCACCGCGCGCGTCAGGGGCAGATCGTAGCCGTCGCGGGTGCCGTCGCGGTCCATGCTCGTGAGCAGGATCTCCCCGGCCCCGAGCTTCTCGGCGCGCACCGCCCAGTCCACGGCGTCGATGCCGGTGGGCCGCCGCCCGCCGTGCGTGTAGACCTCCCAGCCGGCCTGCGGTCGCTCGGCGTCGCGGCGTCGCGCGTCGATCGCCACGATCAGGTTCGCGCGACCCAGCCGGTCGGCGACCTCGGCCACGAGGTCGGGCCGCTCGATCGCGGCGGAGTTGACGCTCACCTTGTCGGCCCCGGCGGCGAGCAGGCTGCGCACGTCCTCGAGCGTGCGCACACCCCCGCCCACGCTGAACGGGATCATCACCCGCTCGGCCGTGTGCGCGACCAGCTCGAAGATGGTGTCGCGATCCTCGTGCGAGGCGGTGATGTCCAGGAAGCAGAGCTCGTCGGCACCCTGCTCGTCGTAGGCGGCCGCGACCTCGACGGGATCTCCGGCATCGATCAGGTCGACGAACTGCACGCCCTTTACCACGCGCCCGTCCTTGACATCGAGACAGGGGATGATGCGCTTGGTCAGCACGCCGCGACCGCCTTCAGCGCCGCGGACAGCTCGACGCGGCCCTCGTAGATCGCGCGCCCCATCACCGCGCCGCCGACCACGCCGGTCCGGGCCAGCGCGACCAGGTCGTCGATCGAGCTCACGCCACCCGACGCGATCACCGGGATCGGCGTGCGCCGCGCCAGCGCGACGGTCGCCTCCAGGTTCGGGCCCTCGAGCATGCCGTCGCGCGCGATGTCGGTGTGCAGGATCGCGCCGAGGGGAAGCCCGGCGAACTCCTCGAGCACCTCCTCGACGGTGCGCGTCGAGGTCTCCCGCCAGCCGCGCACCGCCACGCGGCCCTCGCGCGCGTCGAGCCCGAGGACCACGCGCTGCGGGTACGCCGTGGCCGCGGCGCGCAGCAGGTCGGGATCCTCGAGCGCCGCGGTGCCCATCACCACGCGGTCGATGCCCAGCGAGAGCAGATGCCTCACGCGCTCGAGCGAGCGCACGCCGCCGCCCACCTGCACGGGGACCGCGCCGGCCCGCTCGAGGATGCGCAGGATCGCGGGCTCGTTGGCGTCGCTCCCGTCACGGGCGCCGTCGAGGTCCACGACGTGGATGCGTGGCGCTCCCGCCGCCGCGAAGCCCGCCGCCACGCGAGCGGGGTCGGGGTCGTAGACGGTCTCGCGCGCGTAGTCGCCCTGCGCCAGGCGCACGAGCTGCCCGCCGCGCACGTCGATCGCCGGGATCACCTCCACCGCCGTCGCTCCCCCATCAGGTCGGCCACCAGCGCGCGCACCCCGTCGCCGACCAGGCGCGGGGCCTCCACCCAGGCGAAGTCGCGATCGATCGCCCGCCCCAGCGAGAACAGATCCTCGGAGACGGCCACCTGGCGCTCATCCCAGCTGCCGCGCCACAGCCGCGTGCCGTCGGGCAGGCGCAGCTCGAGCTCGAACCAGACCGCGGCGGGACGCTGGGCGCCGCGCGGGCCGCCGATCCTGGACAGGTAGCGGCGCACGCGGCCGTGCAGCACGGCGTCGGCCCCGAAGGAGCGCGCCAGCTCGGCGTCGAGGCGTGCCGGTGCGGCATCGGCGAGCCCGTTCGCGCGCAGCCAGCGGCCCGTCTCGTCCGGGGGGACGATCTCGAGCCCCTCGACCGCCGCCAGCGCGCCGACCAGGCGCGCGCCGACCATCTCGACGCCCCCCGCCTCCACGTCGACCACCGCGGCGCCCGGTCGATCGACCTGCGGCGCGCTGCGCAGCGGGGCGATCGCGATCGAGTCGATCGCCAGGCCTCCTGGCGGCCGCGCGCCGCGCTCCACGCGCAGCGGATCCGGCCGGTCGGCACAGGCCGCGAGTGCGAGCGCGAGCAGCGCCAGCGCCGCGCTCCACGGCGCGCCGCGCATCACGGGCTCCAGGCGGCGAAGCGCTCGAGCAGCGCCAGCCCCGCGCGCTGGCTCTTCTCGGGATGGCCCTGGATCGCCACCACGTTGTCGCGGCCGATCGCCGAGGCGAAGTCCGCGCCGTAGTCGGTGCGCGCCAGGCGGCAGGCGTCGGGAACGCCGGTCGCGCGGTAGCCGTGCACGAAGTAGAAGTAGCCCTCGCGGATCACCGGGTGCTCGCGCTCGGGCTTGACCAGGTTCCAGCCCATGTGCGGCACCGGCAGCTCGAGATCGGCGGGGAACGCGGCCACGCGGCCCGGGATCACACCGAGGCAGTCGGTGTCGCCCTCCTCCGCGCTGTCGAGCAGGAGCTGCAGCCCCAGGCAGATGCCCAGGAAGGGCGCGCCCGCATCGATCGCCTCGACCAGCGCGGCATCGAGCCCGCGCTCGCGCAGCGCGCGCATGGCATCGCCGCAGGCACCCACGCCGGGCACGACCAGGCGCCCGGCGCCGCGCACGGCGTCGGGATCGCGGCTCACGCGCGCACGCGCACCGGCGCGCTCGAAGGCGCGGACCACGTTGGGCAGGTTGCCCATCCCGTAGTCGACGATGGTGACGTCGCTCAAAGCGAGCCCTTCGTCGACAGGCTGCCCTCGATGCGGGGATCGAGCGTGGTGGCCGCGTCGAGCGCGCGCCCGAGGCCCTTGAAGATGCCCTCGACGATGTGGTGCACGTTGTGCCCGTAGGCGCAGCCCACGTGCAGGTCGATGCCCCCGTTGCTGGCGAGCGCGTACAGGAAGTCCTCGCAGAGCGCCGCGTCGAAGCCACCGACCCAGTCGCGCGCGAGCTTCACGTCGTAGACGAAGTAGGGGCGATTCGACAGATCGAGGTCCACCGTCAGCAGCGCGTCGGCGAACGGGATGCGCGCGGAGCCGTAGCGACGCAGGCCGGAGCCCTCGCCGAGCGCGTCGCGAAGCGCCTGGCCCAGCACGATGCCCACGTCCTCCACGGTGTGGTGCTGGTCGACCTCGAGGTCGCCCTTGGCGCGCACGCTCAGGTCGAACAGACCGTGGCGCGCGAATGCGTCGAGCAGGTGGTCGAAGAAGGCGATGCCCGTCTCGACGTTCGCCTCACCGCGCCCGTCGAGCGCGAGCTCCACGCGGATGTCGGTCTCGCGCGTGCGGCGCGCGGCGCTCCCCGTGCGTTCCACGGTCCACCTCCGTCAGGCTCCGGCGGCCGCCGTACCGGCGTGCCGCCTTTCTGCCGATTTCCTTCGCCAGATCAGGCACTTGCCGCGTCGGAGCCAGACGACTCTAACAACTTCGCCCGGCCGGCTCACCCCCGGGGTCCGGCAACCCCCCGCTCCAGGCGCAGCGCCACCGCCCGGGCGTGCGCCTCCAGGCCCTCCAGGCGCGCGAGCCGCACCGCGGCGGGGCCGATCGCGCGCAGCCCCTCGGGGCCGATGCCGATCACGCTGGTCCGCTTGACGAAATCGTCGACGCCCAGGACCGAGAAGAAGCGCGCCGTACCGCCGGTGGGCAGCACATGGCTGGGCCCGGCGACGTAGTCGCCCAGGGGCACCGGGCAGTGCGGCCCCAGGAAGATCGCGCCGGCGTGATCGATCCGCTCCAGCCAGCTCCCGGGGTCGGCCACCACCAGCTGCAGGTGCTCCGCGGCGTAGCGGTTGGCCAGCGCCACGGCCTCCTCCAGGTCCCGCGTGACCACCACGGCGCTGCGCGCCGCCAGCGCCCGGGTGGCGATGCCGGCGTCGCCCAGGCCCGCGAGCTGCTCGCCCAGCGCGCTCACGACGCGCCCGGCGAGCTCGGGGTCGGGCGTGGCCAGGACCACGCTCGCCATCGGGTCGTGCTCGGCCTGGGCCAGCAGGTCGGCCGCGAGCCAGTCGGCCCGCGCGTCGCCGTCAGCGACGATGAAGACCTCGCTGGGCCCGGCCTCGGAGTCGATCGCGACCCGGCCGAAGACCTGGCGCTTGGCCTCCTGCACGTAGGCGTTGCCCGGGCCGACGATCTTGTCGACCGGGCGGATGCGCTCGGTGCCGAAGGCCAGCGCGGCGATCGCCTGGGCGCCCCCGACGCGGTGCAGTCGCCCGATCCCCGCGAGCTGCGCGGCACGCAGCACCGCGGGGTGCGTCTCGCGGCCGGGCGTGGCCACGGCCACGTCCGCCACGCCGGCCACGGCGGCGGGCAGGCCCAGCATGAGTACGGTCGAGGCCAGCGGCGCGATACCTCCGGGCACGTACAGCCCCGCGCAGGCCAGGGGTCGCACCAGCTGGCCGAGCCGCTCGTCGCCGGAGTCGTGCGACCACGACGCCGGCAGCCGCAGCGCGTGATAGGCGCGCACGCGCTCGGCCGCGATGCACAGCGCCGCGTCGTCGTCGGGATCGAGTCGCGCGCCGCCGGCAATCGCCTCGGGACCGAGCACCAGCTCGTCAAGGGCCGGCCGGTAGCCGTCGAATCGCTCGGTGGCGTCGAGCACCGCGTCGTCGCCGCGCTCGCGCACGTCGTTGACGATCTGCGCGACCGTGTCCTCGATGCGCGCGCGCTCCAGGTCGCGCCGGCCCTCGATCGGCGCGTAGGCCGACTCGAAGCCGGCGTCGTCGGTGCGCAGCAGGGGCAGGGGGGCGGCGGACATGCGCGGAGTCTAGCGGGCGACCGCGCGGCTCGCGCACCGTGCACTACGCGAAGCGGCCCCCGATCACGCGCTCGATCCCCGCCAGGTCGGCGTGACGGGCGAGCTCGACGGCACCGGCCTCGCGCAGCAGCACCTCGACCGCGTCGGCCTGACCGGCGCCGACCTCCAGCAGCAGCCAGCCGCCCGGGGCCAGCCGGGCGGACGCCCCGCGCACCAGCCGGCGGATCACATCGAGGCCATCGGCACCGCCGTCGAGCGCCAGCCGCGGCTCCTGCTGGACCTCCGGAGCCAGCCGCTCGATCTCGGCCGACGGGATGTACGGCGGGTTCGACACGATGACGTCGAAGGCTCCGTCGATACCGTCGAGCAGGTCGGCGTCGCGCCAGTCGATGCGCGCCTCCAGCTCGAGTGCCGCCGCGTTGGCCCGCGCCAGCGCGAGCGCCGCGGGAGAGACGTCGCTCGCCAGCAGCGTGGCGGCGGGCAGCTCGCGCGCCAGCGCGAGCGCGACGCAGCCCGAGCCGGTGCCCACGTCGAGCACGCGCCCGGGCCCGAGCCCGGCGCAGGCGCGCACCAGCGTCTCGGTGTCGGGCCTCGGCACGAGGACGTCGGGGGTCACCCGGAGCGGCAGCGACCAGAACTCGCGCACGCCCGTCAGGTAGGCCAGCGGCACGCGCTCCTTGGCGCGCCGTCGCACCAGCTCGCGGAACCTGCCGCGATCTCCCTGGCTCACGGGCTGGTCGAAGCTCGTGTACAGGTCCATGCGCGAGCAGTCCAGCACGTGGGCCAGCAGCACCTCGGAGTCGAGCCGCGCGCTGTCGATGCCGTGCTGCTTGAAGAAGCCGGTCGTCCAGCGGACCAGCTCCAGCACGCTCCAGGGCCGCTCGCTCACGCGGGCTCCGTCTCGGCGGCGGCCTGGCTGGCGGCGGCGAGAGACTCGACCACCTCGTCGAGCTCGCCCTCGATCACGCGGTCGAGCTTGTGCAGGGTCAGGCCGATGCGGTGATCGGTCAGACGGTTCTGCGGGAAGTTGTAGGTGCGGATCTTCTCGCTGCGGTCCCCGCTGCCGATCTGTCCGCGCCGCTCCGCCGCGCGCTCATCGGCGAGCCGCTGCTGCTCGAGGTCGTACAGGCGCGAGCGCAGCACGGTCATCGCCCTGGCCCTGTTCTTGTGCTGCGACTTCTCGTCCTGGCAGCTGACCACCAGGCCCGTCGGCAGGTGCGTGATCCGCACGGCCGAGTCGGTGGTGTTCACGCTCTGGCCGCCCGGGCCCGAGGCGCGGAACACGTCGATGCGGAGGTCCTTGTCGTCGATGCGCACGTCGGCCTCCTCGGCCTCGGGGAGCACCGCGACGGTGGCCGTGGAGGTGTGGATGCGCCCCTGCGACTCGGTCGTGGGCACGCGCTGCACGCGGTGCACGCCGCTCTCGTGCTTGAGGTGGCCGAAGACGTCCTTGCCCGCGATGGTCGCGGCGAGATCCTTGATGCCGCCGCCGTCGGTGCCCGACAGCGAGATCACGTCGACGCGCCAGCGGCGGCGCTCCGCGTAGCGCGTGTACATGCGGAACAGGTCGCCCGCGAACAGCGCCGCCTCGTCGCCCCCGGCGCCGGCGCGGATCTCGAGCACCACGTTCTTGCCGTCGCGCGGGTCGCGCGGCGCGAGCAGCCGCCGCAGCTCGGTCTCGGCCTCGGCGAGGCGCGGACGCAGCTCGTCGAGCTCGGCCCCGGCCAGCTCGCAGATGCCGGCATCCGCGTCGCCGAGTAGCTCGGTGTTGTCGTCGATCTGCGCGCCCAGCTGCTTCCAGAGCCGGTAGGCCTCGACGACCTCGCGGAGCTCGGCCAGCTCGACGGTCAGCAGACGCAGACGGTCCGGGCTCGCGGCCACCTCGGGTGAGGCGAGCTGCTCCTCGAGGGCCTCGTAGCGGGCCTCCACCTCGGCGATGCGCTCGAACATGGCGACGCCGCAGGGGTAGACCATGTGCACCGCGCCCACAAGCGCGGGCGGTGGCAGGAGGTCCGCGCTCCCGTTCCTAATCCAGCAGGCTCGTGCAGCCCGGCGCGCCGCAGCCGGTGCTGGGTGCGGGCTCGATGATCACGGGCAGAGCGCCGCAGCCGGGAGCCGTGCAGCCACCGGTGTCGGGCGGCGGCTCGATGATGCCGATCACCCCGGGCGCCAGGGGGCCACCCGCACAGCCCGAGCCGGGATTGTCGCAGGGGTCGCGGTCGAGGCCGGGCGCGTCGACCGGACCGGGGAAGCCGGCCAGCAACGGGCCTGCCGCCACCGGCACCAGGAACGGGCCCGTGGCGACGCGGTACAGCCCCTCGGGACCGGCGATGCCGGCCAGCGGGACCTGGTGCGCGTGACCGCGAGCCAGGTAGGCCGGCTCGCCGGGCTTGACCAGCGCGCAGTCGCCCGGATTCACGGCGAGCTGGTGGGCGTTGCGCGCGACGACGATCGGCTTGTCGTAGGTGCAGAACATGGCGTAGCGGCCCGCCTTCTCGCTGAGCACGTAGACCTCGACGTCGGCGCCGGCCAGGTTGGCCACGCCGCCCCCGGCGGTGACCGCGGCGGCCGCCTCGGGATCGTCGCGCGTGTCCACGATGCGTGCCCGGCCCGCCTCGAGGGCGACGGCGATGCGGCCGTCGGGACCGCGCTCGAAGCGCACCGTGGAGGACGGATCGAGCTGCACGTAGAGCTCGCCGGCCACGACGCCCACGCGGGAGTCCTCGCCTGTGGTGACGGCCTCGCCCTCGGCGATCGCGTCGCCGCGCTCGATGGCGCGACCCTCGACCGTGGCGCTGCCGTCGACCGCCCAGACCTCCGCGAGCGCCTCGGCGGCGTGCGCGCCCGGGCTCACGAGGAACGCCAGGGCCAGGGCGCTCAGGATCAGCTGGATTCGGCGCATGGTCATCACCCCTCGTTCTCTCAGTCGACGCGGAAAGTCAGGTACGCGCCGAGGATGCCGCGGTCGTAGTCGAACACGTCGACGTTGGAGTCGTTCTCGATCCAGCGGTAGCTCACCGAGGCGCTCAGCTGCTCGGTGAGCGGCCGCTCCAGATCGGCCTGGAACACGAAGCGCCGGTCGCGACGCGTCTTGCCCTCGAGCAGCCCCATGGCGCTCGGGTCGGGGAAGGTCGTCGAGTGGCTGTAAGGGTCGTACGACCAGCTGCCGAAGAGCGACAGCAACAGCTCCCAGGGCAGCTCGGTGTCGCTCGCGACGTGCACGGAGTGCCGGCGATGCGTGTACTCGCCGCCGCGCGAGGCGTAGCGGTCGAAGGTCAGCCCGCCACGCAGGCGGCTCGACAGGCTCTCCACCGGGGTGCGGTGCTCCACGCCGGTGGCGATGCCGTGGCCGTCGCGGTTGCGCAGGTCGTCCAGCGGCGGCGTGTCGCGCCGCGGGAAGCGGTAGTCGTACCAGTAGAGGCGAGTGAACAGCAGGCTGCGCCCGCCGCTGTCCCAGTCGTAGTACAGCGCCGGGGTGGCGGAGTGCGCGACCAGGAAGGACTCGTCGTCGACCAGCACGTGCGAGTGATCGTACTGGAGGTGCGCGGTCAGGCTCTCGCCGATGCGCCGGTCCGCCCAGAGCGTGGCGCGCGGATGGTGCAGGTCGAACTCGTCGAGGTCGCGATGGGCCGAGCCGCCGTAGCCGAGCATGGCGCCGCCCGACCAGACGTCGGAGCGGAACAGCTCGCTGCCCACGGTCACGTCCCAGACCAGGCGCTCGTCGTCGTCGTCCCCGATGTCGGCGGGGATGATCACGTCCTCGCCCTCGAGCACGACATTGTCGTCGCGCTCCGCGCCGACCGTGACCTCGAGCCACCAGTCGTTGCGGAAGCCCCCGCGCATCTCCCCGAGCCCCGCCCGGGCCTGCTGGCCCCAGGGGCCGTCGGGGTCGGCGGCGACCACGCGCTCGAGCGCGGCGCGCGCCTTGCGGCGGTCGCCCTCGCTTGCCCAGCCGACGCCCTCGTAGTAGGACGCGATCGGATCGACGCGGGTCGGGCTGGCCTCGCGCGCGCGTGCCAGCCCGTCGAGTGCGGCGCGTCGCTCGCCCTCCGCGAGCAGGAGTAGCGCGTCGTAGAGCTCGAACTCGGCGCCGCCGGCATCGGTCGCGCGAGCGGCCTCGAGCGCGCTGCGGGCGGCCGCGTAGTCCTCGCGGTGATAGCGGGCGATCGCCAGCTGCAGCTGCGCACCGGGCAGCCGGGGGTCGCGCTCGAGCGTCTGCAGCAGGACCGTCTCGGCCTCCGCGGGGCGGCCCAGCTCGACCAGGCAGCGGCCAGCCACGCGGCCCGCGCGGGCCTCGGCGGGATCGGCGTCCAGGGCCCGCTGCGCCAGCGGCAGCGCGGCCGCGCAGTCGCCGGCGTCGGCCAGGCGCTCGGCGCGGGCGCGGAGCACGTCGGAGCGGTCGCTGGCGCCAGCGAACGCTGGATACACGACCAGAAGCGTCGCCAGGGCGGCGACCCGCATGCGGTGCGTCGCGGGGCTCACCGGGCCCGCTTCCTCCGCAGCGCCACGGCGCCCAGCCCCAGCAGCACCAGGCCGGCCGCGGCCGGCTCCGGAACCACGATCCCGGGATCCACGACCACCGCCACCGAGTAGCGCGGCAGCACCAGGTCATTGCCGAACTGCGCGAGGTCGACGTTGACGATGTGGTGCATCAGGAACGTCACGCTGCTGCCCGCGCCCACGTGGACCGCCGGGTAGTAGAAGTCCCGGAGCGAGCCCTCGAACGACGCCTGCAGCACCAGTAGACCCCAGTCGGTCTCCTGCAGGTCGATCCCGACGTCGCCGGCGCTGTAGTCGGTCTCGGTCGCCGGGTCGGGGGTCGGGTTGGTGAAGACCAGCCAGATGTCCTCCCCTGCACTCTCGCCGTCGCGATTGACCGTCCACGTCGAGGTGGCGGTGTTCGGGTTGCTCGACGAGGGCGAGCTCACGAGAGCGGCGTTGATGTCGCTCGGGGCCGGGATGGTCACGCCGATATTCGAGGCGCCCAGCAGCTGGCTCGCCTCGAGCATCGGGATGCCGGCGTCGAATGCGTCCTCGGCCGAGCTCGCGCTGGTTCCGTAGCCCGAGGGGCCGTCGAAGAGTACGCCGATGGCGAGCGCCGACGAGGGCGCCGTCAGCGACAGGGCGAGCATCCACAGCAGCAGCAAGGAGAGCTTGTTCCGGATCATTTGAGGCCTCGTCCTGAGCACGTTGGGAATCGAAATTTGGCACTGATTCCGTGCATTTGTCAATCGTGAAGTATCCGTCACGCCGAACGGATGGCGAAATGCGCGGGCCCTGCAGAGGGCCTGCCGGCGCGCGTGGGTGCAGCCTCGGTGCACGTCAGCGCACCTCGAAAGCAACCGGTCGTCGAATGCGCTGGCGCACCTCGCCTTCCGGGGTCTCGAGCTGCGGACCGAGCGCACCGCCGCGTGCGAGCCAGTCGAGCAGCGCGCGCATGTCGTCGTCGGCCAGTCGCAGGCAGCCCAGCGAGGCCGGCTTTCCGAGCAGCAGCGGGTCGGCACCACCGTGCAGGTTGAAGCCCTCGGGGCCCAGCGGGATCTTGGCGATCCCCATCGGCGTGCGCGTCGACGGAGGCATGCGCTCGGCGCCACGGTCCCGCGCGATGCGTCCCGGCTTCCAGGCCGGGTTGCGGATCGCGATGCGCGGAGTGAAGCGACCCGTCGGCGTGGGGTGGGCGGGCGAGCCGGTCACGACCGGCACCCGCAGTGGATCGTCGGGCCGGCGCGGGTCGCTGCCGCGCAGCTCGATGGCCTCGAGGTCCACGCGGATACGGATGCCGGCGCCGGCATCCGCGGCCTCCGCGCGCGCGCCGGCCAGCACCGAGACGGCGAGCAGGACGGCCAGGCTCCGGACGAGCGCACGCATGGGATGAGGATGCTCCTTCTGAGTCCTGTGTCACCTCCCGCCCGGAGGTGGTGCACAGCGGCGGAGCTGCCGCCCGCGGCGACCGCGGCGCTTCAGCCCCGGAGCGCCGGCACCGATCCGCCCCCCGCACCCCGATGCCGAGCCTCCACGCAGACCGTCTGCGCGCTCTGCGCTGGCCGGTCGCCAGCCTGCCCGCGCGTATCACGACCCTGGCCGTCGCCGCGACGGTGGCGACCTCGCTCGCCATCACCTGGACCTCCGTGCGCTCGCTCGACGCCTTCCTCGGCGCCCGTGTGGACGAGAAGTTCCCCCTGGCGCTGCTGCACGCCGCGGACCGGATCGACGGCTGGCACTCGGGGGTCCATCGCGACGTGGAGACCTTCGCGCGCAGCGAGACCCTGGTGGGCGGCACGCCGGCGCTGCTGACCCGGGACGACGCCCGTGCCCGGCGCGAGATCGAGACCTACCTCTCTTTCGTGCTCGAGCGCTTCGCGCACTTCGAGGCGCTCTTCGTGCTCGACGGAGAGGGGCAGGAGCGCCTCTGGATCGGCCCGGAGCGCCGCCTGCCGCCGCGCACGCTGGAGCAGCTCTCGGGGGCGGTGGGCGAGCTCGTCAGCGTGACCCGCCCCGGCGGCGACCTCGACCAGATCGCCACCGCGCAGATCTCCGACGCGGCCGGCAAGCCCGTGGGAACGCTGCACGCGGTCGTCCGCGTGGACGACCTGGCCGCCCAGCTCGGCTCGCAGCACCTGACCCGAAGCGGCGCCCTGATCGTGACGCTGGCCGACGGCACCATCGTGCACGACACCCAGGGCCGCCCGACGCAGCCCCAGCGGCCCGGGGTGCGTCCCGGTGTGGCGCCGGTCACGCGCAGCTACAGCGGCCCCGACGGCGAGCGGCTGATCGGGGCCGCGATCCACGTGCCCAGCCTGAACTGGTTCGTGCACGCCGAGGAGCCCCACGGCGACGCCTTCGCGCCGATCCGGCGCGTGGTCCGGCAGATCCTCACCCTGAACCTGCTGATCGTGTTCGTCTTCGGCCTGATCGCATTCCGGCTCGCGGCATCGGTGGTGCGACCGCTGCGGGCACTGGGCGAGGGCGCCCGCCGCGTGGCCGAGGGCGCCACCGACGTGCGCGTCGAGGTCGCGGGCACCACCGACGAGGTGGCGCTGCTGGCGCGCACCTTCAACAGCATGACCGAGCGTCTGGGCCAGCAGCGCGAGCAGATCGAGCGCACGGCCGAGACGCTGCGCCTGAAGAACCAGGAGCTGGAGCGGCTGTCGATCACCGACGAGCTGACCGGCCTGCACAACCACCGCCACTTCCAGGAGCAGCTCGCCGCCGACGTGCGCCGCGCGGATCGAAGCGGCTACGAGCTGTCGCTGCTGCTGCTCGACATCGACGACTTCAAGCGACTCAACGACACCTACGGACACGCCGCGGGCGACGCCGTGCTCCAGAACGTGGCCGAGATCATCCGCGGCGTGCTGCGCGACAGCGACCTGCCCGCGCGCTACGGGGGCGAGGAGTTCGCGATCCTGCTCGACGCGGGCCTGGAGGGTGCGTCGAGCCTGGCCGAGCGCCTCCGGCTGGCGATCTCCGAGTCGCCCGTGCGTCTCGTCGGCGACGGCGACAGCTTCGAGGTCAGCGTCACGGTCTCGATCGGGGTGGCGGCCTACGCGGGCAGTCGCGCGGAGCTGTTCAACCGCGCCGACGCCGCTCTGTACCGCGCGAAGACCGCCGGCAAGAACTGCGTCGAGATCGACGGCGCCGACTGAGCGCCGCCGCGCCCCTCAGGGGGCGTCGGGTGACGACGCTGCAGCCGCGGGCGCGGCCGCTCCGAGGAGCCGGCCGTGCATCCAGCCGACCTGGCCCTCGAGCGTGCGCACGCGCACCCAGCCACCCTCGCGGCCCGCGCCGAGCACGGGCGTGCCGCGCTCCAGGCGCTCGAGCACCCGGCCGCGCGTGGTGGGCCGCGCGCGCAGGTTCACGCGCTGGCCCTGGACGAAGAGCAGGTCACCGCGCGCGGCGATGCGGCTGGCCTCGTCGAGCAGGCGTGCGCTGGCGCGCTGCGCGCGCGAGGCAAAGAAGATCGCCGTCCCGAAGTGCCCGGCCTGCACGTGCCGGTCGGCCTCGGCGAGCCGGTCCTGGCAGGCCACGATCTCGCTGGCCCGCCACGGAGCGGCGCGGTCGGCGCGCTCCACCAGGATGCGCGCCTCGGCGAGCCGCGACACCGCGTCGGCGCGCGTGTGCGCGCCGCGCAGGCCCGACTCGATGTCGATCAGCGTCTGCCCGGCGTCCGCGAGATCCTCTCGCAGGGCCGTGACGGTGCGCTCGAGGTCCTCGGCACGCTCGCGCTGGGCGCGCGCCTCGAGCTGCGCGCTGCGGGCGCGCTGCTCGGCGGCCTGGGCGCTCTGCTGGGCGCTCCGGGCCCGCTGCTCGGACTCTGAGATCGCCGGGTCCGGGCTCCGCCGAGCCTCGACGCTCGCGCAGCCGGCCAGCAGCACCAGCGCGAGCAGCGGCACCCCGGCGTTCGGGAGGGCGTGGAGGAGACTCCGGGCGTTCATCAACGTCGCTCATCGGAGACACGGGGCGCGGCTTGAGCGCTGCCGTCTCCCGGAGGACAGCTGCGCACGCCCTGCCTGCTATCGTCCGCGGATGTCGCAGGCCCTCCGGAGCCAGGCGGCCCGCGCCTGGCGCGAGCCCGCGAGCGTCGACCCGGGCTCGCTCGGTGTCGATCCGGCCGTGCTCGACCGCATGGTCGCCTCGCTGGAGGACGCCTCGGGCCGGCTCTTCCGCGGCGCGCAGATGGCGCTGTATCGCGACGGCGAGTGCGTGCTCGACGCGGGAGTGGGCGTGGCGCGCGAGCGCACCGGCATCGACGTCGGCCCCCACACGCTCTTCGTCCTGTTCAGCGCGACCAAGGGACTGACCGCGCTGGTGCTTCTCATGCTCTACGAGCGGGGCGCGCTGCACTGGGACGAGCCGCTGGTGAAGTACTGGCCCGAGCTCGCGCAGCGGATCCCCGCGAAGCGCTCGATCACGATCCGCCACGTGCTCTCGCACCGGGGCGGATTCCCGCTGGGGCCCGACTGGCTCACCACGCGCTTCTTCGGGGATCGCGCGGCGCTGCGCCGGGCCATGGAGGAGGTGCCGCTGAGCTTCACCCCGGGCGAGCGGAACAGCTACCACCCCATGAACTTCGGGCACGTCCTCAACGAGATCGTGGAGCGCGTCGACGGGCGCGACTGCGGGCGCTTCCTGCACGAGGAGGTGCTCGAGCCGCTCGGCGTGCGCGACCTGTACCTGGGCCTGCCCGACGACGACGCGCTCGAGGAGCGCGTGGCGTGGTGCTACAACGACCTGCGCGCGGCCGAGCAGGGGCGCGCCGCCGGGTTCGCGTCGGGCGACGCCGCGCCCGGGTCGGCGCCGGATCCCGCGCGCGAGCAGAAGCTACGCCAGCGCTTCGGCGACACGCCGGAGCTGGCGCACGGCTTCAACCGGCCCGAGACGCACCGGGCGGTGCTGCCGGCAGCCGGCGCGATCGGCACCGCGCGCGCCCTCGGGGAGGTCTACGCGACGCTCTCGCTGGGCGGTACGCGCGCCGGCGTCACGCTGGTCAGCCCCGGGGGACTCGAGCAGGCGACGACCCCGACCAATCGACCCGGCGATGTCGACGGCCTGATCGGCATGCCCATGCGCTGGGGCACGGGCTTCCACGTGGGCATGTACGGGCGCGGCAGCACGCTGCGCAGCTTCGGACACGCGGGCGCGGGCGGGCAGATCGGCTTCGCGGACCGCGAGCGACGCCTGGCGTTCGCCTTCGTGTGCAACGGCGAGATGGAGCCGGAGTTCCACCTCTGGCGCTTCAGGCTCCAGGGAATGGCATTCGAGAGCGTCTCGGGCGCGTAGTCGCCGCTCAGTCCGCGCCGGGCTTCCAGAGCGGCTCGGGGATCTCGAAGCCCAGCTCCCCGCCCCAGCCGTTGCGGTAGGCGACCTCGTGCGCGGGTCGCCGCGGCGCGACGCCCCAGCGTCCCTTCGGGTAGCCGAAGGTCACGCAGTTGACGAAGACCCAGCCCTCGTCGCGCGGTACCTCGAGGATGTCGAGCACGTCGTCGCCGCGCAGGAAGAACACGCTCGTCAGTGCGCTGCCCACACCCTCGGCGCGTGCGGCCAGCTGGGCGCTCCAGGTGGCGGGATAGACCGAGCCGCCCGAGGTGTCGTGCTGGATGAAGCTCAGCAGCACGAGCGGCACCTCGGGGAAGTGCTCGGCGAGCCACTCGGCCGAGCTGTACATCTTCTCGAAGTCGCGGCTCTCGTCGCGCTCGGGGTGAGCCCGGGCCTCGGCCATGCGCTCCTTGTAAATGGTGTCCCAGAGCGTGGTCATGCACTCGCGATAGAGCTTGCCCAGCCGTCCGACCACCGCGCGATCGTCGACGAGCACGAAGCGCCAGCCCTGCATGTTGCCGCCACTGGGTGCGCGGATCGCGGCGTCGAGGATGCGCTTCTGCACCTCCTCGGGGATCGGGGTCGACTCGACGCGGCGCATGGCCCGCGTGGTGTAGAGCGCTTCGTGGAGATCCATCGCGAGAGGATCGCACGGGCACGACGAGCGGGTCCAGCCCGGGTCCGAGCGCCGGTCAGCCGCCGGGCATGCGGATCCAGTGGAGCATGCGCTCACCGGCGCCGTCGCGGCGGTAGCTCGCATAGCGCCGCGGCTCGCACGACGTGCAGCCGCCGACCCGCGCGACCGAGGCCGCGGGCACGCCCACGCGGGCGAGCTGGGCGCGCGTGCAGCTCTCGAGGTCGAGCATGTAGTGGCCGGCGCGCTCCGGCGTGAATGCCGGACCGTGGCCGATCGCGTCGCGAACCGCGTCGTCCACCTCGTAGCAGCAGGGCCCGATGTGCGGCCCGATCGCCACTCGCAGGTCTGCCGGACGCGCGCCGTGCATGCGGCAGAGCTCGGCGGCGCTGCGCTCGGCGATGCGCGCCGCGGTGCCGCGCCAGCCCGCGTGGACCGCCGCGACGAACGTCCCCTGGACCGGAGCGATCAGCAGCGGCACGCAGTCGGCCGTGCGTACCGCCACCGCGTGTCCCGGAACGTCGGTCCACAGGGCATCGGCCTCGGAGTCGGCCGGGGCCGGGGCCCGCAGCAGACGGGCGCCGTGTACCTGCACCACCTGCGTCAGGTCCGGGGGCGGGGACGCGTCGCTGCCGCGCACGCCGAAACCGTGCTCGAGGTCCCGGTCGCGGAGCAGCGGCGAGAGATCGTAGAGCCCGGGGTCATGCATCGAGCGCCTCGACGATGGCGGCCAGATCCGCGGGCAGGGGCGCGACCCAGCGCACGCGCGCTCCGCCCGAGGGGTGATCGAAGCCGAGGACTGCTGCGTGCAGGGCCTGGCGCGTCAGGCCCGGCAGGCGAGCGCCCCGCTTGCCCCCACCGTAGACCGGATCACCCGCCACGGGAAGGCCGACCGACGCCAGGTGAACCCGGATCTGGTGCGTGCGGCCGGTCTCCAGCCGCACGCGCAGCAGGCTGTGACCGGCGAGGCGTCGCTCCACCTTCCAGTGGGTCACGGCGGCGCGGCCGGGTGTCCGGGTGGTGAAGCGGCGCCGATCCGTGGGATGCCGCGCGATCGGGGCGTCGATGGTCCCGCCGTCGGCGCGCGGCGTGCCGCGCACCAGCGCCAGGTACTGGCGCTCGATGCTGTGGTCCCTGAACTGGTCCGCCAGCGCGGCGTGGGCGGCGTCATTCTTGGCGGCGACCAGCAGGCCCGAGGTGTCCTTGTCCAGCCGGTGCACGATCCCGGGACGCGTCACGCCACCGATGCCCGAAAGATCGTCGCAGTGGTGCAGCAGGGCGTGCACCAGCGTCCCGGTGGCGTGCCCGGCCGCGGGGTGCACCACCAGACCCGGCGGCTTGTCGATCACGATCAGCGCGTCGTCCTCGTGCACCACGTCCAGCGGGATCGGCTCGGGCACCAGTCCCGTCGGCCGGGGAAGCGGCAGCTCCCCGCGCACCCGATCGCCCGCGCGTACGCGGTAGGAGGGACGGACCGCGGCGTCGTTCACGCGCAGGTCGCCGCCGCCGATCAGGCGCTGCACCCGGGCGCGGGAGAGCCCGGGCACGATCTCGGCGACCAGCACGTCGAGCCGGCGACCGGCCTGGTCGCCGGTCACGCGGTGATCGATCACCAGCTCGCGGTCGCGCGGCCTCCGTGCCTGCGCACGAGCACATCGACCACGGCGTGGTTGAACAGACGCTCCCGCCCCGCGAGATCGGGATCGACGTGGCTGAAGTAGTAGATCGCCGCCTGCTCCAGCTCTGGCCCCAGGCGATCGAAGAGGTCGTCCTTCTCGAGGCCGATGCGCAGCTCGTCGTGGGCGTAGACCGCGAGGTCCGACATCAGCACCCGCGCCAGGCGCGCCGCGCGATCCGGATCGCGGATCGGGCTCACCGCCGCTCGACCCGCGTCGCCGTCATCAGCTCGTAGTAGCTTCGCGAGACCGCGAGCGCGTCCAGGTCGAGCAGGCGCGCCATCTCGCGCACGAAGCCGCGCACGTAGACCGCGGCCGGCAGCGCCTCGAAGCGATCCTCCTCGACCGAGCGCAGGTGGTCGATGCTGATCTTGGTGCGCTCGGCGACCTCGGAGAGCTCGATGCCCATGCTCATGCGGATGCGGCGCAGCGCGGCGCCGTCGAAGATGCCGTCGTCGGGCTCGAGGCCATCGGCCAGGTTGTCCTGCGCCTCCAGGCCGGAGCTGGGCTCGGCGCTGTCGATCAGCCGCGCGAACTCCTCGGGCTCGTCGTCGAACGAGAACGTGGGTAGCGGCTGCTGGGCGCTCGCCTCGCGGCGCTCGGCCTCGAGCTGCGCGGGATCGACCCGCTGGCGCAGCGGGGGCGTGATGCCCGGCTCCGATGAACGCACGCGCGTCTCCGGAGTCTGCGGGGCGACGGCGGGCGCGAGCTCGGACATCTTCCGGTCGTACTCGGCGCGCATCTGCGGATCCGAGAGCACGCGGTACGCCTCCTCGATGCGCTCGAGGATCGCGCCGCTGTCGTCGTCGTTGAAGACCGAGTAGGTGGCGACGGAGTCGGTGCCGTACGTGGTGCGCACGATGTGGTAGGCGCGCTCGACCTGGCGGGCATCGCATCCGTGGGGCAGCTCGAGGATCTCGTAGTGGTTCTGCTCCAGCAGCGGTCGCAAGCGTTCAGTCTCCCAGCAGCTTCTTGGTGATTCGCCTCAGGTAGCGCGCGCCGTCGGACTCGGGGTACGCCAGCACCAGCGGGCGACGCTCCTTGACCGAGCGCCAGGCGGCGTCGTCGTAGTTCACGTACCCGACGTAGTCGATGTCGATCCCGAAGTACTTGTGACAGACGCTGCGGATCGAGAAGCCCAGCTTGACCTCGTCGGCATTGCGCACCTGGTTCATCACCAGATGCGGCCGGAAGCGCGCCATGGCGCCGCGCACCCGCTCGGAGTCGTCGGGGGCCACCCGGTCGATCTCCGACAGCAGATCGGCCGGCGTGTGAATGCCGCGCTCGTTGCGCTGATCCATGGCGTCGCGGATCACGTCGCGCGAGCTCGTATGGTTCATGGAGTAGGCCAGGCGCCGGTAGAACGCGGCCCGCAGGAACTGGTAGGCGTTCTCGATCGAGGTGGGCTCGGGCGTGGTCACGATGAACGAGTCGTCCGCCGCCACGAAGAAGTCGATCATGGAGCGATCGGTGCCGGCGGCCAGGTCGAAGATGACCAGGTCGGCCGGCAGCTTGCGCACGGCCTTGAGCAGCTGCACGCGGCGGTCGTGAGTGGTGTGAGTCTGGGCGGCGTTGCCCAGCGCTCCCAGGACCAGGCGCAGCCCCTTGATCGGGGTCTCGGTCGCCGCCTTCTCGATGTCGACGATGCGCTCGGTGAACCAGTCGGTCAGGTTGATCCGCTGCCCCGGCGGCACGCCCAGGCAGGTGTGGAGGTTGGCGCCGCCCAGGTCGCCGTCGATCAGGATCACCTTGCGACCGCTGCGCGCGGCGACCGTCGCCAGGTTGGCGGCGACCAGGCTCTTGCCGATGCCTCCCTTGCCGCCGCCCATCGCCCACAGGCGCGCGGGCGCAGAGGGAGGTGCTTCGACCTTCTCGGTCGTGCTCGGCGCGCTGCGTCGGGAAAGCCAGCTCGGCGTTCCGGTCAGACGCATCGCAGATCGCCTGGAAGAGCCCCCACTCCAGCTAATCATGCCGCGCCCGGGCGTGACACGCCACAGCTGTACGCTGCTGACGCGCCGGGGCCCGGCCGGGTACGAGGTCAGGAGCCGGGCTCGCCCGTCTCGACACCGTCGTGTGACGCCGCCTCGAAGGCGCGGAGCAGCGGCTCGACGTCCTCGTCGTCGAGCGTGCGCGGATCGACGTGGACCACGCCGCGCCGCACGCGCACGAGCAGCGGGGGATCCGCGCGACGCAGCCTGGCGGCGAGCACGCCGGCGCGACGCTCGTCCAGGTCCAGGCAGACCACCGGGCCGGGGAGCTCGTGCTGGGGCAGGCTCCCGCCTCCGACCGCCGCGCCCACGGTCTCGACGCGGGCGCCCGGCCAGCCGGCGGCGCGCAGGCCCCCCGCGATTCGCTCTGCTCGCGGCGCCAGCTCGTCAGGACTGGCCAGGAGCATGCGCAGGACCGGGATCTCGCGCTCGCGCCCCTCCGCCAGCGCGCGCAGCGTCCAGCCCAGGGCCGCCAGGGTCAGCTTGTCCACGCGCAGCGCGCGCGCGAGCGGGCTGCGGCGCATGCGCTCGATCGGCTCGCGGCGACCGAGCGCGATCCCCGCCTGGGGTCCGCCGAGCAGCTTGTCGCCGCTGAACACGACCACGTCGGCACCGTCGTCCAGGCCCGCCTGCACCGGGGGCTCGGGCAGCCCGTGTGCGCGCAGGTCGATCAGGCTGCCGCTGCCGCGGTCCTCCACCAGGGGCACGCCCGCACGGCGCGCGATCCCCGCGAGCTCCGCGATGCCGACCTCGGCGGTGAATCCCTCCATGCGGAAGTTCGAGCGATGCACCTTCAGCAGCAGGCCGGTATCCGGACCGAGGGCGCGCTCGTAGTCGACAGCATGCGTCCGATTGGTCGTACCGATCTCCCGCAGACGGGCCCGGCTGGCACCCAGGATGTCGGGCATGCGGAACGACCCGCCGATCTCCACCAGCTCGCCGCGAGAGAGCACGACCTCACGCCCGGCCGCCAGGCTGTCGACCGCGAGCAGCAGCGCACCGGCGGCGTTATTGACCACCAGCGCGTCCTGGGCGCCCGAGAGTGCGCAGAGCAGCTCCGAGATCCGGGTTCCGCGCGAGCCGCGCCGGCCGCTGGCCAGGTCCAGCTCCAGGTCGGAGTAGCCGACAGCCGCCTCGGTCGCGGCCTCGAGGGCCCCGGGCGCCAGCGGCGCCCGGCCCAGGTTGGTGTGCAGCACCACCCCGGTGGCGTTGAGAACGCGGCGCGGGAACGCCGCCACACGGCGTCGCGCGCCCTCGCGCACGCGGGCGGTGAGCGCCTCGAGGTCGATCACCACCGGACCGGAGCCCTCGCGGAGCCCGTCGCGGGCCGCGCCAAGACCGTCGCGAGCCGACGCGAGCAGCGCCCAGCGGGGCAAATCCGTACCAGTGGCGGCCCTTTCCACGAGCCTGTCCACAGGGGGGAGGCGTCGGAGCTGTTCATTGACCGGGCTGCGGTCGTCCACTACGGTCTCCGCACAACCATCCACGCAAGGACGAGTCCCATCTTACTGGATCGCTCGCCGCGAATGGTTCCTCCGTCCCGCGGCCCGCTGCCTTCCTCCAGGATGCGCAGGGGCCCCGGCACGCTCATTTCGAATCCGGGCACTCTGCCGCGGATTCCCTGCACCTCGGTGGGGCACCAGCCCGACGCCGCGGCCGACGCACCCGGGCTCCCGGACGGCGTCGGGCACCGCGGGGTCGAGGCGGCCCGCCCGGAAGGATTCCTCGATGCGCAACGAGATATTCGTGAACGTCACCCCTGGAGAGACCCGGGTGGCGATCCGTGCGGCGGACAAGATCTCGGACCTCCACATCGAGCGCAGCGCTGAGCGCAGTGTCGTAGGAGGCATCTACCAGGGCAAGGTCACCCGGGTCCTCCCGGGAATGCAGGCCGCGTTCGTCGACATCGGCCTGGAGCGAGCCGGCTTCCTGTACGTCGGCGACTACCGCGCCGACATCGACGACTACGACCTCGACGACGACGACTCCGGGAGCAACGGGAGCGGCGGCGGCGGGCGCAATGGCGGCGGCCGCAACGGCGGCGGGGGAGGCGGCCGGGGCCGGCGAGGCCGGCGCAACCGCCCCCTGCCCCAGATCGAGGACGTGCTCGAGGAGGGCAAGGAGGTCATCGTGCAGGTGGCCAAGGAGCCCCTGGGCACGAAGGGCGCGCGCATCACCTCGCGCATCTCGCTGCCCGGTCGGCACCTGGTCCTGATGCCCTGGGTCACGCGGGTCGGGGTATCGCGACGCATCGACAGCGACAAGGAGCGCCGGCGCCTGAAGGCGATCGTCGAGAAGCACCGCCCGCGGGACCTCGGCTTCATCGTGCGCACGGTCTCCCACGGCGTCAGCGAGGCCGACATCAAGGCCGACATCGACTACCTGACGGACCTGTGGCAGCGCGTGCAGGAGCGGCGCGAGGCGATCCGCGAGGCGCCGGCCCTGATCTACGAGGAGCCGCCGCTGCACCTCAAGGTGCTGCGCGACATGGTCACGCACGACACGAAGCAGATCGTGGTCGACGACGCCGACGCCTACGGCGAGATGCAGGAGTTCGTGAGGCGCTTCATGGCCTCGCCGCGGCCGCGCATCCAGCACTACCGTGACAACGTGCCGCTGTTCGACGTGCAGCGCATCGAGAACGACATCGAGGAGGCGCTGGGCCGCAAGGTCTGGCTGAAGTCCGGCGGCTATCTGATCATCGACCAGGGCGAGGCGCTGACCGCGGTCGACGTCAACACCGGTCGCTATACGGGAGGCAAGGGCAAGAGCCTCGAGGACACGATCCTCAAGACCAACCTCGAGGCCGCGCGCGAGATCGTGCACCAGCTGCGCTTCCGCAACATCGGCGGCCTGATCATCCTGGACCTGATCGACATGGACGTCGCGGCCAATCGCGAGAAGGTCTACCGCGCGCTCGTCGACGCGATCCGCGAGGACAAGTCGAAGGTCAACCTGCTCAAGATCTCGGAGCTGGGCCTGGTCGAGATGACGCGCAAGCGCACGCGCGAGAGCCTGACCCAGCAGCTCTGCGAGCCGTGCAGCACCTGCGAGGGCAAGGGCTACCTGCAGACGGCGCAGACCGTGGCCTACAAGATCCTGCGCGAGCTGCCGCGCGCCGCGGGCTACCTGCGCGGGCGGAAGCTGCACGTGCAGGTCCACGCCGACGTGGCAGGGGTGCTGCTGGGCACCGTCGCCTCGGGCATCGAGAAGATCGGCGAGCAGATCGAGCGCGAGATCGAGATCGAGGCCTCCGCCTCGTTCCACCGCGAGCAGTTCGAGATCTCCTCGCACGGCGAGCGCGTGGCGGTGCTCCCGCCGAAGGCCGCACCCGAGCCGCAGCCGGAGAAGACCGAGCCCGAAGCCGCGCCGGAGGCGCAGGCCGCCGACGCCGACGACGAGAAGCCCGACGACGAGTCCGCGGCGCTCGAGCCGGAGGACGCGATCGAGTCGGAGGCTCTCGAGGCCGGCGCAGGGGAGCCCGACGCGGACGCACTGGGCAAGGGCGAGCTGCTCGAGGGCGCAGTACCCGACGGCGACGCCGGGGCCGAGCCCGCGGACGATGCGGGCGACGACGACGCGCGCGCCGCGACCGACGTCAGCTAGCGCGCACCTCAGCGCTCGAGGCGCGCGCGCAGCGCGGGGTCGAGCGGCGCGGTATGCGCCAGGCGAACGGGCGTGATCGACACCTGACCGGAGCGCACCGCCGACACGTCGGTGCTCTCGCCCACGGCGCGCTCGTTGCGGAAGGCGCCGTCGAAGTCGTGCACGAACACGTCGCCGTCGCGGCGGTGGAACAGGCGCCCGTAGCCCACCGGTGCCAGGCCGGTCACGACGCGCGGCGAGCGCTCGTCGGCATCGATCGGGAAGTTCACGCTCAGCAGATCGACACCCTCGGGGAAGCCGGCCTCGCGCACGTCGGCGACGATCGACGCGGACAGCCGGGCAGCGCGCTCCCAGAGAGTCGCGGCGACGGCCTGATCGCTCTTCCAGTGGCGGTCGTCATCGGGCTGCCCGGTCGAGAGCGCGATCGCCGGCACGCCGGTGATCCAGCCCTCCATGGCCGCGCCGACGGTGCCGCTCGACAGGAAGAAGCCCAGTCCGATGTTCAGCCCGATGTTGACGCCCGACACGACCATCTCCGGTCGCTCGTCGAAGAGCGAGTGCACGCCCAGGTTCGTGCAGTCCGCGGGGTAGCCGCTGACCGCGAAGATCTCGATCCCGTCGCGATCGATGCGCTTGACGTGCAGCTCTTCCCAGCGCGAGATCGCCTTGCCGATCCAGCTGCGCTCGCCGTCGGGCACCACCACGCGGACGTCCGCGAGCGGGCGCAGCGCGCGCACCAGCGGCAGCAGGGCCGGAGAGTCGACGCCGTCGTCGTTGGTGACCAGCACGTATCCCACAGCGAGGCAGGATAGCCGGCATCCCGGTAGCATGTCGGCGTGAGTGAGCCGTCCCAGCGAGCGCCCGCCCTGGGCGAGATCCGCGAGCGCCTGACGGGACACCGGTCCCGGCGCGAGCCCCCGCCCGACGACGATCCGCGCACGCAGGCCGCGGTCTCGCTGATCCTCAGCGCGCCGCACGAGGGCGAGGTCCCCGAGCTCCTGTTCATCGAGCGCGCCCGCCACGAGGGCGATCCCTGGTCGGGCCAGATGGCCTTCCCGGGGGGCCGGCGCGAGCCGAGCGATCACGGCCTGTGGATGACCGCGGCACGCGAGACCCACGAGGAGGTCGGGATCCAGCTGCCCGGGCCCGTCGGAACGCTCGACGACATGAGCAACGCGAGCATGCGCGAGCGCGTGCCCGACGTGGCGCTGATCACCGTGACGCCCTTCGTGTACACGCTGACCGAGCGGCCCACCGTGGACCACAACCACGAGGTGGCATCGACGGTCTGGGTGCCGCTCGACTGGATCCTGCACGAGCAGTCGGCGGCCTCGTACGAGCTCTCCACGCCGGGCTTCGGCGGGCGATTCCCGGCCTTCGTGTACGAGGGCTACAAGGTCTGGGGGATGACCTACCGGATCTGCGAGATCCTGGCCGGCCTCTTCGATGCGCGGCTGCCCGCGAGCCAGGAGTACCCGCAGTCGCTGCGCAGGCGCTGAGCCGCGTCAGACCGGTGGCGGCGGCGCGGCCAGCAGCATGCGGACGCTGGCGAGTGCCTGGACCGCGAGCCCGCCGAGCGCCAGCCAGCCGGGGCCGCGGCCATCCTCGCTCCAGTAGCGCCGCACGTACAGGCCCGCGATCACGAAGTTGACGTACGGGATCCACATGCCGCCGAGCATGGCCCAGCGCCAGCCCTTGCTGCGGCGGATCCCCAGCATCGCGATCCATACCGCGGCGGTCAGCAGCGCACCCCCGCTCAGGCCCAGCAGCAGACGGTCGAGCGCCGCGGTCCGCGTCTGTGCCATCCCCACCAGCTGGATGAAGGCCGCGCTGGCGAGCCCGAACAGCAGCCACAGGGCCACGCGCGCCGCGGGACCGAGGCTATTCTGGACCGCTGGAGGTGTCTCGATGCCGCTCACTCCGTCCACTCCGTCGCCCACACACGCCGCGATCCTGTCCGCCGCGCTCGCCCTGGCCGCGCCCCTGGGCCTCGCGCTGCCCGCCTGCGCCGACGATACCCCCGAGCCCATGCGTCGCATCGCCTTCCAGGTCGAGCGCACGAGCCAGGTCGACAACGATCGCGTGACCGCAATCATGCGCGTCACCCACGACGACGTCGACCCCGCGCGCCTCGCCGGGCGCGTGAACGCGGACATGAGCTGGGCGCTGGAGCGCGCCAGGGCCGTCGAGCAGGTCGAGGTCCGGAGCGGGCAGTACCGCACGAACCCCGTGCGGGAGCGCCAGCGGATCACAGGCTGGACCGCGAGCCAGGAGCTGATCCTGAGCAGCGGCGCGGTCGAGCGCGTGACCGCGCTGGTCGGGGCGCTCCAGGAGAAGCTCCAGCTCGCCTCGCTGGAGTTCTCCGTCTCCGACGCGACCCGTCGTGAGGTCGAGGACGGGCTGATCGCACAGGTCATCGCCGGCTACCAGGCGCGTGCCAGCCTGATCCGCGACGCCCTCGGCGCCCGCAGCCACGAGCTGGCTCGCCTGGACATCCACACCAGCAGCCCCCCACCCATGCCCGTACGGATGCACGCCGCCCGCCTGGCCAGCGCCGAGTCCGCCCCTCCCCCCGCCGTCGAGGGAGGCACCAGCACCGTCACCGTCACCGCCAGCGCCACCATCGAGCTCAGATAGCCCCGACTGTCAGGACCTCACCGGCCGCACCACCGCCACCGCGACCCCACCGCCAAGGCACAGCGCAGGCGACGCCCCCCCCCCGCAGGCTGGAGGCCCGGGGACGCGAACGAACAGCCCCACCCACGCCCCGGGACCACCTGCGTTCCAGGGCCCGGCGGGAGGCTGCCCTGGCCGGCGATCAGAAAGCGAGCCGGTACACCCCGGAAGGAACTCACACCACGAGAAGAGCGCTTCGCCGGCCAGGGCAGCCTCCCGCTGGGCCCGACCTCGAACCAGGAGCCCGCTCAGTCCGGAACGACCTCGCGGGAACGCAGCTCCGGCTCGAGAGTCGCCCCGACCCGGAACAGATCCATCACCCGCGTCCGCGCCAGCACCTCGCCCGACGGCTGGCCCCGCATGCTCGACAGCTCGGCGAGTCCGCGATCGATGCCGGCGACCGCCTTGCGCAGCGCGCGCGGGATCGATCCCGGCTCCGAGAGCCGCAGGTCGTCGGCGATCGCGATCCAGTTGGCCACCGAGAGCACCTGGCCGACGCGGTCCGCCGCGACCGCGGGGTCCATCTGCTCGAGCGCCTCGGCCAGGCGGCTGCCTCCGAGCTGCCGCGGCACCCCGAAGCTGGCCTGCAGCCCGTCGCCTCCCACCTCGACCGTGCCGAAGTCCTCGACCTTCGCGGGCTGCAGTGGGCGGTAGACGCGCATGGCGTCGTCGCGCTCCGGGAAGCCCAGGTCGTTCAGCCGCCGCGTGCGCCAGCGCAGGGCGTACTCCTCGGTCTCGGCAGGCGGCTCGAAGAGCATCCCGTAGGTCAGGCGCCAGTAGAACGAGGGGGCCTCGGCGAACGCGGCGTGCGCGATCTCATGCACCTGGTGCGGGGAGCGATCCTCGTCGACGCGCCAGTACACGACCCCGTCGGCAGTGAAGTAGCCGTCGGGCGGGATGTCCTCCTTGCCCACGATCACCACGTCGGTCTGCGCGCTCAGGGTCAGCAGCAGGACCTCGAGGTCGATCTCCTCGAGCGCGCGCACGAGCGTCGGCCGGCCCGCCTCGATCAGGGCATCGATCCACTCCGACGCTCGCTCCAGCTCGAGACGCGAGCTCTGCCAGCAGTCCAGATCGAAGCAGGCGTGGCGCTGCTCGGGGGTCGCCAGCTCCAGCAGCCAGGCGGCCTCGCTCATGCCGCTGCCGCGGATCGTGTGCACCAGCTCGGCCTCGGGCAGCAGGGGCACCACGCGCTCGGGGTGCTCGAGCAGGTCGAGCAGCCCGGCACGCGCCTCGGCCCGCAGCTCGCGACAGGCCTCGGCCTGCTGCACGTCGCTCATCTCGCGCAGGCGCGCCCGCGCCGCCGCCCGGTCGCTGCGCGCCAGGCGCAGCAGCTCGCTCGCAGGCGGGGCGTCGGTGCGGACGACCCGTGCGTCGTCGCCCATCTGCTCAGGCCCCCAGGGCCATGGTCTCGCGGATCGCGTCGATCGAGTTCTCGAGCGGGTGGATCTTGAAGGCCTCCAGCACCTCGGTGGGTACGTCCTCGAGGTCCTTGAGGTTGCGCCGCGGCATCAGGATCTCGCGCACGCCCGCGCGATGCGCCGCGAGCACCTTCTCCTTGATCCCGCCCACCGGCAGCACCTGCCCGCGCAGCGTGATCTCGCCGGTCATCGCGATCTTCTCTCGCACGGGCCGCCCGGTGAGCAGGCTCGCCAGCGCCACGAGCATGGTCACACCCGCGGACGGGCCGTCCTTCTTCATGGCGCCCGAGGGCACGTGGATGTGGATCTGCGCGTCGTCGAAGATGTCGGGATCGATGTCGAGCTTCTCCGCGTTCGCCCGCAGGTACGACAGCGCCGCCTCGGCCGACTCCTGCATCACGTCGCCGAGCTGACCCGTCAGGCGCAGCTCGGGCTTGCCCTTCATGAGCGCCGCCTCGATGAAGACGATGTCGCCGCCGACCGGCGTCCAGACCATGCCCGTGGCCACGCCCGGCTGCTCGATCGACTCGGCGACCTCGGGCCTGAACTGCGCCGGGCCCAGGAGCTCCTCGAGCTGGGGCACGCCGATCTCGGGGACCTCCTCGTGCTCGGCAATCCGCAGCGCGCTCTTGCGCACCAGCGACGCCACGTGACGCTCCAGGTTGCGCACCCCGGCCTCGCGCGTGTAGCTCTCCGCGATCGCGCCGAGCACGTCGTCGTCGAGCTCGAGCGAGTCACGCGCCAGACCGTGCTCCTCGAGCTGGCGCGGCACGAGGAAGCGCCGCGCGATCTCGACCTTCTCGCGCAGCGTGTAGCCGGGCAGCTCGATCACCTCCATGCGGTCGAGCAGGGGCGGGGGGATCGTGTCGGTGCGATTCGCGGTCGCCACGAAGAGCACCTTGGAGAGGTCGTACTCGAGCTCCAGGTAGTGATCGCTGAAGGTCGAGTTCTGCTCCGGGTCGAGCACCTCGAGCAGCGCGGCCGACGGGTCGCCGCGGTAGTCCGTGCCGATCTTGTCGACCTCGTCGAGCACGAACACCGGGTTGGCCGTTCCCGCGGTCTTCAGGTTCTGGAGGATGCGGCCCGGCATGGCGCCCACGTAGGTGCGCCGGTGGCCGCGGATCTCGGCCTCGTCGCGGACCCCGCCCAGCGAGCAGCGCACGAACTCCCGGCCCATGGCGCGCGCGATCGACTTGCCCAGCGACGTCTTGCCCACGCCGGGCGGACCCACGAAGCAGAGGATCGGGCCCTTCGGATCGTCGGCCAGCTTGCGGACCGCGAGGTACTCGAGCACGCGCTCCTTGATGCGGTCGAGACCGTAGTGATCCTCGTCGAGGACGGTCTGCGCGTGCGCCAGGTCGAGATTGTCCTGCGTCGTGGTCGACCACGGAAGGTCGAGGATCCACTCCACGTACGTCCGGGACACGCTGCGCTCGGGCGAGTGCGACGGGATGCCCGACATGCGATTGATCTCGCGCTCGGTCACCGAGCGCACCTCGTCGGGCAGGTCAGCCGCCTCGAGCCGCTCGCGCAGCTCGTCGCCCTCGGCCAGCTGCTCGTCGGTCTCGCCGAGCTCGTCCTGGATCTTGCGCAGCTGCTCGCGCAGCAGGCGCCTGCGCTGGTGCTCGTCGATCTCACCGGCCGCGCGCTCGGCGAAGCTCCGCGACACCTGCGCGACGCGGATCTCGCGCATCAGGTAGCGCATGGCGGCGCGCAGCCGCGCCAGCACGTCGTCCTGGCCCAGCAGCTCGGCCTTCTCCTCGACCGGCAGGTTGCCGCTGTTGAAGACGATCAGGTCGGCCAGGCGAGCGGGATCGTCGATGCGCTCGAGCATCTCGACCGCCTCGTCGGGCAGGTCGTCGCGCAGCTCGACGAGCTCCCGGGCGAGGCGCAGCACGGTGCGGCGGGCGGCCTCGGCCTCGGGGGTCTCGTGCAGCAGGTCCTGCATGCCCTCGACCCGCACGCGCTGGTGGGGCTCGCTATCGAGCAGGTCGAGCACGCGGAAGCGGCCGAGCCCCACGACCACGACCGAGAGCCCGGATCCGGTGTCCACCACGTGCACGATGCGCGTGACGCAGCCGAACTCGAACAGGTCGTCGAGCTCCGGCTCCTCGGTATCCGGCTCGCGCTGCGGGACAACCGCCAGCAGGCCGCCCTCCTTGGCCGCGGCCTGCACCGCCGCCAGCGAGCGCGCGCGCCCGACGGACAGCGGCAGGGTCACTCCGGGGAAGACGACCGTGTTGCGCACCGGCAGCAATGGCAGCACGCTGGGGATGTCCAGGGCCTCTTCGCCGATGCGCAGCTCGTAGGTCGGGATCTCGGTCACAGCCGCGTACTCTACGCACCGCCGGGGGCCGGTCAATGCGCCCGCTCCGGGCTTCGAACTATCCGGAAAGGCAGGCTGTTTACCCCGGGGGGCGGGCGCCTCAGTAGCGCGAGTGCTCCACCAGCATCTCGGCGCGGCGGCTCCCGGTGCCGTCCCAGCGCTCCAGCAGGTCCCGGGCCGGCGAGGTGCCGCGCTCGATGATCTCGAAGACGGGATCGAGGAAGAGCGACTCGTCCTCCCCCCGGCTGTTCCGGGCGCCAATGCGCCTCAGACCGGCTGCAGAGAGGTCGGTGATCTCTCGTGCCAGGGCCAGCAGGGGCACGTCGGGCGCCTGGGCCTTGAGCCCGGCTCGCGCCACCTCGCGGTGCAGCGCATCGACCTCGGCGTGGCTCCACGCGGCCACGCGCTGCTCGGCGGCGCTCAGCGCCGCCTCGTCGTAGAGCAGCCCCTTCCAGAACGCGGGCAGCGCACAGACCAGGCCCGGGGGCACGGCGTCGGCACCGCGCACCTCCAGGATCCGCTTGATCCGCGCCTCGGGGAACAGCGTCGTCAGGTGCAGGTTCCAGTCGGCGACCGTCGGCGCGTGCCCCTCGAAGCCGTCGCGCATGTAGCTGCGGAAGCTCAGACCGCCCAGCGGCAGGTGCTCGCCGTCCCGGACGATGAAGAACATGGGGACGTCGAGCGCCCACTGCGCGTAGCGCTCGTAGGCCTCGCCCTCGCCCCAGCCGTCGTCGAAGGCGAACGGCAGCAGCCCGCAGCGGTCGGGATCGGTGTAGCGCCAGATGTGAGCGCGCCTCGACTCGAAGCCGCTGGGCTCGCCGAGCGCCACGCTCGAGTTCGCCCATAGTGCGGTCGACAGCGGTCCGAGCGCCAGCGCCACGCGCAGCTTGCGCGCCATGTCGGCCTCGGACGAGAAGTCGAAGTTCGCCTGCACGCCCGCGGTCATGTGCATCATGTGCAGACCCAGCTCGTCGCGCGCGCCGAGGTAGTCGCGCATGATCGTGTAGCGCCCGCGCGGCATGCGCGGCGCCTCGTCGATGCCCACGAAGGGATGCAGGCCCACGCCGAGCCAGACGATGCCGAGTCGCTGCGAGACGTGCTTGAGCAGCGCCAGGTGCTCGTTGAACTCGCGGCAGGTCTCGTGCAGCGTCTGCAGCGGCGCGCCCGAGAGCTCCAGCTGTCCGCCCGGCTCGAGCGTGATGCTGGCGCCGTCGCGCTCGAGCCCCACGAGATTGCCGCCGTCTCGCAGCGGCGCGAAGCCATGCTCGCGCTCCAGGATCTCGAGCAGCGCACGGATGCCGCGATCGCCGCCGTACGGGACCGGCTGGAGCGACTCCGAGTACAGCCCGAGCTTCTCGTGCTCCGTACCCACGCGCCAGCGCTCCCGCGGCTTCTCGCCCGCGCGGAAGAAGTCGATCAGCTGGGCGTGCTCGCGCAGCGGCGCGGCCAGCTCGGGATCTTCGCGCGTCAGGGTCAAGGGTGTTCTCCGCCGCGCCTCAGGCCGACGACGCCGCTCTCAGCAGATCGAGCATGCGCTGCTCCAGACCCGCCTCGACCTCGGCGCCGCTCAGCGGATAGTCGCCACATGGCCCCTCGACCTTGCCCTGCCTGAACGGCCCGACCAGGCGCACCTTGCCCCCGACCCCGTCGGCGATCGCCACGCAGAGCAGCGCCGTGCGCCCGCGCGCGACGCTGAACTGCACGCAGTCCACGTGCTTGTCGTCGGGCCCCACCGTCGAGACCTCCACGTGCTCGAGCTGGTGCGCCCCCAGCTCCCGGGCACGGCGACAGAACGCCTCCACGCACTCGTGGGCTCGCTTGCGCAGCTCCTCGGCCGCGGCCCGGACGTCGGCCAGCTGCCCGGGCAGATCGGACTGCAGCCGCGCCAGATCCTGGGCCAGCGCCTCGAACTTGGTGGGGTCCATCCCGGGGATTCTATCCGACCGGTGGAGGGGGTCCGCTTCCGGGGATCGGGCCGCGCGGCGAGTCGCTCTGCTCGTGGTGCATGTTCCTGCCGGGGGTACCGGCTCGCTCTCTTATCGCCGCGCGGCCCGTTCCCCGGAAGCGGTCCTGACCCCCGAGGACACCCGAAACCCCGGTTCTGGTCGGTGGGACGGGGCCGACGAGGTGGCGCCCGCGCAGAGCTTCGAGACGGCGGGC
>JAJDAJ010000034.1 GCA_029261925.1 Deltaproteobacteria bacterium | reverse complement strand
GCGAGCTGGGGGTCGGGGTGCCGGTCGCGCACGCCGACCGCTGGCCGGGCCGCGCCCGGCAGCTCGACGTGGACCTGCCGGCACTGCGCTGCGCGCCGCTCGACGCCGACCACGACGTCGCCGAGCGGCGTTCGGCCCTGCACGCGCCGCTGCGCCACGCAGCCGACCTGGCCCGCGCGGGCCTCGACGCGCCGCTGGTCTACGCCGGCCTGCAGGCCGGCCTGCCCCCGCGCCGCGGCGGCCCCGATGCCGGCGCCCTGCGCGAGCGCCTGGGGCCGGCGCTGGGCGACGGGCTCGCGAAGATGGCGCTGGCGGCCGGAGCGGCCGCCTGGACCTGGGAGCCGTTCTGCGGCGGGACCGCGCCGGGCTGGCTGGGCGCGCCCGAGACGCCGACCTCGCACGACGCGGCCGCCCCGCTGGCCGAGTCCGGCGCGGCGACCCCGGCCTGGGAGGCCGCGCGCGATCTCGACGCCTTCCTCGAGCCCTACCTCGAGGACCTGGCGGGTGCCGGTCCGCTGGCGGGTGCGGGCAGCTGGTGCCCGCAGCACCTGGGCACGCGGCCAGGGCGCGAGCGCAGCTACGCGTTCCTGTGTAATGCGGCGACGGGGCCGGTGCGCGTGCCGACCCCGGAGTCCGAGCGCAGCGAGCTCGCGCCCTGGGAGGTGCAGATCCGCGTGTACGGCCCGGATCGCTCGCTGGAAGCGGTCAGCCCGCCCCCGCCGCAGAAGCGCGCGGATCCACCCCTGCCGCCGCCGCTGCCGCGCCTGACCACCTGGGAGGTCTGCGGCGTGAGCCCGCAGCTCGACGCCGGCTACGACGATGCGGCCTGGCAGCCGATCGAGCCGCGCGACGTGGAGCTGGGCCGCACCGACATCGACACCCTGGGCGTGCACCACGGCTTCATCTGGTACCGGGGCACGTTCGCGGGGGAGCTCGAGCGCCTGATCATCGACGCGCGCCACTGCTGGTCGGCCTGGATCAACGGGCGCCTCGTGGCCAGCGCGGATGCGCTGCGCAACCGGCACGGCCTGGGACCGGACGGCGCGCGCCCGCGCCGGGTGTCGCTGCGGGACGTTCCCCTGGACCCACGCCACAACGCGCTGGTGATCCTGGTCGAGAGCCTGGGCCACGGGCAGCACCTGGCCGGCGAGGAGCGCAGCGGGCGCGGCCTGCTGCGTGTCGACACCGGCGAGACGCGCGTGCGCTGGCGCTTCCGCGGCGGTCTGCTGGCGGGAGAGCACGGGATCACGCCCCGGGTGGACCTGGACGGCGTCGAGCGCGGGCCAGGCGGCCGCGTGGTCCTGCCGCACGGCTGGAGCGGCGATCCCGACGGGGTGGTGCTCTACGAGACGGAGTTCGGTCTCGAGGATGCCGATCCGCGGGAGCTCGCCTTAGGCCTGAGTGTCGACCCCGGCACCGACCGGGCCAACCTCTACCTGAATGGACACCTGATCGGCCGCCACGGCCCCGGGCCTTCCCCGCAGCGGCGCTTCGCGCTGCCCTGGGGGATCCTGCGCACCGACGCCGGGAACCGGCTGTCGGTTGCCGTCTGGAAGCGGGGCCCGCGCGCGGCGCTGGGCAAGCTGCGCCTCGAGCCGCTGTAGCCGGCGGCAGATCCGGCTAGAATCCAGCGATGCCTCTCTCCCGCGAGGTGCTGGAGCGTCTGCTCGAGACGTCTCCGGACATCGTCGTAGCCACCGATGCCAGAGGCCGCGTCATCTACTACAACGCGGGTGCGCACGAGAACCTGGGCTACGGGCGCGACGAGGTGATCGGCGCGTCGGTAGAGATGTTCTACCCGTCGCTGGACGAGGCGCGCCGCGTGATGAAGGCCATGCGCGATCCGCAGCGCGGACTCAGCGGGCAGGTCATGTCGTTCCCGACCACGTTCATGACCAAGGACCGGCGCGAGCTGCCGGTCGCCATCTCGGGCGTGATCATCCGCGGCGACGACGGCGCGGAGAGCGGCACGATCGGCTTCGCCAAGGACATGTCGGAGTTCATCCGCATGGACCAGCTCGCGGTGCTCGGCGAGGTCGCGGTGGGCCTGTCGCACGAGATCAACAACCCGCTGACGGCGATCTCGAACTACCTGGCCCTGATCGAGCGCTTCGTCTTCCGGCACGAGTCCAGCCACGGAGCGGCCGAGGAGCTGCGGCGCATCGGCGCGATCCGCGCGGAGATCCGGCGCATCGAGGTCCACCTGACGCGGCTGCGCGAGATGGCCGACAAGGAGGAGTACGCCAGCACCGACTACCTGGGCGACGCGCGCATGATCGACCTGTCCACCGAGGCGAGCCCCTCGGAGCGCGGGCCGCTACACGGGCGGCACGTGCTGGTCGTCGACGACGACGACGCGGTGCGCGAGTCGGTGGTGCAGATCCTGCGCGCCGAGGGCTGCGAGGTCGAGGACTGCTGCAACGGGCGCGAGGCGCTCTCGCGCCTGGAGGCCGACAGCTTCGACCTGGTGCTGTCCGACGTGGTCATGCCCGAGATGGACGGCTACGAGCTACTGCTCGAGGTGCGGCGGAGCCACCCGAGCACGCTCATGGTGCTCATGACGGCCTTCTATCACGACAAGGACCACGTGATCAAGCGCAGCCGGCTGGAGGGACTCGAGGGGCTGCTGTTCAAGAAGCCGCTCGATCCGGAGCGGCTGCGCAAGACGCTGGCCGAGCTGCTCACGCGGGATCAGCCAGATCCTTCTGCACGTTGAAGAGCTTGCCCTCGTCGTCCTTGACCAGGTAGTGGTGCTCCCACTCCTGGAGCACCTGGAGCTCGGTGCCGGCCTCGACCTCGACGTCGGCCACCTCTTCTCCGAGGTTGGGCTGGTGCTTGAGGGTGACGTCTTCCTTGAGCGTGATCGCGTCGGGCATGGCTGGGGTCCTCCGGTCGGCGGGCCGCGGTTATAGCGTACGCTCGTGCCGGGTGGCCAGCCTTCTCGGTGCTGGGCCGCGAGGCCCGGACCGGACAGATTTCCGTCAGAGCCCGGGTCCCCTCCTCCGCTCGCTTCGCTCGCTCCGTCGACCCGAGGTCTCTGCCGGAAATCTGTCCGGTCCGGCCTCCGCTGCTCCAAGGTCGGGCGGCTGGCCCCGGAGCTCGCTGCGGGGGTGTTGTCGGGCTACGTGCCCCGGGTGTGCGGGTGGGGTGGCTTGGTGCCGGGCTCGCCTTCGGCTCGCGGGGTGCGGCTCCCGGCTTCAGGGTGGGGGGGTGGCGGCGAGGGCGGTGCAGTGGATGGGGGTGGCTCCGGCGTGGCGGAGGGCGCGGCGGGCGGCGGCCAGGGTGGCTCCGGTGGTGACGACGTCGTCGACGAGCAGGACCGGGACGTCGGCCACGCGGGTGGGGTCGGCGCGGAAGGCTCCGGCCACGTTGCGACGGCGGGCAACGCTGCCCAGGCCGGTCTGCTGCGCGGTCGGCCGGGTGCGGCGCAGGGCTCGCGGCTCGAAGCGGCGCTGCAGGCGGCGCGCCAGGGCGCGGGCGAGGTCGAAGGCGGGATCGCTGCCGGTCTCGCGAACGCGCGCGCGGTGGCGCGGCACGGCGACCACGCGCATGGCACCGGGCAGGTCGTCGAGGCGTGCGGCGAGCGCGGCGGCCAGCACGTCGAGGGCGTCGCGCCGGTCGTCGAACTTGAAGCGGCGCACCAGCTGAGCACCGGTGCCCCGGTAGGCCACCGCGGTGCGCACGCCGCCCAGGGCGGTCCACGGCTCGAGGCCGGCAGCGCAGCCCGGGCAGAGCAACGGGTCGCCGCAGCGGCGCGGCCTGTCGCAGGCCGGACAGACGGCGGGCAGCAGGAGCTCGCGGAGTGCCGGTCCCAGACCCCCCGGGCCGGCGCTCAGAGCGAGGCCTGGGCGCGGGGCTCGCCGCGATCCACCGCCTCGGCCTCACCCCAGAGGCGCTCGAGCCCGTAGAAGTCGCGCGCCTCGCCCGTGAACAGGTGCACGATCACGTCGAACCCGTCGACCAGCACCCAGCGCGAGGTCCCGCGCCCCTCGACGCGCGGGCTGCGATCGCTCACGCGCCCCAGCGTCTCCAGCGCACGGTCGGCGAGCGCGCGCACGTGCCGGTCCGACGTCCCCGTGGCGAGGACAAAGTAGTCCGTGAATCCCGAGATCTCGCTCACGTCGAGCACCACGACCTCGGCGCCCCCGGCGTCGTCGATTGCGCCGGCCACGGCCAGCGCCTGCTCCCTGGAATTCAAGCAGCCTCCTGGTAGAGCCCGTGCTCCGCGATGTAACGCTCGACGGGGGCAGGCACCAGGCCCCCGATCGGCTCGCCCCGCGCGACGCGCCGCCGCACCTCGGTGGCGGAGACGTCGAGGGGATCGAAGGAAAGCGTCCGCAGCTCCTGGCCGGACACGTGCACCCAGCGCTCCGGCGCGCGCTCGCGGAACGTGGTCGCGAGGCTCGCGGGGACCAGGTCGGCCAGGTCGCGGGCGCTGCCCGGGCGCTGCGCGACCGCCAGGCTCGCCAGCTCGAGCAGGCGCCGCGGGGCGTACCAGAGGTCGAGCTGGGCCAGCGCGTCGGCACCGAGCACGAACCACAGGCTCACGCCGGGGTGCGCGTCGCGCAGCGCCTCGAGCGTGTGGACCGTGTAGCTCTTGCCCGGGCGCTCGAGCTCGAGCGTCGCGATCTCGAAGCCCTCTTGCCCCTCGAGCGCACGCTCGAGCATGGCCAGGCGATGACGAGCGGGCGCGATACCGGAGTGCTTGAGCGGCGGATCCCCGGCGGGGATCATGATCACGCGCTCCAGCCCGAGATGGCGGCGCGCCGCCTCGCCCAGGCGCAGGTGCGCCCGGTGGACGGGATTGAAGGTGCCGCCGAGTACGCCCAGGCTCACTCCCTGAGGGTTCCGTCGCCGAGCACGATGAACTTCTGCGACGTCAGGCCTTCCAGGCCCATCGGACCGAACCAGTGCATCTTCGAGGTCGAGATGCCGATCTCGGCACCGAGTCCGTACTCGAAGCCGTCCGCGAAGCGCGTGCTCGCGTTGACCATCACCGAGCTCGAGTTCACGCGGCGCAGGAACTCGCGCCCGCGCGAGATGTCCTGCGTGACGATGGTCTCGGTGTGGTCGGAGCCGTACCTGCGGATGTGGTCGACGGCCTGATCCATCGAGTCCACGACGCGCACCGCCATGATCATGTCGAGGTACTCCTCGGACCAGTCCGACTCGCTGGCCTCGAGCGCCTGCGGGAAGACCTGCCGCGTGCGCTCGCAGCCGCGCAGCTCGACGCCGGCCGCGGCGAGCGCCGAGAGCACCTCGACGCCGACCGTGGGCGCCACCGCACCGTGGATCAGCAGCGTCTCGGCCGAGTTGCACACCGACACGCGCTGGCACTTGGAGTTGACCGCGATGTCGCGCGCCATCTTCGGCTCGGCGTGCTCGTCGATGTAGACGTGGCACACGCCCTTGTAGTGCTTGATGACCGGGATGCGCGAGCGCGCCGCCACGCGACGGATCAGGCCCTCGCCGCCGCGCGGCACGACCAGGTCGATCTGGTCCTCGCAGTCCAGCAGCAGGTCCACGATCTCGCGGTCGGTGCGGGGCACGAGCTGGAGCGCGTCGGGCGTGATGCCGCACTCCTCGAGCGCGCCCCGGAACACCCCGGCGATGGCCGTGTTCGAGTGGATCGCCTCGGAGCCCCCGCGCAGCACGATGGCGTTGCCGCTCTTGAGGCAGAGCCCGCCCACGTCGGCGGTCACGTTGGGCCGCGACTCGTAGATCACCAGGATCACCCCGAGGGGGATGCGCATGCGCCCGACCCGCAGGCCGCTGGGCCGCGTGCGCATGCTCTCGATCTCGCCCACCGGATCGGGCAGCGCCGCGACGTCGCGCAGGCCCTCGGCCATGGCCCGGATGCGCTGCGGATCCAGGGCCAGGCGCTCGAGCATCGGGCCCTCGAGCCCCCGCTCGCGGGCCGCGTCGAGATCGCGCCGGTTCGCCTCGAGCAGCGCATCGGTGCCCTCCTCGAGCCGCCCGGCCACCAGGCGCAGCGCCGCGTTCTTCACGTCGGTCGAGAGCTCCGCGACGCGGCCAGAAGCTGCGGCCGCGCGGGCCGCCAGATCATCCACGAGCTGGGCGTGATCCATCCCCCGGAAGGTTAGCAGCGCCGGCCCCCGGCACGGAACCCCGGGGAATCCGGCCTCGGGCGTGCTGCCGGCCCGCTGCGCCCCACCCGGGCGAGCCTGACCGCTGCGGACCGCACCCGACCGCTCGCGGCGCTCCGCCCGGCCCGGGCCAGGGAGCGGGGGCGTGGGAGCACACCCGGGCGCCGGGCCGCCCGGACGGCCCGGGCCGGCCCCGATCAGCCCGGCCGGAGCCGCGGCACCGGGGTCCGCTCAGCGGTCGAGCGGGCTGCGCAGGCCCCGCCCGGCACGGCTCAGCACGTGGGTGTAGATCAGGGTCGTGCGCACGCTGCGGTGACCCAGCAGCTCCTGCACCGTGCGGATGTCGGCGCCCGAGCCGAGCAGGTGCGTCGCGAAGCTGTGCCGCAGCACGTGCGGCGTGACCGGGCGATCGAGGTCCGCCGCGCGCGCGGCCGCCCGGATCGCGCGCTGCACCCAGGCCTCGCTCAGGTGGTGCCGCGCGCGACGCCCCGTGCGCGGGTCGACCGACAGCCGCGGCGAGACGAGCACGAACTGCCACGGCCACGACGTGGACGCGCCAGGATACTTGCGCACCAGCGCATCGGGCAGCGACACCCCGGCGCGGCCCAGCGGCACGTCTCGCTCCCACTCCTCGCGCCGCGCCCGGAGCCGCGCCTCCAGCGCCGACACGACCGCCTCCGCCAGCATGGTCACACGATCCACCCGACCCTTGCCGTCGCGCACGCGAATCTCGCGCCGCTCCACGTGCACGTCCTTCACGCGCAGACGCAGCGCCTCCGTCACCCGCAGACCCGACCCGTACAGCAGCCCCGCCAGCAGCCAGGCCGCACCGTTGAGGTGCGCCATCAGCCGCCGCACCTCCAGCTCGCTGAGCACCACCGGAAGCCGCCGCGGCCGCCGCGCACGCACCAGCCCGTCGAGCTCCGGCATGTCCAGCTCGAGCACGCAGCGATACAGGAACACCAGCGCATTGAGCGCCTGGTTCTGCGTGGACGGCGCCACGCGCCGCTCCACGGCCAGCCAGCTCAGGAACCCCGCGATCTCCTCCGCACCCATCCCCCGCGGATGCCGCCCCCCGTGAAACGCCACGAAGCGCCGCGTCCACCCCACGTACGCGTGCTCCGTCCGCAGGCTGTACCCGCGCACCCGCACCTGCCGCCGCACCTCACCCACCAGCGTGCGCCGCCCGGAGGCCGCCGGAGTCGTCGTCGCGAGCGGCGGCAGCGGCGAGTCGCCCCCCGCACCGGAGTCCGCTGCTGTCGAGGCCGGGGGAGATGCAGGAGCCGGGTTGCGGCTGCTGCGGCTCGCGCCAGGCCTCGAGGTGCCGCCCGCCACATCCCGTCCCCGTCGCGCCATCCGCGCACCTCACCGGCGCGCGGGCGGCAGATGCCGGCCGCCCGGGCGCTCACCCGGGGCAAGGCGACGCACTGACGTCGTTACCGCATCCGACGACGCACTTCCAACCGCCTCCCGACCCCGCCGGCGCCACCCGGCAGCATCAGGACGAGATATCCCCCACCATCCTCCTGCCCCCACACGCAACCGCGTGTCGCAAGGAAGATTTCTGGACGGGCGAGCTATCCCGCGTACATACTATTCGTACACGGGACCGACGGGGTTGTCGGTCAATAAGATGTTGTGCGGCGTGAGGTGCGATGGCTGAGCACTCCGATGATCAACCCGACTTCCCCGCCGAACTCGATGTCGAGAAGCTCGCAGAAGCAGCTCTTGCCATCTTATCCTTGACCCTGCACGAGGGCCGGGTTTGGAAGTCTC
>JAJDAJ010000033.1 GCA_029261925.1 Deltaproteobacteria bacterium | reverse complement strand
ATGCCGCCCGACGTGCTCGACGTACTCACCGGCCACCGGCGGCGGGACCCGGAGCCCGCCGCCGAGGCGCTCGGCCTGGAGCTGGCGCCGCTCGACGAGACGATCGCACGCAGTCTGGCCGGGGAGGGCGCGGCGTGACCGACGCCGGGGCCGGCCCGGCGCGTCCTCCGCGCCCGGCGCTGTGGAAGCGCGCGCTGCCGTGGCTGATCACCCTGGCGTGCTTCTCCTATCTGTACGTGCGCCTCGACGGCGCCGCCCAGCGTGAGGGTCAGGAGCTGGTCCCGTACCTGGCGCGCGTCTTCGCCGGCGTGAGCTGGGGACACTGGCTGGCCCTGATGGTCCCGTACTCGGCGCTGTACTTCCTGGTCGACACCACCGTGGTCTGGCGCGTGGTCAGCTGGTTCAACGCGCCGATCCGCTTCCGCGACGTCCTCCCGATCCGAGGCAGCAGCTTCATCCTGTCGATCGTCAACGAGCAGATCGGCAAGGGGGCGATGGCCTACTACCTCAATCGCCGCGACGGCGTGCCCGGCTGGGAAGTCGCGTCGAGCATGCTGTTCATCATGTTCTGCGAGTTCTTCTACCTGCTCGGCTGGGCGACCATCGGCTGGTCGATGAGCCGCGCGGAGCTCCCGGAGATCTTCGCGGTGATTCCCTGGATCGCAGGCGCCGCGCTGCTCTTCCTGCTGGCGTGGGTGAGCTTCTTCCGCGGCCGGATCGCGGCCGGATCCACGCTGCGCGAGCGCCCGGTCCTGCACGCGTTCCGCGGAACACCGCTGCGCCGCTACCTGACCGTGATGGCGATCCGCTCGCCGGCGCTGGTCGCCGCGTCGTTCGTCTACGCCGGCTGCGCGCGGCTGTTCGGTGTGGACGTGGGAGCGCTCGCGATGCTCGGCTACCTGCCGGTGGTGTTCTTCGGCGCCGCCACGCCCGGGCCGATGCGCTCGGTCGCGATCGTGCTCTGGGTGACGCTCTTCCCCGGCCACGAGGGCCAGATGGCCGCCTTCGGGGTCGTCCAGCACAACTTCTTCATCTTCTTCAACGCCGCGATCGGTCTGCTGTTCCTGCCGCGGGCGCAGCGGGAGCTGCTGCGCGAGCCGCCAGCGCCCTGAGACGGTCGGCGATCGACAGCAGGGTCGTCGCGACCAGCAGCCAGGCGAGCGCGCGCACCGCGACCGCGAGCTCCCCCAGTCCGAGCTCGACGAGGATCGCGCCGGCCAGCGGCACGAAGTAGGCCACGCCGTTGCAGCGTCCGAGCCAGCTCATGCGCAGGCCTCGCCCGCCGGGGAGCCAGCGCGAGTCGATCGCGTACTGCGCGAAGGCCAGCGCCACCAGGATCGGCAGGGCCAGCGGCACCAGCCCGCGCCAGGCGCAGGCCGCCAGGCCCGCGGAGACCACGGCGAAGTCGGCGAGGTGATCGAGCCAGCGCCCGCGCTCGGTCTCGCCGCGCGTGCGCCGCGCGAGCGGGCCGTCGAGCAGATCGCTGGCGACGGCGAGCGCGAGCAGGAGTGCCGCGAGGCCGGGAGCCTCGTGCAGCAGAGCCCAGGCCAGCGGCGCGGCCGTGAGCAGGCGCGCGACGCTGAGCAGATCGGGGATCACGGCGCGAAGCGCGGCACACGCTCCAGCAGCGAGCCCGCCCCCAGCTCGCCCAGCAGCGCCTCCAGGCGCGGCCGATCGGCCCCGTCCCAGCGCGCGTCCTCGAGCGAGACGTCCACCGGCAGGTCGTCGCGCATGCGCACCAGGCGACGCGAGAGCGCGATGGCGTCGGCCCCCTCCTCGAGCTTGCGCGCGATCCCCGCCGCACCGCGCAGGCCCAGCGCACCGAGCGCCCCGGCGTCGCGCGGGATCAGGTCCACGCTGCCGTAGGCGTCGAGCAGGCGCGCCGCCGTCTTGGCTCCAATGCCGCGCACGCCCGGGATGTTGTCCACGCTGTCCCCGACCAGGGTGAGAAAGTCCTCGACCTGCTCGGGCCCGACGCCGAGCCTCTCCCGGATCTCCTTGGGGCCGGCCGCCTGCTCGCGGGCGAGGTCGTACAGACCGACCCGGTCGCTGACGAGGGCGCCGAGATCCTTGTCGGCACTGACGATCATCACGTCGACGCCGCGCGGCAGCAGGCGGTGCACGAGCGTGGCGATCACGTCGTCGGCCTCGTAGTCCTCGAGCGAGACGCTGGGGATCCCGAGCGCCTCGGTCGCCGCGAAGCACAGGTCGAACTGCGGGGCCAGGTCCTCGGGCGGCTCGACCCGGCCGAGCTTGTACTCGGCGTAGATCTCGTTGCGGAAGCTGGTCATCTCGTGATCGAAGGCCGCGATCACGTGAGACGGCTCCTGGCGCGTGAGGAACTTGATCAGCACCGCGACGTAGCCGCGCAGCGCGCCGACCGGGGTCCCGTCGGGAGCCGTCAGGTCCGGCATGCTGTAGTACGCGCGGAAGATCTGGTAGTGCGCGTCGATCAGCCAGACGAGCGGGCGACTCATCGACCGCCCTGGATCTGCCGGGCGATCGTCGCGGGGTGCACGCGCGACGTGCTCTCGTGAACCCTGACGATCTCTCGCATGGCGGACACGCCTCGATCCGGTGCTCGTGCACGTGACCGCTCCGGGCACTCCCGGACGCCAGGCAGCGCAGCAGCGCTCTTATAGCCCAGGAGTGGCCCGACGGACAACGACGGCAGCCCGCGCCCCGAGCCGGCGGCGCGCAGGCGGGTCGTTCAGACGCGGATCCAGCGCCGGGACTTGATCTCGAAGCGCGGGAGCGAGTCAGGCTCCACGAGCTTGACGGGGATGCGCATGGAGAAGACCCCCCGGAGATCCTTCTCGACCCGCGTGGCGAGCGCCGGGCCATCGGAGCCGACCGCAGGCTCGAGCTGGAGCTCGAGATCATCCATGCCCTGCCGCGAGCGGATCTCGACGCGGTACTCCGCCACCTCGGGATGCCGGCGGACGATGTGCTCGACGGCGCTGGGATACACGTTGACCCCGCGCACGACGATCATGTCGTCGAGCCGGCTCAGGATCCCTCCGTCGAGCAGCATGTCGTGGCGCCCACAGACACAGCGCTCGCCCCAGTAGGCCCGTACCGCGTCGCCGGAGCGGTAGCGGAGCACCGGTGACCCGGTTCGCCCGAGGGTCGTCATCACCAGCTCGCCCATCTCGCCCGACTCGACCGGCTGGTCGGTCTCGGGGTCGAGAACCTCGGCGTAGATACTCGTCTCGATCACGTGGAGCTTGCCCGGCTGCTCGGGACACTCGAAGGTCGCAGGGCCCACCTCGGTCATGCCGTGGTGGTCGAAGACGCGCGCGCCGGGCCAGAGCTTCTGGATGCGCTCCCGTGTCGCCGGTACGCTTCCACCGGGCTCGCCGGCGACGATGATGAGCCGTACATGGGAGGCGGCGAGATCGACGCCCTCCTCGCGGGCCGCCTCGCCCATGCGAATCGCGTAGGTGGGCGAGCAGCAGAGGATCGTGACCTGGTTGTCCATCACGGCCTGGATCCGGCCGGCGGTGTTGAGGGCGCCGCCCGGTATGCACAGGCAGCCCATGCGGGCGGCGGCGCCGAATGCGGTCCAGAACCCGATGAACGGCCCGAACGAGAACGCGAAGAACGCCCGGTCCCCGCGCTTGACGCCGGCGGCCTCCATCACGAGCTCCCAGTTGTAGAGCATCCAGTCCCAGCTCTCGGGAGTGTCCAGCCAGCGCAGGAGAGAGCCCGTGGTCCCGCTGGTGTGATTGAAGCGCGTGTAGCGGGAGATCGGATAGGTCAGGTTCGACCCGAACGGGGGATGCGCGTCGTGATCCGCGGCGAGGTCGTCCTTGGTGGTGAACGGCATCGACGTGGAGAAGTCCTCGAGGCTCGCCACACCCGGCGTGATCCCGGCCGCTGCCAGCTTCGGGGCGTAGAACGGATTCGTCTCGAGCTCGCGTACCAGGGCGCGAAGCTGCGACAGCTGGCGGGCGCGAATCTCGCTGCGATCGGGGAAGCTTGCGGGCATGGCGTCTCCTGGTGGCTACCCGGCCACGGGGGCCCGGACCTCGAGCGGCGGGAGGATCTCGACCACCTCGGCGAGCGGGAGCTCCGTGGCCTGATCGATCAGTGCATTGCAGCGACCGTAGAGCTCCATGTTACCGTCGAGGTTCAGGGTCACCTTCATGAGGTCATCGGCCTCGATCCGGAAGAAGCTCCGCGGCCGGCTCTCGTACTCGATCTCGAAGTCCCGGAGGATCCCGCCGAACGGCCGGCGCGATTCGCGGATGACGCGGCGCGCCTCGGCGGAGAAGAGCGTCAGGTTGATCTTGATCGCGCCGTACTCGACCGGCTCCTCGACGTGGTCGAGGACCAGGATCACCTGCCGCGCCAGTATCTCCTCGAACTCGCGCTTCTGGATCACCCGGATGTGGATCGTGTCGTCGAAGAAGCGCTCGAGCCGGGACGTCATGCTCTCGCAGTGAGCCAGGAGCCAGCGGTACGGCTCGGGAACCTCGCCGGCATCGACGAGCTCATGCCCTGGAACGGGAGTGCCTCGCTTCGCGTAGAACTCCTCGAGCGGGACCAGACCCTGCGGCGACTGACCGGTCGCAGACATCACTTGGAGTCGGCCGGCCTCCGAGCTCCGCCTCGACCGGACTCGTAGACCGCTTCCAGCCGGCCAGTCTCGTACTGCTCCTGGAAGAAGCGGTGCCGACGCTTGCCGCTGGACGTCTTCGCCAGTGTGCCCTTCTCGACGAGGACGACCTGGCCCACCCGAACCCCCAGTCGCTGAGCGATCCCGGCTCTCACCTCGTCGCAGAGCTCCTTGTGACCCTGCGAGATCCCGTCCTTGATCTCCGAGACGATCACCAGTGACTGGCTGCCCGCCGCGGCGTCGTCGACGCCGAAGGCGGCGAAGCAGCCCGCGCGGAGGTCCGGGATCTCGAGCAGGATGCCCTCGAAGTCGCTGGGGTCGAACTTCTTGCCCTGGATGTTGATCTTCTCGCGCGAGCGCCCCACCCAGAAGAACTCCGGACCGCGGCGGTAGCCGAGATCGCCGGTCAGGACGTGACGGCCCCGGATCGTCTGGGCGGTAGCCTCCTCGTCGTCCACGAAGCCGATCAGGCGCGACGGTGTCACCAGGGCGACCTCGCCCACGCGACCGTCCGGCAGGACGTTGCCGTCGTCGTCGAGGATCTCGATGTCCATGTCCGGGTGCGGTCGACCCGCGCTCACGAGCCGGGTGGTGGACGGGGCGTCGGGCCCGGCGTCGACGACCCGGGCAATGCGCTCCTCCTGGAGCACCCGCGTATCGACCACCTCCTCCACGTACCCCGCGTGCGGATCGCTGAACGTGGCACCCCCGACGTTCTCGACGCAGCCGAAGTTGGTCTTCAGCTTCTCGCGCGTCACACCGAGCGGGCCGAAACGCTCGAGGAAGGCATCCAGGGTCTCGGCGTGGATGCGCTCGGCGGCGTTCCAGAAGCCGCGCACGTGATCGAGACGCACGCCCTCGATCTCGCGATCGCGCACGCGCTGGGCCGCCACCGCGAAGCCGAAGTTCGGCGACCAGGTCGTCGTGGCGCCGGCATCGACGAGCCCGCGCAGCCAGAAAGACGGCCGCTGGATGAAGTCCAGCGGGCTCTGGAGCGCCATCGGGATGCCCGACGCCATGCACACGAAGAAATTGTTGACGAGACCCATGTCGTGGTACAGGGGCGTCCAGTTGAGGAAGACGTCGTCTCGACCGAGGTCCATCGCCTTGATCATGCCGACGAGGGCCGCGATCACGTTCTTCTGCCGCCACATGGCGATGCGCGGGAAGCCCGTGGTGCCCGAGGTCAGCTGATACGCGGGGACGTCGTCCTCCGACGGGTCGACGTCCGGCAGGTCCGCATCCGGCGGCGCCGCCAGGCCCGCGGCACCGAGGACGAAACGGGTCCCCTGGGCCCCGGCCTCGAGGTCGGGAAGGGCCCCCTCCAGCTCCTGCGACAGGAAGGCGACCGGGGCGGCGGTTCGAGCGATCACGCTCTTCACGACGTCGCCGAGCATCGAGCTGGGGCCCTGGATCGTCGGCGGCGCGACCAGCAGGGGCTTCGCGCCGAGCAGCAGCGTGCCCATCACGAGGCAGGATGCGAGCTCGGGATCCACCTCCACCAGCACGCAGGTGTCACCCGCTCCCAGCCCCCGCTCGGCCAGTGCAGCCCCGACACCCGAGGCCCGCGCGTGAAACTCGGCGAAGGAGTGCCACTCGACCCCGGCGCGCGGCGAGAGCCAGGCGATGGCGCGGCCGTCCGGATCGCGCTGGAGGCGATCGCGGAACAGGGCCTGCAGCGTCTGCTTGACGTCGGTGGGTATCAACGGGGTCTCCGATCAGCTCTCGAGCCTGGACGTGACCAGCTTGGCGATGTCCGAGACCGTGTTCAGGTGGCCCGCGCGGGCCTCCTTGGCGGAGACCTCGATGCCCCACTCGTCCTCGATGAACGACGCGAGCGTCAGCACCGCCAGGGAATCCAGCACCCCGCTCGTCACGAGCTCGGTGGTGTAGGTCAGGTCCTCGGGATCGTCGTCCGGGAGGAACTCCTCCAGCACGAAGTCCTTGACCCGGGCGGCGATCTCATCCTGTGTCACGGCTGTCTCTCCCGTCGCGAGGGTTGCCCGGCGGCGCTCGCCTCCCGGTCGATCGTCAGGTGGGGCATCAGGCTGCGATAGAGCCTATCGGCCAGCCGCCTGTGGCCCTCGACATTGGGATGCCGATCCCACGGCGCGACCCAGAGCGTGGAGTGATCCTCGACGCCCTCGTATGCGTCGGACATGTCTAGCACCGTCAGCCCGGCCCTGCGGGCCATCTCCTGCTGCTCGGCGATCAGCTCCGCCTCGTCGGGGACGTCCTCGGGCCGCGGCAGGATTGCCGAGAATACCCGGATGCCGGCCTCGCGGCCCACCCGGGCGTACTCGGCGTAGACCCAGGCGGCCAGCTCCCGGGCCCTCGGGCGCAGGCGATGCTCCACGATCACCGGGGGCAGATCGCCAGCGACGCCGGCCTCCTCGACCATCCGGAGCAGCCCGGGGAACGGCAGCTCGAAGTCACTGTCCAGCGCGTTGCTGATCTCGGTGAGCACCCACTCGAACTCGTCGACACCCACGATGATCACGATGTCCGGCGAGAAGGACAGCGCCTTGCCGCGCAGCGTGGCCAGCCGGCTGAGCGGGCCGTAGCCGCCGACCGAGAAGTTCAGGACCTCCACGTGCCCACCGGTCTCGAGCGCGAGCCGGTCCTCCAGCTGGTTCTCGTAGGTCACGTCGTCGTCGACCCCGGAGCCCTTCGTGTGCGAGGCGCCGATCATGGCGATCCGGAGCACGCCCGGAGGCTTCTCCTGCGTGTACGCACGATCGCGCATGCCGAAGGCGTTGGCGCCCTGGAGCACGCCCTTGTAGCGCACACGGTTCGAGGGAATCAGCTCGTAGGCGGGAAAGCCGCCCGTCGGCTGGGTCGTCGGCTCCACGCCGCGCCAGTCCGCCGGCTGGCGCGTGTAGACCGACGCCAGCTCGTCGTCGAAGCGGCTCACGTCGGCGATGTCCTCGTAGTAGCCTCGCTCCATGCGCCGCGTGTCGGCGGCGTTGAGCCGCTTCTCGCGCAGCTGGTCCGCCGCGCCAGCGAGCGCCGGAGCAAAAGCGAGCACGGTCGGCTGATAGGCCACGAGCAGGAGCACGGCTGCCGTCGAGCAGACCGCAGTGGCCTGGAGCCAGCGCGCTCGAGAGGCCCGCACGGGATCGGGCGAGCGCACGAGATCCGGCTGCTCGAGAGGTGTGCGGAGCAGCGCGGCCGCGACGACGCCCAGCAGGAGCAGGGCCGCCACCGTGGCAACGAGTTCCAGGGGCGTGAAGTGCAGCAGGGCACCGAGCAGGATGCCGAGCTCGCTGATCGACGACGCACTCCAGATCGTCCAGAACAGGAGGATCCCGGCCATGGTCCCGGCCACGCGCAGGACCAGGCCGAGGTCCTGGCGAAGGGTTCGCTTCTTCTTGCGCAGACTGCGTCGCGGGCGGTGGCCCAGCTCCCAGAGCATGTTCACACAGACGATCGAGCCCAGCGCGCTCCAGAAGACCATGTCCTGCCAGCGCACGATGAACTCTCCGCGGATCCAGAACCACTGACAGGAGTGGAGGAACCAGGTCGCCACGAACGAGCACACGGCGGCCGTGACGATCGCGGGACGGTCGCCCCACTTCTTCCTCAGCGGGAAGTAGATGGGGTTGAAGAAGGTCTTGAGGATGAAGTCCTTCCAGTAGATGTTGATCCGGCGCCAGTGATCGGTGAACGAGGACGCCAGCAGGTAGTTCTGGTTCGTCGCGGGAAGGTGGAGGCCGAACATCCGCAGCATGCCCACGATCAGGTGGAAGGAGCCCGAGACACGCAGGTAGAGCAGGAAGGTCGCCGCCGAGAGCTGCACGACCTGACCGCCGGTGGTGACCTCGCTCGGAGCCACGATCCACTGCTGGTAGATGAGCCGGTAGGCCAGCAGGTGCACGCAGCCGCGGAGCATCCAGACCACTCCGGTCTGCAGGGCGTGAGTCTCCTCCTCCGACTGGTAGGTTCGACAGAGGGTCGCGTAGTCGACGACGGGGAAGAGCGGGAAGCAGACGTTCGGGAGCATGAAGAAGTAGGCGACCGCCCGCCAGAACCCGAACGGCGCCTCGCCGTCCCGGAGATCGTACAGGTAGACGATCATCCGGAACATGAACATCGACCCGAGGATCGGCCAGACGACTCCCGGGAACGGAACCGGGGAGTCGATCCAGCTGGCACGTGCCGCCCAGAGCGCTCCTCCGGTGACCACGATCGCCGCCACCCGCGCGGCGAAGGCCACCGGGAGGTGAGCGAGTCCGATCAGGCAGAGCCCCGTCCCGACCAGCCACAGACCGTTGGCCCAGCCCAGCACCAGCCAGATCCCCGCGAAGGACAGGCAGCCGAAGAAGGGCAGCTGCCAGCGGCGAGGGAGCAGCGAGTGCACGATGAAGCCGGCCCAGGCCAGCACGATCAGGCGCAGGAACGCGGCGCTCTCGATGTGGAACGCCCGGATCACGAGGATGATCAGCCCGAACTGGAAGGCGGTCCAGCCGATGGTCCAGAGCCGTCCCAGCGCGAGCCGATCGGTCCACGCACCGTGGAGATCCCCTGGCTGCTCGCGGCTCGCCACGCTCATGGTCATGCGCCTCCGGCGACCTGATGGGTCGCGGGCTCGTGTTCTGGCGGGGGAGCGTTCGCGGCCAGGCGCGTGGATCGCACGGGAAAGGGGTCAGTAGGCCCGGGCGACCTCGGTGGCGCTCCTGGCCGCTCGAGTGATCACGTAGCGGCCGCCGGCCGTGAACTCGCCCTCGAGCTCGGTTCGTTCGCCGGTCGACCAGACGATCTCGACCCGGCTCACGCGGTCGTACTCGCCGAGGCCGAAGTGCGCGACCGGGGCATCGAACGAGACGAAGCCGCCCCCCGCATGGATCTCCCGCATCTGATGCCGCTTCCCGTCCGGGCCGTAGTGGATGATGACGCGATTGCCGATCCCGTAGGCATTGCCGGCCTGATCGCTGAACTCGAACGCGATGGAGTTCCCGGATGCGCTGTTGTTGCGGAACACCAGCAGCGGCGCCTCCGTGGGCACGGCGATGATGTCGAGATCGCCGTCGTTGTCCATGTCGACATAGGAATAGCCACCGATCGACAGCAGCGTGCGCATGCCCCACTCCGTCGCGCGGTCCACGAAGCGCTCGCCCTGCTGGTTGTGGAACATGTAGCTGGGCTCGCGGGTGTTCTGTGATACCTGGCCGTTCACGGCGAACATGTCCTGCCACTCATCGTTGTCGAGGTCGGCGAACTTCGCGTTCCAGGTCCAGCCGGCGACCTGGAGCCCCAGCTGCTCTGCCCGGTTGACGTATCCCTGGTCGGACTCCTGCAGGAGTACGTTGAATCCCCGGGTCTGCGGAACGCTCTCGGCCAGCCCCTTGTCCGTGAGCATCTCCTGCTGGCCGACGTGGCTGTGCCGGCATGCGAAGCGGAAGCTGTCCCAGCTGTCGGGATAGGCCTCGCAGAGCTCCGGCGAGCGCTCCCAGCGGGATGCGGTTCGCAGCATGATCACGGCCACGCAGTCGTCCCGGAAGGCCTCGTCGAGCGAGGCACAGACGCCGGCAGACTTGGTCTGGATCCCGCGGATGATGGCGCGCTGGATCGGCACCATCTTCTCGCAGCCTTCTCGCATGACCGGATCGACGATCTCCATGCAGAGGTCGGGGCTGAGGCGGTGGAAGTCGACCGCGCCACTGCCGCTGCGCCCGCTGATCTGACCGATGTAGAGCTCGGAGCGCAGGTCGTTGTCGATGTCGGCAACCGACAGGTTCATGGTGCTTCCCGTGGAGACCGGAATCGGGCTCGAGCTGCGCTTCAGGTGCTGCATGACGCCATCCGGAGAGCCCAGGTAGAACTCGTCGGGCGGACCGAAGTCCGCACCGGCGATGGCATCGAGGTCGCCATCGTCGTCGATGTCCGCGATCAGCGTGCTGAGCGTCTCCCCGGGGATCCCCGGCAGGGCCTCGAGCCGGAAGGCGCCCGGCTCGTTGCGCAGGAGAACGTTGCGCGACGAGTCGAAGGAGTGATTCATCCTCCCGATGTTCCCGATCGACCAGTTCCCGAGGAGCACGTCGAGATCCGAGTCGCGATCGAGATCCCCGAACGCGACCGACGGCGTCAGGATCGCGCCCTCGTGGTTGGGGAGCGCGCGAACCTCTGCGCCCTCGAAGCTGCCCCCGCGGTTGTAGACGATGTGGTTGCCCTTGCGATAGCAGGACAGGTAGATGTCCAGCCAGCCGTCCCCGTCGAGATCGACCAGAGCGGCGTTCACGACGCGGGCCCGGGGTAGCTCGACGTCCACCCGCTGGCGCGTGAAGCCCTTCCCCCCGCGATTGGCGTACAGCGAGATGCCCGTGTCGGTGCTGACCAGAACGTCCGGCCAGCCGTCGTGGTGGACGTCTCCGGTCGCGATGGCCCGGTAGCGACTGAGCTCCAGGAAGTTGTCGACCGAGTAGCTCCAGGGCTCGGCGAGACCGACCTCGGGGCCTTCCAGGCGCACGAACCGCGGGGCGGCCGGGTCCACCTCGCGGGCTGCGAAGGGGATGCGGCGCACCTCGATGCCGACGACCGGACTGGCCTCGAACGGCTCGCCGCGCAGGGCCCCCGCGCCCAGGCCGGGCAGGAGATCGGCGGCGGAGACCGGCTCCGGCGCCTCGCCAACCTGGATCACGTCGGGGTGCGAGCTCCCGTTCTCGGCGAAGGCGGCGAAGAAGATCTCGCGCTCGCCGACGGCGTGCCACTCGAAGCCGATCTGGCCCAGGTACCCGGCCCCGACTCCCATGGCGACGAGTACCGCGGTGGCGGCAACCACGATCGTCCTCGGGATGGAGTACCAGGCGATGAAGAAGGCGTAGACGCTGAAGATACCCAGCGTGAACAGCAGGATCGCGGCGTACCGCGCCGGCATCCCCGCCGCGACGAGAACGGCGACCAGGACCACGTCGAAGGCGATCGGCACGGGGAGGAAGACGCCCACCCCCGCGACCAGGACCATCGCCATCCAGACCTTGGGGCCCTCCGACGGCAGGACCTCCGCGAGCGTGTTCACCGGAAGCAGCGTCACCGCGGCGGCGCCGAGCGCGCCGGCGAGCAGCATCAGAGGCACGGTCCGGTAGACGATGAACCAGAGGTTCTTGGCGTAGTTCTTGACGAGCCAGCGCCCTGCAGCCAGCCAGGACTCGCTGCCCTCGCCGGTCGCGAGGGCCAGCGGCATCGGACACTCCTCCGGCGGCTCGAAGGCGACCTCCGCGTTGCGCGGCACGAAGCGGGCGACGACCGGGATCACGATCAGGATGAACGCCAGCGTGAGGCTCAGCTTGAGCACGACCAGGTAGAGGGGCAGCAGCGAGAACAGCATGGTCAGCACGATCACGTTGAGCGTCGGCGAGCTGGTCATGGCGGCGAGCATGGTCTGCGTGGAGGCGCCGCCCGAGCGCATGCCCTGGGCAATCGGCGCCGCGCAGTTGACGCAGACGCCGAGAGGCGCCCCGATCGTCATCCCGAGCAGTGAGTCCGCGAAGCCGTTCTGGAAGCTCCGGCGCTGGATCAGCGCCAGGATGGTCATGATCATCCCGGCGAACAGGATCCCGAAGGTCATGCCCTTCTGGTTCGTCTTGATCCAGTTGACCGTCGTCTTGGCCACCTTGACGTGGACGGGGTCGTCGGGCCGGACCTCGTAGACGATGTCGAAGCCGAGGGCCTCGAGCTGGACCTCGCCGCCCATCATGGCCTTCTCGTTGAGCTGCGGTATACGCGACCCGGCCCAGAAATAGCCGGCGGTCACCGCCATGAGCAGCAGTGTCAGGATGAATCGGCGGTCACGTAGCAACATCGGAGTCTCCCTGCGGCGCGCCCTGCAGCGCGCGCTAGCGCCGACCGGTCCGCCCCTCGACAAGCCCCTGCGGGGGACGCGGTCTTAGCGCATATCGTAACCCGCGGGAGAGGGCTTGACCCAGCCGGGCGTGGCCCTGCCCCCACGACGAGGCGATTCGACCCGGCCCGGCGCGCCCCTCCGGCGCCCGTACCGCCCGGCGGGCGCACGGCGGGTCGCCGGGGGCAGCTGCCCCCGCAGGGCCGACACCGCCCCACCCGCTCGCAGGGTCGGGGAGGCCCCGGGCCGACTATCGGCCACCCTGGAGCTGCCGGGCGATCGTCGCCAGCTGCATGTTGCTGGTGCCCTCGTAGATCTTGCCGATCTTGGCGTCGCGGTAGCGCTTCTCGACCGGGTACTCGCGCGTGTAGCCCACGCCGCCGAAGAGCTCGACGGCCTTCGAGGTCACGCGCTCGGCGACCTGGGAGGTGAAGAGCTTGCTCATCGCGGCCTGGGTCAGGAAGGGCTCGCCGGCGTCTTTCAACCTCGCCGCGTTGTACACCGTGAGCCGCGCCGCCTCGATCTCGGTCGCCATCTGCGCCAGGTCGAACTGCACCGCCTGGAACTCGCCGATCGGGCGCCCGAACTGCTGCCGCTGGGCGGTGTAGGCCAGCGCATCGTCGAGCGCCCCCTGCGCGGTACCGACCATCTGTGCGCCGATGCCGATGCGACCCTCGTTGAGGGTCTCGATGGCGATCCGGTAGCCGACGCCGACCTCGCCCACCACGTTCGCACGCGGCACGCGCACGCCGTCGAGGATCAGCTCGCAGGTCGAGCTCGCCCGGATGCCGAGCTTGTCCTCCTTGCGGCCGACCTCGAAGCCGGGCATGTCCCGCTCGACCACGAAGCTGGTGATCCCCCGGTAGCCCTGCTCGGGATCGACGTTCGCCATCACCAGGAACAGACCCGCCTCGGCCGCGTTGGTGATCCAGAGCTTGCGACCGTCGAGCACGAAGTCGTCGCCCTCGAGCCGCGCACGGCACTGGAGCGCGAAGGCGTCGCTGCCGGAGCTGGCCTCGGAGAGCGCGTACGAGGCGACCGTGCCGCTGGCCATGGCCTCGAGGACCCGCCGGCGCAGGCCGTCGTCGGCCCAGCGCAGGATCGCGTTGGCCACCAGGGTGTTCTGCACGTCCACCAGCACACCCACGGCAGCGTCGACGCGCGAGACCTCCTCGACCGCCAGCACCGACATGAAGAAGCTGCCGCCGCCGCCGCCCAGCTCGGCGGGTGTCTCGATCGACATCAGGCCGACGTCGAAGAGCGCCGGGATCAGGTCCGCGTCGTAGGCGCCGCGCTCCTCCATGCCAGCAACCCGCGGAGCGATCTCTCGCCGCGCAAAGTCGCGTACGGTCTGCCGGAAGAGCTCCTCCTCCTCATCGAGCACGGTCAGGGGCGCGTGGCTCAAGCGGTCTTCTCGCGCAGCTGGCCGACGACCGCGTCGAGCGCGACCTCGGACGCGGCGCCGGTCGCGCGCTCGGCGAGCTCCACGTTGCCGTTCTTCAGCGCGCGCGGACCTACGACGACGCGCCAGGGGATCCCGATCAGGTCGGCGTCCTTGAACTTCACCCCCGCCCGCTCGTCGCGATCGTCGAGCAGCACGGCGAGCCCGGCCGCGCCCAGCTGCTCGTAGAGCTGCTCCGACACGCGCGCCTGCTCGGCGTCCTTGGCCTTGACCGGCGAGACCACGACGTCGAACGGCGCGATGGCGGCCGGCCAGAGGATCCCGTTGTCGTCGTGGTGGGCCTCGATCGCCGCCGCCATGATGCGCTCCATGCCGATGCCGTAGGAGCCCATGACCAGCGGCACCTCCTTGCCGTTCGCGTCGAGCACGTTCGCGCCCATCGACTCGGAGTAGCGCAGCCCCAGCTTGAAGATGTGCCCGACCTCGATGGACTTGACCACGCGCAGCGGCTTGCCGCACTCGACGCAGGCGTCGCCCTCCTCCACGTTGCGCAGGCTGACCCAGCGCGCGCCCTCGATGTCGCGCTCCACGTCGACGTGGCGCAGGTGGAAGTCGTCCTCGTTGGCGCCGGTCGTCATGGAGCGGCGACCGCGCAGGGCGTCGTCGGCGAGGATCTGCACGGCGCTCACACCCACGGCGCCCAGGCTGCCGGGAAGCGCGCCCAGTGCGGCCCGGCACTCCTCGGGATGGGCGGGGCGCGCGTCGGTCGAGCCGGTCGCCTCGGCCAGCTTGACCTCGTTGAGGTCGTGATCGCCGCGCAGCAGCAGCAGGACCGGCTCTCCGTCCACCATCTGGACGAGCGTCTTGATCTGCCGGTCCGCCGGCGCTCCGCCCTCCAGGCGGGCCAGGTCGTCGATGGTGCGCACGCCCGGCGTGGGAAAGCGCTCCACTGGCGCGGCGTCCCCGGGATCGTCGACGGCCGCCACGGCCGACGTCGCCTTCTCCAGGTTCGCGGAGTAGCTGCAGCCGTCGCAGAGCACGATCCAGTCCTCGCCGGCGTCGGAGCGCGCCATGAACTCCACGGAGGCGCTGCCGCCCATCGCGCCCGACGACGCCTCGACGGGGATCGCGTCGACTCCGCAGCGCTCGAAGATGCGCGCGTAGGCCCCGGCGTGAAGGTCGAAGGACCGATCGAGCCCGGCGTCGTCCGCGTCGAAGGAGTACGAGTCCTTCATGATGAACTCGCGGGCCCGCAGCACGCCCGACTTGGGGCGGGCCTCGTCGCGGAACTTGGTCTGGATCTGGTACCAGATCTGCGGCAGCTGCTTGTAGCTTCGCAGCTCGGCGCGCGCGACCCAGGTGAAGATCTCCTCGTGGGTCATGCCCAGGCACATCTCGGCCTGCTTGCGGTCGCGCAGGCGGAACATCTCGTCGGAGATCGCGTCCCAGCGACCGCTCTCGCGCCAGATCTCGGCGGGGTGCAGCGCCGGGTGGTGGAACTCCTGGGCGCCGATGCGTTCCATCTCCTCGCGCACGATCGCCTCGATCCTGCGCAGCACGCGCTGACCGAGCGGCAGCTTGCTGTACAGACCCGCACCGAGCTGGCGGATCAGGCCCGCACGCAGCATGAGCCGGTGACTGGGCGCCTCCGCGTCCGAGGGATCGTCGCGAAGCGTGGGTATGAACAGCCGGGACCAGCGCATCGGGCAAAAAGTCTACAGATCACCCAGGCGATTCTCGATACCCCCCGGGATGCGCCACACCCTCCTCTCCCTGATGGTTGCCGCCGCCCTGTCCTGGGCGAGCACCGCGAGCGCCGAGATCTACACCTGGGTCGATGACCACGGTCAGACCCACTACACCGACTCGTACTACGACGTCCCGGCGCGCTACCGGGACCAGATCGAGGACATCGGTGGCGAGCTCGAGCAGCAGGGTCGCCTCTCCGTCATCGAGGGCCTGAACGGCTCCGAGGAGGAGGGCGGACCGGGCCAGCCCGCCGGGGCGCCGCAGGGCTTGATGGCGCAGATGGAGAAGGCGCTCGCCGAGGCGCAGGCGGCCCAGCCCGGCGGCGGCGCGCCGAAGCTCGACATGAGCGCGCTGGCCGGGGTCGGCGCCGTGATGCTGATCGTGATGCTGCTCGTCATCGTGCCCATCACCGTCGGGATCGGCGCCCTGGTGCTCAAGATGGCCTGCAGCCTGGCAGGCGAGGAGCCGATCGGCCTCGGCAAGGCCATGCTGGTGGTCTTCATGCAGGCCATCGCCGGCGGGATGGCCAGCGGGACCGCGCAGATGGTGGCGCTGATCGACCCGACCAGCCCGGGGATGCTCTTCGGGGGCCTCGCGCTCAGCCTGATCGCCACGGTGCTGGCGTACGCCGCGGTGCTCCGCGGCATGCACTGCGAGAGCTTCGGGGCGGCCATCAAGGTCACCATGGTCACCTTCGTCGTCGGCCTGGTCCTGAGCATCGGCGTGGGCGTGGTCTTCGGGCTGGGTGCGGCCATCCTGACCTGACCGCTGCGGGGCCGGATCCGGCCCCTCCCGTGCCGGGAGCGGCCTCCCGGAGCCACGCGTGCGCTTGTGGGTCATTTCAGACCCGGAATCGTGTCGTTATGCCCATGGTCTGGCGTCACGTTGCCGCAAATCGGGTCGGCGTTACAATCCAGCCGCCTGGCTCACCGGACCTCCTCCCGCCGGAAGCTCTTGCACCGAGGAGATCCGAGACGGCCCGATGAGCGACTATCCCTTCATCGACGAGCCGGATGCGGTCGCGGATCTCGCCCGCAAGCTCTCACGCGAGAAGGTGATCGCGGTCGACACCGAGGCCGACTCCTTCTTCCACTACCACGACAAGCTGTGCCTGGTGCAGATCAGCGCACGCTGCGGGACGTTCCTGGTCGATCCGCTCGCGCTGCCGCCTGGCGGGCTGGACCCGCTCGGGGAGGTCTTCGCGAACCCGGAGATCCGCAAGGTCCTGCACGCCGCCGAGTACGACCTGTACGTGCTCGATCGCCACAGCGGGATCCGCGTCGCGAACCTCTTCGACACCATGATATCGGCCCAGCTCCTGGGCTATCCCTCGGTCGGGCTGGGCGCGCTGGTCGAGCGGCACTTCGACGTGAAGCTCTCGAAGGACCAGCAGCGCACCGACTGGTCGCGCCGGCCGCTGAAGCCGGTGCAGGTCGAGTACGCGGCCGCCGACGTGCTCTACCTGGTGGAGCTCTCGCGCCTCGTCGAGAAGGAGCTGCGCGCGCGCAAGCGCCTGGACTGGGCGCGCGCGGAGTTCGCCACCCTCGAGGCGCGCAGCTGGCCGGAGCGCGAGTTCGACGAGCAGGGCTACCTGCGCATCAAGGGCGCGAGCAAGCTCTCGCCGCGGGCGCTCGCCGTGCTTCGCGAGCTCTTCCTGATGCGCGACCAGCGCGCGCGGCAGCTCGACAAGCCCCCGTTCAAGGTGCTGGGCACCGGCACCCTGATCGAGCTGGCACAGAACCCGGCGCGCTCGCGTCGCACGCTGGCGCGACGCAAGGGAATCACCGACCTGGTGCTGCGGCGCATGGGACAGGAGATCATCGAAGCGATCGTGCGCGGGCTCGAGGGACCGGAGCACGCCACGCCCGCGCGGACGCCCAGCGGCTCGGGCAACGGCCGCAAGCGCCTCGACCGCAACGGCGAGCGACGGCTGGCCCGGCTCAAGAAGTGGCGCGCCACGCGTGCCCAGGAGCTGGAGCTGGACCCCGGGGTGTTCTGCGCCAACGCGGTGCTGGAGACGATCGCCTGGGGGCGGCCCGAGAGCCCCGAGGCACTGGCCGAGCTGCCGGCGGTCAAGGGCTGGTGGGCGCGCGAGTTCGGAGGCCAGGCCATCGAGGCCATGCGCGAGGCCGAGGGCGAGGGCGATGCGGAGGCGCAGCCCGAGGCGAAGCGCGCGAAGAGAGCGCGGAAGCGCTCGCGCCGCCGCCGCGGCAAGGGCCGCGGCGAGGGCGGTTCCGAGGTGCCCGCCGACGCCAAGCGCTGAGTCCTTGCTAGGTTTGGAGCGATGCCCACCCCGGTCCCCGCCATCGGTTCCGACGAGCTCGCGGAGCGCCGCGCGCGCTTCATGGCCGGGCTGGGCGACGGCGTCGCGCTGATCCCGGGCGCGCGGCCCCGGACGCGCTCGAACGACACCGAGTACGTCTTCCGACAGGACTCGGACCTGCTCTACCTGACCGGATTCCCGCAGCCCGAAGCGGTCGCCGTGTTCACGCAGGACCGCTTCGTGCTCTTCGTGCAGCCCCGCGATCCCGAGATGGAGACCTGGAACGGCCGCCGACCCGGGGTCGAGGGGGCCGTGAGCGAGTTCGGTGCCGACGAGGCGTTTCCCGTCGAGGAGCTCGGGGAGCGCCTCCCCGGGCTGATCGAGAACCGGCGGCGGCTCTGGCACGCGTTCGGACGCGACCGCGCCCTGGACGATCGGGTGGTCGATGCGCTGGAGAAGACGCGCGCCAGGCTGCGCCGCGGTGTGGCGGCGCCCACCGAGGTGGTGTCGCCGTTCGACGCGCTGCACCGGATGCGCAGCTACAAGAGCCCCGCCGAGCTCGAGATCATGCGCGCCGCGGCGACGATCTCGCGGGAGGCGCATCGCGCGGCGGCCCGCCTTTGCCAGCCGGGACGCTGGGAGTACGAGCTCGAGGCGGCGCTGCACCAGGTCTTCCGCGCGCGCGGCGGCGCGGGCCCCGCGTACGCGAGCATCGTGGGCGCGGGTGACAACGCGACCGTCCTGCACTACGTGACCAACGAGGCCCGGCTCGAGGCGGGCCAGCTCGTGCTGATCGACGCGGGCGTCGAGCTCCACGGCTACGCGTCGGACGTCACCCGCACCTACCCGGTCGGTGGACACTACGAGGGCGCCGCGCGCGACGTGTACCAGGCGGTGCTCGAGGCCCAGCGGGCCGCGTTCGACGCGGTGCGGCCCCGAACCACCCTCAAGGCGATCCACGAGGCCGCGCTGCGCAAGCTGGTCGAGGGCCTGGTCGAGCTCAAGGCGCTCGAGGGCGACATCGACGGCCTGCTCGAGAGCGAGGCCTACCGGCCCTTCTACATGCACTCGACCGGCCACCTGCTCGGCATGGACGTGCACGACGTCGGCCAGTACGCGGTCGACGGTCAGCCCCGCGAGCTCGAGCCGGGAATGTGCTTCACGATCGAGCCCGGGCTGTACTTCGGCTCGAGCGAGGAGAAGAGCCCCGACCACCTGCGCGGGATCGGGGTGCGCATCGAGGACGACGTGGTGGTGACCGACGACGGCCACGAGAACCTGACCGCGGCGATCCCCAAGGAGATCGACGCGGTCGAGGCCTGGATCCGCGACTGAGCGGGACGCAGGCGGGGGAGAGAATGGCGGACGAGTTCGCGATCGAGTCGAGCCTGAAGGAGAAGCGCCGCTTCGAGCCGGATCCGAAGTGGTCTCGCGCGGCCCTGGTGCCCGGCAAGGCGGCGTACCGGCGCATGGTCAAGGAGGCCGAGAAGGACTTCAGGCGCTACTGGGCCCGGCACGCGAAGGAGAACGTCTCCTGGTTCACGCCCTGGAAGAAGATCCTCGACTGGAAGCCGCCGCGGGCGAGGTGGTTCGTCGGCGGCAAGACCAACGTCAGCTACAACTGCCTCGACCGGCACCTCGAGGGCGAGAACGCGTGGCGCAAGAACAAGGCCGCGATCATCTGGGAGGGCGAGCCGGGTGACCGTCGAGTCCTGACCTACGGCGATCTCCACCGCGAGGTCTGCAAGTTCGCCAACGTGCTCAAGGACCGCGGCGTCAAGAAGGGCGACCGCGTCATCCTGTACATGCCCCTGGTGCCCGAGCTGGCGATCGCCATGCTCGCCTGCACGCGCATCGGAGCCGTGCACTCGATCATCTTCGGCGGCTTCTCCGCGGATGCCATCCGCGACCGCACGAACGACGCCGAGGCGCGGGTGATCGTGACGGCCGACGGCGGCTGGCGTCGCGGCCAGATCGTGCGCCTGAAGGACATGGTCGACGAGGCGATCGACGGCGGCGCGGCAGTCAACCAGGTGATCGTGCTCCAGCGCACCGGCCACGACGTGCCGATGAAGGCCGGCCGCGACCTCTGGTGGCACGACCTGATGGCCGACGCCTCACCCGTATGCAAGCCCGCGAAGCTCGATTCCGAGCACCCGCTGTTCATCCTGTACACGTCGGGATCGACGGGCAAGCCGAAGGGAATCCTGCACACCACGGGCGGCTACCTGACGCACGTGGCGACGACCTCGAAGTACATCTTCGACCTCAAGGAGACCGACACGTACTGGTGTACGGCCGACATCGGCTGGATCACCGGCCACTCGTATGTGGTCTACGGCATGCTCGCCAACGGCGCGACGAGCGTGATGTACGAGGGCGCTCCGAACTGGCCCGACGAGGAACGCTTCTGGCAGATCATCGACCGCTACCGCGTCACGATCTTCTACACGGCGCCGACGGCGATCCGCACCTTCATGAAGTGGGGTGCCGACCACGTCAAGAAGTACGACCTGTCGAGCCTGCGGCTGCTCGGAACGGTGGGCGAACCCATCAATCCCGAGGCGTGGATGTGGTACCGCAGGGTGATCGGCCACAACCGCTGTCCCATCGTCGATACCTGGTGGCAGACCGAGACCGGCGGCATCCTGATCTCGCCCGTTCCGGGGGCGGTCGCCACCACGCCCGGCTCGGCCACCCTGCCCTTCCCCGGGATCTTCCCCGACATCGTCAACGAGCAGGGCGAGTCCTGCGGACCCGACGAGGGCGGCTACCTGGTGATCAAGAAGCCGTGGCCGGGCATGCTGCGCGGCATCCACGGCGATCCCGAGCGCTTCCGGGAGCAGTACTGGTCGAAGTTCGACGGCATCTACTTCACCGGTGACGGCGCACGGCGCGATCGCAACGGCTACTTCTGGGTGATGGGCCGCGTCGACGACGTGATGAACGTGGCCGGCCACCGGCTCTCGACCATGGAGGTCGAGAGCGCGCTGGTCTCCCACCCCAAGGTGGCCGAGGCCGCCGTCGTGGGGCGCCCCGACGAGATCAAGGGCACGGCCGTGGTCGGCTTCGTCTCGCTCGAGGGCGACGTGGCCTTCGACGCCTCGCTCGCCGAGGAGCTGCGCTCGCACGTCGCCCGGGAGATCGGCCCCGTGGCGCGCCCCGACGAGGTCCGCATCGCCGCGGCGCTGCCCAAGACGCGCTCCGGCAAGATCATGCGGCGCCTCCTGCGCGACGTCGCCGCGGGCAGGGAGACCACGGGAGACACGACGACACTGGAGGACTTCTCGGTCCTGGCCAGCCTGCGCCAGGATGAGGAGTAGCGGCAACAGCGAGCGCAGGTAGATTCTCCCGGCGGGGTGGGTCCCCGCGCAAACAGCTCGGGGGGAGTTGGGTGATGCGACTGCTCTGGCTGCTGATCGTCGCGCTCGCGGGCGTGGTCACCGGCTACCTGTGGACGCGCTTCGAGAGCGACGCGCCGGAGATCCACACCAGCACGACGCCGGCCTTCGTCAACGGCCAGTACGCGCACGAGTTCCGCTTCACCGACCAGGGCACGGGCCTCGAGCGGGTGCGGGTGTGGCTCGAGGTCGGCGAGGACGAGCTCGAGCTCGAGGAGCAGCTCTTCCGCGGCAACCTCTTCGTGGGCGCCGAGATGTCGGGCGAGCGCCGCATCAACGTGTCGATCGACCCCGCCGAGCTCGGCATCCCCGACGGGCCCGCCACGCTGCGCGCCGAGGCGCACGACTACTCCTGGGGCGGCAACGTCACCGAGGTCGAGGTGCCGCTGGTCATCGACACCCAGCCACCGCGGATCTCGCTGAGCTCGGGCCTGACGTACGCCCGGCCCGGAGGGACGCGCGTGGCGACCTACTCGCTGGGCGAGGAGGTCAAGCGCCACGGTGTGCGCGTGGGCGAGCAGTTCTTCAGCGGCTACCCCCACCCGAGCCTCCCCGGACACTTCGCCGCGTTCTACGCCATCCCGCTCGACGCGACCCTCGACACCGTGCCGCAGGTCGTCGCGATCGATCGCTCGGGGAACGAGGCGACGGTCGGCACTCCGATCCGGCTGATCGAGCATCGCCAGCAGAGCGACGTCATCGAGCTCTCGGACGGCTTCATGCAGCAGAAGGTCGCGGAGCTGCTGCCCGCGCACGGCGGCGACGTGCTCGAGGGCTACCTGGAGATCAACCGCGGGCTGCGGCGCGCCAGCGCCGATCGGATCCGCGAGATCTGCCGCAAGTCGAACGAGGAGATGCTCTGGCGCGGCGCGTTCCAGCCGCTGCCCAACGCCGCTCGCCGTGCCGGCTTCGGAGACCGGCGCACGTACCGCTACCAGGGCCGCGACGTCGACCGACAGCTGCACCTGGGACTCGACATGGCCTCGACGTCTCGCGCGGCGGTCCCCGCCGCCAACGACGGCATCGTGGCGTTCGCCGACGACCTGGCGATCTACGGCCGCACGGTGATCGTGGATCACGGCATGGGGCTGTTCACGCTCTACGCGCACCTGTCCGACCTGAGCGTCGCGAAGGCGGACGTGGTCTCGAAGGGCGACCTCGTCGGCCACAGCGGCGCCACCGGCCTGGCCGGAGGCGACCACCTGCACTTCGCCGTGATCGTCGGCGGGGAGTTCGCCGATCCCTTCGAGTGGCTCGACGAGAGCTGGATCCAGGATCACGTGCATGCACGGCTCGGCACCGGGCCCGAGACCGCGCTGCCCGCCGCTCCCGCCGCGGAGGGCGAGAGCGGCTCGTGAGCCCGCGCCTGCCGGCGGCGCGGCGCGACGCGCTGCGCCGCCGCCTGCTGGCCTGGTACCTCGAGAATCGCCGCGATCTGCCCTGGCGGCGCACGCGGGATCCGTACCGGATCTGGCTGTCCGAGGCCATGCTGCAGCAGACGCGCGTGGACACCGTGATCCCGTACTACGAGCGCTTCATCTCGCGCTTTCCCGACGTGCAGGCGCTCGCCGACGCCGAGGAGCAGGACGTGCTCAAGGCGTGGGAGGGACTGGGCTACTACTCGCGCGCGCGCAACCTCAGGCGAGCCGCCGCGTGCGTGGTGGACCGGCACGGCGGCGAGCTGCCGCGCGACCCCGACGCGCTGCGCGCGCTGCCGGGCGTGGGCCCGTACACCGCCGGGGCGATCCGCTCGATCGCCTTCGACGAGCCCGCCGCGATCGTCGACGGCAACGTGCGGCGCGTGCTCTCGCGCTGGATCGCCGAGCCGGAGCTCGCCGAGCGCGACGCCTGGACGCTCGCCGGCCAGCTGGTGCCGGGACCGCATCCGGGCGACTTCAACCAGGCGCTGATGGAGCTGGGCGCGACCGTGTGCACGCCGCGCGCCCCGCTCTGCCCGACCTGTCCCGTGCGCACGCTCTGCGCCGCGGCGGCCAGCGGCCATCCCGAGGCGTTTCCCGCGCCGCGGCGCAGACCCGCGGTGCGCGCGGTGAGCGCGGTGAGCGGGGCGCTCCGGAGCCGACGCGACGGACGCTGGCTGCTGCTGCGCCGCCCCTCGAAGGGGCTGCTGGGGGGGCTCTGGGAGACGCCGTCGGTCGCGGGAGACAGCACGGCGACCCTGGTCGACGAGCTGCGCGAGCGCACCGGGATCGAGTCGCGCCCGGGACGGGACCTGGGCGAGGTGCGCCACGCGTTCACGCACCGCGCGCTGACCCTGCGCGTGGTCGAGCTCGAGCACCGCGGCGGACGCCTGCGCGCGCGCGACGGCGAGGCCCGCTGGTGCAGCCGCAGCGAGGTCGATGCGCTGCCGCTGTCGCGCCTCGTGCGCAAGCTGATCGCGCTGGTCGACGCGGACGGGGGCTACTGAGGTGGGCGGCGACGACGACCCGCGAGACCGCGAGGCATTCGAGCGCGCCGTGTCGGGCGCGCGACCGGTCGACGCCGACGCGGTCGAGCCACCGCTGCGGCGACGACGCTTCCGGCCGGCCGACGCCGGAGAGCCGGCCGGGCCCACGCTGCGGACCGAGCACGCAGGCGAGGGCGTGCTCGGCGCGGCGCCGGGCGTGAGCCGGGCGCTGCTGGGGCGCCTGGGCCGGGGCGAGATCGAGCCGGAGGCCCGCCTGGAGCTGCACGGCCTGCGCGAGGAGGTCGCGCGCGAGCGCACCCTGGCCTTCCTCGAGGCGCAGGCCACGGCCGGCCTGCGCTGCGTACGGATCGTCCACGGGCGCGGTGCGCGCTCGCCCGATGGCCGCTCCGTGCTGCGCGAGGCGCTGCCCGCCTGGCTCGAGCACGCAGCCGCGCGCGGGCGGGTCCTGGCCCACGCCAGCGCGCCGCCGCGGCTCGGCGGCAGCGGCGCCACGCTGGTGCTGCTGCGGCGCCCGCAGCGGGGCTGAGCACGGAGCGTAGGCCGGGCCGCGCCAGCGTGCGACGCCAGACCCCGGCGCTGCCCGGGGGCGCCTTGCCCCGGGCTCCCGGATCCCGGCGCCCGGGCGATTTTCCTACTCTGCGCGCATGGGTTCGAGCTTCGGGCAGATCTTCCGGGTGCACACCTGGGGCGAATCCCACGGCGGCGGGGTCGGCGTGGTGATCGACGGCTGCCCGCCGCGGCTCGAGCTCTCGGCCGAGCACGTCCAGGTCGAGCTCGACCGGCGGCGCCCCGGCCAGAGCCGCCTGACCACGCCCCGCCAGGAGGAGGATCGCGCCGAGATCCTCTCCGGGGTGTTCGAGGGCCGCACGCTGGGCACGCCGATCTCGATCATGGTGCACAACCGGGACGCCCGGCCGTCCGCCTACGAGCAGATGCGCGACGTGTACCGTCCGTCGCACGCGGACTACACGTACGAGGCCAAGTACGGCATCCGCAACTGGCAGGGCGGTGGACGCGCGAGTGCCCGGGAGACGATCGGGCGCGTGGCCGCGGGCGCCGTCGCGCGGCGCGTGCTCGCCGCCGCGGGCTTCGGGGAGATCATCGCCTGGGTCAGCCGCGTGCACACCGTCGAGGCCAAGTGCGACGCGCTGGCGGTGACGCGCGAGCAGGTCGAGGCGCAGATCACCCGCTGCCCCGATCCGGTGGCCAGCGAGGAGATGATCCGTCGCATCGACGCGGCGCGCGGAGAGGGAGACTCGCTCGGAGGCGTGGTCAGCTGCGTCGCCCACGGCGTGCCTCCGGGGCTGGGCGAGCCGGTGTTCGACAAGCTCGAGGCCGACCTGGCTCGCGGGCTGCTCTCGCTGCCGGCGTGCAAGGGCTTCGAGATCGGCTCGGGCTTCGAGGGCACGCGCCTGACGGGGATCGAGCACAACGACCCGTTCTTCAGCGACGGCGAGCGGGTGCGCACGCGCACCAATCGCTCGGGCGGCGTGCAGGGCGGCATCTCGAACGGCGAGCCGGTCCTGCTCCGCGCCGCCTTCAAGCCGACCGCGACGATCCGCAAGGCGCAGGAGACGGTCAACCGCGCCGGCGAGTCCGTGACGCTGGAGGCCCAGGGCCGCCACGACCCCTGCGTACTGCCCCGCGCGGTGCCCATGGTCGAGGCCATGGTCGCCCTGGTGCTCTGCGACCACCACCTCCGCCAGCGCGCGATCGCGTGACGCCGATCGCTCAGGCACGCCCGGCCGGGCGCCGATGGGCCAGCCGATGGACTGGATCGACCTCGCTGCGCTGACCATTCTGGCCGTGTTCGTCCTGATCGGGGCGACGCGCGGCTTCCTGGCCTCGCTGCTCGGCGTGGTGAGCCTGATCGTCTCCTATGCTGCCGGCTTCTTCGGCGCCACGGTCCTCGCCGGGCCGCTCGCGCTGCACGCCGGCGTGCACCCGCTGCTCGCGGGGCTGCTGACGGGCACGGTGGCGTTCCTGGGCACGGGCGTGGTGATGGCACTGGTGACACGCGCCGTGCTGCGCCGCCACCGGGCGCGCCGCCAGCGCGTTCCGCTGGACATCGTCGGCGGCGGACTGATCGGCGGACTGCAGGGCGCGCTGCTGGCGGTGCTGGTGTACTGGGTGGCAGGGCAGGTCCAGGCGGCGGGCCTGATCGGCGAGCCGGACGCGACTCCCAGCGCCCTGTCGCGCGCGAGCCAGGAGATGGTCCAGGCGGGCGCCGATGCCGTCCTGGCCGGCGACGACGGGGGGCGCCTGATGGCGCGCCTCGTGGCGGATCCCGCCGGGACCAGCCAGCAGCTGCAGGAGGTCCTCGACAGCCCTGCCATCGGCGAGCTGCAGCGCGACGAGCTCTTCTGGCAGTACCTCTCCAGCGGCGCGGTGGACTCGGCACTCAACCGCGGGGCCTTCCTGCGCATCTCGCACGACCAGGCACTGCGCGAGCAGCTGGCGGGCCTGGGCGTGGTCGACGAGGCGGCGCGTCAGGACCCGCGGGCGTTTCGCAGCTCGGCGCGCGAGGCGCTGCAGCGGATCGCTCCCGGCCTGCAGGCCCTGCAGAGCGACGGGGCGCTCGAGGAGCTGGCCGCGGATCCCGCGATCCAGGAGGCGATGGCCCGCGGCGACACCCTGGCGCTGATGCGCGACCCGCGCGTGCTGGCCCTGATCCAGCGCGCCGTGGCGGCCTCGAGCCCCGCCGCGCCCGCCGAGGAGTAGCCCGCGGGGCCCGGCAGCGGCGCCAGCGCCTCGCTGTCAGGGCAGGATCGCGAAGCCGGCGAAGGCCGCGACCAGCCCGAGCAGGACGCCGGTGGCGCCCAGCACCGCGTGCAGCCCGCGCAGCCGGGCTCCGGCGCCCCGCTCCAGGCGAAGCCCCAGCGCGCCCCCCGCACAGAGCCCCACGGCGGCACCCAGCACGAGCCTGGAGTGCACCGATGCGATCAGTGGCTCCCCCCTCCAGGCCATGGTGGCGATTCCCGAGGCGAGCCCGAGGGGAATGACCAGGACCACCCAGCGGCCCCAGCGCCTGTGGCGAGCGCTCGGCACCGGACGGCCGAGCAGACGCCCGCGACGGATCCGCAGGCCCTCGCGCAGCACCATCACGGCGAGCGCGAGCAGGGCCAGCATGGCGATCGGATGCGCGTACGCGAGCCAGCGCATGGCGGCAGCTTAGCCTGCATTGCCGACGACGGGTCCGCGGTCGCGTCGCGAGCGCGCGAGCCGGGCAGAAATGTACGGCCGACCCGCATTTGCCTCGACTCACTACTCGACCGCACCGCCCGCATGTGACATTCTCTCGTGCCCATGGGGTTGAGTGAGCGGGCGGCGCTACGCGCGGCAGTTCTCCACATGGAGCGCTTCCGGAACGCGATCGATGCAGAAGTCAACCGCCGCATGGGCAGGGCGGAGCCGCCTCCCGAGGTGCGCGGTGAGGTCGTGCGTCGCTTCCGCACCTTCTGCCGCCTGGCGAGCATCAGTCTCGACACGGCGCGCCCCTCGCTCGACGGGCTGCACGGCAACGCGTCGATCGCACTCGAGGAGTCGGTGCGCCAGGCCGTGCAGATCGCACGCGAGTGCGGCCCCGAGCCCGAGGTGGCCGACGCGCTCGACCACATGCGCGACATGTTCTGCTCCGGCGTGCGCCACATCCTGCAGCCCCGCGAGGAGCGCCGACCGCGCCAGAACCGTCGACGCAAGACGCCCAATGCCGGAAAGCGCGTGCGCGGCGCGATCGACCGCATCCGTGACACCTACATCGCGCTCAATCTCGACACGGGCACGATCCACGACGTGAACCCCGCCGCCGAGGCGCTGCTCGGCTGCGACGCCGAGAAGATCCTCGGCTCGAGCTTCGCCGACCTGGTCGCCCCGGCGCACCGCCAGCAGGCGCGCGATCTCGAGGCGAGGCTCGACGCGGGTGAGGACACGGCGCCCACCGACCTGGTGTTCATGCGGCCCAACGGAGACTTCGTGGGCGTGCAGGTGTCGATCGCCGGACACACGATCGGCGGCAAGCGGCTGGCGATCCTGATCGCGCGCGAGGGCGTCAAGGATCTCGCGGACGTGCCGCTGGGCTAGCAGACTGCCCGGCGCCGGCCTCAGGGCTCGATGCGCAGCAGGTGCTCGTCGGGGATGCGCGCGACCAGCGACTCGACCGCGCGCACGACGTAGCCCTCGTCGCGCGACTCGAGCGTGAGCATGGTCAGGTAGTCGCTGGCGCTCTCGCGGGCGGTCGTGCGCGGGTAGCTGCCCAGAAGCAGCTCCGGGAAGTCGTCCAGCAGGTCGTGAAGGTCCTGCGCGATGTCGCTCTCCATGCAGCGCACGTACACGCGACGCAGGTGGTAGGGCTGGCCCTTGAAGGCGTCGCGCGCCGACTCGAACTTCGCACGCAGCAGCCGCGGGATGCCCGGGAAGATGTACACGTTGCCCAGGTGTACCAGCGGGAACCAGAGATCCGGCGTGCTGATGAGCTGCGCGCCCCGCGGCAGCGTACACATCTTCATCTGGCTCTCGTTGGGCTCCTCGCCCCTGAGCGCGTTGCGCAGCTGGCGCTCCATCTCGTCGTGCACGACCAGGTCGAGCTCGAAGGCGGCGGCCACCGCCTCCATGGTCACGTCGTCGTGCGTCGGCCCGACGCCCCCGGTGGTCAGAACGTAGTCGAAGCGATCGGAGAAGGAGCGCACGTCGGACGAGATCACGTCGATCTCGTCGGGAATCACGTGTACGGCCATCACGTCGACGCCCTGCTGGCGCAGCTCGCGCAGCAGGTACGGAGTGTTCTCGTCCTGGATCTTCCCCGAGAGGATCTCGTTGCCGATGATGAGCAGGCCCGCGGTCGTCATCCGGGGAGATCGTAGACGCTGGGTCGGTCCGCGTTCAAGGTGGTCTATCCTGGGTGGATGCCGCGGCTGAGATTCCCGCCCGGAGAGCGCAGCATCGAGGTTCCCGCCGGGACCCTGCTGATCGACGCGATCCGCGAGGCCGGCCTGCCCATCGCCCGCGCGTGCGGGGACGACCTGGTCTGCGGCCGCTGCGGCGTCCGCGTCCTGTCGGGCCGGGTGCGGCCCCAGAAGCCGGTCGAGCTCGAGGCCAAGCGCCGCAACCGCGTCTCCGACGAGCTCCGGCTCGCCTGCGTGATCCGGGTACACGACGATCTGGAGGTCACCGCGGACTACTGGGGAGAGCTGGGCAGATGAGCCGCGCGCTGATCATCGTGGACCACGGCAGCCGCAGGCCCGAGGCCCACGCGCACCTGGAGAAGCTGGCGCGCCGGGTGGCCGAGCGGCGCCCGGAGCTGCCCGTCTACGTGGCGCACATGGAGCTGGCCGAGCCCTCGATCCAGGACGCGGTCGACCGCTGCGTGGCCGAGGGCGCGCGGGACATCCGCGTCCACCCCCTTTTTCTGCTGCCGGGGAGGCATCAGGGCGAGGACGTGCCGGCGCTGGTCGAGGCGGCGATCTCGCGCCACCACGGCGTGACCTGGCGGATCACCGACTGCGTGGGCGAGGCCCCGGGGCTCGCCGAGCTGATCCTGTCCACGCTCGAGACCTAGCTGGCAGGCCGCTGGCCGGCCGGGCGGACGCCTTGCGGCGCCGGCCGGCGGGCCGGTACTTTGCGCGCCCTGCGGGGCGGGACCCCGCGCGGCCCGGCCCGGACGGTGGGCCGCCCGGGAGGACGGTGATGGCGCGGATCAACGAGAACTACCTCAAGCTCGCGGCGGGCTACCTCTTCCCCGAGATCGGGCGGCGCGTGAGCGAGTTCCAGGGCAGCCACCCCGACGCGAAGCTCATCCGCCTGGGAATCGGCGACGTGGTGCTGCCCCTCCCCGCGGCGATCCGCGAGGCCATGCACGGCGCCATCGACGAGCTGGGGACCACCGAGGGCTTTCACGGGTACGGACCCGAGCAGGGCTACGGCTTCCTGCGCGAGGCGATCGCCACCCACGAGTTCGGCGCCCGGGGAGTGGAGATCTCGCCCGACGAGATCTTCGTCTCCGACGGCTCCAAGTGCGACAGCGGGAACATCCAGGAGATCTTCGCCGCGTCGGCCCGCGTGGCGATCCCCGATCCCGTCTATCCGGTATACGTGGACACGAACGTGATGGCGGGGCGCACGGGGGTGCCCGACGCTCAGGGCCGCTACGCAGGCCTGGTCTACCTGCCCTGCACGGAGAGCAACGGCTTCTCGCCCGAGCCTCCCTCGGAGCCGGTCGACCTGGTCTACCTGTGCTTCCCCAACAACCCGACCGGCTCCACCGCCACGCGCGAGCAGCTCGCGGGCTGGGTCGAGTACGCGCGCGGCTGCGGCGCGGTCCTGCTCTACGATGCGGCCTACGAGGCCTTCATCCGCGATCCCGACGTGCCCCGCTCGATCTACGAGATCGACGGCGCGCGCGAGTGTGCGATCGAGTTCCGCAGCTATTCCAAGAAGGCCGGCTTCACGGGGGTGCGCTGCGGCTTCATCGTGGTTCCCGAGCAGCTGGCGGGGACCGACGAGGGCGGCGCGGCGGTGCCGATCCGCAGCCTGTGGAACCGCCGCCACTCGACCAAGTTCAACGGCGCCTCGTACCCCGTCCAGGTCGGTGCCGCCGCCTGCTACACCGACGCGGGGCGCGAGCAGATCCAGGCGAACGTGGACTACTACATGCGCAACGCCGGCATCATCCGCGACGGCATGGAGGCCATCGGCCTGACCGTGTACGGCGGGACGAACGCCCCGTACGTCTGGATCCGCACGCCCTCGGGCATGGGCTCCTGGGAGTTCTTCGACCGCCTGCTCGGCGAGGCGCACGTGGTCGGTACACCGGGCGCCGGCTTCGGTGCCTGCGGCGAGGGCTTCCTGCGCCTGTCCGCCTTCGGCCACCGCGAGCAGGTGACCGAGGCGGTCGAGCGCATCCGCACCAACCTCAAGGGCTGAGGGCTCGAGGGCTGAGGGGCGTCAGGGCCGGCGCCGGCGGCGTCCGGGTTTCATTCGCTCCAGAGATCGACGATGCGCTCGCAGCGCTCGATGCGCGAGGTGTCGCCCTCGAGGATGCGCTGCGCGTGCATCTCGAGCTCGGCCATGCGGGTGTTGATCCAGGTCCGGGCCAGATCGTGGCGCCGCTCGTCGGCGTCCGCCTGGCGCAGCAGCTCGGTGCCCGCGATCACGCAGATGGTCATGTCGGCGACGCCCTTGGCGGACAGTAGCGCGTAGTTGAAGTCCTTGATCAGGGCCATGGCGGCCTCGCCGATGCGCTCGATGCCCTGGCGTACGCGGTCGGCCAGCGGGTGCAGCCGCGCGTCCTGCAGCGCGCCGAGCTCCTTGAGCAGCTCCTCGAAGACGATCTGCAGGGCGCCCTTGCCGATCTCCTTGAGCGCGAACGAGACCTGGATCTCGGAGGTGCCCTCGTAGATCGTGGTGATGATCCCGTCGAGGTGCAGCTTGCCCACGCTGGTCTCGGCCATGAAGCCGATGCCACCGTGCACCTGGATCGCCATCCGGGTGATCTCGTCACAGGTCTCGGTCGCGATGTACTTGGCCAGCGGGGTCAGCAGCCGGATGCGCACGCCGTTGTTCTCGTACACGCGCTGCAGCTCGGCGCGCTCGGGCTCGGAGACGTCCTCGCGCGCCAGGTAGCGCTCGACGGCGTCGTTGCGGTCGATCAGCACCGAGCAGCGGTACAGCAGCGCCCGGGCGCCCTCGAGACCGACGATCATCCGCGAGAGCATGTTCTTCATCAGCGGCTGATCGCCGATCGGGACGCCGAACTGCTTGCGCTCGCGCGAGTAGCTCACCGCCTCCTGGAGCGCCGCCTCGGCGATACCGATGCCCTGCGCCGCCACGCCGAGGCGCGCGTTGTTCATCAGGTCGAGCATGGCGCGGAAACCCTCGCCCCGGGCCCCGAGCAGCCAGGCCCGCGCGCGCTCGAAGCGGATCGCACAGGTCGGCGAGCCGTGCAGGCCCATCTTGTGCTCGAGCCACTCCACCTTCATCGCGTTGGGGCTGCCGTCCGGCAGGGTGCGGGGGCAGAGGTAGAGCGACAGGCCCCGGGTGGTGCCCTTGGACTCCTCGAAGCTGGCGTCGTCGCGCGCGAGCACCAGGTGGATCTGGGAGCCGCCGTTCGTGATGAAGATCTTCTGACCCTCGAGGAAGTACTCGCCGTTCTCCTCGTAGGCGCGCGTGGCGATCGCCCCCAGGTCGGAGCCGGCCTGGGGCTCCGTGAGGTCCATCGCGCCCTGGAGCTCGCCCGAGGTGAAGCCGGGCAGGTAGCGCTCCTTGAGCTCGTCGGAGCCGTACTTCTGGATGTCGAGGGCGACGCCGCCCTGCAGACCCATGACCGTCATCAGCGCGGCGTCGGCACGCGAGACCATCTGGATCACGACGTTCGAGATGAGCGTGGGCAGCTCGAAGCCGCCGTACTCCTCGGAGATGCTCAGGGCCGTCAGCCCCGCCTCGCGCAGCGCGTCGTAGCCGGCCTGGACGTGCGCCGGAAGCTCGACGTTGCCGTCCTCGAGCAGCTTCGCGGCGTTCGGCCAGCCCTCGCGCGAGCCGGGCTCGATGCCCGACATCAGCTCGGCGCAGGTCTCCAGGACCCCGCGCAGGGCCGCGCGCTCGGCGTCGACGTCGGTGTCGTCGCCCTTGCGCTGGCGGAAGTAGCCGTCCCAGTCGACCAGCTGGTCGAGGTACAGCAGGACGGCATCGTGCAGGTATCCGGGCATCTGGGTTTCTCCGTGAGCGGCCGCAGGGGCGGCCGGTCTGGCGCTTCGGCGCTGGCGTGCTCAGCCTTGAGCGGTGCCCGCTGTCGCACCCAGGAGGTTGCCACAAGCCGCTATGATCGGCCGCAGGAGAAACAGGGGGGCGCATGTACGTCGGAAGAATCGCGGCTGTAGCCCGCACCAGAACCGGTTCCAACTGCGCCCTGTACCGCGTGTCGTCGCGCTCGTTCCCCAACCGGCAGGCGGTGGACAACGGCGGCCGGCTGGCGATCGTGCCGCGAGAGGGACACGAGGCGGACATCCAGAAGAACCCCTACATCGCCTACAACTGCCTGCGCATCGCGGGCGACTGGGCGGTGGCCAGCAACGGCAGCCACACCGATCCGATCGCCGAGAAGCTCGAGCTCGGGCTGCCGCCCCGCGACGCGCTGGCGAGCTGCCTGCTGGCGATGGACTACGAGAAGGACCAGTACTCCACGCCGCGGATCGCCGCGCTGGTGCCGATCGAGGGCGAGCGAGGCTGGCTCGCGACCGTGCGGGCCGACGCGCTGATCGTTCGCGAGGTGCCGCTGGAGCCCGGGCGCGCCTGGTACGTGGCCACGTACGAGCACGACGACGTCGATCCCGCCTGCACCGTGGAGTTCGACGCCGACGACGCGCCGGCGGCGGCCCGCGCGATCGTGGACGGAGCCGGCTTCGCACAGCTCGAGAAGCCGGTGACCAGCGCCGCGGCGCTGGCGGGCGGCGGCGGCTTCGTGCTGGCGACCTACGTGGTCTGATCCGCCCCGCGCAGCGCCTCGAGCTCCTCGAGCGTGCGCGGCCAGTCCTGCTTCATCAGCCGCGACAGCGCGCGGTCGGCGAGCAGCTTGCCGCC
>JAJDAJ010000032.1 GCA_029261925.1 Deltaproteobacteria bacterium | reverse complement strand
CGAGAAGCTCGTGAGCGAGAGGGTCGCGCGCTCGCCGGCGGGCCGGCCGCGGAAGGTCCCGCCGAGGGTGTCGCAGCTGTCCTCGATCAGGATCAGGTCGCGCTCGCGCGCGAGCGCCTCGAGGCGGTCCCAGTCGGGCATGCCGCCGATCAGGTCGGGCACCAGCAGCGCGCGCGTCCGCGGCCCGAGCATGCGCTCGATCGCGTCCAGGTCGATCTGGTACGAGTCCACCTCACAGTCCACGAAGGCGGGCACGTAGCCGGCGTGCACGATGCTCGACACGTCGGTGCTGAAGGTCAGGACCGAGGTCACGATCTCGCTGCCGGGCGGCAGATCGAGCAGACGCATGGCGATCATCAGCGCCGAGCTGCCGGAGTTGACCATGATGCCGTGCCGCTTGCCCAGCAGCGCCGCACAGCGCTGCTCGAAGGTCGCCACGTTCGCGGCCGGTGCGATGCCCTCGCGCAGCACCTTCTCGACCGCGCGGATCTCCTCGTCGCCGATCACGGCGCCGCTGTACTCGATGCGCATGCGCTCCATGAGGTCTCCTGCGCCCCGGACCCGCGGTCCGGCTTCCGCGGGGAGTATGCGCCAGGCGGTCCCCCGCCTGCTCGGTGCCCGGGAGCGCGCGGCAGCCTGCTAGAGCACGACCTCGAAGCCCTCGAACTCCGGGTGGCCGAGATAGGTCCCCTTGGGGGCTCGGGCCTGGGCGTGAGCGCGCCGGAAGCTGTCGGACTCCGTCCAGGCCTCGAAGGAGGCCCGGTCCGCCCAGACCGTGTGCGACGCGTACAGCGTGCAGCTGTCGTCGCCTGGCCCGCGCAGCAGGTGGAACTCGCGGAACCCGGGCACGTCGTCCAGCTGCGAGTCGCGCTCGCGCCAGAGCTTCTCGAAGACCTCCTCGGAGCCCGGCGCGATGCGGAAGCGGTTCATGGCGATGTACACGGCGTGACCTCCGGGGTGCGGCACAGGATAACGCCCTTGATAGAATCGGGGCGATGTCACCGAGCAAGACCACCGTGAAGGGAGAGGCCGGCATCGACCTGCCGCTGGAGCGCGCCTGGGAGCTGCTGCGCGACCTGGAGCGCGCGAAGCACTACGTGCCAGGCGTGACCGACGTGGAGCTGACCAGCGAGCGCACCGAGGGCCTCGGCGCGAGCCGCCGCGTGATCACCGATCGCGGTCCGATGGACGAGACGGTGGTGCGCTGGAACGAGGGGCGGGGCTTCGTGATCCGGCTGCACCGCGACGACGAGGGGCCGCCCCCGCCGTTTGCCGAGGCCAGCTTCGAGTACGCGCTCGAGCCCGCCGGTGACGCCTGCCGGATCCGCACCGCGCTCTCGTACACGCCGCGCTGGGGGCTTCCGGGCCGCGTGCTCGACGCCCTCGTGCTGCGCCGTGCCACGCAGCGCATGGCGCGGCAGGTCGCCGAGGGCCTGGCCCGCCACTACGAGCAGGCCGCGGTCGAGGCTACCAGCGCACCGGGACCGTCGCGAAGCCGCGGACGTGGGCCTGGTAGGTCCGCGTGAGCCCGGACTCGTCGACCTCGTAGTCCGGGAAGCGATCGCGGATCTCCTCGAGCACGACCCGCGCCTCGAGGCGCGCCAGTGACTTGCCGATGCAGACGTGCTGGCCGTGCCCGAAGTACAGCTGCCGGTCGTTGTCGCGCCGCAGGTCCAGCCGGTCGGGATCGTCGAAGACGCGCTCGTCGCGGCACGCCGCGCCCGTGACCAGGGCGACCCGGGCACCTTCGGGGATCGTGACGCCGTGCCAGGTCGTGTCGTGCATCGCGACGCGGCCCTGGAACTGCGACGGCGCGTCGTAGCGCAGGATCTCCTCGATCGCGGAGTCCATCAGCGACGGATCGTCCCAGAGTGCCCGGCGCTGCTCGGGGTTGCGCCACAGGTAGACCGCGCAGTTGCCCAGCAGCTTGGTCGTGGTCTCGGCGCCGGCGGCGGCCAGGAGGCCGACGAAGGCGCAGATCTCGGTGTCCGTCAGCGGCTTGGTGACGCCGTCGAGGTCGGGGTACTCGGACTCGGCCAGCAGGCTGATCAGGTCGTTGCAGGGCTCGCGCCGCCGCAGCTCGAGCAGGCCCTGCACGTACTCGCGGCTCTTGCCGATGAACTCGAGGTTCTCGAGCGGGATCTGGCCCGTGTCCGGGTCCCGCTCCAGACCCTTGTCCACCCAGGTGCGGTACGCGTCGCGATCCTCCTCGGGAATGCCGACGAGCGCGCTGATCACGTCCATGGGCAGCTTGCTCGACAGGGTCTGCTGCAGCTCGCAGCCGCCGTCGCTCGCGACCGGGTCGAGGTACTGCTTTGCGATCCTGCGCACCTCCGCCTCGAGCTGCGTGATGCGCCGCGGGGTGAAGCCCTTCGAGATCAGGTTGCGCAGGCGCACGTGTCGCGGCGGATCCATGCCGATGATGGACATGGCCTCGCCCGGGATCTCGCCGCGGTTCTCCAGGCTCGGGCCGAGCGACGAGCTGAACGTCTTCCAGTCGAGGGTGGCCTCCCAGACGTCCTCGAAGCGGAACAGGGCGTAGAAGTCCATGCCCGGGCTGTGGACGCACGGCTCCTCGTCCCGGAAGTGCCGGTACATCGGGTACGGGTCGTGCTGGAACTCGCGGCTGTACGGGTCGTAGAGCATGGCTTCACCTCGAGGCCCGGGAGTGTGACGGCTCGAGGTCGCCGCGGCAAACCCGGGACCGCGGGTCAGAGGTCGAAGCGCTGCGTGTACGGGGCGAAGCGCTCGCGGATCTCGCCGGCATCGAGTCCCCACTGCTCGAGCGAGTACTCGTGGCTGCCGAGCTTCCCGGGCGGGTTCCCGGCCTCGAAGCGGCGCATCGCCGCCGCTGCGTCCCCGGTCAGCGGCAGCCCGAAGCGCTCGTGGATGCCGGCGATCGCGGCGTGCGGATCGGCGCGGAAGGCCTCGAAGGGCAGGTCGTGAAACGAGGCACCTTCGCGTCGGTCGCGGACCTCCAGCGCACCGAGCACGGCCCGCTCCCAGAGCTCCAGGGTCGCGCGCCCGAAGGCCGCGGGGTCCTCGGGCTCGTTGAGCGGCCGCCGTGCCGCCCAGCACAGGCTGCACAGCGAGGGGATCAGCTCCACGGGGTCGCGGTGGGTGAAGACCACGCGGGCGTCCGGGTAGACCTCGAGGAAGGCGTCCAGGTCGAACAGGTGCGTGGCGTCCTTGAGCAGCCAGCGGCGCTCCGGTGCGCCCAGCCCGATGAGCTGCAGGTTGCGCCGGTGGCGCCGGTACGCGGGGCGCATGTCGTGGTCCGCCCACCAGCGCGCGTACCCGGGAACCTCGAAGTTGGCCTGCCAGCACGCGTGCGCGAAGCTCTGGTCGAGCAGGCGCCAGCACTCATCGGGCAGGTCTGCCGCCATCCAGTGAATGGTGCGCATCTCGGGGCTGAGCGCGTACTGGGCGCGCAGGCGTGCATCGCAGGCGCGGAAGTCGGGATCCCGGGGCCAGGCCTCGCGCGGCGGTCGCGGCCGCGGTGCGCCGGCCAGCCACGGCTCCAGCGCCTGGAACTGCGGGCCGCACGAGATCAGGTGGTGCAGGGCGGTCGTGCCGGTGCGCGGCAGGCCGATGATCACCAGCGGCGCCTCGACGGGCTGCTGCGCGTGGTCGGGGTGCGCCTTCCATTCGGCCTCCGAGCGCAGACGACCGGCGAGCGCCGCGACGATCATCGCGCGCGCGGTCTCCGTGCCGGCGGCGGTCAGCCGCGCGTCGGCGTCCAGCGAGGCCAGCAGCGCGCGCAGGCCCTCGAGGTACGCCTCGTCGCCGAAGTCGATCAGGCCGGTCGCCGCGCTGGCCTGCTCGTGCACGCCCTCGATCTCCGTGCCCATCCCGGTTCTCCGTTCCGGCACTGGTAGGATACCCGCGTCCGACCCGAGGGAGGATCCGAGTTGCCCGCGCACCTGTCGGCGCCCGAGTACACCATCGAGTACCCGTACACGCGGACCGTCGGTCCGGTGATCGGCGCGTTCCTGACCGCGCTGCGCGACGGCCGGCTGGTCGGCATCCGCTGCGGCGACCGCGTGCTCTGCCCGCCGCTCGAGTACGACCCCGACACGGGGGAGAGCCTCGAGCCCGAGATGGTGAACGTGGGGCCCGGGGGGACCGTCCAGGCCTGGACCTGGATCGCCGAGCCCACGCCGAAGCACCCCTTCCGCGAGCCCTTCGCCTTCGCCACGATCCTGCTCGACGGCGCCGACACGCCGCTCGTGCACGCGGTCCGCGCGGCCCGGATGGAGGACGTGTCGACGGGGATGCGGGTGCGCGCGCAGTGGCGCGAGGAGCGCACCAGTGCGATCACCGACGTGTACTTCGTTCCCGAGGCCGGAGCGGTCGACACCTTCATTCCCGCGGGCGAGGGCGAGGTCGAGCTGACGGAGCACCTGATCTCGCTGAGCTTCCACGAGGAGTTCTACCCGCACCGCGAGCGCTACGCGCGCGGGCTGCTCGAGGGCAAGTTCATCGGCCAGCGCAGCCCCGCCTCGGGCAAGGTGTACATCCCCGCGAAGGGCTACGACCCGATCGAGCGCGTGCGCATGACCGAGGCCCACGACGTGGAGCTGCCGCCGACCGGCACCGTGGTCGCCTACACGATCATTAGCCCGGTGCAGTACTACGGTCAGAAGGAGACCGAGCCCTACATCCGCGCCTCGATCCTGCTCGACGGCGCCGACCAGCCGCTCGGGCAGCAGGACATCCGGACCCTCCCGATCGACGAGTTCCGCGCGGGCCTGCGCGTGCGCGCCATCTTCAAGCCGCCGGCCGAGCGGAGCCTGGGCGAGATGGACAATCGCTGGGGCGGCGCCGAGGTGATCGAGCGCTGGGAGCCCACCGGCGAGCCCGACCTTCCCTTCGAGGCCTTCTCGGAGCACGTGTACTGATGGCAGAAGACATCGCCATCGTCGCGCTCGCGCAGACGCCCTCGTACCGCGCGTACGAGGACAGCGAGCCCTCGATGATCATGACCCTGGTCAACGAGATCCTGGCCGAGACGAAGCTCGACCGGCACGACATCGACTTCACGATCGCGGGCAGCTGCGACTACCTCTCGGGCCTGCCGTTCGCGTTCGTGCAGAACGTCGACGGCTTCGGCGCCTGGCCGCCGGTGTACGAGTCGCACCTGGAGATGGACGGAGCGTTCGCGCTCTTCGAGGCCTGGGTGCGCCTCCAGGTCGGTGACATCGACCTCGCACTGGTGGCGGGCTCGGGCAAGTCGTCGCCGGGCAAGCCGCGCGAGATCTTCCCGCTGCAGACCGACCCCTACTACCACGCGCCGCTCGGGCTCGACCCGGTCTCGATGGCGGGGATGCAGGCGCGCGCGCTGATCGACGCCGGCAAGGCCAGCGAGCGCGACCTGGCCGCGGTCGTCTCGCGCAGCCGGCGCGACGCGCTGTCCAACCCGAACGCGCAGGTGGCGAAAGACGTGTCCATCGACGCGCTGCTGGCCGAGCCGTACTACGCCGCGCCCCTGCGCCGGCACGACCTGCCGCCGATCTCGGACGGCGCCGCGGCGGTGCTGATCGCGCGCGGCGATCGCGCGCGGGAGCTGACGCGGAGCCCGGTGTGGATCCGCGGCATCGACCACCGGATCGAGTCGCACCACCCGGGTCTGCGCGACCTGACCAGCTCGCCGTCCACGCGGATCGCCGCGGAGCGGACAGGGGTCCACGACGGTCCGGTCGAGATCGCCGAGCTCTGCGTGCGCTACAGCCCCGAGGAGATCGTGCTGCGCGAGGCACTGGGCCTCGGCGACGATACCCGGATCAACCTCTCGGGCGGCCCGCTCTGCGGACACCCCGTGATGGCGACCGGCCTGGTGCGCGTGGTGGAGCTGGCGCAGCGCATTCGCGGTGGCGAGGCCCGCCGCGGCCTGGCGCACGCGGCCAGCGGCGCCGCGCTCCAGCAGAACCTGGTCTGCGTGCTGGAAGGAGAGGCCTGATGGGCGAGCGCTGTGCGGTGATCGGCATCGGTCAGACCAAGTACGCGCGCCGCCGGGAGCTCTCGCTCGACGGCCTCGTGCGCGAGGCGGCGCTGCGCGCGCTGGAGGATGCCGACCTGACGTTCCGGGACATCGACGCGATCGTGATCGGCAAGGCGCCCGACGCGCTCGAGGGCGTGATGATGCCCGAGCTCAGCCTCTGCGACGCGCTGGGCGCGGTCGGAAAGCCGATCCACCGCGTGCACACCGCCGGCTCGGTCGGGGCCTCGACGGCGATCACCGCGGCGACCCTGGTCGAGAGCGGCGTCTTCGACACCGTGCTCACCGTCGCCTACGAGAAGCAGTCCGACGGCAACGCCACCTGGGCGCTGGGCGGGGGCCGCAGCGGCAGCCAGGGCGCCGGGGGCTCGTTCGCGCCCTGGATCCGCAACTACATCAAGCGCTCGGGCGCGCCCGAGCACATCGGCTGGAAGGTGGCGGTCAAGGATCGCCTGAACGCGCTGCGCAATCCCTACGCGCACCTGCACATCCCCGACATCTCGATCGAGAAGGTCAAGGAGTCGCCGGTCCTCTGGGATCCCCTGCACTTCCTCGAGTCCTGCCCGTCCTCGGACGGGGCGGCGGCCATGGTGCTGAGCAACCCCGCCGGCGCGAAGCGCGCCCCGCGCCCGCCCGCCTGGGTGATCGCGCACGCCAAGCGCACCGAGTTCTCGCAGTTCCCCGGCCGCGACACCGTCAAGCCCGCCGCCGGGGTGGACTGCGCGCGCGCCATCTACCGCAAGGCCGGCATCACCGATCCGCGCCGCCAGATCGACTGCGCCGAGCTCTACGTGCCGTTCTCCTGGTACGAGCCCATGTGGCTCGAGGGACACCTGATCTGCGACGAGAACCAGGGCTGGCGCCTGACCGACGAGGGCGTGACGGAGCTCACGGGCGACTTCCCGGTCAACATGTCGGGCGGGGTCCTCTCGTCCAACGCGATCGGCGCCTCGGGCATGATCCGCTGCCTGGAGGCCGCCAGCCAGGTCCGGGGGACCGCTGGCGACTACCAGGTGGACGGCGCCCGCGTGGCCCTGGGCCACGCCTACGGCGGCGCTGCGAACTACTTCGCCATGTGGATCGTCAGCTCGGAGCCCGATCCGGTCTTCTGAGCGGCCCCCGGAAGGGCCTGCCACGGTGACGCGCGTCACGGGGATCCCGGGGCGGGATCCGATCAGCTGCCGCATGGTGGGATACGAGGACTACACGGCATACGATCATCATCGCCACGGCATGGAGCTGCTGGAGCTGGGGCAGGAGCGCGACGCGCTCGAGCACCTGGCGCGCGCGCACCTGCTCGAGGCGGCCAACCCGCAGTTCCAGTCGGCCTACGGGCTGGGCCTGGCCCGCGCCCGCCGCGAGCGGGAGCACGCGCTGAAGCTGGCGAGACAGGCGCTGCGCACGCAGTTCTACGACCCGCAGCTCTTCGTCAACCTGGCGCAGATCCACCTCTGCTTCGACGAGCGCGGCGGAGCCGTGCGCGCCCTGCGACGCGCGCTGGCGGTGGACTCGGACTTCGAGCGGGCGCGCCACATGATCCGCCAGCTGGGCCTGCGCAAGCGCCCCGTGCTGCCGATCCTCGGGCGCGACAACCCGATCAATCGCTGGCTCGGCCTCGCTCGCGCCCGGCTGCGCCCGGCGACGGCGTAGCCGATCCGGTCTGGCCCCGGCCTGCCGCGAAGCGCTCAGCCGAGCAGCGCGCGGATCCGCTCCACCAGTGGCTCCAGGAAGTCGCGGTCGCACCAGTAGTGCGTGTGGCTGAAGGCGGTCCAGCTCGTGAACAGGCCGCCCGCGTTCATCTGCACGTCGGCGGTCACGCGCTGTGCGTACTCGGGGCCGAGCGGCCGGAGCGGCCAGCCCAGCGGGTCGTCGCGGTCGTAGTAGTTCTGCCACTCGAAGTCGGGGTGGGGCGCGTCGATGGGCAGGATCGGCTCGAAGCCAGCCACGAAGATGGGGATGTTGCAGCCCGTCGTGAACAGGCAGCGCGTGGTGCGACCGCGCAGGAAGTCGAGCTCCGCCCGTGAGCGTCCGGTCAGCGGCTCGTGCGCCCAGATGCCCTGATCGCGCGCGGAGTCCCAGAGGTAGTTCGAGATCACGTGGCCGCCCAGCGACTGGGTGACGATCAGCAGCGGCCGCGACGGGTCGTCGAGCCTCGACAGCGCGAGCTCGAGCGCGGCGCGGATGCGCTGCTGGGCCAGGTGGTAGGGGCGCCCGGCCAGGTGAGCGCGGTGCTCGAGGCTGGCGGCGTCGCCGAAGCCGAAGAGCAGCAGCTGGCGGATCCGGTCGCCGTCGAGGCGTCGGGCGGCCATGCGCTCCCAGACCCGCTCCTGCGGCGGCTGGAGCAGGTCCTGGTAGTAGACGGTCCCCATGTGGATGCGGGCCGCCGCCGCGGACCCCAGCCGCGATTCCAGCTCCCCGAAGAGCTCGACCGCGTAGCTCGTGGGTGTCCGTCCCATGCCGTGGACCGTGACCAGTGCGAGCTCACGCGCCATCGCATCCCCCTCGACGCGGCAGCGTATCATGGCGCGCATGGACGGACGCAGACCCACCGGGATCATGTACGTGAACACCGACGCTGACGCGCCGCACAAGCGCGACGAGTACCACCGCTGGTACCTCGACGTTCACTTCGGCGACGTCACCCGGCCGGAGATCTTCGTCAACGCGCTGATGTTCCGCAACGCGCAGGATCCCCTGCCCGACGGTGAGCTGCCGTTCCTGGCCATGTACGAGACGTTCTGGGCCGACGTCGAGCAGGCGATCACGAGCTTCCAGAACCACGTCGACGGCATGTTCGCCTCGCAGCTGATCCACGCCGGGACCGTGGGCGGGATGTTCGCGATCTACCGCCAGCACGGGATCTTCTTCGCCACCGAGCGCCGGCGCCGGACGCAGAGCCTGATCGCGGTGCACATCGACGCGGTCGACGGCCGCGAGGAGGAGCTGCGCCGCTGGTACGTCGACACCCACGTGCCCGAGACGGTGAACCTGGGGATCTGCCACACGGGATCGTTCAGCGAGCGCGTCGGCGACGGGAGCTTCTCCGACGCGACGCGGCCCGACCAGCCGCGCTTCCTGGCCATGTACGAGTCGGACATCGGGGACCCGGTGGCGCTCGGCGGCATGCTCGCCGAGAAGCTGCCGCCCGACTCGCTGCCGGAGTTCGTGCAGCTGCGCTCCGCGTCCTTCTTCTACCGCACGTCGCCCTGACCGTCAGCCGACGCCGTCGTACCAGCGGTAGCGGTTGGGGAGCATGCCCGGCATCTCGAGCTGGTCGCCGACCGTCTCGCGGAAGTGGGCGCGCAGGTCGTCGAGCGACCAGCCGTCGGGGCGGAAGGCGAAGCGCTCCTCGCGCGGGTGCCGCAGCAGCGCCAGGGTGTCGCCGCTCAGGAAGAGCACCTGCCCGGTCACCCAGGCGGTCTCGTCGCTCATCAGGTAGACGGCCAGCGGGGCGACGGTCTCCGCCGCCGGGACCGGCTCGTCCCAGCCGGGGCTGTCGACCTTGAAGTCCCAGTGCCATTTCATGTGTCGCGCCGGCTCGCCCGCATCGAGCATGGCGGCGGGATTGATGCAGTTCACGCGGACGCCGCTGGGTGCCAGTTCGAGCGCCCAGCTGAATGTCGCGCTCATGATCGCGCCCTTGGCCGCGGCGTAGCTCGACCCGCCCGGCAGGCCGTTCAGGGCGCGCGACGACACGGTCAGGATGCTGCCGCTGCGCTGCTCGCGCATGATCCGCGCAGCAAAGTGGGCACAGGCGAAGTGACCCTTCACGTGCACGTCCAGGGTGCGGTCGAGGTCCTTCTCGGTCATCTCCCAGAGCGGCGCCGTCAGCGTGCGGTGCGCGCTGGTGATCAGGCCGTCGAGGCGCCCGAAGCCCTCGAGGCAGGCGCCGATGATGCGCTCGCCGCCCTCCCAGGTCTCGACCCGGGAGCCGTCGGCGATCGCCTCGCCCCCGGCCTCGCGGATCTCCGAGGCGACCCGCCGGGCCTCCTCGACGCGCAGATCGTTGACCAGCACCCGCGCGCCGGCGCGAGCCAGCGCCGCGCAGTACGCGCTGCCGAGCACACCGGCGCCCCCGGTCACGACGATGGCCTTGGCGTCGAGAAGCCCCACGATGTGCGCGAGGGTACGGCCCGGACCGGTCCGCGGTCAACGACACGCCGACGCGCGCGCGGCGTACGATGAAGCGGCTCGCACGCCGCACTTGAGCGCCCCCGGAGGTACGTCGATGTCGGTCCGATTCGGCCTGCAGATCCCGAGCTTCACGTTCCCGACCGCGCCAGGGCGCAACGTCTTCGAGGTCACGCGCGAGATCGCGCAGCGCGCCGAGGCCGAGGGCTTCGACTCGATCTGGCTGATGGATCACCTGTTCCAGATCCCGGTCGTCGCGCCCGACACCGACCCGATCCTGGACTGCTGGACGGGCCTGGCCGCGCTGGCTGCCTGCACCGAGCGCGTGCGCCTGGGCACGCTGGTCGCGGCGGCGGGCTTCCGCCCGCCGGGCATCCTGGCCAAGATGACCTCGACGATCGACGTGATCAGCGGCGGTCGCCTCGTGGTGGGTCTCGGCGCCGGCTGGTGCGACTGGGAGCACCTGGCCTACGGCCTGCCGTTCCCGCCGATCGGGGAGCGCATGGAGCGGCTGGAGGAGACGCTGCGGATCCTGCGCGCCATGTGGACCGAGGAGCGCGCAAGCTTCGCGGGCAAGCACTTCAGCATCGACGGTGCGGTCTGCGGCCCCAAGCCGGTGCAGAGGCCGCACCCGCCGATCATGATCGGCGGCAGCGGCGCGAAGGTCACGCTGCGGCTGACCGCGCAGTACGCCGCGATCCACAACCTGGGCGCGGGCGACGCCGCCGAGTGCGCCAGGGTGCTCGGCACGCTGCGCGAGCACTGCGAGCGCCTGGGAACGGACTACGACGCGATCGAGAAGTCGCGCCTCACGCCGATCCTGTTCGCGGACTCCGACGCCGAGGCCGAACGCCGCGCCGACGCGCTCTGCCCCGAGGGAGAGACGCCCGAGGGCTTCCGCGCGCGCACGCTCATGGGCACGCCGGAGTCGGTCGCGGCGCAGCTGCGCGCCTTCACGGACGTGGGGATCGAGACCTTCATGGTCAGCTTCTGGGACGTCGACGAGATGGCGCCGCTCGAGATCCTGATGCGCGAAGTGGCCCCGCGGCTGTGAGCGCGGATCTGCCGCCGCGCGCGCTGATCCTCACCGCGCAGAGCGCCGCGTATGCCAGCGTCGAGGCGCTGATCGAGGCGGCGGCCGGGACCGGCTGCGAGGCGGTCTCGTTCTGGGGGGGCGCGCTGCTCGATGCGGGGCGGCGCGGCCTGAAGCCGGCGCAGATCGGCCGCATGGCGGCGGATCGCGGGCTGGTGATCCACGACGTGGACGCCGTCGTGCTCGACGCCGGGGACGAGCCGGTCTTCGACGCGCCACCCGCCGACTGGATGATCGAGCAGGCCGTGGCCATGGGCGCACGCTGCGTGAACACCATCGTCACGGGTCCTCCGGGGATCGCCGAGGCGCGCTGCGCGGAGCTCTTCGCCGCTGCGGCGCGCTCGGTGGCCGACGCGGGCCTGCTGCCTTACCTGGAGTTCCTGCCGGCACCGATCTCGCCGGTGCAGGACCTGGCGGCGGCCTGGCGCGTGGTCGATCGCGCCGGCGTGGCCCAGGCGCACATCCTGCTCGACACCTGGCACTTCGTCCGGGGCGGCTCCACGCTCGAGCAGCTCGATGCGGTCGGGGCGGAGCGGATCGTGGCCCTGCAGGTCAGCGACGTCGCGCCGCACCCGCACCCCGACCTGCTGCACGAGACCCTGCATGCGCGTCTGCTGCCCGGTGAAGGCGTGGTCCCGTGGGCGGGGATCCTGGGGAGGCTCGGTGCCGCCGGCTGGCAGGGGCCGTTCTCGATCGAGGTCGTCTCCGACGAGCTGGCGGCGCTGGGCACGCGCGAGGCTGCCCGCCGCTGCGTCGATGCCGTCCGGGGCGTCCTCGATGCGCACCTGCCCGTCTGAGATGAGCATGCACCCCGACGATCGCTTCCGCCCCGGGCACGGACGACCCGTGGTGGACGGAGACGTGCTGGTTCACGGAGCTGCCTGTACGCCAAGAACCTCTGGCACGTGCCTCTAGTCGCCCGGGCGTCCGGCCGCGCGGGCACACCAGCGGGCGAGACGCCGGCGGGACTCGTCGAGCGTCTGCGCGACCGGCCACGGGTCGAAGCGCGCCCAGTGCTCGCCGAGCTCCGGGGCGACACTCGCTCCCTCGCGGAGCGCCTGCTCGAGCCCGGCCGCGTCGAGGCGATAGGCCAGGGCCGACTGCCCCCACGCCAGTCCGATGATGCGAGCGTCGGGGAGGCGCAGGGCGACGAAGGCGTAGCGCGCGAGGTCGGGGCAGTAGGACGACACCTCCGGCAGGTCCGCGGCGGAGCGGATCAGCGCCTCGGCCACGTCGGAGTGCGCCGACGGCGAGACCCGCCGCAGGAAGGCGAGCACGCCGGCGTTCTGCGGCGTGTCGAGGTCCGGGTCGAGGTCCCACGCCATCACGCCTGCCCCCGGTCCGCCGGCTCGCCCCGGGGAGCGCTCACGACCGCGGCTCGCGGGCGCGCAGCAGCTCGACGATCTCGCTCATCCCACCGGCGAGCGCGAGCTCCAGTGGCGTCTCGCACTCGTCGATGCGCGTCCGCAGCCGCGGGTCGGCTCCGGCGTCGAGCAGGAGCTCCACGGCCTGCAGGTGTCGCTCGGCCACGGCCATGTGCAGCGCCGTGTAGTCATTGATGCCGCGCTGGTCGGGGTCCGCGCCGGACGAGAGCAGGAGCTCGAGGACCGCGAGAACGTCCGCCTCGCCCGCCGATCCCGGACGCTGCCGGCCGCACGACAGGGCCGCGAGCAGCGGGGGGAATCCCGCGGGGTCGTCGTGGCAGGGATCGGCCCCCAGCTCGAGGAGGGTGCGGATGAAGGGCAGGGGGCTGTGGTAGATCGCGTGCTCGAGGCACGTTCCGATCCCCGGGGACACGGGACCGTGGGGGACCCGCCCGGGACCGAGCGCGGCCCGCAGCGCGACCAGGTCGCCCGCGCGGAAGGCGGCGTCGATCCGCTGCAGCTGCTGCCCCTCGTTCGCCCCACTCACCGGATCCTCCTGCGGGCGTCGCACCGGTGCAGCGCGCGAGCCCGGGGCGGTGCCGGGTGCCAGCGTACACCGGGCCCCGGTGCGCGTCCCCTCCCGCTCAGGTCGTGGGATCTGCGGGCTCGAGCCCGCGGAAGCGCGGCGCTCGGCGCTCGGCGAAGGCGCGCCCGCCCTCGGCGATGTCGTGCCGCGCCAGCGCCAGGTTGGTGCGCTGCGCGGCCCACTGCGTGGGCAGGTGCTCCAGGAAGGTCTTGCCCAGCGAGTCGTAGACCACGTTCTTGGTGAGCTGCAGCGCGACCGGGGGGCCCGCCGCGATGCGCCCCGCGAGCTCGCGCGCGCGATCCAGCAGCTCGTCGTGCGGGACCACGCGGCCCACGAGCCCGATGCGCTGCGCCTCGGCCGCGTCGATCATGTCGGCGGTGAAGAGCATCTCGAGCGCCTTCTCGAGGCCCACGGCGCGCCAGAGCAGCCCGCCCGTGCCGTCGAGCACCGACATCCCGATGCGCGCGAAGATCGCCGAGAAGCGCGCCCGGTCCGAGGCGATCCGCAGGTCGCAGCCCAGCGCCAGCGCCAGCCCGCCCCCCGCTGCCACGCCGTTGACGGCGGCGAGGGTCGGCTTGGTCACCGCGAGCAGGCGCGCGAGCCAGTGCTCGGCCGGGTTCAGCAGCACGTCGCTGGAGCTCGTCTCCGCGAAGCTCGTCTCCTTGAGGTCGCCTCCCGAGCAGAAGCCCCGCCCCGCGCCGGTGATCAGCGCCACGCGTACGCCCGGGTCCGCGTTGACCTCGGCAAAGGCCTCGCCGAGCTCCTCGAGCAGGCGGCGATCGAGCGCGTTGAGCGCGTCGGGCCGGTTCAGGGTGAGGGTCGCGACGTGCGCGTCGACCTCGTAGATCAGGCTCTCGCGGGACATGGCTCCTCCTGGGTCGGGTGCGGCGAGCGCGGCGGGTCAGGCGATCGGGCCGCCGCGCTGCGGCCGGGTCGGGTCGGCGAGGATGCCCGGGGTTCGGGATCCGACCGGGCCGATCGCGGCCCGGATCCCGTCCGGCGATCCCGGCATCCCCGGCCTCCGGACCCCCGACGGCGCCATTCTGGCCCAGATCCGCCCCGGCTGGGCCGCCGCGAGCCGCCGTGCTATACCACCACCCCCCGGAGCCGCGGGGCCGGCGGATCCCGGGACGGGAGCCGCACCGACGGAGGGCCAGCCATGCCACGACGCTGCCAGATCACGGGCAAGAAGCTGTCCAGCGGCCACAACGTGTCGCACTCCAACATCAAGACCAAGCGGACGTTCGAGCCCAACCTGCAGCGGGTGTCGCTCTGGTCCCAGGCGCTCGGGCGCCCGGTCAAGATGCGGATCTCGACGCGGGCCCTGCGCACGATCTCGAAGCGCGGCGGCCTCGACGCCTACCTGCGGGGCACCGACAGCGCGCGCCTGGCGCCCGAGGGGCGCGATCTCAAGCGCCGCGTGATGCGCTCGCTGCGCCGCCCGCGGCGCGCCTCCGCGCCGGCCTGAGCGGCGCCCCGCGGCGCCGCTCGCCGTGCCCGCGCCAGGAAGTCCCGCACCGACGCGGCCGGCCGTGTCGCGCGTGTTCGCCTACGGCACGCTGATCTTCCCCACGGTGATCGAGGCCGTGCTGGGTCGGCTGCCGGAGGCGGTGCCCGCCCGGCTCGATGGCCACACGCGCCTGCGGATGCGCGGCGCCGTGTACCCCGGGGCGATCGCGCGGGCCGGCTCCAGCGTCCAGGGCCGGCTGTACGCGGGGCTCGACGCCGCAGCGCTGGCCCGGCTCGACGCCTTCGAGGGCGATGCGTACGAGCGCGTCGAGCTCCCGGTGCACACGCCGGCCGGACCTGCCCGGGCGCACGTCTACCGGGTGCGGGACACGGACCGGGAGCTGCTCTGCGACGAGCCCTGGGACCCCGCCGGCTTCGAGCGGGCCCACCTGCCGGCCTTCCGGGCGGCCATCCGCGCACGGCCGGGCGGCTCCGCCCCGGCCGCCTGCTAGCGGATCACCCCGGCCTCGCGCAGCCCGGCGATCTCGTCGTCGGCCAGACCGGCGTCGTCGCGCAGCACCTGGTCGGTGTGCTGGCCGAGCGTGGGCCAGCGGTCGACGGGCCCGTCGGCGGTCTTCGAGAGCTTGATCGGGTTGCCGACCACGAGTAGCGGCTCGTCGGAGTCGGGGCGCGGCACCTCGATCAGCATGTCGTGGTCCTGCACGTGGACGTCGTTGATCACCTGCTCCGCCCCGTTGCACGGACCGCAGGCGACCCCGCGGCTGTTCAGGTGCATGCAGGCCTCGAGCATGGTCTTGTCCGCGGCCCAGCCCTCGATGGCCGGGCGCACGATGTCGTCCAGGTGCGTGCTCCAGTCGGCGCGCGCCTCCAGGCGCGGATCGTCGAGCCACTCGGGCCGGTCGATGGCCTTCGCGAGCGCCACGAGCTGGTGATCGCGGATGCACTGGAGCATGAAGAAGCCGTCCTTGGCCTGGAAGACGTTCACGATGCCCGGGGGTCCGCGCCGCGGGCCCTTGTCGCGCATGCCCATCGACCAGAAGAACGGCACCACGTCGGCCATCGCCACCATGGCGTCGTACATGGCGACGTCAACCTGCTGACCCTGGCCGGTGCGGTCGCGGTGGCGCAGCGCGGCGAGCGTGCCGATCGCCGCGAAGAGCGACGAGCCGATGTCGCCCAGCGCGCCGGCGCCGCCGAACGGCGGGCGCTCGCCGGGCTGGCGCCGCGCCTCGTAGAACCCCGCCATGGCCTCGGCGATCGGCGCGTACGCGCCCCACTCGGCGTAGGGGGTCGGGCGCAGGTTGCCGAAGCCGGAGACGGACAGGTAGATCAGGCCGGGGTGAAGCTCCGAGAGGACCGAGTAGCCGAGCCCCAGGCGCTCCATGGTGCCGGTCTTGAAGTTCTCGCCGACCACGTCGAAGCGCGGCACCAGACGCTTGATCAGCGCCACACCTTCCGGGTGCTTCAGGTCCACGCTGATGCTGCGCTTGCCGAGGTTGTTGCGCAGGTACGTCGCGCCCACCTCGTTGCCGTCCACGTCGGCGACCGCCGGCTTCGAGCCGCGGCCCGAGTCTCCGGTCACGGGATGCTCGACCTTGACCACGTCGGCGCCGAGCCGCCCCAGCAGCTGGGTCGCGAAGGGCAGGGCCTGCATCTGCTCGATCGCCAGCACCCGCACGCCGTCCAGGGGCTTGCCGTTGGGCAGCAGCTCCTCGTTCCTGATCTCTCCGGTCTTCATGGAGCCGAGTCTACCGCATGGCGTATGCTGGGCGCCGAACCCAGGGAGGACCCCCGTGAGCATCGCCCGCTTCAACCACATGGAGCTCACCCTGCCGCCGGGTGGCCTCGACGCCCGCGCCGAGATCAGCGAGTTCTACCGCGACCTCTTCGGCTGGGAGAGCATGGACGTCTACATCGTCAAGCAGAATGCCCTGCTGCTGCGCACCGATCCCGAGACCAGCCAGTTCATCCTGCTGACCGAGATGGAGAACCACATCCGCTCGCCCGGCTACGACCACCTGGGTCTGCTGTACCCGACGCGTGCCGAGGTCGACGAGAAGCTCGAGATCGCGAAGAAGTGGCGAGACCGCGATCCGCGCGTGCAGATCAAGGAGTACGAGGACCTGGTCACGGGCGACGTGACCACGCACGCCTTCTACGTGAAGCACCTGCTGCCGATCTGGCTCGACGTGCAGTGCCAGGAGCACGCCGGGGACAGCGCGCCCCGGCGCGGCTGGAGCTTCGGCTGAGGTACTTCGAGGACTTCTCGGTCGGCTCGGTGGAGCGCACCGGGCCCTACGAGGTCGACGCGGACGAGATCGTGGAGTTCGCTCGCCGCTGGGATCCGCGCCCCTTCCACGTCGATGCCGAGGCCGCGCGGCGCTCGCACTTCGGCGGCCTCGTGGCGTCGGGCATCCACGTGCTGGGGATCCGCTCGGTGCTCGTGCATCGCCGGCCCGAGCTGGCGCTGGTCGCGGGGCTGGGCAACGAGGGCATGGACCTGACCGCGCCGGTGCGTCCCGGCGATCGCCTCTGGCTCGAGTCCGAGGTGCTCGACGCCCGCGTCTCGAGGAGCAAGCCCGACCGCGGCGTGCTGCGCGTGCGCGACCGGCTGCGCAACCAGCGCGACGAGATCGCCCTGGAGATCCTGGCGAAGATCCTCGTCTACCGCCGGGTGGGCGCCTGAGTCAGCGCGCCCGCGGCAGGCCGAGCATGCGCTCGGCGACGTTGTTGCGCTGGATCTCCGAGGTGCCGCCGTAGATCGTCGTCACCGGCGCGTAGCGGTGGCAGTACTCCAGGAAGCCGTCGACCGGCGCCCGCGGCTCGCCCTGCTTGAGCACGCCCTCGGGGCCGAGCAGGTCGAGCAGGTCGGAGGTCGCGCGCGTGAAGGCCTCGGTGGCGAACATCTTGGCCTCCGAGCCCTCCAGACCCGGCAGCGCACCGGTCGCCGCGACCCAGGCGGCGCGCGCCCCGAGCAGGTCGGCCACCTCGTTGTCGATCGCGGTCCGCACCAGGCACTCGCGCACGGCGGGGTCGTCGATCAGGCGCCCGCCCTCGGGCAGCGTGGTCTGCTCGGCGTGACGGCGCGTGGCCTCGAAGAGCGCCATCCCGTCGCTGATCCCGCCCATCACGCCGCGCTCGTAGGCCAGAGCGACCTTCATGACCTCCCAGCCGCCGTCCACCTCGCCCAGGCGCCAGCGATCGTCCACGCGTACGTCGTCGTAGAACGTGGCGTTCGAGCGCTTGTTCCCCAGCGTCTTGATCTCCTGGATCTCGATGCCGGGCGTCTCCATCGGGACCAGGAAGAAGGTCAGGCCGCGGTGCTTGGCGACCTCCGTGTTGGTCCGGGTGAGCAGGATCACCCAGCGCGAGACCTCGGCGAGGCTGGTCCACATCTTCTGGCCGTTGATCACCCAGCCGTCGTCGTCGCGCTCGGCGCGCGTGGTCGCCGCGGCCACGTCGGAGCCACTGCCGGGCTCGCTGTAGCCCAGGCAGAGCAGCGCGTCGCCCGAGAGGACTGCCGGGATGATCTCGCGCTTCTGGAAGTCGCTGCCGACCTGCGCGACCACCGACGCCACCATCATCGACACGCTCATGCCGTCGTACGGGGCTCCCGCCAGGTCGAACTCCTGGAACAGGGCGGCCAGCTCCTCGGGGCCGCGCCCCTGGCCGCCCAGCGACTCGGGCATGGCCGCGCGCATCCAGCCGCGCGCCGCGAAGGCGCGGTGCAGGTCCCAGTCGTGCATGGTTCCCGAGCGCTTCACGCGCGCCATCTGCTCCGGCGTCCAGTTCTCGCGCAGGAAGGCGCGGACGTCGGCGCGGAACGCCTGCTCCGCAGGTCCGGGTCGGAAGTCCACTCAGGCCTCCCCGCGCGGGCCCAGCACCACGTCGGCCAGGCGGCGGTACTCGCGGGTCGGCGCGTCGATCGCCAGCGGCCAGCCCTTGGCGCGGCGGTAGTACAGCTGCACGTCGTACTCGAGGCTGAAGCCGTAGCCGCCGTGGTAGTGCAGCGAGCGCGCCGCGGCGAGCTGCGCGGTCTCGGCGCAGAACAGCAGCGCCATCCCCGCGAGGCGCGTCGCGTCGTCGGGGTCCTGATCGAATGCCCAGGCCGCCTTGCGCGCGAGCAGCCGGGCGCCGTCGAGCTGCACGGCGACCTCGGCCAGGCCGTGCTGGATCGCCTGGAACGAGCCGATCGGCACGCCGAACTGCTCGCGCTCCTTCACGTACGCCAGGCCCAGGTCGAGTGCGCCCCCGGCGACGCCGACCAGCGTGCTCGCGGTCAGTGCGCGCCACTCGTCGAGCGCCCGCGTGTACGCGCGTCCCGCCGCCGCACCGCTGGCGAGGCTCCGCGCGCCCCCGAGCGCGCGATCGGCCAGTGGACTCGACGCGAGGTTCGCCGGGCCGGAGCCGGGCGACGCGGTCTCGCAGCAGACGACGGTGTCGCCCTCGAGTGCCAGTACCACGTCGGCGACGGCGCCGCCCGGGACGAGCCGCGCCGTCCCCTCATGAGCGGGCTGCAGCGCCAGGGTCGCGATCCGCTCGCCGGCGGCGAGGGCTTCCAGCGCCGCCGCACCGGGCTCCAGCGTCGCCAGCAGGCGCCCGGCCACGGTGTGCTCGATGAAGGGCACGGGCGCCAGGTGGCGGCCGACGTGCTCGGCCAGGAGTGCCGCCTCGAGCAGCGAGAGCCCCCCGCCCCCGGTGTTCCCGGGCAGCGCCATTCCCGCCGCACCGGCACCGGCCAGCGTGGCCCACAGGCGGGCGTCGAAGCCGAGGGGCTCCGCGTCGCGCACGACCTCGGGAGGACACTCCTTGGAGAGCAGTCCCCGGAAGAGCTCGTCGATCGCCTCCTGCTCCTCGCCCAGGGACAGGTCCATCAGGGGATCTCCGAGAGCGGCTGACGGTCCTCGCGCGAAGGCTGTCGCCCGGTGCGCAGCGGCGAGAGCGGCGAGTCGACCAGCAGGAAGCGGTGCCAGTCCACGGCCACGTCGCGGATCGCGACGCGCCAGCCGCGGATCGCGTCGTCGAGGCGCTGTGCCGCCTCGAACTCCGCCCACTGCTCCCAGGTCGGGATCGCCCAGATCACCACGCACTCCGAGTCGTTGACCATGGCCGTCTCGAAGGCGCCGGCGAGCTCCCAGCCGTACTTCTCGTACGTGGGGATCGCCAGGTCGCGGACCAGCGAGATGTAGCGCGACGACATCCCCGGGTGTGTCTTCACGAGCTCGTGCGCGTAGCACTCGCCGCGGACCCCGTCGGCGCAGAGCTCCTCGATGGTGCGCGTCCACGGCGCGGGCACCAGCAGGCGATCGTCGCCGTGGCGCCGCAGGTCGGCGGCCACCGACCACCACTCGTGCAGGGTGCGATTCTGGAGCCCGGGGTGGTTGAACTCGTGGCGGAAGGAGCGCGCCTGACCCTGCCAGCCGTCCTCCTCCCAGAGGTTGACGACCTCGGGCCAGCCCCGGGTGGTGCCCACGACCCCCCAGACGCCGTAGCAGAGCTGGTTGCGTTCCTCCCGGGCGATCGGGCTCCAGTTCGCCGTCATGTGGTGCATGTACTTCGAGCGGTTGTGCCCGATGATGTCGATGAACTCGTGGATGTAGATCTTCTCGTTCGGCATCCTGCTCTCCGCATGGCGAGCATACAGCAGGACCTGCTGGATCTGCCGCTCGGCGACGAGCTGGCGGCGTTCCGCGCAGAGGTGAGCGGCTTCTTTCGCGAGCAGATGGCCCGCGCGCCGCGGCACCTCGACCCCCGCGACCTCACGGGCTTCGACGAGAGCTTCGAACGCGACCTCCTGCGCGCGGCGGGGGAGCGAGGGCTGCTGGGCATGCACCTGCCGCGGGAGCACGGCGGCGGCGGGCGGCCGCTCTCGTACAAGGCCGTGTTCGACTTCGAGGCGGCCTACTGGAACGCACCCGCGATCGACACGCCCGTCACGCTGGTCGCGCCGCAGATCCTGGCGTTCGGCAGCCCGGCACAGCGCGAGGCCTGGCTCGGACCGATGATTCGCGGCGAGCTGCTCGCGTGCATCGCCTACTCCGAGGCGGGCGCGGGCTCCGACCTGTCGGCGATCGAGACGCGCGCGCACCGCGAGGGCGAGGGCTTCGTGATCTCCGGGAGCAAGGCCCACGTGACCGCGGCCCACAAGGCGGACCTGATCTGCCTGATCGCGCGCACCGATCCCGACGCCCCGGTGCGGAGCGGGGCGAGCATCCTGGTGCTCGACATGCGCTCGCCGGGGATCTCGGTCGAGCGCCGGGCCACCATGAACGGCTGGACACTGGGCGACGTGCGGCTGGACGAGGTGCGCGCCGGGCCCGACGCGCTGCTCGGCGAGTGGAACGGGGGCTGGGCGCAGATGGCGGCCGCGCTGCGCGCCGAGCGCTCGGGCATGTTCCACGTGGGCTGGGCGGTGCGCAACCTCGAGGACCTGGTCGCGCACGTGCGCGCCGGCGGCCGGATCGGGGTGCCGCGCGCGCTGGCTCGAGAGCGCCTGGCGCGGCTGCGCTGCGATCTCGAGACCGCGCTGGGCTTCTCTCTGCGCGTGGTCGCCGCGCAGGACGCCGGCAACCCGGAACCGCACGAGGCGTCGATGGCGAAGCTCTACGCGACCGAGCTTCTGCAGCGGATCGCGCGCGTGGCCACGAGCCTGCTCGGGCCCGCGGGCAGCGTGCTGCCCGGCGGGCCGGGCGCGCCGGTGGACGGGCGCTTCGCGTGGGAGTACCTGGAGCGCGTGCACCCGACGATCGGCGCGGGCACCAGTGAGATGCAGCGCGAGGCCATCGCCGCGGCGGGGCTGGAGCTGCCGCGGCGATGACGCTGCCCGCAGACGTTCGCGACGAGCTGCCGCTGCGCGTCGAGGCGCACGAGGCGCTGGGTGCGAACGCGGACGCTTCCGGCGCGCTGGCGCGGCTCGAGGCCGTGTGGCTGCTGCGCGCGCTCGGCGAGAGCTCGCACCCGGCGGACCCGGCGTGCGTGGCCTGGCCCGATGACGGCGAGGCACCCCGCGCCCTGCGCGAGGGTGACGCCTGGCGCCTCGAGGGCGACGCCGGCTTCGTCGCCGCGGCGCCGATCGCCTCGCACGCGCTGGTCTGCGCGCGCGCTGCCGGGGGGGCGGTCGTGCTGGTGGTCGCGACCGGGGGGCGCCTGACGTCGCTGCCCGTCCTGGGCGGCGAGCCGGTCGCCGCGCTCGCGCTCGACGGGCTTCGCGTGCCCGATGCCGATCGTGTCGGCCCGATCGGCGTCGCCGCGGCGCTGCGCGACGCTCGCGCCTGCGCCGCGGTCCTGGTCTGCGCCCAGCTCGCGGGAGCGGCGCGCGCCGCCGTGGACTTCGCGGCGGGTCACGCCCGCGAGCGCCGGCAGTTCGGGGCGCCGATCGCGACCTTCCAGGCCGTGCGCCACCGGCTGGCCGATGCCCTGCTCGACTCCGATGCCGCGCGCCTGGCCACGCAGCGCGCGGCGATGCGGATCGCCGCCGGCGCCGACCCGGTGCGCGCGGCGGCCCTGGCCCGGCCGGTCTGCTCCGAGAGCGCCGCTCGCGTGACCGCCTCCGCCCACCAGGTCGTGGGCGCGGCCGGCATCTACGCCGACTCCCCGCTGCATCGCTGGCATCGCCACGTCAAGGCGCTGGAGTGGCGGCTGGGCTCGCCCGACGCCTGGCGCGAGGCGCTGGCGGACGCGATGGGCCTGTAGCGGCTCAGCGCAGCGGAGCGAGCTGCGCGCCCTCGCAGAGTCCGAGCGCGCCCTCCATCAGCGCCTCCTCGCGGCGGGCGAAGCGGTGGAAGTAGCGGATCAGCTCCGCGTCGCGCTCCGGCCCGGCGCCGCGCACGAGCTGGTCGAGCTGGCGCCGACCCTCGGCCACGCCCGGCGGCTGCTTGCCCAGGACCGCGCCGAGATCGTCGAGCTCCTGCTCCGCGAACGCGGGGCCCAGGCGATCCGCGTGCTGCAGGTGACGCGCCAGTCGCGACGTGAACCACATGCGATTGCGCAGGAAGGGGTCCTCGATGGCCGGCGCCTGCTCCTGCTCCAGGTTCTCCACCAGGATCTCGTACAGCGGAGTGAAGCGCGTCGGTCGCGGGCCGGGTAGCTCGACCTCCTCGAGCTCGAGACCGATCGCCTCGGCGAGCGCCTGTGCCGTGGTGCGCAGGTAGAACACGTACTGCGCAATCCACTCGGCGTGCTCGGTGCGCGGTCCGAGGTTCTGCACCACCGGCGCCAGCGACATCGGCACCAGGGCCTGCGTCTTCACGTTGTAGAACAGCAGGGACTCGAGGTCGATCTCGCGCCCGCTCAGCTCGCTGTAGCGGGCGAGCCGCTCCGGGAAGCGACCGATCGGGTAGTAGAGATCCCGCGAGCGCACGCAGGCGATGTCCGTCATCGGATCGCTGATGTGCGCCAGCTCCCAGTCCACCAGTGCCGAGACGCGGCCCTCGTGGAACAGGAAGTTCCCGGGCCCGGTATCGCCCTGCACCAGGCACGGCCTCACGCTCCTGCGCGGCACGTTGCGGCGCAGCCAGCGGCAGGCGAACGTGATCAGGGGCACCGGCTCGCGCACGCCCGCCTCGTACGTCGACTGCCAGACGTCGAGGTCGTTCAGCGCGATCTCCTCGGGCGTTTCCGGAACGCGCAGACCCGCGGCCTCGAGCCTGTGCGCGTCGATCGCGTGGAGCTGTGCGAGCAGCTCCAGGAAGTGCTCGGCGATCGACTCGCGCTCGGCCTCGTCGGTGACCAGGTTGAAGTTGTCGCGACCCTCCACGTGCGCGAGCAGGGCGGCCTGTGGCTCGCGGTGGAAGCCGAGCACCTCGGGAACGGGCAGGCCCTCGCGGTGCAGCACCTCGAGGATCCGTGCCTCGCGGGCGGTGGAGTACACCGAGGTGTACGAGAACGAGCTGTCGCGGGTTCCGCGCAGGTAGGTGCGGACCCGCTCGCCTTCGACGTCGACGTCGACGAACCAGGCGAAGCGGCCCCCGGACTCGCGCCCCTGCCGCTCGCGGCGCACGATGCGTCCGCCGAGCGTGGCCTCGATCCAGGGAAAGACCGGCTCCCAGCGGGCTTCTTCCGCATCCATGGGCTCCAGGCTATCACCGCGCGCGGGGCGGGGCGGGCCTGGGCGGGAGCCCGATGCCGGCCCCGCGGCACGTGGCCGCGGGGCCGGCACGGGTGCCGGGATCAGCGGGTCGCCGGCGGGTACTGCTCGCAGTACGCCGGGGCGCCGAAGATCTTCGCGTTCGCGCCGAGGATGTCGGCGACGTTGCACTCACCATCGAAGTTCGTGTCGCAGAGCGGGCTCGCGAGGGCCGGGGAGAAGATCGCGCCGTTGATCGCCAGCACGTCCCGCACGTCGACGGTCCCGTCGAGGTTCTGGTCGCCGCACTCGCAGGCGTCGCCGATGCCGTTGCGGTCGGTATCGAGCTGCGCGCGATCGGGCCAGGCCGGGCAGGTGTCGTCGGCATCGGGAACCCCGTCCCCGTCGCCGTCCGGCAGCTGGTCGAGCTGGGACCGCAGCGTCCCGAAGGGCGACACCAGCTCCTCGGGGGGTGTGCTCGCGATCAGCTCCTCGAGCTGCATCAGCGCCTGCTGACCCTCGGGCGAGAGGTCCGACATCGCGATCGGTTGCGGCACCACGTCGTGGATGGCGGGCCCGATCAGCTCCTCGAAGCCCTCGTTCCCGAACAGCGCCACGAAGCGTCCGGGTGCCATCTGGAACATGGCCATGACCATCTCGGGCTCCATCCAGATCGAGCTCAGCAGCGACTGCACCTCATCGGGACCCGCGCCGCTGTACATCCTGGTCTGGAGCTCCAGGAGCATGTCCTCCAGGAAGAAGCCCGGGTTGATCGTCTGCTCGACGGGCCCGGTGCCGATGATCCGCCCCTTGAGCACGAGATCCTGAAGCGAGATGAAGACCTGTGCGGAGGCCCACTCGCCCAGCCGGCAGATGTCGTAGATCAGGTCGCACTGCTGCGGAACCGGCTGCGGGTACTCCCAGGCGGCGGGATTCTGCGCCAGCGCGTCCGCCAGGCACAGGGCGCGCCCGCGCTGGCAGCCGTCGGCCGTGCAGCTGGCCGCATAGTAGGCGGGATGTCCATGCGCTGCGACGAAGAGCTGCCGGCACTGCGCCTCGGGCAGGTCGTCGTTGCAGCTCTCGCCGTCGGGTGCACAGATGGCGTCGAGGCAGCCGTACGGGTCGCCGCTCGTGCTCCAGCCGACGCCGCCGTCGGCCTCGAACTGCTCGTGGCAGAACTCCTGGATGCAGATGGTCTTGCTGAAGCCCGGGAAGTACACGCCCTCGAGCCAGCCGCAGCTGTCGATGTCGTTGACGTGATTGGCAGAGGCCTTCTCCGCGTCGCAGAAGTCGCGCACGGCATTCTCCTGGGGCACGTGGCAGGCCTGGTAGGGGTGGCTGGCCGCCGCCTGGGCGATGGCCTCCTGCGAGTAGCCGCCCGTGATCACGTCGACGTTGTAGTCCAGGCACTGCAGCCAGTTGTCGCTGTTGACCCCGACGTTGCTGTACGCGAGCAGCTCGTTGCATGCGGTCTGCACGCACTGGTCCGGATCGAAGCTCCACTGCGAGACCTGGCACAGGTCGCATTCCCAGACCGGGTTCTTCGCCAGATCGGCCGCCTCGGCGTCGTCGTACTTGGTCAGCGCCCGGAGCGGCGAGCCCTGGAAGTTGTTGTCGAACTTCGCGTTGGCCTTGGAGAGCGCATTGTCGCGCTCGTAGTCGCTGAAGAAGGGGATGTACTTGCACATCCGGACGCCGGTGTCCGGGTCCACGTAGTTGGTGGCTATGCGGACGGATGCGTTGCCGAGAAGCTGTGTCTGGTAGGTCGTGGCGGCGTCGTACAGGTAGTCGATCTGCATGGTCTGCGCGTTGTAGCGGCCGAAGCGGTCGTCGCAGGAGCCGCCGGCGCTGCAGTCCTCGTCATCGAGGTGGCCGACGTCCTCGTGGGCGGTCTCGTGGACGATCGTGCTCGAACGGTCGAGGGCCGTGTTGCGATAGGCGCTGACCTTGTGGAGCTCGATGTAGTCGTCGATGCCCGTCACGTTGGTCGCCAGCGTGCCACCGTTTCCGCATCCGGGCACCCACTCGTCGGGCTCGTGGTTGATGACGAAGCTCCACCAGTTGCCGCGGAAGCGATTGTTGCCGTCGATGTCTGCGCCGCTGAGGTCGTCGTCCTCATCGTCCAGCCAGCGGTTGAAGCCGTAGGGCATGGCGTGGTCCGTGACCTCCTGGATGAGGTGGCCGGCGTTGAACAGGCGGGTGAGGAAGTGGTTCGGGGAGCAGGTGGGGTGCCAGCCGTTGCCGCTGTTCGTCGCCCCGTGCCCCTCGTCCCAGTCGCTGGGGTCGATGTGCAGGCCGTTCCAGAGCGAGTGGAACGTTCCGCACCACTGGGAGGTCAGGCCATCATCGTAGGTGGCGTTCATGCTCAGGTTGCAGGTCTCGCCCGAGGAACAGTCCGTCGATGCCGTCGCGGGCGTGCAGGGCAGCTGCGAGGAGCTGCACTGGTACTGGGCCGGGCCGGTGGGCCACGCGTTCCCCGGCGGAGTGGGACAGAAGTCCGCGGCTGCAGGCTGTGCCGATGCACAGAGCAGGGCGGTCACGAGTGCGATGCGCTGGTGTAGGCGGGTCATGGCGTTCTCCTGGCTCGAGGACGAGCGGAAGAGGGGCTAGTGGCGGTAGAGCAGGTATTGCTCGTCCAGATCGAGGTGCCGTCGCATCTCGCGCTGTGCGCTGCGCCGGCTGGAGCGGGTCCGGTAGAAGCCCTGGACCGCTCCCGAGCGGATGGCGGGGTCGCGGCTCCCGAGCAGCTCCAGGAGCTGCTCGGAGGCCAGATCGCTGCCGGCGTCGGCCGTACGGACGACGTGGGCCAGTGCCGTCGAGCGGAACAGGCGTGCCGGGGGGATGGCGGCCTCGGCGCCGCCCACGGCTGCTCCCGGCGGGGGCGCGTCCTGCATCAGGATCACCTGGAAGTGGGAGAGGATCTCCTGCTGCTCGCCGACCAGTCGCAGCAGTGGGCCGAGAGACGCGAGTCCTGCTGCGTCGTTCTCCGAGAGCGTGCGCAGCGCCTCCATGAGATGGGCGCCGGCGATGTCGCTGCCCCCGCGCACGACGGCCTCGGCATCGACGCGCGCCTGCAGCGCCTCGGCCGCGACGTCGGGGTCCGCGGGTACGGCGAACTGCGCGTTCCAGATCGAGGCCATCGCGATCGCGACCTCGTCGCTGCGGCCGTTCAGGAACTCGAACGGCAGGGGGCCGGGCGCTCCTGTCTGGGCACGCGCCTGTGAAGCCGGCCACAGCGCTGGCAGGGCCATCAGACCGGCGAGCACGCTGACCGCCAGCCGCCGGGTTCCGGGAATCGAGTGCTGATTCATCATCGAATCCTCCTTGAGCGCGAGGATCGACGACGGGGACCTCACCGGCTGTGAAGGCACTCTCAGCCGGTCGATCTTTTTCTCAGCCGGGTGCGACCTCCTGCTCGATCGCGCCGAATACGGAGCGCCCCTCGCGATCGAGCATCTCGATGCGCACGCGCTCGCCGGGGCGCAGGAAGGGCGTCCGGGGAGCGCCGTGCTCGAGCGTCTCGAGCATGCGCCGCTCCACGATGCACGCCGAGCCACGCGTCCGGTCGCGGTTCGATACCGTGCCCGAGCCGATCAGCGTGCCCGCGCCCAGCCGTCGCGTTCGCGCGGCGTGCGCGATCAGCTCGGGGAAGCCGAAGTGCATGTCCTCGCCGGCCTCGGGCGCGCCGAAGAGCTCCGCGCCGCGCTGCACCCGCAGCGGCAGGTGCACGCGTGCGCCGTCCCAGGCGTCGCCGAGCTCGTCGGGCGTGACCGCGACCGGCGCGAGCGCGCTCGGCGGCTTGCCGACCAGGAAGCCGAAGCCCTTGGCCAGCTCGGCGGGGATCAGGCCGCGCAGGGAGACGTCGTTGACCAGCGTGAGCAGGACCACGTGGCGCGCGGCCTCGCTGGCAGCGGTGCCTCGCGGCACGTCGTCGGTGATCACCGCGATCTCGGCCTCGAAGTCGAGGCCGTCGGAGTCGGGAGCCGGGGGCAGCGGGTCACGGGGTCCCAGCAGCACGTCGGAGCCGCCCTGGTACATCAGCGGATCGCTGCGAAGCTCCGGGGGCAGCTCGGCCCCCCGCGCGCGGCGCGCGAGCTCCACGTGGTGCAGGTAGGCGCTCCCGTCGAGCCACTGGTAGGCGCGCGGCAGCGGCGCGGCCAGGTCCCGCGTGTCGAGGTCGAAGGCCCGCCCGTCTGCCCCGGACTCCAGCTTCGCGGCCACGTCCCGCAGGCGCCGGGCGCAGGCCTCCCAGTCGTCGAGCGCTGCCTGCAGGGTCGGCGCCACGTCGGGGACGGCGGTGGCGCGGCTCAGGTCGGACGAGACCACCACCAGCCGGCCGTCGCGACCCTCGCGCAGCGAGCCCAGCTTCAATCGCCGCTCCAGGACCGGGCGTAGCCCTCGACCTCGAGCGCGGCCGCGCCGTCGTCCACGTCGAGGGCGTCGCGCGCGTCGAGCATGACGGCCACCTCGTCCGTCTCGGTGCGCTCGCGTCGCGCGGCCGCCGCCAGCGCGCGCGGCTGGGGGCCGTGGCTGAAGCCGAACGGGTGGAAGCTCAGCGCTCCCGGGCCGATGTCGTCGCGGCTCATGAACTTGCCCCGGTGATAGAAGATGACCTCGTCGTAGTCGGCGTTCGAGTGGAAGAACGGCAGGTTGAGCGCGCCCGGATCGCTCTCGAGCGGCCGCGGGCAGAAGGTGCAGACGACGAATCGCTCGGCGACGAAGGTGGTGTGCACCGACGGCGGCAGGTGGTAGCGCGCGCTGACGACCGGGCGGATGTCGCGGCAGCTCAGTCGCACGGGCGCGAGAGACCCCTTCCAGCCCACCGCATCGAGCGGGTTGAACGGGTACTCGATGGTCGACAGACGCTGGCGTGCCTTCACCGAGACCCGCCAGGGGCGCTCCTCCTGCTGGGCGCGAAAGGCGTCGTCGATGCGCGGGGTCTCCAGCACCGCGGGATCGAAGACCGCGTGCTCGCCGAGCGGTCCGCGATCGGGAAGCCCGTAGCCGCCTCCCGTGGCCTCGATCAGCAGCATGCGGAACGCCGCGGCCGACTCGACGCGCCAGAGCGTTCCCCGCGGCAGTACCAGGTAGTCGCCGGCCTCGAAGCTCAGGTGGCCGAAGTCGCAGAAGAGCTCGCCTGCGCCCTCGTGCACGAAGATCAGCTCGTCGCCGTCGGCGTTGCGGACCAGCTGCTCCATGCTGCCGCTGCCCGCCCAGATCCGCAGCCGCAGCTGCGCGTTGTGCAGCAGCGGCCGCGCGTCCCAGGGCAGGGTCTGCGGGCCCTCGACGCGCGACAGGTCGAAGGCGCGGGGGCGCAGCGGTCCCTCGAAGCGGCTCCAGGCGGTGGGCGGGTGCGTGTGGTAGAGGTGGGCCGCCGGGCCGTAGAAGCCCTCGCGGCCGAGCTCGCGCTCGTAGGTGCCCTCGGGCAGATCCGCGTGCGCCTGCCGGCTCGCCGTGCCCTCGGAGCGCGGCAGCGAGATCGGTCGCCTCATCGCTCCAGCGCCCCGCGCCGGATCTGGTCGAGCTCCATCGACTCGAACAGCGCCTGGAAGTTGCCCTCGCCGAAGCCCTCGTTGCCCTTGCGCTGGATGATCTCGAAGAAGATCGGCCCGATCACCGGCTTCGTGAAGATCTGCAGCAGCGTGCCCTCGCCGCGCGCGGGCGCGCCGTCGATCAGGATGCGCAGCTCGCGCAGGCGCTCGAGGTCCTCCCCGTGGTCACCGACGCGCTCGTCGACCTTCTCGTAGTAGGCGTCGGGTGTGTCCTGGAACTCGATGCCGCGCGCCGAGAGCGCCTCGACGGTCGCGCAGATGTCCCCGGTGGACAGGGCGATGTGCTGGATGCCCTCGCCATGGTAGGCGGCCAGGTACTCCTCGACCTGCGAGCGATCGTCGGCCGACTCGTTGATCGGGATGCGGATCCTGCCGCAGGGGCTGGTCATGGCCTTGCTGTGCAGGCCGGTCATCGACCCCTCGATGTCGAAGTGGCGGATCTCGCGGAAGCCGAAGAGCTGCTCGTAGAAGCGTACCCACTCGACCATGCGGCCCCGGTGCACGTTGTGGGTCAGGTGGTCGATGTCGCGAAGCCCCGCGGGATCGGCCGGACCGGCGGCGTCCAGCGGCTCGAAGTCGACCTCGTAGATCGAGCCCCGCTCGCCGTAGCGGTCGATCAGGTACAGCAGGCTGTCGCCCACGCCCTTGATCGCGGGGATGTTCAGCTCCATCGGCCCCGGGTGGCCCTCGACGACCCAGGCACCCAGCTCGCGCACGCGCTCGAGCGCCGCGCCGGCGTCGCGCACGCGCAGCCCCATGGCGCAGACCGAGGGGCCGTGCACGCGCGCGAATGACTGGCCGAAGCTGCCGGGCTCCGCGTTGACCACGCAGTTGATCTCGCCCTGCTGGTAGAGGATCACGTCCTTGGAGCGGTGGCGGGCCGCGCGCCGGAACCCCATCCGCTCGAAGAGCGCGCCCAGGGCGGCGGGGTCGGGGGCCGCGAACTCGACGAACTCGAAGCCGTCGGTTCCTGCGGGATTGGGCCAGGCGTCCGTCACGACTCCCCCTCAGGCGCGGCGCTTCACGTACTCGAGCATGGCGTCGCGCAGCTGCGCGAAGTCCTCGAGTACGAACAGGCGCGGCTGGTAGTGATCGATCTCGAAGGCGGTCTCGCAGACCTCCTCCAGGTCGAAGGGTCGGCGGTCGACCTCGTCGGAGCTCAGCGCGTGGCGGGACTCGCTGGGCGACGAGATCAGGCCGGAGCCGTACAGCCGCAGCTCACCGCGCTCCTGGATCAGCCCGAACTCGACCGTGAACCAGAACAGGCGTGCCATCTGCTCGGTGTTGCCGGCATCGGTCGCCGCCAGGCCCGCGCGCCCGTAGGCCTCGAGGAAGTCCGCGAAGACCGGATCCGCGTGCAGCGGCACGTGGCCGAAGACGTCGTGGAAGATGTCGGGCTCGGGCAGGTAGCCCAGGGCGTCGGGCGGGCGGATCACGATCGTGGTGGGAAACTGGCGCCGCGCCAGGCAGGCGAAGAACGTGTGCGCGGGCAGGTAGCCGGGAACCGGGCGGCTTCGCCACCCGGTCAGGGGCTCGAGGAACGCGCTGACCTCCGAGAGCCGGGGAATGCGCTCGCCCGACAGGCCGATCACCCGCGCGCCGTCCAGGTAGACGCGGCTGGCGTGCGCCTCCAGGTAGTCGCGCTGCGCGTCGTGGAGCGCGCGCCAGGTCGACTGATCGGTCGCGGTGTAGCGCTCGTAGTGCTGGGCGATGAAGACCCGCTCGGGGTCGTCGTGGCCCGGCGTTCCGAAGCGCTCGGCGTAGGCGAGGGCGGCGCGCGCTTCCTCGCGGTCGATGATCGGCGCGTCCAGACTGCCCGGCATGGCCCCCGGAGGGTAGCCCCGCCGCGGCGCGGCTTCCGCCCCACGGCGCCGCGCCGGGGTAATGCGGGTGCCAGGGATGTCCGCCCGGTGCCCGACGCGTCAGCGGCGCCGGGAGCGGGCCGGGACGCGCGTGCCTCCGTCCGCGCCGGCCGGACCTAGCCCACGTCCATGCGGTAGAGCGCGACCGCGTTGTCGTGCACGATCTTGCGCCTCACGTCCGCCGGAACACCGGCGAAGTTGCGCTCGATCCAGGCGCGCGACTCCGGGAACGTCGAGTCGGAGTGAGGGAAGTCGGACGCCCACATGAAGTTATCCGCGCCGAAGTGCGTGTGGGCGGCGGGGCCGGTGTGGTCGTCCTGGAAGGTCGCGTGCACCTGGCGCTTCACGTACTCGCTCGGCCGCAGCGGCGTACTGTACTTCCAGATCTCGTGGTGCTTGTCGTACACGTGATCCATCCGGTAGCAGAAGTGCGGCAGCCAGCCGGCGTCGTTCTCCGCGGAGACGATGCGCAGCCCGGGGTAGCGCTCGAGCACCCCGCTGAAGATCAGCGCCGCCAGGGATTCCTGGATCTCGGCGATCACCTGCATGTACCAGATGCCCGCGTGCGCGGGCGCGCCCTGTCCGATCACCTGCGTGACCGAGGTGCTCACGCGGCCGCGGCCGGCGATGATGTGCAGCGACACGGGCAGCCCCGCCTCCGAGGCGGCCTTCCAGAGCGGGTCGTAGGAAGGGTCCGTGTACGGACGCTCGGGGGGTGGGGAGCCCCAGATCATGAGGCCGCGCATGCCGAGCCCGGCGACCGTCTCCAGGTCCTCGACCGCGGCGTGCACGTCCTCGAGCGAGAGCAGCCCCACGCCGTACAGCCGCCTCGGGTCGTGACCGCAGAACTCGGCGAGCCAGCGGTTGTACACGTCGAAGCAGGCGCGCTGTAGCTCACCGTCGGTCATCGAGAACAGCGTCATGCCCAGGCTCGGGTAGAGCACCTCGGCGTCGATGCCGTCGAGGTCCTGGTCCTCGATGCGCGCCACGGGGTCCCAGCCGCTGGGCCGCGCCGCCTCGTACCCCTTGCCCATCATCTCCTGCAGCTCCTTGCCCGCGCGGCCCGCGGCGAAGCCGCCGGCGATCGGGAACGCCGGCGCGTCCTCCGCGACGAAGAGGAAGCGCGGGCCCTCGCCCGGGTTCTCGATCACGTGCGGGGCGCGGTCGCGGAAGCGGCGATCGATGCGCTCGGTCCACAGGTCGATCGGCTCGGTCATGTGCGAGTCGGCAGAGACGACGCCGTTGCGACCCATGGCTGCTCCTCCTGTCGGGATGGCCACCCATCCTCCCACCGCCGCCGCGGCCGGCGCAAGCCGCGCGGGTGCGGCGCCAGGAGCCGCTCAGAGCGCGTCCGGCTCCACGCGGTTGCGCAGCGGCTCGCCGCGCGCCCAGCGCTCGACGTTCTCCGCGAAGAGCTCGACCGCGCGCCGCGCGTAGCTGTCGGGCGCGACCGCGCAGTGCGGTGACAGGTAGAGCCCGGGCGCGTCCCAGAGCGGGCTGTCGGCGGGCAGCGGCTCGACGCGCGTCACGTCGAGGATCGCCGCACCCAGCGCGCGGGTCTCCAGGGCGCCGGCCAGGGCATCCTCGTCGACCAGCGTGCCGCGCGCCACGTTGACCAGCACCGCGCCGGGGCGCATCGCGGCCAGGGCGTCGCCGTCGATCAGGTCGCGTGTCTGCGGGGTGTCGGGTGCGCACAGGACCAGGGCGTCGCTCTCCGCGAGCAGCCGGGGCAGGCCGTCGGGGCCGAGCAGCTCGTCGACGTCGGGCGCGGTCTGCCCGGCCACCCAGCGGCGCCGCGTGGCCAGCACGCGCATGCCGAAGGCGGCGGCGCGGCGCGCGACCGCGGAGCCGATCGCGCCCAGGCCGACGATGCCCAGGGTCGCGCCCTCGAGCGTGCGGCTGGCCGGCCGTGTGAAGCGCCGCTCGCGCTGCATGGCCTCGACCGCGCGGGTCTGCTTCCAGACCTCGAGCAGCCGCCCCATCACGAACTCCGCGATCGAGCCGGCGCCGGCGCCGGCGGCCGTGGCGACCTCGATCCCCCGCTCGAGCAGCGCGGCCGCCCCCAGGTGCTCGATGCCGGCGCCGAAGCCCTGCACCCAGCGCAGTCGCGGCGCGCGCTCGCCGATGTCGTGGGGAACGTCGAGCGCCATCAGGGCCTCGCAGCGCGACCAGGCGTCGATCAGGCCGGCGTCGGGCCCGGGCGCGGTGGCGAGCAGCTCGGGCGGCACCGGCGGCGTGCGCCGCGCGATGCGCAGGCGCAGGTTCTCCTTGTACGGCGCGAGCAGGATCTCGACCGGTCGCTCCAGACCCGCCAGGCGAGCGCGCAGCCAGCTCACGTCCGCGTCGGGCGGATGGTTGATGCAGACGACCAGGGGCTCGCCCGTGCTCAAGTCGACGCCGCCAGCAGGTCGCGATCGACCTCGTCGAGGCGGCGCACCCCGCAGAGCGCCATGGCGCGCTCGAGCTCGTCGCGCAGCGTGCCCAGGACCTGCGCCACGCCGTCGGCGCCGCCCAGGGCCAGGCCCCAGAACGCCGGTCGGCCCACGAGCACACCGCCGGCTCCCAGTGCGAGTGCCGAGAGCACGTGGCGGCCGCGGCGCACGCCGCCGTCGACCCAGACCGCGCCGCGCCCGGCCACGGCCGGAACGATCTCCGCCAGCGCGTCGGCACTGGCCAGCGCGCCGTCGAGCTGGCGGCCGCCGTGGTTCGACACGACCACGCCGGCCGCACCGGCGTCGATGCACGCGACGGCGTCGTCGCCGCGCAGCACGCCCTTGACCAGCAGGGGCACGCCGCAGCGCTCGGCGATCCGCGCCACGTCGTCGGGCGTGAGCGCCCGGTCGAACAGCTGCGACGGATCGACCGGACGACCCGTGCCGGGATCGATCTCCATGACCTGCTGGCGCACCTCGGCGGGCCGGTTGCCCGGGCGCGCCACGTCGACCGTGAGCACGACGGCGCGATAGCCCGCCGCCACGCAGCGCTGCACGCTCGCCAGCGTGCGCTCGCGATCGGCGAGCATGTACACCTGCAGCCAGAGCACCGCGTCGTCGGGAGCGGCGGCCGCCGCCTTCGTGGCGGAGCCGGCGCCGTACATCGGGATCACGGCGAGCGCACCGGCGGCCGCGGCACCGCGGACCGTGGCCGTCGCGCCCTCCGGGTGTGCCGAGAGCTGCATGCCCATCGGCGCCACGCCGATGGGGCCCGCCAGTGCGGCGCCCAGGGCGTCGGTGCGGGTGTCGATCTCGTCGACGTCGCGGAGCACGCGAGGCCGCAGCCGCAGGGCCGTCCAGGCTGCGGCGTTCGCCGCCAGCGTGGCCTCGTCCTCCGCCGCGCCGGCCACGTACGCGTACAGCTCCGAGCCGAGCGCGGCGCGCGCCGCCGCGTCGAGGGCGCGCGGGTCCGTCGGCAGCGGGGTCATGCGGCCTGCCCCGCGACGGTCGCGTGGCCCGGTCGGTCGCGTGGAGCGGGGGCCGTCACATGTAGCGCTCGGCGAAGCGCTCCAGCGTCTCGACGCAGCGGCCCGTTCGATCCACCTGCACGATGATCAGCTGCGCACCGGCGCCGATGAAGCGGTCCATGCGGTCGCTGATCTCCGCGTCGTCGCCGACCAGGAACCACTCGCGATTGTCGCCCCAGCGCTCGAGCTTGCCGCGCACCTGCTCGTCCTCGTCGAGGTACAGGGGGATCATCAGCGAGCGCAGGATCTCCGCCGGATCGCGGCCGACGTCGGCGCAGTGCTGGTCGAGCACGGCGGCCTTGTGGGCGAAGAGGTCCGGCGCGCAGTAGGTGTTCCAGTGGTCGGCGTGAATGGCGGTGTTGCGCAGCGCCACCTTCTCCCCGCTGGCTCCGATCACGATCGGCGGGTGGGGGCGCTGCAGGGGCTTGGGCTCGGAGATCGCCCCCTCGAGCCGGTGGTAGCGCCCCTCGAAGTCCACGCTGGGCTGCGTCCAGAGCGCCTTGACGATCCGGATCGCCTCCTCGAGCGCGGCGATACGCTGACCGAGCGGCGGGAACGGGATGTCCAGCGAGCTGTGCTCGAGCTCGAACCAGCCCGCGCCCATGCCGAGCTCGACGCGACCCCCGCTGATGTGGTCCAGGCTCGAGATCATCTTGGCCAGGACCGCCGGCGGGCGGAAGGTGTCGCTGGCGACCAGCGGACCGAAGCGGATGCGCTCGGTCGCCTGGGCGATCGCGCCCATCACGGTCCAGGCGTCGAGCAGCGGCGTGCGCGTGTCGGGCACGAGCCCGTCAGGCGTGGCCACGTAGTGATCCGGCAGCCAGACGCTCGCGTAGCCCAGTCGCTCGGCCGCCTGCGCGATGTCGAGGCACTCGGGCCAGCTCATGCCCTCGCATGCGATCTGGACCCCGAATCCGTGGGAAGGCTTGCTCATGGTGCCATCAAACCGCGGACGGCCCGGCAGCGCAAGCGCGGCGGGGGTCGTCGGGGAGGTACACTGCGCCGTCGTCGCGGGTACCGCGCAGGAGGATCCATGAACCTGGTCGAGCTGCTCGAGCGCCCCCTCACGCAGGTGCCGGAGCGCACGGCGCTGATCGTCGACGATCGCCAGACGAGCTACGCGGAGCTCGGGCGCGCCGTCGAGAGCGCTGCCGGCGTGCTTCACAAGGCCGGGGTCGGCCCCGGCGCGCGCGTGCCGCTGCTCGACGACTCCGGACTGCTGCTTCTGGCCACGGTGCTGGGCGCGGCGCGCATCGGCGCGGCCGGGGTTCCCCTGCACCCGCAGCTCACGCCGGGCGAGCTCGCGCGCGTGATGGAGCTCTCGGGCTGTGCGCCGCTGGCCGTCGCGGGGGAGGCGTACGCGACCAGGATGGATCAGGCGCTCGGCGCCCCCGCCCTGCGCGCGGCCGACGTGATCGAGGCGGCGCCGGGAGCCGCGCCCCCGGTGGCGCCCGGCGGCGACGCCGACGGCCTGGTGCTGCTGACCAGCGGCACCACCGGCCTGCCCAAGCCCGTGGGCATCACCCACGCTGCCCTGGTCACGCGCATCGGGGAGTACGCCGACGCCTTCGATCCGGACCGCCCCGCCATGGTGTCGCTGACCTGCGCGCCCGGCGTCCACGTCGGCGGGCTGGTCGGCATGCTGGTCGGGCTGGTCGGTGGCGCCACCGTGGCGATCATGAAGCGCTTCGACGCCGGCGAGTGGCTGGCCCAGGTGCAGCGCCACCGCGTGAACAGCTGCTTCCTGGTCCCGACCATGATCCGCCGCATCCTCGACCACCCGGACTTCGACCGGACCGATCTCTCGTCGCTGCTCTCGATCACCTACGGGGCGGCCTACTCGCCGCCCGAGCTGGTCGAGGAGATGATCCGCCGCTTCCCCGCCAGCTGCGGGCTGGCGAACCTCTTCGGGCAGACGGAGACCACCGGGTCGATCTCGGTCTTCGGTCCCGAGGACCACGTGCTCGACGCCGACGGCCGGCTGAAGCGCGCCGGCTCGGTCGGCCGGCCCATGGCCGGCGTCGAGATCGAGATCCGCGATCCGTCCAGCGGCGAGCCCGTGCCGCCCGGCGAGACGGGCGAGCTCTGGGTGAGCTCCGAGTACAACGCGCAGAAGGGCTGGCGCCAGACCGGCGACCTCGTGCGCGTGGATACCGACGGATACATCTACCCGGACGGCCGGCTCTCCGACACGATCAACCGCGGCGGCGAGAAGTTCGGCCCCGGCGAGATCGAGGACGTGCTCCGGGCCCACCCCGCGGTGAAGGACGCGGCGGTCGCGGGCGTGCCCGACCGGGAGATGGGCGAGCGCGTCGGTGCCGCCGTGGTGCTCGCCACCCCCGTCGATGCCGACACGCTGCGCGAGCACTGCCGCGCGCACCTCGCGCGCTTCAAGACACCGGAGAAGATCGCCTTCGTCGAGGAGATCCCGCGCACGGCCATGTGGAAGATCAGCCGGAAGGCGATCGCCGAGCTGGTGGAGCGCGAGGCGAACTGACACAGTACGGGGCTGCGCCGCGGAGTCCCGGCTCCGCGCGGGGCGGAGCGGTCGACCGTGCTATTTTGCGCCGCGCCGTGTGGCTGGACCGCACCCATCTCCACGCGCGCGCCGAGTCCGCGTTCGAGCGGCTCGGGCGCCTGCTGACCCGCCATCCGTGGCCGGTGATCGTCCTCCTGAGCGCACTCGGGCTCGGTCTCGCGGCGCAGGCGCGCCACCTGCGCATCGAGATGGGACTCGAGTCGTTCTTCCACGCCGACGATCCCACGCTGCTGGACTACAACGACTTCCGCGACCAGTTCGGCCGCGACGAGCTCATCGTGCTGGCGATCGAGCCGCCCGAGATCTTCGATCTGGAGTTCCTGCGCAAGCTGGTGGCCCTGCACCACGAGCTCGAGGACATCGACCAGGTCGACGAGGTCACCAGCCTGGTCGACATCCGGGCCACCCGCGGCGAGGGCGAGCGGCTGATCGTCGAGGATCTGCTCGACGAGCTGCCCACCAGCACCGCCGAGATGGACCGGCTGCGGGACTACGTGCTGGCGAACCCGCTCTACCGGGATCTGGTCATCTCGGCCGATGGCCAGGTCGTGACCGTGAGCATCGAGACCGACGTGTTCACGGCCAGCCCGGAGTCCGATGCGCTGGCGGGCTTCGACGCCGGGCCGTCCGGGTCGGGGCGGCCGGGGTACATCACCGGCGAGGAGACGGCGGCGATCCTCGACCGCGTGCACGAGGTCGTCGAGCGCTACCAGGGACCGGAGTTCCCTGTGCGCTTCTCGGGCAGCGTGGTGATCACCGATGTCCTGGTCCGCCGCGTGGGCACCGACATGCCGCGCTTCGTGGGGCTCAGCGTGCTGGTCATCGCGGTGGCCCTGTACGTGCTGCTGCGCCGGCTGTCCGCGGTGGTGCTGCCCCTGCTGGTGATCCTGCTCGCCGGCGCCGCGACCCTGGGCCTGATGGGCGCGCTCGACGTGCCGATCACCATCCCGATGCAGATCCTGCCGTCGCTGCTGGTGTCGATCGGCGTGGGCTACGCGGTACACCTGCTGATGGCCTTCTACCGGCGCCTGGACGCGGGCGAGTCGCGCGCCGGCGCGGTCGTCGGGGCGCTCGGCCAGGTCGGGCTGCCGATCGCCATGACGGGCGTCACCACCGTCGTGGGCCTGCTGGGCTTCCTGCCCGCCGAGCTGGCCCCGATCTCGAGCTTCGGCGTCTTCGCACCCGTCGGCGTGGGGCTCTCGCTGGGCCTGGTCCTGCTGCTGCTGCCCGCGCTGCTCGCGGTCTCGCCGATCCGCCCGCGCTCCGGCGCCGCGCGGCCGCTGCGCAGCGGGACCCTGGTCGCCACGGGGCGCTGGGCCACGCGACACCCGGGGCCGGTGATCGCCGGCGCCGTGGTGCTGGCCGCCGTGGCGGGAATCGGCGCGGCGCGGCTGCAGCCCGTGGCCGACCCGATGCTCTGGCTGCCGCCCGACGATCCCTACCGGGAGGGCGTCGAGTACATCGACGAGCGCATGGGCGGCACGCTTGCGCTCGAGGTGGTGGTGGACACCGGGCGGCCCGACGGCATCGCGGATCCGGAGCTGCTGCGCCGGCTCGACTCCCTGACGCGGCTGACCGAGGCCTACGACGCCGCCGGTGACGAGATGGGTCGCACGATCTCGATCGTCGACGTGGTCAAGGAGACCCACCAGGCGCTCAACGAGAACCGGCCCGAGCTCTACGCGATCCCCGACGATCCCGCGCTGATCCGCCAGGAGCTGCTGCTGTTCGAGAACAGCGGCACCGACGACCTCGAGGACGTCACCGACGCCCGGCTGCAGCTGGCGCGCTTCACGGTGCGTACGCCCTGGACCGACTCCTACCGCCGGCGCGAGGTGCTCGACCGCTTCGAGGGCGAGCTGCCGCGGATCCTGGGAGACGGTGTCGAGACGCGGCTCACGGGAATGCGCCAGCTGATCTCGCGCGCGTCGGGCGCGGTGGTCGACAGCATGGCGACCAGCTACCTGATCGCCTTCGCCCTGATCACTCCGCTGATGATCCTGATGATCGGCGAGGCCCGCGCCGGCCTGATCAGCATGGTTCCCAACCTCCTGCCGATCGTGCTCACGCTGGGCGTGATCGGGGCGCTGTCCGTGCCCTTCGACACCTTCTCGCTGCAGATCGGCTGCATCGCCATCTCGCTCGCGGTCGACGACACCATCCACCTGATCCACGCCTTCCGGCGCCTGCGCGCCGGCGGCCTCGACGTCGAGGACGCGATCGCGGGCGCCCTGGAGACCACGGGCACGGCGCTGCTGTTCACCTCGATCGTGCTGATCTGCGGCTTTGGCGTCTTCACGGCGTCGTCGATGAGCAACGTGGTGGACTTCGGCTGGCTCACGGCGTTCGCGATCGCCGCGGCCTTCCTCTGCGACGTGATCATCACGCCCGCGCTGCTCGCGCTGGACGGCCATGTGCGCGCCACGCGGAGGCCGCCGGTGTCGGTGTCCGGGACCGCCTAGCTCCGGCCGCTCGCGAGCTCCGCGGCCGCGCGCTCGCGCAGCAGCGGCTTGAGCACCTTGCCGCCCGCGTTGCGCGGCAGGGCATCCACGAAGAGCACGTGCCGCGGCTTCTTGTAGCCCGCCAGCTGCTCGCGGCTGAGTGCGACCAGCGCGTCGGCGTCGGGCCGCGCGCCGTCGCGCAGCGCCACCACGGCACAGACGGCCTCGCCCCAGTGTGGATCGGGCACGCCGACCACGGCGACCTCGCGCACGTCGGGGTGCAGGCTCAGCGCGTCCTCGACCTCGCGCGACGCCACGTTCTCGCCGCCGCTGACGATGATGTCCTTCTTGCGATCGACCACGTACAGCCAGCCGTCGGCGTCGCGCCGACCGATGTCGCCCGTGTGGAACCAGCCCCCGCGCCAGGCCTCGGCGCTCGCCTCCGGCGCGTTCCAGTAGCCGGGGCTGAGCTGGTCGCCGCGCGCAACGATCTCGCCGGCCGTGCCGGATGCCACGTCGCGGTCGTGGTCGTCGACGATGCGCAGCTCGATGAGCGGGCCGGTCCGGCCGGCCGCGCGCAGCAGCTGCGGCTCGCGCTCCAGCCCCCGCCGGTGGGCCGCGGCGTCGAGGAACGCGGCGGTGCCCGCCATCTCGGTCATCCCGTAGCCCTGCGACAGCTCGCAGCCGAGGCGCTCCATGGCGCCGCGCAGGACCGGCTCGGCGATCGCCGACGCGCCGTAGCCGATCGAGCGCAGGCTCGAGAGATCGGCGCTCGCCAGACCGGGGGCGTCGAGCAGGCTGGAGAGCATGGTCGGCGCCAGCGACATGGCCGTGACGCGCTCGCGCTCGACGGTCTCCAGCAGGGCGTCCACGTCGAAGCGACGCAGGAGCACCACCGGCCTGCGATGCAGGTGGAAGACGCAGACGTTGTGACCGGAGACGTGGCACAGCGGGAACGGGTACAGGTAGACGTCGGCCGGAAAGACTGGCCGCCCGAGCGACGAGGCGAGCAGACCCGTGACCAGGTTGCGGTGCGTCAGGATCGCGCCCTTGGGCTGCCCGGTGGTGCCGCTGGTGTAGATCAGCCAGACCGGATCGTCCTCGTCCGCGGGCACCGGTCCGACGGGCGCGCTCCGCCCGACCTCGACGCTCCAGTCGTCGAGTCCGACGGGCTCGCCGGCGCCGCGGCAGAGCGCCGCGTGCGGGGCCAGGCGTGCCAGCAGATCCGGCTCGCCGATCAGCAGGGACGCGCCGGAGTCGGCGACGGTCCGCGCCAGCTCGGGTCCCGACAGGCGGTAGTTCAGCAGCACGAGCACCCGTCCGGCGCGCGGGGCCGCGTAGTAGAGCTCGACGACCTCGGGCCGGTTCTCGGCCAGCAGCGCCACCCGGTCTCCGGGCCGGGTTCGCCGCGCGAGCGCTCCCGCCGCGCACGCGACGCGCTGCTCGAGCGCGGAGAACGAGAGCCGCTGCGCGCCGGAGATCAGCGCGGGCGCGTCGGGGGACTCGCGCGCGGCACGGGCGGGAATCTCGTCGAGCCGCACGGGAGCAGAGCGCTCAGAGGCGCTGATCCACCTGCACGTTGTTCCCGTCGGGATCGCGCAGGAAGCTGCTGCGGATCCGGCGGCCCGCTGGCTCGCCGTAGGTCCAGCTGTCCCCCTCGGACGGCTGGACCACGACCTCGAAGCCGCCGGCGCGCGCCCGCTCGGCGATCGCCGCGACGTCGTCCACCCAGAAGCCGAAGTGGTGGATGGCGCGCTGGAACAGGCGCGCCGGCTCGCCGAACGGCGCGTGCTGCTGGTCGAGCACGATGAACGACTCGTCAGGTCCCTCGCTCCAGCACAGGTAGACGCCGCGGCGCTTCATCGGGCCCGCGCCACCCATGGCCGGCATCTCCTCTTCCTGGTCGGCGCGCACCCGCAGGCCGATCACGTCCCGGTAGAAGCGCAGCGAGCGCTCCATGTCGGAGACCCCGATCGCCACATGAGAAACTGCCTTGACCGCCACCGCGCCCTCCGCCTCGAGCTGCGGCGATGATACTCCAGCCGCCGCCGGCTCTCCCGGTGGCGAGCGTCACGGGTTCTTGCCGGATCCGGCCCCGAACCGCCATTCTGTAAGGGACCTTCAGGGCCGGGGGCGGCGATGCGATCCAGACCGACGCGTGCGCGAACGCCGGAGCCAGTGCGACCGGCCATCCACCCGGCCGCGCTGGCCGCCGAGGTGGCGGCCCTCCCGCGCGGTCAGGTGCTCGTGGAGCGCCGCGACCTGCGCGTGCTGGTGGCCGACGCCGCGCAGATCCCGTCGTTGCTCCAGGAGATCGGCCGGCTGCGCGAGATCACCTTCCGCGCGGCGGGCGAGGGCACGGGCCGCGAGCTGGATCTCGACCGCTTCGACCGGAGCTACCGCCACCTGTTTGCCTGGAGCCCGGAGCGGGGCGAGGTGGTGGGTGCGTACCGCGTCGGCGACACGGCTCGCCTGCAGGCGGCCGGCGGCGTGGGCGCGCTCTACACCTCGACGCTGTTCGAGTACGACGCCGCGTTCCTGGCGCGTCTGGGGCCCGCGCTCGAGCTCGGACGCTCGTTCGTGCGCCCCGAGTACCAGCGCTCGTCCACCGCACTGATGGCGCTCTGGAAGGGCCTCGGGCAGCTGGTGGCCGCGCAGCCGGAGTGCCGCATCCTCTTCGGGCCGGTCAGCATTCCGGCGCGGTACTCCGCGATGTCGCGGGCGGTGATCAGCGCGGTGCTCGCCCGCTACCACGGACATCCGGACCTGGCGACAGAGGTGCGGCCGCGGAACCCGTTCGAGGGACCCCCGGTTCCCGAGGATCTCTGCGACGGGCTCTCCGACCCCGAGGCGCTGGCGCGCGCCGTCGCCGAGATCGAGCACGACGGCAAGGCGCTGCCCACCCTGGTGCGGGAGTACCTGCGCCTGGGAGGTCGCTTCCTGGCCTTCAACGTCGACCCTGACTTCTCCGAGGTCCTCGACGGGCTGGTGGCGGTCGATCTGCTGGCGACGGAGCCCCGGCTGCTCTCCTTCTACATGGGAAGCGAGGCGGCGCGCGCCTTCCGTGCGCACCACGGCGCGGCCTGAGCGCGGCGGTTCCTCGCCGCGCCGCGCACACACCCGTGCGGCGCGGCGGATCGGGCGCTTGGGTCGTGCGGTCTCAGCGTCTATGCTGAGCGCGGGGAGATCGCATGACCGAGGCGCTGGCACACGGCCGCCGCATGTCCCTGGCCGACGCGGGCTTCTACTACCTCGAGCGGCCCGGGGCCCCGCTGCACCTGGCGGGCCTGGCGATCCTCGACGGCTCGCTGGACCTCGACGCGCTGGCGGGGCGCATCGCGAGCCGGGTCGACCGCGCCCCGCGCTACGGACAGGTGGTCCGCGAGGCGCCGCTGCACCTGGCGCTGCCCGGCTGGGAAGACGCGCCCGACTTCGACCCGCGCGCGCACCTGCACTGCTGGGATCTCGGCGGGCGGGGAACGCAGGGCGAGCTGCTGGCCATCGCCGCGCGGCGACTCGCCGAGCCGATCGACCTGAGCCGGCCCGCCTGGGAGATGGACCTGATCGACGGTCTCGAGGGGGGACGCTGTGCGCTGCTGCACAAGGTGCACCACTGCATGGTCGACGGCCTCGCGGGCGTGCGCCTCTTCGAACGCCTGGTGGACGACGAGGACGCCGCCGGCGAGCCCGCTGTTCGGACACGCCCGGTGCGGGCGCCCGGCGCGCCCGCGCGCATGGCCGCCGCGGTCGTCGACGAGCTGGCGCGGCGCCAGCAGCAGGCGCGGGAGCTGGCCGCGAGCGCGCGCGACGCGGCCACCGTCCGCGCGCGGCTGGGCCAGTCGGCGGCGGGCCTGCGCTCGCTGGCGCGCTGGGCGCTCGACGGCGTGCCGCAGCTGCCCTGGAACTCGCCCGTGGGCGAGAGCCGGCGCCTGAGCGTGACGCGGCTGCCGCTCGATGCGCTGCAGCAGGTGCGCCGGGTCAGCGGGGCGACGCTGAACGACGTGGCCCTGTCGGTCCTGGGCGGCGGGCTGGCGCGCTTCCTGACCGGCCTCGGTCAGCGCGAGGAGCGTCTGGTCGCGATGGTCCCGGTGAGCCTGCGCAGCAGCGAGGAGGCCGCTCGCCTCGGCAATCGACTGTCGGCGATCTTCGTGCCGCTGGTGCTCGGCGCGCGCAGCGAGGCGGAGCGCCTGACCCTCACCTGCGAGCTCACGCATCGCCTCAAGACCGAGGCCGCGTGGTCGGGCGTGGACGGCCTGCTCCAGGCCCTCGACCTGCTGCCGAGCCCGCTGCTGGGGCGCATCGCGCGGCGCGTGAGCGTCGGCCGCCTGGCGAACCTGATCGCCACCAACGTCCGCGGCCCGGAAAGCACGCAGCGCCTGTGCGGGCGCGAGCTGCTCGAGATCTACCCGGTGGTGCCGATCGCGGGCCGCATCGGCCTGGGTGCGGCGCTTTTCTCCTACGCCGGGTTCCTGCACGTGGGCCTGCATGCCGACGCGCAGCGGGTCCCCGATCTGGACAAGCTCACCGACGCGATCGGCCAGAGCTTCCGGGATCTGGCCTGCGCGACCGGCGTGCTCTGAGCGCGCGCCTCAGGCCGGGCCCGTGCTCGCGGCGAGCCGCTGCAGCTCGGCGAAGGCGCGCTCGATGCCGCTGACGAAGTCGGCCAGGTCGGGCAGCAGCTCGTAGTCGGCGTTGAAGCCCCAGCACAGGCGCCCGTCGTAGCTGAACAGCGCGATGCCCAGCGCCGTGGTGTCCACCAGCGGCACGTAGCCGTACATCTCGAGCAGGCGCGCCCCGCAGAGGTACAGCGGGATCTGCGGGCCCGGGATGTTCGTGACCATGAGGTTGAAGGGGTTTCCCGACGACGCCAGCTGCGCGGCCAGGGACAGCAGGCGCGTGCCGGTCCACTCGGCGACCTGGAAGAGCACGTCGGCGCCGACCGCCTGGCCCGATGACTTCAGCTCGCTGGTCTGCTCCTGGATCACGCGCAGGCGCTCGAGCGGATCGGGCTCGCCGACCGGGATGTCCACGATCCACTGCGAGACCCGGTTGCCCATGGTGCCGCGCTCGTCCTCGGAGCGGACGCTGACCGGCGCCGCGACCCGGAAGTCGAGGGCCTCGGTGTCCACGCCGCGCAGCTGCAGGAAGCGCCGCACCGCCCCGGCGACGCTGCAGAGCACCACGTCGTTGATCGTGCCGCCCAGCGCTCGCCTCACCTGCTTGACGTCGTCGAGCGACATGCACAGCCAGTCCACGCGGCGGTGCGGTCCGATCCGCTCGTTGAGCGGGGTGGCGGCTGCCGACTGCGTCATCGAGCGCGCCAGCTTCGCGGTGGCGCTCAGGCGCGTGCGCAGGTCGCGGCCGAGGTCGCGCACGCTGCCGGCCTCGCGCGCGCTGCGCAGCACGTCGAGGGGCATGCGCAGGCGGTAACGCAGCGCATCGAGGGCGAGCTGGCGCTGCGTGGGGGCCGGCCGCGGCACCCAGGGCGTGGGCTCCAGTGGCTTGGCCTCGGGATCGGGCGACATCATCAGCTGCAGCAGGTCGACGCCCGAGGCGCCGTCGATCATGCAGTGGTGGATCTTCTGGATCAGCGCGAAGCCGCCGTTCTCGAGGCCCTCGACCACCCAGAACTCCCAGAGCGGGCGGGCGCGGTCCATGCGGTTGGCGAGGATCCGCGCCGAGGTCGCCTTGAGCTCCGCGAGCGTTCCGGGCGCCGGCAGCCGGATGTGGCGCAGGTGGTAGTCCAGGTCGAAGGCCGGGTCGTCCACCCAGACCGGGTGGCGCTCGACGGGGATCCAGTCGAGCTTCTGCCGGAAGCGCGGGACCTGGTGCAGCATGGACTCGAGTGAGCGCCGGACCCTGTCGATGTCGATCCCGCCGCCCGGGGTCGCCAGGGCTCCGGCCTCGAAGATCGCCGTGCCCGCGCCGTGGGTGAACGAGTTCGAGTTCTCGAAGACCAGGAACGAGGTGTCCTGCGCGGTCAGCCGGTCGTAGGCGTACCTCGGCATGTCTCAGCGGACCTCGAACGCGGCGGGTGGCCGCTCCTTGAGCTCGACGCCGGCCGCGCGGGCGAGCTCCTCGAACGCCGCGGCGGTTGCAGCGGTGAATCTCGCCAGGTCGGGCAGCAGGTCTCGATCGGCGTTGAAGCCCCAGAAGAGCCGCCCGTTGTAGCTGGTGACCGAGATGCCCAGGCCCGTGTGGGCCATCAGCGGGGCGGCGCCGTAGCCCGCGAGCATCTCGCAGCCCAGCAGGTACACCGGCTGCTGCGGGCCGGGAACGTTGGTCACCACCAGGTTGACCGGCATGGGACGCGCCAGCGCGCGGCCCGCGAGCGAGAGCAGCAGCGACGGCGTCCACTCGACCGCGGCCGAGAGCACCTCGGCACCGAGCGGCTGCCGGCTCTCCCGCAGGCGCGTGGTGGCCGCGCTGATCGCGTCGAGGCGCTCGAGTGGGCTGTCCTCGCCGATCGGCAGGGGCAGGATCCAGGGCGAGATCCGGCCTCCGGTCGGCAGCTCCTCGTCGACGTCCTGCAGGCTGACGGGCGCCGAGACGCGGAAGTCGACCGACTCCGGGCTGGTGTGCCGGTACAGGAAGAAGGCGCGCACGGCCCCGGCCACCGTCGCGAGGATCACGTCGTTGACGCTGCAGCCGAGCGCGCGTCGCACCGCCTTGACGTGCTCGAGATCGGTCTCGAGCCAGTCGAAGCGGCGGTGGGGACCGACGTCGCCGTTGATCGGGGTCGCGGTCAGGTCCTCCGAGCCGACGCCGAGCAGCTCGGCGACGGCGCGCGCCCGCTCGGAGAGCTCGCCGCGGAGTCCCCCGGGCTGGTCGCGCAGCCAGCGCACGGCGTCGCGCACCTGAGTGGGCAGGCTGAGCCGCCGCCTCCACTCCGAGCGCAGCAGCTCCATGCGACCGGGCTCGGGCCGCGGCAGGAACGGGCGCGGGTCCTCGAGCTCCTCGCCCGGATCGGGCGCGGTGAGCATCTGGATCAGGTCCCCGCCGCGCTCGCCGCTGGCCAGGGCGTGATGGATCTTGTGCACGACCGCGAAGCGATCTCCCTCGAGGCCCTCGACCACCCAGGCTTCCCAGAGCGGCTTCGAGCGGTCGAGCGGCTGCACCATGATGCGCGCCGCCTTGCGCTTGAGCTCCTCGAGGCTCCCCGGCAGCGGCAGGCTGGTGTGGCGCACGTGGTAGTCGAGGTTGAAGTGCGCGTCGTCCACCCACACGGGCTGGCGCTCGACCGGTACCCAGCGGATGCGCTGCCGGTAGCGCGGCAGTCGTGGCAGCAGCTGCGCGATGCGCCGCTTGATCGCGCCGATGTCGACGCCGCCGGCCGCGTTCTGGAGCGGGCCCGCCTGGTAGATCGTCACCCCCGTCACCTGCATCGGGGTGTCCGGCTGCTCGAGGAGCAGGAAGCGGTGATCCGCTGCGGACAGTCGCTCGAAGGTGTAATCAGGCACGAGCACCCCCCGTGTACGACTGCAGTGGTCCCGGTGTCAAGTACCCATCGACGCCCGGGCGCGGATTTCCGGCCAGTCGGGCAGCGGGGCGAGCAGTGCTCCGAGCAGCACCGCGGTCGGCTCGAACTCCCGGCGACCCGTGCGCGTGGCGCGCCGCAGGGTGCTCTCGCTCGGGAGCAGGTCGATCAGCGACGCGCCGTGCCGGAACGAGACGCCGAGGTCCCAGAAGGGCTTGTCCAGCTGCGCCCGCGAGGCGAAGGCGTGCTGGAGCGGCGCCAGCAGCAGCCGCGTCGGCCCGCGCCCGGCCTGCATGGCATTCAGTGCCAGGATCGCGCAGCTGCGCGAGCCCAGACGGCCGCCCTCGATCGCCTCCCAGGTCATGCGTGCCGGCGTCGTGGTGCTGACCACCCCGTCGGCGAGCGCCTCGAGATCGTGGCGCTCGAACAGCTCCTCCACGATGCGCGCCGTGTCCGTGGCATCGGCCGGCGGCTCGTAGTGGATCAGCTGCGGGATGCAGGCGCTGAACCCCGCAGCGTCGAGGGCGGGCAGACCGGCGGTGTTCGCGTCGGCACCCAGGAAGAGCGGCGTGACCAGGCGCCGGCTCATCGCCAGGGCCGTCAGCTCCTCGAGAGCGCGGCCCGCGAGCTTCAGGGGCAGGCGCGTGAGCGAGTGACGGCGCTCGGGGTCGGTCGTCTCCGCGGGCTGGGCCGGTCCCGAGCCGCGCGCGCCGCGCCCGACGCCGGTGACCAGCACATCCACCGGGATGGCCAGCTCGTCGAGGCGCAGCAGATCCCCCCCGGTGCCGCGGAACAGGTGGCCCAGGGCGTCGCGCAGGTTGAGCTGCAGGGGTCCGGGCAGCGTGTAGCGCGGCGGCGGCGGGCGACGCTGCAGGACGCTGCTGCGCCGCAGCGCGCGCAGCTCGGCGTAGACCTCGGCCAGCGAGAAATCGGCCGTGCGCGCGCGCAGCACCGCGAGGATCGCGCCGATGCTGCAGCCGACGATGTAGCTCGGCAGCAGGGCCAGCTCGGCCAGCCGCTGCAGTGCGCCCAGGTACACGTAGCCGCAGCCGGCGGCGCCGCCGAGCAGCAGCACCAGGGGCTTGTGCGTCACGTCGCGCTCGAGGGTGTCCGCGTCGACCAGCGGTGTCTCGAGCACGCGCCGGCGCGCGGTCTCGACCAGGCGCACCGCGGCCGGGACCCGGACCGCCAGGGCGGCGGCATCGATCTCGTCGGGATCCGTGGGCAGCACCGGGGCGAGCAGCTGCAGCAGGTCGAGCCGGTAGCCGGCGAGCGCCTCGACGCAGCTCCTGCCGCCCGGGCCCAGCGCCGAGAGCTGGGCCAGGCGCAGCGCGTAGCGCAGGGCATCGAGCTGAGGCCCGGGCAGGAACCCCGGATCGCTGACGCGCTTCCGCGCCAGGCCGAGCTCGCCGCGTCGGAAGGGCCGGAACTCGTCGATGAAGCGCTGCGCGTCCACGGGTCGCTCCCGTATACGCCGCTCGGGCCGCACCGGCAATCCCCGCGCCGGCGGTGGGCCGCTCGCGCGTGCGCCTGGATTCCGCCAGCACGATCGGATAGACGTGGCGCCACGTGGCGACCCCCACCAGCTCTCTGTCGACCATCGATGCGGCGCTGCTCCACCTGGAGCGGCCCCACGCGCCGCTGAACGTGGGTGCGCTGCTCACGCTGGAGCGCCCGCTCGAGCCTCCCGAGCTCGAGCGGCGCCTGCGCGGGCGCCTCCGGGGGCTGCGCCGGCTGGCGCAGCGGCCCGCGAGCGGCTGGATCGGGCTCACCGGTCCGTACTGGGAGGACGCCTTCGACTTCCGCCTCGACGAGCACGTCTTCCGCTGGGGCTTGCCCGCCCCCGGTGGTCCGGCAGAGCTGGACGCGGTGGTGGCCCAGATCATCGCGCAGCCGCTGCCGCCTCACCGACCCCTGTGGCAGGTCCACGTGATCGACGGCCTGCACGGAGGTCGCGGTGCGGTGCTGTTCGAGGCCCACGCCTGCATGGTCAGCGGCATCACCGGGCTGCGCATGCTCCAGGCCCTGCTCGATCGCGCCGGCGATCGCGATCTGGACGCGCCGCTGCCGCCCCCGCGCCCGGGTCCGACCGCCGTCGCCCGGGCCGCCGATGCGCTGCGCCGGGCGCGCTCGACCGCGTCGGCCGCCTGGCGCGCGCGGCCGGCGCCCACGGCACGCGGCCGTCTCGATGCGCTGGTCGAGTCGGTCCAGAAGGCGCGGGCCGACGAGGTGCCGGCGCTCCCCTGGAACGTGCCCGTCGGCCCGCGCCGCCAGGTCTGCCTGCTCGACGTCGAGGCGGCCGACGTCGAGGTCCTGCTGGGGCGCGGCGGGCTCCCCGAGGTGGCCCTCGCCGGGCTGGCGGGTGGTCTGCAGTCGTACCTGACCGGGCGGGGCGGCGCGCTGCCCGCGCTCGAGGCCATGGCACTGGTGCCGCTGACCGTGACCGCCGCGGAGCCTGGCCCGTCCCGCAGCCGCAGCTCGGCGATGCGGGTGCGCCTGCCGCTGCGCGCACCCGACGCCGACGCCCGCGTGGGCGCGACGCGCGCGATCCTCGACCGGATGAGCTCCGAGGCGGCCTGGCGCGGGGTGAGCGGGCTGCTCCAGGTCGCCGACTGGCTGCCCCCGGCGCTGCTGGCGGGGCTGCTCCGCCGGCTGCGCACGGGGCGCGTGGCCAATGTGCTGGCGACCACGCTCTCGGGACCGCGCGAGGCGCGCACCCTCTGCGGTCGCTCCATCGAGGCGATTCACCCGCTGCTGCCGATCGTCGACAGCGTCGGCCTCTCGTTCGCCGTCTGCGCCTACGCGGGTCGCCTGCACGCGGCGCTGGTCGGCGACGCCGCGACGCTGCCCGATCTGTCGAAGCTCGCCGGTGGCGTGGGCCAGACGTTCACCGAGCAGGCCCGCCTGGCGCGCAGCTCCGGCTAGCCTGGTCGGGGCCGGGGCCCAGGTCCTCGCCCGAGGCCTCGCGCAGCTCGCGCGCGAAGAGCTCGCGGATCTCCGCGATCGCCGCGTCGAGGGGGGCGCCGGGCTGCCAGTCGACGGTGGATACGGGCGGGTGCACGCGCACGCGGACGGTGCCGCGCCGCACGAACAGGGCGTTGGGCGGCAGGGCGTCGCGCGCGTTCGCGAACACGATCGGGATCACCGGCACGCGGGCTTCCATGGCCAGCTCGAACGGGCGCGCCGAGAACGGCCCCAGTCTCGGGCGCGGCCCGGCGCCGATCTCCGGCGCCACGACCAGCGAGCGGCCCCGCTCCAACGTGCGCAGCGCACTCTCGCGGCCGCCGGCGCTGCCGTCGAGGAAGACCGTCTGCGCGCTCTCCGCCAGGCGCCGGAACACGCCGAGGCGGTGCTCGGGGCCGTGCACGAGGACGGCGAACTCGCGCTCGACCAGGCGGGCGATCAGCATCAGGTCGATCGGGCTCTGGTGGTTGTAGACGAAGATGGCGGGACGCGGCGCGGCGAGGTACCGGCCACCCTCGACGTCGAGCTCCACGCGGGCTATCGCGCTGCCCAGCTGTCCCCAGCCGCGGGAGATCAGGTCGAGCAGCCGCTCGCGATCGCGCAGGATCAGCTGCAGCGGCAGCGCGTAGAGCAGCATGGTGGGGATGCCCGAGACCAGCAGCAGCGTGCGCAGGGCGTCCTGCAGGTCGGGGCGCGGGCGGCTCTCGAAGCGCAGGATCGGCCAGCTGCGGCTGCGCGCGACGCGCGCGAGCTGTCGGTCGGGGTTCGTCGGACGGGGGTGTCCGACTTCCTGGAGCAGCGGCAGATCCTCGCCGCCGTCGCTGTAGAAGTAGCTGCGGTCGAGCTTGATGCCCCGCTCCGCGGCGAAGCGGCGCGCGGCCTCGGCCTTGCCCGGCCCCCAGCCCACCGGTCCGTCCACACGCCCGGTGAACTGCCCGTCGGCGACCTCGAGGCGCGAAGCCAGCACGTGCGGGATCCCGAGGTCGCGCGCGATCGGGGCCACCTGGACGCCGGTGGCCGCCGATGCGATCGCCAGGGTGTGGCCGCGCCGCCGGTGGGCCTCGATGATGTGCCGCGCCTCGGGATACACGGTGCCCGCGAGCTCCTCGTCGAAGAGCGCCTGGGCGGCCTCCTCCATCTCGCCGCACTCGGTCCCGGCCAGCGTGCGCGCCATGGTGGCGAGCAGGGCCGAGAAGGCGGCCCGGCCGCGGTAGAAGGCGATCGCCGTGCGTGCGCTGCGCGTCAGGTCGCGCGCCGAGAGCGCCCCGTGCAGCAGGCGGTCGCGGAGCAGGGCGATCACCGAGAACCCGGCGATCAGCGTGCCGTCGAGATCGAAGAAGGCCGCCACCTCGGGCCCGGCCGGGCTGCGATCGATCTCGTGCGTCAGGTGGGAGAAGGGCGGCATCGTGGGGGGGCGGGGCGATTCCCGGCCTCCAGCATACTCCCGGGAGATCCGCCGCGTGCTACGGTCCGGCCATGCGCGGTACGGGGCTGGTCTCGGTCTGGCTGATCGCCGTCTCGGGCGCCCTGTGGCTCGGGATCGGTGCGGCCGCGGGCATCGCCGCGCTGCTGCTCTGTGCGGTACCCGGAGCCCTGATGCTCGGTGCGGGGGTGCGGCTGCTGCTGGCACCCGATGCGCGCAGCTTCCAGCTCGCCGCGCTGGGCAGCGTGCTCGGCGGCCTGCTCTCGCTGCCCCTGCTGCTCGTGGCAGGTCCGCTCGCCGGCCTGCAGCTGCTGCTGGCGTCGGCCGGCTGCCTGCTGGCCACGGGCTGGGCGGCGCTGCGCCTCGAGCCGGAGCTCGACGAGGTTCCCGCACCGCCCCCGGGGCCCGTATACGCGGCGAAGGTCGCGGCCGACGACGCCCTGCTCGGGGTGATGACGTTCAGCTACCGCGCGCCGGATCGCGTAGCCGTCCGTGCGAACGCCGAGGAGCTGGGCCGCTGTCACGAGCTCTTCGCGCGGCGCGGCTGGCTGGAGAAGCCCGAGGACTTCCATCGAGCGCCGACGCCGCTGGTCGATGCCGAGCTGGTGCCCGCACGGGCGCGCGGCACGTCGTACGAGCAGCTGCGCTTCGTCAGCGACTACGAGCCCGATCCGGAGCTCCCGGTCGCCGCGGAATGGATGAGCTTCGAGGCCAACCGCACGGCGATCGCGCACGTGTTCCGCGACCCCGGAACGCCGCGGCCCTGGCTGGTGAACGTGCACGGCTTCGGCATGGGCTCGGCCGAGGCCGACGCGGTCGCGTTCCGCGCAGCCTGGCTGCGCGAGAACCTCGGCATCAACGTCGCGCTCTACGTGCTCCCGGTGCACGCGGCCCGCGCGCCCGGGCGGCGCTCCGGAGAGCAGTTCATGAACTCGCCGGCGCACCTGCTGCACGCGGAGGGCCAGGCGATCTGGGAGCTGCGGCGGCTGATCGGCTGGCTGCGCGCGCGGCAGGACGCCCCTGCGGTCGGCGTCAGCGGAATGTCCCTGGGCGGCTACACCGTCGGCGTGCTGGCCGGCCTCGAGGACGGGCTGGCGTGTGCGATCGCCGGGGTGCCGCCCAGCGACTTCGTGCACACCACCACGCGCCGCTTCGCGGGCCCGCTCGAGCTGGCGCTCGCCGAGTCGGTCGGCCATGACTGGGAGGTGCAGCGGGCGGTCGAGCGCGTGGTCTCGCCGCTGGCGTTCGCGCCGCGCCTGGAGCACTCGCGGCGCTTCGTGTACGGAGCGACCGGAGATCGCCTGGTTCCCGCGGCGCAGGTGCGCGAGCTCTGGCGCCACTGGGACCGTCCGCGCATCCTCTGGAGCCGCGGGAGCCACGTCTCCTGCCTGTTCGAGCGCGACGTGCGCGAGTTCGTCGCGGGCGCGCTCCGCGACACGCTGTTCTGAGTCAGCGGTCGAGCACGAAGCGCTCGCGGTACTCGCGGAAGTCGCGCTCGATCCCGGCCTCGGTGAGCCCGAACTGCTGCAGCGTGTAGTCGTGGACCGCGCGCTTCTCCCGCGCGTTGTCCTCGATCCACGCGCGCATCTTGTCCTCGGCCAGCGGCGGTAGCTCGCGCCCCAGCCAGTCGTTGATCCGGCGCGCGACGCCGACCGGATCCCGGACCGTGTCGAGGTACCTCACGTCGAGGAAGCGATCCCCGAGGCCGGACCCGTCGCGGAACGCCATGCAGGCGCGGAGATCGCGCGCCCAGTTCTCGCTCCACTGCTGCCCCGCCGACACCGGGTCCGCGTGGTCGCTGCCGAGGCGCCACAGGTAGTAGACCATGCTGGCAATCGACGGGATCGACTGCATCGGATCCCGGTGCGTCTGGATCACGCGCGCGTCCGGGAACTGCTCGAAGAGCAGCTCCATGTTGCCCAGGTGATGCGGCGCCTTGAGCACCCAGCGCTCGCGCGCGCGGCCCAGGCGGCGGTGCTGCCACTGGATGTGGCGCAGCACCCGCGTCAGGTAGGCGTAGCCGGGCGCCTGGTCCTGCGCGGCCAGCCAGGTGCGAAAGCCGGGCACGTCGGCGTACGACTCTGCCGTGCGGCTGTAGAAGGAGTGCTCGAGGAGCATGATCTCCTCGTCGGGACCCGTCGGGTCGAACGGGTGAATGGCCGCGAGCTCGGGCACGGCCTCGAGCGTGGCGCGTACCTCCTCCTCGGCGTCGGCGATCCGCGGGTCGCGCGTCCTCCAGTCCCAGCCGGGGAACGGCGCCGGGTTGCGGCACTCGTACCAGCGGACCGCATCGACCTCCGGGTCCTCGGCGAGCACTCGCTGGAGCATGGTCGTGCCCGTGCGCGGCAGGCCGACGACCACCACCGGCGCCTGGATCCGCTCTTCCTCGATCCCGGGCTGGCGCCGGTAGTCGTCCTCGATGCGCGCGCGATTCACCAGGATGTTCACGACGCGCGCGCGCTGCGTGGCGCGGCCGAGGGCGTGCAGGCCGGCCTCGGTGTCGAGCGCGTGCAGCAGGCGCCGCATCGGCTCCAGGAACGAGGCGTCGCCCAGGTCGTCGAGGCCGCCGAGCTCACGCGCCTCCGCGAGCACGGACTCGGGGTCGAGGGGAACGTGCTCTGGCTGCATGACCCGAGGCGGCCGGATCGCCGCCCTCAGAGGCCGCGGCGGTCCTTCATCTCCTTGTACTCGACGCTGTAGCGCGCCCAGGGGCGCACCTCGAGGCGCGGAAATCCGATCGGGTCCTCGGTGCCCTCGCACACGCCGTACTCGCCCTCGTCCATCTTCTCGAGGGCGGCCTGGATCTCGTTGAGCAGCTTGCGCTGCTTGTCGGCCAGCCGCAGCCGGAAGTTCTGCTCGGTCTCGTGCTGGGCCTGATCGATGCTCTCCGAGAACGGGCTCGCGTCCTCGACGGCGCCGGCGACGCTCTTGCGGATCTCGCTCACCACGGCGGCGCGCTCCTTGAGCAGCAGCTCGTGCAGCTTGCGGAACTGCGCCTTGGTCAGCCCCGAGTCGGGATGCGCGTGCGGGCCCACGATGCGCGGCTTCGGCTTGGGAGGTGCCTCGATCTCCTCGGGCTCCTCGACCTCGGCGGGCCCGGCCCGGGTCTCGGCGGCCCTCGCCTCGGCCGCGCTCTGCTTCTTCGGCGCGGCCTTCTTCGCGGTGACCTTCTTGGACGCAGCCTTCTTCGCGGTCGTCTTCTTCGCCGTGGCCTTCTTGGGCGCGGCCTTCTTCGCGGCGGGCTTCTTGGGCGCGGCCTTCGCGGTGGACTTCTTGGCGGCCGCCTTCTTGGGCGCGGCCTTCTTCGGCGGGGCCTTCTTCGCGGCGGCCTTCCGGGGCGCGGCCTTCTTCGCGGTCGTCTTCTTCGCGACGGTCTTCTTGGCCGCCCCCTTCTTGCGGGCCGGCTTCTTCGCCGTCGTCTTCTTGCGCGAGGACCTGGCCGCCACCGCTGCCCCCCTGGTCGTGTGACGTCTACGCGGTGACGCTGGGGCGCCCGCGAGGGCGCCGCCGGATCACCAGCTCGACTTGGTCATCCCGGGGATCTTCCCCTCGTGCGCGAGCTGCCGGAGCATGATCCGCGACAGCCTGAACTTGCGGTAGACGCCGCGTGAGCGCCCCGTGAGCTGGCAGCGATTCGTGCGCCGGGCCGGAGAGCCGTTGCGAGGCAGCTTCTCGAGCTTGGCCTGCGCGATGCGCTTGTCGTCGAGCGAGACTCCGGCGTCGCGGATCACCTGCCGCAGCTCGGCGCGGCGCTCGGCCTGCCGCCGGATCAGCCGCAGACGCTTCCGGTCCCGGTATACCTGGCTCGTCTTTGCCACCGCGTGCAACCTCGCAAACGCCGGCAGATCCGGCAGAAAATGGGATGCGGCAGTATAGAGGTGCCGATTGCATTCGCAAGTCGGCTGCGATATGAAATGCGCCCCATGAAGAAGGACACCCACCCGAACTACCACCCCGTGGTCTTCGTCGACGTCTCCACGGGCACCGAGTTCGTGACCCGCTCGACCCTGACCTCGGAGAAGACCCGGGAGCTCGACGGCGAGCAGGTCCCCGAGATCCGGGTGGAGATCTCGTCCGCGAGCCATCCCTTCTTCACCGGAACCATGCGCGAGATCGACACCGCCGGGAAGATCGAGCGCTTCCGCCGCCGCTACGCCCAGAAGGGCAAGGACGACTAGGCATGTCCGAGACTCCCGAGAGCCCCGAGGCCGCTCCCGCGGCGGCCGAGGCCCCTCCCGAGGCCCCTCCGGAGGCGCTCCAGGACGAGGGCGCCGCCGAGGCGGGCGCCGTCACGCCCGGAGATGAGGGGGATGCCCCCCCCGCCGAGGGCATCCGCGCCAAGCGGCCCGCCCGCCGGCGCCGGCGCCAGCGCGATCGCTTCTTCTCCCGGCGAAAGGTCTCCCGGCTGACCACCGAGCCGGGGCTGGCGGTCGACTACAAGAACATCAGCCTGCTCCGGACCTTCCTGTCACCCGAGGGGAAGATCCTGCCGCGTCGCATCACCGGCAACACGGCCAAGCAGCAGCGTCAGGTCGCCGAGGCGGTCAAGCGCGCCCGCCACCTGGCCCTGCTCCCCTACGAGCCGTCCGAGCACTAGAGCGGCGGCCCGACCGGCTCAGGCGGGCTCCAGCTCCAGCTCCAGAGCTCCGGATCGAGGTGCGCCAGGCGGCGCACGAGGATGCTCGGCACGTGCCGTGCGGGCCGCCGACCGGGGCCGAAGCCGCGGGTCCGGGACAGGAGCTGCTCGAGGCAGATCCGCGGTCTCGGGTCGGGCCAGCGCGGCGCCCACGCAGAAGTGGACCCCGCGCCCGAAGCCCAGGTGGCCCCGTGGATGCCCTCGATCCGGCTCCAGGGCGTCGGGCCGATCGAAGACCCCGGGGTTCCGGTTGGCGGCGGCCCAGAGCAGCAGCAGCCGCTGCCCGGGCTCCAGCCGCGCGTCTCCGGGGCGCGCGGCCCGGCGCACCACCCGGTAGTGGCCCCGGAACGGCGACTCCAGGCGCAGCCCCTCCTCCACGAAGGCCCCGATGCGGTCCGGGCTCCGGCGCCCAGGCGCTCGAGTGCGGCCGCGACGGCGGTGCCCCGAGGATCTGCCCGCCGCCGAGCGCCCAGCCGATCAGCTGCGAGGTCGCCGGTCGGCAGGCCGATCAGCCGGGCCCTGGCCGAGAAAGTCCTCCTGGCGCTCCAGCGCGTCGGCGACCAGCGCCCAGCTCGAGACCAGGTGCGCGCCCGTGCCGGGGACCTCCCAGACCGGCGCCTCGCGGCGCAGCCGGGCGTAAAAGGGGTAGGGATCCTCGATGACAGCCGGGTCGAGCACTCCGGGCAGCGCCGCGGTCGTCACGGCGGGCTAGCGCGCCCGCTTCTCGAAGAACGCGCGCAGCGCCTCGGCCGCCTCGGGCGTGGCGCTGCACAGCGCCAGCGCGGCGACCTCGTCGTCGAGCGCCTGCGAGAATCCGGTCTCGAACGCGCGGTTGATGCCCTGCTTGATCAGCGCGAGCGCGGGCGCCGACTGGGCGGCCAGGCGCACGGCCCACTCCTGCACGGTGGCGTCGAGCTTCTCCGCGGGCACCACGCGGTTCACCAGGCCCATGCGCTCGGCCTCGGCCGCCTCGACCCAGTCGCCGAAGAACGCCAGCTCCTTGGCCTTCTGCATGCCGATCAGGCGGGGCAGCAGCCAGGTACCCCCGGAGTCGACGGGCAGCGCCCGGCGGATGAACACCTGCCCGAAGCGCGCGCGCTCCGACGCGAGCACCAGGTCGCAGCCGAGCGCCAGGTTGGCGCCCGCGCCCGCCGCGACGCCGTCGACGGCCGCGATCGTCGGCTTCGACAGCCGGTGCAGCGCCAGGCAGACGGCGACCACCGTCGACTGGAGCGTGTTCAGGCCGGCGCCCGGGCTCGTCGCCGCCGCCTCGCCGTCGTCGCGCCGTCCCGGGCTGCCACTCAGGTCGCCTCCCGCGCAGAAGACCCCGTCGGCCCCGGCCAGGACCAGCACGCGATCCTCCGCGCTGGCCTGGACCTCGGCGAGCTGACGCGCCAGCTCGACCCAGAGCGGCACCGACAGGGCGTTGCGGCGCCCGGGGCGGTTGAGCGTCAGCCGCACCACGCCGTCGCTGCGCTCGACGATCAGCTCCTCCACCGCTTCCTCCGCGGCCTGACGGCCGGCCGCGGCCCAGTATACGGCCCGGGAGCGACGGGTATGATGTGCCCGGCATGCGCCGTCGGCGTGAGATCGTCGGGGAGCGCGTCACATGATCTCGACGCCGGGCGCTCCGGGTCCCGCGACCTTCCCGGCCAGCAGGGGAGGGACCGATGGGAGAGCCGCATCCGCTGCCGCTCGAGGGCGTGCGCATCCTGGCCATCGAGCAGATGCAGGCCATGCCGTACGCCACGCAGCTCATGGCGCACCTGGGCGCGGAGGTCGTCAAGGTCGAGCACCCCGTGCAGGGCGAGTCCGGGCGCACGGCGGCGCCGACGATCCGCGACGCCGACGGCCGCGACGTCGGCGCGACGTACCTGCGCAACAACCTGTGCAAGCAGAGCATCGGCGTCGACCTGAAGCACCCCGAGGGCGTGGCGCTGGTCAAGCGCCTGGTGCCGGGCTTCGACGTCGTCGCCGAGAACTTCAAGCCCGGGACGATGGAGCGGATGGGCCTGGGCTACGAGACGCTCGCCGGGCTGCACCCCGGCCTGATCTACGTCTCGGCCTCGGGCTTCGGCGGGCTGCTGCCCACGCCCTACGGCAGCTGGCCCGCGTATGCGGTGGTGCCCGAGGCCATGGGCGGCTTCTACTCCTTCCGTCCCGAGCCCGGGCGGCTGCCGAACATCGGCGTGGCCGGCGCGCTGGGCGACATCGGCAGCGGGCTGTTCGCGGCCATCGGCACGCTGGCCGCGCTGCAGGGACGCCAGCGCACGGGGGTCGGTCAGAAGGTCGACGTGGCGATGATGGACGCGATCATCGCGATCATGGACATGGTGCCGTTCAACCCGTCGATCGGCATCACCGACAACAGCCTGGCCGCCTGGCCCGGCATCTGCACCGCGTTCGCCGCCCGCGACGGCCTGTTCGTGATGCAGGTCGGGCGCGAGCACCAGTTCGAGCGCATGGCGCACGCCGTCGGCCATCCCGAGTGGCTCGACGACCCGCGCTTCGCCACGCGCGAGGGCTGGCGCGACCACCTCGACGAGGTGATCCGGCCCGCCATCGAGGCCTGGGCCGCGTCGAGGACCAAGCTCGAGGCCGCGACCGAGCTGGCCGAGCAGGGGATCGTGGCGGGGCCGAGCTACGACGCCGACGACCTGCTGCGCGATCCGCACGTGAAGGCGCACGACATGGTGCTCTCGATCCCGCGGCCCGATACGGGCGAGCCGCTGCACGTGGTGGGCAATCCGGTGAAGCTGTCGCGGAGCGCGCCCCGCCCCGTCGAGCGCTGGCCGACGCTGGGCCAGCACACCGACGCCGTGCTCGAGCGCGAGCTGGGCCTGACGGCCCCCGAGCGCGAGGCGCTGCGCGAGAAGGGCGTGATCGGCTAGCAGGCTGCTGCGGAACCCCGGACCGCCGGCCGGCGTCAGCGCGGGACGCGCGCCGCCAGCAGCTCGCGCAGGCGCTTGCCGTGCAGCTTGCCCGTGTCGGTGAACGGGATCTCGTCGGCCTCGAGCGGGACCATGTGGCGCGGAACCTTGAACGCGGACAGCTGCTCGCGCAGGCGTGCGCGGAGGGCGTCGGTGTCCAGCGGCTTGCCCGGCGTGGCGGGGACGATTCCCGCGACGACGACCTGGCCCATCTCGGGGTCGTCCACGCCGACGACGTGCGCCTGCTCGACCTCGTCGAGCGACACGAGCACTGCCTCGACCTCGCGCGGCGAGACGTTGGCGCCGCCGGTCTTGATCATGTCGCCGAGGCGGCCCTCGAAGAAGTAGTAGTCGTCAGCGTCGATGTAGCCGCGGTCGCCGGTGCGATAGAAGCCATCCGGCATGAAGACTTCCTCGCGCTCGCGCTTGTACAGGCCCTGCATCACGTTGAATCCGCGCAGGCAGAGCTCGCCGCTGGTGCCCGCCGGCAGGCGCTCGCCGGTCCCGGGATCGCGGATCTGGCGCTCGGTGCCCGGCACCGGCCGGCCGCAGGCGCCGCGTTTCTCGACGGGCAGGACCGCGCCGGTCGCCTCGACGGTGTGGTACGAGAAGCTCTCGGTCATGCCGATCGAGTTCGCGACCAGGTCCGGTGACTCGGGGCGCTCGCCCTCCCGCAGCAGCGGGTACGGTGCGGCCTGCAGGAAGTCGAGCTCGCCCTCGCGGTAGTCGGGGTGCTCGAGCAGCGCCTTGCACTGGTGCGGCCAGAGCATGAGGATCGAGACGCGCTCGCGGCGGATCATCTCGAGCGCCGCGCCCGCCTCGAAGGTCTCGAGGAAGGTCATGGCCGCGCCGATCTGCAGGGTGTGCAGGATCCGGTGGAAGCCGCCGACCCAGAAGATCGGGGGCGGAGCGTAGACGCGGTCCCCGGGGCCGCCGCCCAGGAACTCCGAGACGATCCGCGAGTGGCGCACCAGCGTGCCGTGGCTGTGGTAGGCGCCCTTGGGATCGGCGGTGCTCCCCGAGGTGTAGATCATCACCGCGAGGTCGGCGGGGCTGACGCTGTCCTCGATGGCGCGCAGGAAGGCCTCGTCGATCCCGGGCACGGCGGCCGCGGCGGCCTCGAGGGCAGCCGGCTCCTCGAACGCCCAGGAGCGGCCGCCGCCCCAGACGCGCACCGCGCGCAGCTGCGGCAGCTCGGGTACGAGGAGGCTGCCCGGCTCCTGGCCGGCGAGCCCCGGGGCGATCTCCTCGAGCCGCTCCAGGTAGTCGTGGCGCAGGTAGCGGTCGGTCGTCAGCAGCGTGTGGACGTCGGCGTGGCGCAGCAGCCAGTGCAGCTCCCGCGCGCGAGAGAACGTGCTCAGCGGGACCACCAGCGCACCGGCGCGCGAGGCGGCCAGCCAGGCGATCACCGCGTCGGGTCCGTTGCCCATGAGCAGGCCCACGCGCGTGGCCTTGCCGACCCCGCCGGCGATCAGGCCGCGCGCGAGCTCGGCCGAGCGCCGCTCGACCTCGCGGTAGGTCAGGCGCCGCTCGCCGTCGATCAGGAAGAGGCGATCACCGTGGCGCGCGACCTGCTCGCGGATCAGCTCGGGGACGGTCAGCGCGTGCCCGGGGAGGTGCACGATCCGGTCCCCGGCGCGGCCGTCCATCGATCCGTCTCCGCGGCTCAGTCGAGCCCGAAGAGCTCGCGCGCGTTCTCGCGCACGATCCTGCGCCGCGCCCCGTCCGGAACGCCGGCGAACAGGCGCTCGATCACCTTGCGGGACTCGGGGAAGGTGCTGTCGTCGTGCGGGTAGTCCGACGCCCACATGAAGAGCTCCGGGCCCGCGATCTCCAGCGTGAGCACACCGGCCCGGTCGTCCATGAAGGTGCAGCGCACGTTGCGCCGGAACTGCTCCGAGGGCTTCAGGTCGGAGCGCAGCGGATGCGCGTAGCGCGGGCCCTTGCGCTCGAGCGCGTGGTCCATGCGCAGCAGCAGGTGGGCGACCCAGCCGATGTCGTTCTCGGCCGACACCACGCGAAGTGAGGGGTGGCGCTCGAACACGCCCGTGAAGGTCATCAGCGCCAGCGAGCGCGCCACCATGCCCGTCGCGAGCGTGTAGTCGGCCAGGAACGAGTCGGGCTCGGGCTCGTGCGGCCCCGTGAACACGTGAAGGCTCGCCGGCAGGCCCTTCTCCGCGAGGGCCGCCCAGAGCCGCTCGAAGCGGTCGGTGCCGTAGTCGCGGCCCCGGGCCGGATGGCCGCTGATCACGACGCCGCGGAAGCCGAGGCGGGCGACGCGCTCCAGCTCGGCGACCGCGGCATCCACGTCGACGGGCAGCAGCGCCTGGCCGAGCAGCCGGCGCGGGTCGGTCGACTGGAACTCGGCCAGCCAGTCGTTGTACACGCGCATGCAGGCCGCCTGCAGCTGCGGGTCCTCGATGCTGAACACGCGCATGGCGAAGCTGGGGTACAGCACCTCGGCCTCGAGCCCGTCCCGGTCCATGTCGGCGAGCCGGGCCGCGGGATCGAAGCCGCCCCGGCGCACGTCGTCGAGGGGCATCACGGCGCTGGTCCGGCCGCGATCGCCGGCGCTGCCGAAGCCCACGAACGGGATCTTCGAGCCGTCCTCGAAGACCATGAACTCTCCTGCATCCAGCCTGCGCACGCGCGGGGCGCGATCGCGCAGCGGGCGCTCGAGGCGCGTCTCCCAGAGATCGCCGGGCTCGAAGACGTGGGAGTCAGCCGAGATGACGGGATCGGGCACGGCCAGCATCCTCGCTTTGCACTGCGGAGCCGCGGCGAGCTCCGGCGCGACACCAGCCGGACGCGTCCGCCACATCTGTGCAGCACGTCATGAGACGCGGCCGAGCATACCGCGGATCGGGCGCAGCGCGCAGCGCGCGGTGCGCCCGGCGGCAGCTCGCCCGCCCCCGGCGCGTTTTTGCGCATCGACGGGGGTGGGGTAGGCTGCGCCCCCACCAGAGGAGCCCCCCATCATGAAACTGCCCGCAGTGGCACTCACGTTCGCCCTCACAGCCCTGCTGGGAGGCCCTGCCTCCGCGCAGGATGGCCAGGCAGCCGACTCCGCGACCCCGCAGGTCAGCGAGGCGCAGATCGAGGCCTTCCTCGACATCGCCATCGAGGTCCAGCGGATCCAGGAATCGGCGCAGCAGCAGATCATGGCCATCATGGAGGCTGCCGAGGGCATGACCCTCGAGGAGTACCAGGGCATGCTCAACCGCATGCAGGCCGAGCCCGGGCTGCGCGATCGCATCCGGACGCGCGCCCAGGAGAGGACCGCCGCGGCGCAGTGAGCGGCGGGCCCGTGCCTGCCGCGCCCGGTCGCGGGCGGAGGCGATGCTCCGGCTCGCTGCCGCCCCGCCCGGGCCGCTCGCCGGCGTCCCGCGCGACGCTCAGGGCCGCATGCCGCGGGCACGCGGCCCGCGGGCCTCGTGGCAGACGATCTCGTACGCACGATGGGCCCAGTCCACCAGCAGCGGGCGGGTCTCGCGCGGGTCGATGATCTCCTCGACCCCGAAGCTCTCGGCCGTCAGGATCGGGTCGCGAAGCGACTCGAGCTGCTCCTCGAGCTCGCGTCTCAGGGCGTCGGGATCGGGTGCCGCCTCGAGCTCGCGCCGGTAGGCCGCCTCGACGCCGCCCTCGATCGGCAGCGAGCCCCACTCGCCCGAGGGCCACGACCAGCGCGGGCTCGAGCGCATGTGGTTGGAGTGTCCGGCGCCTGCCACCCCGAACGCCTTGCGCACGATGAACGAGCACCAGGGCGTCGTGGCCTGGTAGACCGCGCAGAGCGCGCGTACGCCCCGGCGGATCGTGCCACGCTTCTCGGCCTCGATGCCGACCGCGAAGCCGGGATTGTCCACGAAGGTCACCACCGGCAGCCGGAACGTGTCGCAGAGGTCGACGAAGCGCGTCATCTTCTCGGCCGCCTCGGCGTCGATCGCGCCGGCCAGGAAGCGCGGGTCGTGTGCCATCACGCCCACGGGCACGCCGTCCACGCGGGCCAGCGCGGTGATCAGCGGACGCCCGCAGAGCCGTCCCATCTCGAAGATCGAGCCGCGGTCGAGGATCAGCTCGAGCACGCGGCGCGCGTCGTACACCCGGCGCCGGTCGCGGGGCACGATCGACAGGAGCTCCTCCTCGCGGCGCTCCGGGTCGTCGTCGGGCGCGGTCCGGGGCGGTGGCTCGAGCACCGACGACGGCAGGTAGGACAGGAAGCGCCGCATCTGTGCGAACGCCTCGTCCTCGCTGTCCACCTCGTTGTCGACGGCGCCGCTGCCCCGCGCGTGGATGGCGGAGCCGCCCAGCTCCTCCTTGGAGACCTGCCGCCCGAAGGCCCGGTACACGACCGGCGGCCCGGCGACGAAGAGCTGGCTGGTCTCCCGGACCATCACCGAGAAGTGCGACGCCGCCACCCGCGCCGCGCCGATCCCGGCGACCGGGCCGAGCGCGGCCGCCACGACGGGCACCTCGGACAGCAGCGCGACGGAGACCTCCCAGTCGACGATCGCGGGCACGTACGAGCGCTTGATCTCGGCGGTGGTCCGGACGCTGCCGCCCCCGCCGGTACCGTCGACCAGGCGCACCACGGGCACGCGGAGCTCGCGCGCCATGCGCTCGCTCCAGCCGACCTTGTTGCCCACGGAGCCGTCGGCGGCACCGCCGCGCACGCTGAAGTCGTCGGCGCCCACCACCACCGGGCGCCCCTCGATGCGGCCGCGGCCCGTCACGAAGTTCGACGGGGTCAGGCTCTCGAGGCGGCCGTCCTGGTCGTACTCGACCTTGCTCGCGATGGAGCCGACCTCGCGGAAGGAGCCGGGGTCGAGGAGCCGCGCGATCCGCTCGCGGACCGGCAGTCGGCCCGCGGCGACGTGCCGGGCCACGCGCTCGGGCCCGCCCATCTGCCGCGCGAGCTCGCGGCGCCGCTCGATCTCCTCGAGCTCGGGCTTCCAGCTCATCGCGGCCCTACCACTCTCCCACGTTCTCCATCGACGTCCACGGCTCCTGCGGCGGCAGCGGCTCGCCCCGCTGCAGGAACTCGATCGAGATCAGGTCGGGCGAGCGCACGAAGGCCATGCGCCCGTCGCGCGGCGGCCGGCTGATCGTGACGCCCGCGTCCAGCAGGCGCTGGCAGGTCTCGTAGATGTTCTCCACCTCGTAGGCCAGGTGGCCGAAGTTGCGCGCGCTGCCGTAGTCCTCGGGATCCCAGTTCCACGTCAGCTCGACCTGGGAGTCGGGATTCTCGGGCGCGCCCAGGAAGACCAGCGTGAAGCGCCCCGCGGGGACCTCGTGTCGCCCGACCTCCTTGAGGCCGATCTTGTTGCAGTAGAAGTCCAGCGAGGCCTCGAGATCGCGGACGCGGACCATGGTGTGCAGGTAGCGCATGAAGTCTCCGGGTCGTGGGGATGCACGCCATCTTGCCGGACCGGCGCGGTCGCGTCCAAGGCCGCCGGCCCGCCCGGCGTTCGCCGTGGCGCGCCGCTGCGTGCCGCGCTGGTAGACTCCGCGCATGCCGTTTCCCGACTTTCTCCCCACGGTTCCGGTCTTCGCGCGCGAGGGTGCCGCGAGCCACGGATCGCGCACGCTGCTGGTGTCCGACGGCGTGCGCCTGGCCTTCGACGAGGCGGATGCGCGCTCGCGCGAGCTGGCGCGCGGGCTGCTGGCGGACGGCATCGGCAAGGGCTCGCGCGTGGGCATCCTGATGCCCAATCACGCGGAGTGGCTGATCGCCTGGCTCGCGGCCACGCGCATCGGCGCGGTGGCCGTGCCGCTGAACACCTTCTACCAGACGCAGGAGCTGGCCGGGACCCTGCGCCACGCCGACGTCTCGCACCTGCTCACGTACGCCCGCTTCAAGAGCCACGACTACCTGTCACGGCTCGAGGCCGCGCTCCCGGAGCTGGCGGGCGGCGAGCCGGGTGCCCTGCGGCTCGGCACCGCCCCGTACCTGCGGTCGATCCACGTCTGGGGCGAGTGCGACCGGTCCTGGGCGAGCGGCGGGCCCGCCGAGCTGGCCGCGGCGGGCGCGAGCGTCGCTGCGTCCCTGCTCGACGAGGTCGAGAGCTGCGTGACCCCGGCAGATCTGATCACGATCGTCTACAGCTCCGGGAGCACGGCCGAGCCCAAGGGCGCCGTGCACACGCAGGGCGGGATGGTGCGCCACTCCTACAGCCTGGCGATCGCCATGGACGTGCAGCCCGACGACGTCCTGTACTCGCCGATGCCCTTCTTCTGGGTGGGCGGCCTGATGACGGCGCTGTTCATGTGCATGCATCGCGGCGCCCGCTGCCTGACCCACGGCGTCTTCGACGCCGGCGGGACCCTGGAGCTGCTCGAGAAGGAGCGCGTCACCTACGTCATGGGCTGGCCGCACTACGGAAAGTCCATGGCCGAGCACCCGAGCTTCGCGTCGCGGGATCTGTCGGCGGTGCGCCGCTCCAACATGGCCGAGCTGCTCCCGCCCGGGAAGCGTCCGGCGCACGACGGCATCCGCTCCAACTCGCTGGGCATGACCGAGACGCTCGGGCCGCATCACCATCACGACATGGGGCTCGACCTGCCCGAGCCGCTGCACGGCACCTTCGGCCGGCCGATGGACGGCATCGAGACGCGCGTGGTCGATCCCCGGACCGGGGCCATCCTGGGCCCGGGGCAGGAGGGCGAGATCTGCATCCGGGGCTTCACGGTGATGCAGAGCCTGTACAAGCGCGAGCGCGAGGAGGTGCTCGACCCCGACGGCTTCTACCACACCGGCGACGGCGGCTACGTCAACGAGGACGGCTGGCTGTTCTTCACCGGACGGCTGGGCGAGATGATCAAGACCGGCGGCGCGAACGTGACGCCGGGCGAGGTCGAGACCGTGCTGATGGGCTACCCCGAGGTCTCGGAGGCCTACGTCACCGGCATCCCCGACGCCGACCGCGGCGAGCTGGTCGCGGCGGCGGTGGTGCTGCGCCGCGGCGCGGAGATCGACGCGGAGGCGCTGCGCGGACGGCTCCGGACGGACCTCTCGGCCTACAAGATCCCCCGCCACGTCTGGGTCTGCGACAAGGGCGAGCTGCCGTTCACCGACTCGGGCAAGATCCGCAAGCCGGTGCTGGCGCGGCTGCTGGCAGAGCGGGCCGCCCGCGCGTGAGCGCGCCGGCCCCGGGCACGCCGGCGGGCTCCTGGCGCCGCGGCCTGGCCCCGCTGCTGCTGGGGGCGCTGCTGCAGGGCTGCGCCGCGAACTACCTGGAGCCGGAGGAGGGCGGCGTCGATCACGCGCTCCAGGGCGAGTACACGGCCGCCGGGGCGCCCTGGGCGCTGCAGGTCGTGGCCCTGGGCGAAGGCGCATTCCGGGGCGTCTTCCTGGCCGGGGGCCTGCCCGGCGGCGGGGCGGACGGGGGCGAGCGCGTGGAGGTCGAGGGACGCCGCTCCGGGGCGCTCCTGCGGCTCGAGGGCGAGCCGTGGGCCGAGATCCGCGACGGGGCCGCGCTGCTGCGCGCGGCCGACGGCACGCGCTACGCGCTGCCGCGGGTCCAGCGCGAGAGCCCCACCCTGGGCGAAGCCGCGCCCGCGGGTGCGGTGGTGCTCTTCGACGGCTCGGGGCTCGACCAGATCGACGGCGAGGTCGATGAGCGTGGCCTGCTGCACGCGGGCGCGGTCTCGCGCCGGAGCTTCGGCAGCTTCCACGCCCACCTCGAGTTCCGGGTGCCGTTCGGGCCGGAGCTGGCCGGGCAGCGGCGCGGCAACAGCGGCGTGTACCTGCAGGAGCGCTACGAGCTGCAGGTGCTCGACTCCTTCGGCCTGCCTCCGGACGCGCGCGGCTGCGGCGCGATCTACGGTCAGCGCCCGCCCGATGTGAACATGTCGCTGCCGCCGCTGGCCTGGCAGACGTACGACATCGACTTCTCGGAGGCGCGCTTCGACGACGACGGGCGCCGCGTGGCGCCCGCGCGCGTGACGCTGCTGCACAACGGCGTGCTCGTGCACGACCGTGTGGCCCTCGACGGCCCCACGGGACGCGGCGACGCCGAGTCGCCGGCGCCCGGTCGCCTGCTGCTGCAGGACCACTGGAGCCCGGTCTACTACCGGAACGTCTGGGTCGTCCCGCGCGAGGACTGAGCGGCCGGCGCGGACCTCGCCCCGAGGCGAGGGACCGCGCCCGGCGGGCTCAGTTCATGCCGAGGATCGCGATGCCGCAGGTGGTCGGGGGACCGCCGATGTTGTGGCTCAGCGCCGTGGTGGCGCCCTTGACCTGGCGCTTGTCCGCGCGGCCCTGGAGCTGCATCACGTTCTCGTAGATCATGCGCACGCCCGTCGCGCCGGTCGGGTGCCCGAAGGTCTTCAGTCCCCCGTCCGTGTTCACGGGCAGCTCGCCCCCGAGCTCGAAGGTGCCGGCCGCGACGTGATCCTTGGCCTCGCCCTTCTTGCACAGGCCCAGGTCCTCGTACGTCAGCAGCTCGGTCAGGGTGAAGCAGTCGTGCAGCTGGACGACGTCGATGTCCTTGAACGGCTCGGTGATGCCCGCCTGCCGGTAGACCTCCTCGGCCGCGTACTCCGTGGGCTTCCAGCGCAGGAAGTCGAAGTCGGGGTCGCGCTGCGGGTGCGGGCCCACGGCGACCGTGACGCCCTTCACCAGCACCGGGTCGTCCCGGAAGCTCCGTGCCTGATCGGCGCGCGAGATGATCACGGCCGCGGCGCCGTCGCTCTGGGCCGCGCAGTCGTACAGCCCGAAGGGCCAGGAGATGACCCGCGCGCTGAGCACGTCGTCCACCGTGATCTCGCGCTTGAGCATCGACTTCGGCGCGAGCGTGCCGTTGTGGTGATTCTTCACGGCGATCTTCGCCAGATCCTCTCGACCGGTGTCGAAGGTCTGGAAGTAGCGCGCCGCGCAGAGCGAGAACCAGCCGGCCGGGGTGGCCGGCAGGCCGCGGACCCGGTCGAAGTTGATCGTGGGCCCCGAGACGCCGCGATCCTTGGGCTTGTCGAAGCCCACGACCAGCACCGTGTCGTACATGCCCGAGGCCACCGAGTACACGCCGTAGCGGAACGCGTCGGTCCCCGTGTGACAGTAGTCCGACAGCATGCTGATCGGGCGCCCGAAGAGCTTGAGCGCCTCGGCGATCTCCCAGCTGCCCTCGCGCGGGTAGACCGAGGCGCAGAAGATCGCCTCGATCTGCTTGTCGGGATCCTCGATCCCGGCGTCCTCGTACGCCTCGTAGACGGCGTCGACGATCATGTCCTCGCGCGACCGGTCCCAGTTCTCGCCGAACTTGCAGCAGCCCGCGCCGACGATCGCCGTCTTGTCTCGAATCGTTCCTGCCATGGCTACGCTCCTGCCTCCCTGGGCTCGACCGGACTGGCCTTCCATGAGTAGTTTGGCTTCCCGCCCGCGTCGTGGATCTTGCGGAACACGTAATCGACGTCCATCTCGAGGCGAACGTCCTCCGGCCGCGCGTTCGCCAGCTGCACCTGGACGCGACAGCCGTCCACCTCGGTCATGATCATGATCGTGGGTGGCTCGGGCGCCGGGAAGAACGAGTCGAAGGTGTACGAGAGCAGGCGGCCGCGCCGGTCCGAGAGCCGGTACGGCTCCCACTCGTCCTTGGTGCGGCAGCGGATGCAGACCCGCGGCTTCGGGAAGTGCACCTGGCCGCAGCTGGTGCAGCGCCCGGCCAGGAAGCTCAGGTCGGCGTCGCGCTCGCGGTAGCGGATCGTGGCGGAGAGCCCGAGGTCCGAGCCGGTCGGCCACTCCTTGGTCTCGAGGCTGCGCGAGCGCAGGTACGATTCGTAGCTCCCGAGCGCGCGGCGCCGCTTCAGGTGCCCGGTGACGCCGACCCGCGGCTCGAGCTTCTCGACGTGGTCGGTCACCTGCAGGGCCAGGGCGTGCGCACCGTCGCCGTACGCGGCCACCAGGATGCGCTCGCCTGCCTTGGCGCTCTCGAGCGCGGCGACGGTGAGCATCGGCGCGAAGGCCGCGCCGGTGTTCCCCAGGCGGCCGAAGAACGGGTCCTGCACCTGCGCGGCGTCGAGCCCGGCCTGGCGCACGGCACCCCCCAGGCTGCGCTGGTCGGGCGCGAAGACCGCGGCGCGCGCGAAGTCGCCCGCACCCAGGCCGGTCTTCGCGAGCAGCCCCTGGATCGCCTCGACGATGTTGGGCGTGTAGCCCTCCTGGATCGCGAAGCGGTCCTCCCAGCTGTGCGTGAAGGGCTCGCCCTCGATCCGCCAGAGGTCCTGGAGCTCGTTGGCGACCGAGAACGAGCCCTCGAGCGTGGCGATCGGGCTCTGGTCGCCCACCAGGAAGGCCGCGGCCCCGTCGCCGAGCTTGGGCTCGAGGCCGCCCTTCGGCGCGCCCATGCGGCAGTCGCTGGCCAGTACCAGCACGTTGCGGAGGCTCCCGGCCGCGACCGCGTTGGTCGCGGCCTCGAGCGCGCCGGTGCCGGCGCGCAGCGAGCCCGAGAAGTCCAGGGTCTGCACGTCGCGGCGCAGGTCGAGCGCCTTGGCGATCAGCGCCGCGCCCTGCTTCTCGGCGAGCGGGTAGCTGGTCGAGGCGAAGTACACCGCGTCGACGCTGGCGCGATCGATGCCCGTCAGGCAGTCGAGTGCGGCGGACACCGCCATGGTCACCGCGTCCTCGTCGTAGTAGGCGACCGCCTTCTCCGGTCCGCCCTCCTTCGCGGGACGCCCCGAGATCAGCGCCAGCGGCAGCCGCGTGCGCGGCACGTAGGCACCGTAGGCCGTGATTCCACCCATCCTGGTCGTCCTCCGAGGCTGGTCTGCGTCGAGGCTGCGGCTCGGCCGCGGCCGCTCACCGCGCGTCGTCGGGAGCGCCGTCCGAGCATACCACCCGGGGCGTGACCGCGTCCGGCGCGCTACGCCTGTGATAGCTTGGCCGGCTCGGAGGTGTCTCGGATGGGCGAAGCGCTGCTCGAAGGCGTGCGGGTGGTGGATCTCTCGGGCGAGCCGGGCCACCTGGGCGGGCGCATCCTGGCCGACCTGGGAGCCGACGTCGTCAAGGTCGAGCCCCCGGGCGGGGATCCGCTGCGCGCGATCGGGCCGTTCGTGGAGGGCGCCCCGCCTCCGGAGGCGTCGCTGCGCTTCGCGGCCTGGAACGCCGGCAAGACCAGCGTGGTCTGCAGCGCGGACGATCCGCGCCTCGACGGCCTGCTGGCCGGGGCCGACGTGATCATCGACACCCCGGGCTTCCCCGGCTCGCTGCAGGTCGACGCGGCCCGCGCGCCGCAGGCGGTCTGGGTGCACGCGACGCCCTTCGGGCTCGAGGGTCCGCGCTCGGGCTGGAGCGCCAGTGACCTGGGCGTGATGGCCGCGACCGGGAACATGCACGGCACGGGCTTTCCGGACCGGGCCCCGCTGCGCGCCAGCGAGCCCTCGGGGTATGCGCACGCCGGGCCCGAGATCGCGGTCGCGGCGCTCAGCGGACTGGCGTCGGGCCGGCCGCAGCGCGTGGACCTGTCGATGCAGGAGACCGTGACCGTGGCCAACATGGGGGCGATCGGCGACCAGCGCGCGGAGCCGCGGCAGACGCGTCGCGCGGGCGCGACGCTGCTGGGCATGCGCGAGATCTGGCGCTGCAAGGATGGCTGGGTCTCGTTCGGCATCCGCGGCGGCGTGGCGCGCGTGCCGACCTACCTGTTCATGACCCAGGTGCTCGAGTCCGAGGGCCTGGCGACGCCGGCCTGGACCGAGCGCGACTGGGCGAAGTTCAACGTCCACGACCTCTCGCCCGAGGAGCGTCGCGCCGTCGAGGAGCCGCTCGAGCGCTACTTCGAGCGCCACACCCTGGTCGAGCTCTACGAGATGGCCGCGGCCAATCGAGCCATGCTCGCGCCGTGCAACACGCCGCGCGAGCTCTACGCGAGCGCGCAGCTCGCCGAGCGCGAGATGTTCGCCCGGCTGGGCACGCTCGACGGCTTCCCCGTGCGCTTCGCCCTGGCGCGGAGTGCCGACGGCGAGGTCGAGCCGCCGCGGGCCCGGCGGCCGGCACCAGCGCTGGACGCGGGTCCCTGGCCGGGCTGGGACGCTCGTACGCCCGGGACGGCCGGTGTCGGGTCGGGGCAGGGCGCCTGGCACGGCGTCAAGATCGTCGAGTTCGGCGCGGGCGCCGCGGGTCCGATCGCCTCGCGCTACTTCGCGGAGAACGGCGCGACCGTCGTGCGCGTGGAGTCGAAGAGCCGGCCGGAGTTCCTGCGCACCATGGCCGTGGCGGCGCACAGTCCTCACGGGCTGGAAGGCAGCCCCATCTTCAATGCCCTGAACCCGGGCAAGCACAGCGTCACGCTGAACCTGAAGACCCCCGAGGGCGTGGAGGTGGCGCGACGCCTGATCGAGTGGTCCGACCTGGTCCTGGAGAACTTCGCGCCCAAGGCCATGCGTGGCTTCGGCCTGGACTACGCCTCGCTCTCGCCCGGTATGCCCGACGTGGTGATGGTCAGCTCGTGCATGAACGGCCAGACCGGGCCGCATCGCGACTACCCCGGCTTCGGCTCGCAGGGCTCGGCACTGGCCGGCTACACCCACCTGACGGGCTACCCCGATCGCGAGCCGGTCGGGCCCACGGGCACGATCACCGACTCGCTGGCGCCGCGCTTCAGCGCCACCGCGATCGCGGCTGCGCTGCTGTACCACCGCCGGACCGGCCGGGGGCTGCACGCGGACGTCTCCCAGGTCGAGGCCGCGGCCTACACGCTGGCGCCGTGGCTGCTCGACTACGCGGCGAACGGACGCATCGGCAGCGCCATGGGCAATCGCTCGCCGCGCACCGCCCCCCACGGGGCCTTCCCGTGCCGGGGCGACGACGAGTGGGTGGCGATCGCCACCTGGTCCGACGACGAGTGGGCCACGCTGGCGGGTCTGATCGGGATCGACGATCCCGACCTGGCCACGCTGCAGCGCCGCCTCGAGAGCCAGGACGAGATCGAGGCGCAGATCGCGGAGTGGACGCGCGGCCAGTCGGCCGAGGACGTCGCCGCGCTGCTGCAGGCCGAGGGGATCGAGGCGGTGCCCGTGCTGAGCATGCGCGACACCGCGCACGACCCGCAGCTCGAGGCGCGCGGCCACTTCGACGTGCAGGAGCATCCGGTCATCGGCAGCTTCCCGTACGAGCGCAACGGCTTCCGGCTCAGCGACGCGCCCGGGCGCTACTCGCACGCCACGCCGACGCTGGGCCAGCACACGCACGAGGTGCTCCGCGACCTGCTCGGCTACTCGAGCGAGGACATCGCGCGGCTCGAGAAGGCCGGCGGCGTCGAGTGAGCGCGACGGAGCCCGAGCTCCCGCCGCTCCCGCTGGCGACCCGGATCCGCGAGCTGATGAGCGCCGCCGGCGCGCCGGCGACCGACCAGGCGCTGCGCGCGGCCGACGCCGCGCGGGAGCTTCTGCGCTGGCTCGTGACCGCAGAGGCCGCCGAGGACGAGTGGGCCCGCGTGGCGGACGTGCTCGAGGCGCTGCGCGCCGGGCTGCGGGCGCCCGCTGCGGCCAGCCGCTACGCGCGGGAAGCGGCCAGCGTCGGGGCGATCGCCGCGCGCTCGGGCTTCGCGCCCAACGTGCGCTCGACCCACCCGCTGATCGGCCGCGCCAACCCGCTCGCGCCCCCGATCGAGCTGCGCGCCGAGGGCGAGCGCGCGCTCGGCGACGTGCGCTTCGGACCCGCGCACGAGGGCATCCCGCGCTGCGTGCACGGCGGCTACATCGCGGCGGGCTTCGACATCGTGCTCGGCCAGGCGGCCTCGACCGCCCGCCGGCACGGCGGCGTGACCGGCACGCTCACGGTGCGCTACACGGCGCTCACGCCGCTGGGTGTGCCGCTGCGCTACGAGGGCTGGGCGGAGCGCACGGAGGGGCGCAAGACCTTCGTCCGCGGAGTGCTGCGCACGGCCGACGCGGGCGGGGAGCCGCTGACCTGCGCGGAGGCTGAGGCGATCTTCATCGGCACGGGCACCCGCTCCGCCCGCGGCTGAGCCCCGGCTCAGGCGAAGTACAGCAGCAGCACGGCCGCCAGCAGGAGCGCCACCCAGAGCGCCATGCTGCTGGTGGGCCAGGTGCGCGCCAGCACGCCCTGAGGTCCGTGGTAGCGGTGCACCCGCTCGATCGTCTGGATCACGCGGCCGCGCGCCGTGCCGACCACCGCGCCGCGGAGAGCTCCGATCGCGCCGCCGATCGAGCGGGCGACGGCGGGGCCGGCGCGCCGGTAGACCCAGTCGAAGTCGAGGTTGGTCGAGCGCAGCTCCGGCGGGTAGATGCGGTACCAGTTGAGCACCGCGAAGGCGAGCGCCGACCACATCAGGATCTGCAGCTGCGTGACCACGTGCGGGATCGTGTAGGGCTCGAACTCCAGCGGGTAGGGCAGGATCGCGTAGAGCGGGCCGGGGAAGACGCCGATGCCGATGCAGAGCGCCGCCGCGATACCCATCGCGATCAGCATGTTCAGCGGTGCCTCGCGCACCCGGAGACCCGAGTCGTGCGCGAAGAAGGCGAAGTAGGGGATCTTGATGCCCGAGTGGTGGAAAACGCCTGCCGACGCGAACAGCAGTACCAGGAAGGTCACCGTCAGGTGAGCGTGCGAGGCCTCGGCGACGATGATCGACTTCGAGACGAAGCCCGAGAAGAGGGGGAAGGCCGAGATCGAGGCCGCACCGACGATGCAGAAGGCGCAGGTCCAGGGCATGGACTTGTACAGCCCGCCGAGCTGTGAGCCGTTGCAGGTGCCCGTGCGGTAGAGCACCGCTCCCATCGACATGAAGAGCAGGCCCTTGTACAGGATGTGTGCGAAGGCGTGCGCCGCGGTGCCGTTGAGCGACGCTGCCGTGCCGATGCCGATCCCGACCACCATGAAGCCGAGCTGGTTGTTCAGGCTGTACGCGAGCACCCGGCGCAGGTCGTTCTCGATGACCGCGTAGAAGATCGGGAACGCGGTCATCGCGGCGCCGATCGGGATCAGCAGGCCCTCGCCGGGGAAGCCGCGGGCGAGTGCGTAGATCGCCAGCTTGGTCGTGAACGCACTGAGCCAGACGGTCCCGGTGACCGTCGCCTCGGGGTACGCGTCCTGGAGCCAGTTGTGCAGCAGCGGGAAGGCGGCCTTGATGCCCATGGCCACGAAGATCAGGCCCGTGGCCAGGTCGGTCACGCCACCGAGGTCACCGAAGCTCAGCGAGCCGGTCTCCCGCACGCGCAGCACGATGCCGGCCAGCAGCAGCACGCCCGAGCCGACCTGCACGATCAGGTAGCGCATGCCGCTGCGGTAGGAGCGCTCGGTGCGCGTGGCCCAGACGAGGAAGACCGAGGTGATCGCGGTCAGCTCCCAGTACACGAACAGGCTGAGCAGGTCGCCGGCGAACACGGCGCCGATCGCACTGCCCGCGTACATCAGCGCGGCGACCTCCTGAACCACGTCGTCCTGATGCAGCGCGTAGATCACGGACAGGAACGCCGCGATGTGGAAGATGTAGCCCCAGACCAGCGCCAGCCGGTCCACGCGCACCAGGTCGAGCTCGAGGCCGAAGATCGACAGCGGCCAGGCCGTGGTCTCGGGCAGCAGCGCCAGGTGTACCAGCCCCGCGAGCGGCAGCAGCAGCATCCAGACCTGGCGAGCGCGGCGCGGCAGGACCGGCACCAGGAGTGCGCCCAGGATCAGCGGCCAGCCCGGCGGGATCTGCTCAATTCCCATAGTAGTCCTCGGACCGCATGATCAGCCGGCGCAGCTCCTTCGCGGCCAGCACGAGGCCCACGCAGGCGATGAAGCCGTACAGCGCGTAGAAGCCGGGCCAGCTCTCGAAGTGGAATCCGTGGTGCTCGCCGTGCTCGCGGTGGCGCGCCCAGCGCAGCAGTCCCTCGCCGCCGACCAGCAGCACCAGGCAGCTGATCCAGACCCAGCGGTAGATCCGCCGCACGTTGGCCGGCTCGTCGAGCCAGCGCGTCCTCTCCGGTGCGGGATCGCTCATGGCGCGCTTCCCAGCATCGGGAGTAGCAGGGCGTGCACGTCGCCCGCCGCGAAGAAGAGCACCACACAGCCCAGGGCCGTCAGGCAGATCGGCACCAGACAGAGCAGGGGGGCCTCGCTGATGCCCGTCGCCGCCGTGCCCGCGGGCAGCGGGACGAAGTAGGCGCGCGCGACGATCGGCATCAGATAGGCGATGTTGAGCAGCGAGCTCACGATCAGAACGGCGGCCAGCGGCAGCATCTGCGCGTCCACCGTGCCGAGTAGCAGGAACCACTTGCTCCAGGCCCCGCCCAGCGGCGGCAGCCCGATGATGCTCAGGCTGCCGATCAGGAAGCAGAACATCGTCACCGGCATCTGCCGACCGACGCCGTCGAGCTGGCTCACCTCGGTCTTGTGCAGGGTGACCATGATCGCGCCCGCCACGAAGAACAGGGTGATCTTCCCCACCGCGTGCATCGCGATCTGGAGCCCGCCGCCGAGCACGCCGGACTCGGTGGCGAGGGCCGCGCCCAGCACGATGTAGCTCAGCTGGCTGATGGTCGAGTAGGCCAGACGTGCCTTCAGGTTGTCGCGGGTCAGCGCGACCAGGGACGCGGCGAGGATCGTGAACGACGCCACGTACATCAGCCACTCGCTGGTGCCCGTGTCGGAGAGCAGGTCGATCCCGAACACGTAGACGACGATCTTGAGGATCGAGAAGACGCCCGCCTTGACCACCGCGACCGCGTGCAGCAGCGCGCTGACCGGCGTGGGTGCGACCATGGCCGCGGGCAGCCAGCGGTGGAAGGGCATGAGCGCGGCCTTGCCCGTCCCGAAGGCGTACAGGGCGAGCAGGATGCCGACCAGCGGCGGCTCGGCGTGGCCGGACAGGATGCCGCCGCGCTCGAACTCCAGCGTGCCGGTGAGCTGCCAGGTCCACAGGATCGCGAGCAGCAGGAAGAGCACCGACGTGGTCAGCAGGATGCCCAGGTAGACGCGCCCCGCCGCCCGCGCCTCCTCGGTGCGCGCGTGCGTGACCAGCGGGTACGTCGACAGCGTCAGCACCTCGTAGAAGACGAAGAGCGTGAGCAGGTTGCGCGCCATGGCGACGCCGGTCGCGGCGGCGATCGCGATGGCGAAGCAGACGTAGAAGCGGGTCTGGTTCTCCTCGTGGTGCGCCCGCATGTAGCCGACCGAGTAGATCGTGGTCACGATCCAGAGCCCCGAGGCGACCAGCGCGAAGAGCATGCCCAGCGGCTCGATCTCGAGCGCCAGCGGCAGGCCCGGCATCATCTCGACCAGCTCCAGCTCGAGGTGCTCGCCCGCCAGGTGGCGGCGCAGGATGGAGATCACCACCGCGAGCAGCGCCCCTCCCGTCAGCAGGCTCGCGGCCTCCCGCACGTCGGGCCAGCGGCCCAGCAGCGAGACCACGAGCGCGCCGACCAGCGGCAGCGCGACCGCGATCCCGAGGACGGCGGCTCCGGGCTCCGTCACGCCCGTCACGGCGCGCCGCCTCCGAGCAGGACGCTGGCGGCGGTGCGCGCCACACCGGCGGTGAGCTCGCTGTCGATGCCGAAGTAGACCGTGGACGCGGAGAGCACCAGCAGGGGCGCGAGCATCGACAGCGGCGCCTCGCGCACCTCGCGCCCCTCGGGCGGAGGCTCGAAGTAGGCCACCTCGACCACGCGCCAGACGTAGACGACGGCCAGCAGGGAGCTCGCCAGGATCAGCGCGGCGACCGGCCAGTAGCCCGCCTCGAGGGCCGCGACGACCAGGTACCACTTGCTCACGAAGCCCACGGTGAGGGGCACGCCGATCAGGCTCAGCCCGCCCAGCACGAACGCCGCCATGGTCAGGGGCATCTGCCGGCCGAGTCCGCGCATGTCGCTCACCCGTGTGGAGCCGACGCGCAGGAAGACGCAGCCCATGGCGCAGAAGAGCAGGCACTTCATCAGCGCATGGTTCGCCAGGTGGACGATGCCGCCCGTCAGGCCCGTGAGCGAGGCGAGGCTGATGCCGAGCGCGATGTAGCCGATCTGCGCGACGCTCGAGTAGGCGAGCAGCCGCTTGACGTCCTGCTGGAAGATCGCGACCAGCGAGGCCGAGAACATCCCCGCGACGGCCAGGGTCATCAGGATCGCCGGGAGCGGCATGGTCTCGAACGAGAACTCGAACCCGAACACCGTCATGCTGAAGCGCAGGAGCACGTAGACCGAGACCTTGGTGGCCGTGCCCGCGAAGAACGCCGTCACGACCGAGGGCGCGTACGTGTAGGCGTTCGGCAGCCACTGGTGCAGCGGGAAGAGCGCCATCTTGATGGCGATCCCGACGGTGAGGAAGCCGAAGGCGACCAGCACCGTGCGCATCTCCGCGACGTCGCGCAGGCGGACGGCCATGTCCGCCATGTTCAGCGTTCCGGTCATCATGTACATGAGACCGATCCCGATCAGGATGAACGTGGCCCCGATCGTTCCCATGATCAGGTACTGGAAGGCCGCGGTGAGTGCCCGCCGGTCCTGCCCCATGCTGATCAGCACGTAGCCCGAGAGCGCCGAGATCTCGAGGAACACGAACACGTTGAACAGATCACCGGTGATCGTGATGCCCAGCAGCCCGGCGAGGCTGAGCAGGTACATGGTGTGAAAAAGGTGATACCGGTCGTACGGGACCTCGACCTCGAGGCTGACGCGGCTGTAGGTCAGCACCAGTGCCGCGATCGCCGAGACCAGGACGAGCACGAAGACCGTGAGCGCGTCCAGGCGATACTCGATGCCGATCGGGGGCTCCCAGCCGCCGAGCGCATAGGAGATGACGCCGCCGTCGATGACCCGGATCGCGAGCATCACGGCGATCGCGAAGGTCGTCCAGCAGACCGCCAGGGAGAGCGCGTGCACCGCGCCGCGGTGGCGGATCAGCGCGCAGAGCGGCGCCGCGAGAAGCGGCGTGAGCACCTGGAGTACGGGGAGCTGATCGGCCATCAGGACTCGGGATCCGCGGCCTGGATCTCGTCCTCCTCGATCGTTCCGTACTCCTCGTTGATGCGGGCCACGAGCGCGAGACCGACGGCCGTGGTCGCCACGCCGACGACGATCGCCGTCAGGATCAGCACGCTGGGCAGCGGATTCGAGTAGACCTCGAAGCCCTCGGCGATGATCGGCGCGGTACCGCCGCTGACCTTGCCCACGGTGATGTAGAGCAGGAACACGGAGACCTGGAAGATGTTCAGGCCGACGATCTTCTTGATGAGGTTCCGCTGCGAGATGACGATGTAGAAACCCGTCATCATCAGCAGGATCACGATCCAGTAGTTGTACAGTCCCGGGAGGTCCACAGCCTAGCTCCTGGCCAGGCCGGCGAACATGTAGAACACGCTGATCATGACCGAGGCCACCGTCACGCCGACGCCCCACTCGACGATCAGGATTCCCCAGTGCTGCCCGTGGTGGCCGAGGGTGTCGTAGTCGAGGAAGGCGGCGCCGCCGAGCATGTTCGCCACGCCGACGCCCGCGTAGATCAGCAGCCCGATCGAGATGCCCGCGTGAACCACGCCCGGGCGGATCGCCTGCCGGGCTGCCGACAGGCCGAAGATCAGCGCGTAGAGCACCACTCCCGCCGCGAAGATCACGCCGGCCTGGAATCCGCCACCGGGGCCGTAGTCGCCGTGCCACTGCACGTAGAAGGCGTACAGCAGGATGTACGGGGTGAGCAGCTTCGCCACCACGCGCAGGATGATCTGGTCCTTCACGACCGCGCCTCGTCGCCCGGCGGTGGCTCGGATGCCCGGAAGCGCCGGCGCCGCGCGCCGCTCAGGATCGCGACCACGCCCAGGCCCGCCGTGAAGATCACGGCCGCCTCGCCCATGGTGTCGTAGCCGCGGAAGCTCGCGAGCACGGTGGTGACCGTGTTCGGGATGCCCACCGCGAAGCGCGACAGGTCGTCCGGGTCGGGGTGCGCGCCGTGCGCGTCCGGGACCGCCGCCGCGTGCCCGGGCTGCTCGCCCGCCGGTGGAGGGTCGTCGCCGTGCTCCGCGGCGGCGTTGGCCGAGTACAGGTAGACGCGGGTGATCGGGCTGCGGTTGGCGGGCGAGTCCGGGTCGCCGTAGCGCGGCATGTCCAGGGTGCCGTAGACCAGCACGGAGCCGGTCACGACCACCACCGCCAGCGCCAGCAGCGATGGACCGGACGCCGGCTTCTTCACCTCGATCGAGGTCACGGCGAGCGTGGCGAGCACCAGGATCGTCGAGATGCCCGCGCCGACGGCCGCCTCGGTGAACGCCACGTCGGGCGCGTCGAGCAGGAGCATCCACGATGCGCCCAGCAGGCTGAAGATGCCCAGGAGCATGGCCGTGGCGAGCAGGTTCCGCAGCCGCGCGATCGCGATCGCCGTCACGGCCAGCATCGCGAGCAGCACCACGTCGATGAGCTGATCCGCGGGCATCACTCGCCGTCCTGCGGGCGGTCGCCCGCGGCCGGGTCCACGGCCAGATCGGGGCGCAGCCCGCTGGCGTGCGCGGCGTGGATCAGCGCGTGAGCGGCCGTCGGGCTCGTGATGTACAGCAGGCAGAGCAGCACCACGAGCTTGACCGTGACCGTCCAGTGCGCCGGCTCGAGCATCAGCCCGATCAGCAGGAGCGCGACGCCGAGCGTGTCGGTGACCCCGGCGCCGTGCATGCGGGCGTAGAACTCGGGCAGCCTCAGCAGGCCCAGCGCCCCGATCACGCAGAAGAGCGCGCCTGACACGATCAGCACCCACGACACGAGGTCGAGCAGCATCGCCACGGCTCAGTCCTCGTCGCCGGCGAGGCTGCCGTGCTTGAAGTAGCGCAGCACCGCGATCGTGCCGATGAAGTTGAGCCCGGCGTAGAGCAGCGCCAGGTCGAGGAAGTCGGGCCGTCCGCCCAGGAAGCCGAGCACCGCGATGAAGAGCACGGTCGCGGTCCCGAAGGTGTTCACGGCCAGGATCCGGTCGTACACCGTGGGGCCGCGTGTCGCGCGCAGCAGCGTCATGGCCATGCTCGCCAGCACCCCCGCCATGGCGATGATCAGGTCCGCGCTCACGGGGCGCTCCTCTCGAGTGCGGTGCAGCGGCGGTCGATGGCGCCCGACTCGACCCCGTCGGCCGCAGCGGCGTGCAGCGCGTGGACCAGGATCTCGTCCCCCTCGACGTCGATCGAGATGGTGCCGGGCGTGAGCGTGATGCTGTTGGCGTGGATGACGCGCGCGACGTCGGTGCGCTGCGAGGCGCGCACGCGCACGAGGCGGGGTGCGATGCGCACGGGCCCGGGCGTCACGATGCGCCGCGCCACGTCGAGATTGGCCAGCACGATCTCCCTTGCGAGCCAGGGCACGTACGCGAACAGGCGCGGGAAGCTGAGCTCCAGCGGGGCCGCTTCTCCGTCGAGGATGCCCATCTGTGCACAGAGGAGGACCACGAACACGACCGACGCCGCACCGAGCGAGAGCAGGAGCGGACTGTCCAGGTGCCCGGACCAGGCCAGCCAAACGGCGGCGAGCACCACGGTCAGGCTGATCGCGCGCTTCATCTCGGGCATCTCTCGGGAACTCGTGGCGGGCTCGTGTGGACGCGGTGGGAGGGGCCCGGACGGCGGCGCGAGAGTATGGGGTACCTCCCGGAGGGTCGCCATTCCCCGGGCCCTGGCAGGCTCTTGCCGTGTGCTCTGGCCCACGCGGGCAGGCGGGTCTGACCAGGCGTGCGGGCCCGCGCGCGACAGCGACTGTCAGACGGCGCGCAGCAGGACCCCGGGGTGCTCGGGGTTCGCGCGGCCTGCTCGCGTGGCTCCGCGCTGACCCGCTGCAGCGCCCCGGGATCGGTGCAGATCCCCGGGTGGTCGTGCGGCAGGTGGTCCGCGCGCATCGCCGCCGTGAACCCGGCGGTCTGGCTGGCGCGGTCCGGTGCATGCCGGGGGCGGGCGGTTCCGGAGCTCAGCGAACCCGGACCGGCAGGTGCTTGAGGATGTTGAACATGGTGCTCTGCCCGCGCTCGGGCGCGCCGTCGAGCTCGATGCGATCGAGGTGCGGCCGGAGCTCTTCGAAGAGCACCCGCGCCTCCATCCGCGCCAGACCCGCGCCCAGGCAATAGTGCGGGCCGCCCGCGCCCAGGGAGTCGTGGTGGTTCGGGCTGCGCGTGACGTCGAATCGATCGGGCGCGCCGAACTCCACAGGGTCGCGATTCGCCGAGATCATCCAGAGCGTCGTGCGCTGGCCGGGCTCGATGAGCTTCCCGTCGATCTCGACCGGCTCGAGCGGCCAGCGCGCGTGCTGCATCACGGGCGGCGTGTAGCGCAGCATTTCCTCGACGGCCGGAGCCATGTCGGCACCGTCGACGAGCTTGCGCCGCTCGTCAGGCCATTCGAGCAGCGTGTGCAGCCCGTGGGCGATAAGGTGCCGGGTGGTCTCCGCACCGCCGCCGATGTACGTGCTCACCCAGGCGCGGAGCTGGTCCTGGTCCAAGGCCCTTCCCTCGACCCGCGCCTCGATGAGCTCGTCGATCAGGTCGCCGCGCGGCTGCCGGCGATGCTCCTCGAGCAGCCGATCGGAGTACTCCAGCGAGGCCTGCTGGATGCGCCCGAGCTCCTCCGCCGAGGCTGGCGCGTACTCGGGATCGGTACCGCCGATCATCGCGTTCGTGCGCCGGAGGATGTCGCTCTCGTCCTCGCGCGCGATCCCCATCATCCCGCCGATCACCCGCAGCGGGAACGGCGATGTCACCTCGGTGACGAAGTCGCCGCCACCGCGCTCGATGAACGGGTCGATGAGCTCGCGCGCGAGGTCGCGGGCGCGCTTCTCCTGGGCGCGGATCCGGCTCGGCTTGAACGAAGAGTTGACGAGCAGCCGGTGCACCGTGTGCTGTGGCGGGTCCATGGTCAGCAGCGTGAGGTCGGCGCTGCCGGCGCCGGAGGGGGCCGGGCCACCCCAGCTCGAGAAGCGCGCCGGATCGCGATTGAGCTTCCCCACCAGCTCGTACGACGACACGACCCAGTACTCGTCGGGCTCGTACCAGTACAGCGGGGACTCGCGTCGCAGCCACTCGAATGCCTCGAAGGGCACCTCGCGCCCGAACTGCTGCCTGCTCAGGTCGATGCGGGGACGGGCCTCGCTGCTCATGCCGGATTCCCTCTCGGTGCGTCGCCGCGCCGGGCTCCACGGTACACGAAGGCACGCGCGCCGCGCCCCGGGGCCGCTCAGGCGTCGCGTCGCGCCGGGGCGCTGGCGATCTGCTCGGCGAGGCGGGCGATCGACAGCGGCGCCGACCCCTCGGCCTTGTTGTTCACGGTCACGAAGACCGGCCGTCCACGCGCCGCGAAGCGCACGCACTGCGCCGCGATCGCCGCGCGGCTGGCGGGATCCTCGTCCACCAGCCGGTCGAAGGGCGCGTAGCGCTCGCGGGCCGCCTCGTAGTCGCGCCCGTCGCCGAGCATCCAGCGCACGATCAGCGCGGGCGCGTCCTCGGCCACCGCGAGCTCGAGCTGCGCCGTGAGCTCCGGCATCGAGGGATGCACCGTGAGGCAGTGGCTCGCGCCCGCGGCGCGCAGCGCGGCCGCGTAGCCGGGCGTGAGCCAGTCGCTCCGCCGGATCTCGACCGCATAGCGCGGTCCGCGGGGCAGGTGGTGCAGGAACGCCCCGAGTCGTGAGGCGAGCTCGCCGGCCCTGGGCCCGGCCTGCGGCGGGAACTGGAAGACCAGCACGCCTGCGCGCTCGCCGAGCCCCTCGACCACCGGGCCCACGAAGCGCTCGGCGGCGAAGGCGGGGTCGAGGAAGAGCGGGTTCGGCTGGCCCGCGCGCGCGCCGTGTCGCGGCTGCTGCGGAAAGCGCGCGAGCGTGCAGACCTCGGGGGCCTTGACCACGAAGCGGAAGTCGTCGGGCACCTGGCCGGCGTAGCGGCGCAGGTCGTCCAGCTCGGGCGGCGCGTAGTACGTGCGATCGAGACCCACGCAGCGCAGCAGCGGGTGCCGCGCGTAGGCCACGAGGCCCTCGCGCGCGAGCGCCTGGCGGCTCGCCTCGCGCGCGTAGACCAGGCCTCGCCAGCCGGGGAACGACCACGACGACGTGCCGAGCCGCACCCCGGACGGCAGCGCTCGCGCCAGCGCATGCGTGCGCGCGTCCGCCGGCGCCGCCTGCGGCGCACTCGCCCCCTCCCAGAGCTCCAGCTGGGTCACGATGCCTCCGCCGCCCGATCCGACCGGCCGGGCGCCCCCGGGACGATCGCGACCGCGGGCGCCCGCGGCAAGCCGGGCCGGCTGGGCCATAATCCGGGCGTCGCACGGGGAGGCGGCGCCGTGGCCACACGCTTCGATCCGCTCGCGTCCGACGCCCCGCTGATCGTCTACATCGACTACAAGAGCCCCTACGCGTTCGTCGCGAAGGACCCGACGTACCTGCTCGGCGACCGTCTCGGGATCGAGATCGACTGGCGGCCGCTGACGCTGGACATTCCCAGCTACCTCGGCTCGGCGCGGCTCGACGGAGCAGGGAGGGTCGCCGAGAGCGACCGGACGCCCTCACAGTGGACCCGTGTGCGCTACGCGTACCGCGATGCGCGGCGCTACGCGGCGCTCCAGGGCCACACGCTGCGCGGGACCGAGAAGATCTGGGACACGCGCCTGGTGCACGTGGGCATGCTCCGGGCCCGCGAGCAGGGGAGCGCCGTCCTGCGCCGCTACACGGACGACGTGTACGAGCGCTTCTGGCGCCGCGAGCTCGACGTGGAGGATCCCGGGGTCGTGCGGGGGGTGCTCGCGCGCGCCGGGGCGGACGTCGATGGCTTCGAGGCGTGGGCCGCCGGCCCGGGTGGAGCGCAGCACGACGAGATCCAGGCGCGCATCCTCGAGGCCGGGATCTTCGGGGTGCCCAGCTACGTGGTCGAGGGCGAGCTCTTCTGGGGTCGCGAGCACCTGCCGCGGATCCTCTGGCTGCTTCGCGGGCGCCCTGGGCCGGCGCCCGACGTGGCCTACCGGCACCTCGGTGAGGGAGCGGCCCCGTGAGCGAGGCCGAGCCGTTCGCGTTCACGGCACCGCTCACGCTGGTGACCGACTTCCGGCACGTCCACGCGTACCTGGCGCTGGAGCCGAGCCTGGCGCTGGTCGACGCCCTCGGGGTCGGGGTCGACTGGCTGCCGCTGCGGGTGCCGCCGCCGGCCGCCCCGCCTCCGGCGGCCGCCGACGAGGACCGCGGTCGCCGGCACCGTCGCCTGCGCCTCGAGTACGTGGCGCGCGACGTCGCGCGCTCCGCGGCCGCGCGCGGGCTCCAGCTGGGCGACATCCACCGCGATCCGGATCCGCTGCCCGCAGCGCTGGGTCTGCTCTGGGTCCGGCAGCGCGACGGGTCCAGCGTGCACGACTACCTCACGCGTGTCTTCGAGGGCTACTGGGGTGGAGAGCTCGACCTGGCCGACCCGCAGGCCGTGCGCGCGCTGATCGAGGAGCTGGGCATCTTCGCGCGCGACTTCCCCGCGCACTGCCAGGGAGATGGCGCCGGGCGCCTGGCCGCCCTCGAGGCGAGCCTGCGGGCCGCCGGCGTCTTCGACGTCCCGGCCTGCGTGGTCGGGGGCGAGGTCTTCCTGGGGCGTCAGCACCTGCCGATGGTCCGCTGGCTGCTCGAGGGGCGCACGGGGCCCCCGCCGATCGACCTCGTCGGTGGCTGATCCGCGCCCGCGGGACACGGGCCGCGCCTGCGGTAGTAGACTGGCGCCATGGAGACACGGGGAATCGTCATCGCGCTGATCGACGTGCCGGGCGAGCACACGGTCGACTACAACCTCTGGTACGACCTCGATCACCTGCCGGAGTTCGCGGCGCTGCCGGGCATGGTTCTCGGGCGGCGCTACATGGCGCCGCCGGAGTACCGCGCGCTGCGCCCGCCGAGCCCGCTGCCGGAGCTCGCGGACGGTCGCGGCACCTACTGCACGACGTACCTGATCGCGGACGACGACCTCGACGCCGTGCAGAAGCGCTGGGCCGACCTGGGCGACGAGCTGCGTGCGCAGCGGCGCATCTTCCGCCACGGGAAGATCGCGGACGTCGGCTTCTACCGGCGCGTGCACATGGCGGTTCGCGACGACGTGCCGGCGGCGACGCACGCGGCTCCGCACCTGGGGCACACCGGCATCATGGTCGTGCTCACCGAGGTCGCCGACGCCGCGCGCCGCGACGACGTGGACCGCTGGTTCCGCGAGGTGCACGCCCCCGACCTGCTCGGCGTGAACGGGGTGATCGCGGCCATGCGCTTCGCGCGCGCCGACGGTCCCGGGGGTCGCTACGCGAACGTGTACCTGCTCGAGGGCGATCCTCCCGAGACCGTGCTGGATCTGCAGCGGCGCACGCCCGAACTGCGGGAGCGCGGCCGGGTCCCGGCCCCGGGCGGCGCCTCGCAGATCCTGTTCCAGGGCGTGTTCAGGCCGGTGCTGCCGATGCAGTACGACTTCGCGGTGGACTGAGCTTGGAGATCGGGCTCGCCATTCCGCACACGGGCAAGCTGGCCTCCCCGGGTTTCGTGCGCGACTTCTGCCAGGCAGCCGACGAGCTCGGCTACGACGGGCTGTGGACGGTGGACCACCCGGCGATCCCGCCCCACAGCGACTCCGAGTACACCCTGGGTGTGAAGCCGCGGAAGATGCCCGACGGCTCGGTCTCCGACCTGCTGGCGCCGAACTACGAGATGACCGCCACCATGCTCTACGTGGCGGGGATCACGCGGCGCGCGAAGCTCGGCTCGAGCGTGGCGGTACTGCCGCTGCGCAATCCCGTGCTCAACGCCCGCATGCTCGCCACGCTCGATGCGTACTCCGACGGGCGGCTGGTCTACGGCGTGGGGGTGGGCTGGCTGCGCGAGGAGGCCGAGGCGATGCAGATGCCCTGGGACCGGCGCGGCGCGCGGTCCGAGGAGCACATCGCCCTGCTGCGCCGGCTCTGGAGCGCCGAGGGCGAGCTCGTGGACTTCGAGGGAGAGTTCTACCGCGTCCCGCCGATCCATCCCGACCCGCGCCCCGTGCAGCGGCCGGGGCCGCCGATCGTGATCGGGGGGCATAGCGAGGTCGCGCTGCGCCGGGCGGCGCGCATCGGCGACGGCTGGACGGCCGGTCCCATGCCGCCGGAGCGCCTGGCCGGACTGGTCGGCACGCTGCGCGCGAACGTCGCTGCCGAGGGACGGGACGCGGCCGACGTGCCGGTGTACGCGAACGCCGGCATGGCGATCACCGCGGAGCCCGGAGAGGAGGCCTGGAAGTTCACCGCTCCCAACGGCGCGGTCTCGGTCCAGGAGGTCGATGCGCTGGTCGAGCACCTGCGGGAGTTCGAGCGCATCGGCGTGCACCATCTGCGCGTGATCTTCCAGAGCGCCGATCGCGCCGGTCAGCTCGCCCTGATGGAGCAGTTCGCCGCGAAGATCCTGCCCGCGCTTCGCTGAGCCTCAGGGACCCTCGATCCCGTAGAGCGCCGCGGCATTGTCCCAGAGGATGCGCCGGCGCGTCGCCCCGGGCAGGTCACCGAGGGCGGACTCGATGGTCGCCGGAACGTCCTTGCCGAAGATGCTGGTCGGATGCGGGAAGTCGGTCTCGTACATGATCCGCTCGTCGCTCACCCACTCGAGCTGGGCCGCGCCGACCTTCTCGAACCAGCAGCACGCGTAGACCTGCCGCTGGAAGTACTCGCTCGGCAGCATCTCCAGGTCGGGCCGGTCGGCGCGCACGTTCAGCGTGCGGTACTGGTAATCCGCCGACTGCAGGATGAACGGCACCCAGCCGACGCCGCTCTCGACCGAGACGAAGTTCAGGCGCGGAAAGCGCGCCAGGATCCCGCTGAACAGCAGGTCGAGGATGTGCGCGCCGTTGTGCAGGAACAGGCTGCTGCCGCCGCGGGCGGCCATGGCGGAGAACGACTCGACCTCGGCGCGCTCCGGTGCCAGGTCCTCGCTGGAGTCTCCGCTGCCGATGTGGAAGCTCACCGGCAGGCCCGCGTCCTGCGCCGCCGCCCAGATCGGGTCCCAGGAGCGATCGGGGAGGTACGGCAGGCCCCAGCTGTGCGGCTCTCCCGTGAACAGCACCCCGCGGTGGCCGAGCTTCGCGCAGCGCTCGATCTCGGCGACCGTCGCCTGCACGTCCCAGAAGGGCGTGGCCATGATCGGGATCAGCCGCCGCGGGTCGACCGACGCCCAGTCGATCAGGAAGTCGTTGTAGGCGCGGACGCACTCGAGCTTGAGCGCGGCGTCGTCGATGTCGAGGAACAGCTGGCTGCCGAAGCCGCCCACGTTCGGGTAGAGCACGGCGGCCCAGACGCCCAGCTCGTCCATGTAGCGCAGGCGTGCCGCGGGGTCGTGCGAGCCGGGATGGCACTCGTCGTACGTCGGAGGGTACGCGGGGAAGAGCTCGCGCCAGCCCGCGGTGGCCGTCAGCCCCACCGGCGTGCCGCGATTGCCGTCCACGAGCCAGAACTCCTCGCCCGTCTCCGGGTCCAGCTCGACGTGCGGCACGCGGTCCTTCCACTTCGAGGCGACGCGGCTGGTCCAGACGTCCCGCGGCTCGGTCACGTGCGTGTCCGAGTCGATCATCGTGTAGGTGGGCTCGCTCATGGGCGTCTCCTCGCGGCCGTGCGGCGCGCTGGAGCATGATGCCGCCACGGCCCTGCCGGCACAACGGCCCGGAGACAGCCGCGGGCTGGCCGGAAGGGGCCGGCGGGCCCCCGTCGGCGCCACGGGTAGTAAGCTCTCCGTCGTTCCACAGCGGAGGCCGCCAGCATGAGCCAGTCCTGCAGCGCGACCGCGAGCGAGATCCGCGCCGGCCTCGACCACCCGGTGATCGACTCGGACGGTCACCTGATCGAGTTCCAGCCCGCCGCCATGACGTACCTGGAGGAGATCGCCGGCCCCTCCGCGGTGGAGCGCTATCACGCCTGGCAGATGCGCCTGGCGCCGACCCCGCAGCAGCGCGTGGACGAGCAGCTCATGCGGACGCCGTTCTGGAACTTCCAGACCCGCAACACGCTGGACCGGGCGAGCGTCTCGCTGCCGGCCCTGCTGCGCGAGCGCATGGAGGAGCTGGGCTTCGACTTCATGGTCCTGTACCCGACCATGGGGCTGATCGCGAACGAGGTCAGCGACGACGAGATCCGTGGCGCCGCTTGCCGTGCCTTCAACACGTACAACGCCGAGCTCTGTGCGGAGTTCAGCGACCGCATGACGCCCGCCGCGGTCATCCCCATGCACACGCCGGCCGAGGCGATCGCGGAGCTCGATCACGCCGTGCTGGGCCTGCGCATGAAGGTGGTCATGCTCGCGAGCTACGTGCGCCGACCCCTGCCGGCGGCGGCGCGCCTGTCTCCCGAGGCGGAGCGCATGGCCTGGTGGTACGACACCTACGGCCCCGACAGCCCGCACGACTACGATCCGGTGTGGCGGCGCTGCGTCGAGCTCGGGGTCAGCCCGACGTTCCACACCGGCACGCAGGGCACGGGCACGCGGCGCTCGCGCACCAACTACGTGCACAACCACATCGGCCACTTCGCCGCGGCGGGCGAGGCGCTGTGCCGCTCGCTCTTCCTGTCGGGCGTCACCCGTCGCTTCCCGGAGCTGCGCTTCGGCTTCCTCGAGGGCGGGGCGGGGTGGGGGTGCAACCTGCTCGCCGACCTGGTCGGGCACTGGGAGAAGCGCAATCGCGAGGCGCTCGAGAGCTACAACCCCGCGCTGCTGGACCGCGAGCTCTTCGGCGAGCTCTACGCCCGCTACGCGCCGCCCATGCTGCGCAAGCGCCTGCACGCGTCACCGGTCGAGGAGCCCGAGGTGCTGCGCGGCGGCGAGGATCCCGACAGCCTGGACGACTGGGCCGCCTGCGGGATCGAGCGGGTGGAGGACATCGGCGAGCTCTTCGTGCCGCGCTTCTACTTCGGCTGCGAGGCCGACGACCCCATGACCGCCTGGGCGTTCCGCAGCGATCTCAACCCGCTCGGTGCGCGCATCCGGACGCTCTTCGGATCCGACGTCGGCCACTGGGACGTGGCCGAGATGACCTCGGTGCTGCCCGAGGCCCGGGAGATGGTGGACGGGGGCCGCATCTCGGAGGGGGATTTCCGGGACTTCGTGTTCGGCAATGCCGCCCGCTTCTGGACCGCGCTGAACCCCGGCTTCTTCCGGGGTACCGCCGTCGAGGGTGCGGTCGAGGCGCTGGAGCGCGCGTAGCGCGTCCGCCGCTCAGCGCTGCACCGGCTCCGGTGGGGCTCCCGTGCCGCGATCGACGCGGATGCGCGAGAGGCGCCGGCTGCTGATCAGCCAGCGGCCGTCGATCTTCTCGTAGGTCTCGTGGTAGTGGCCGTAGCCGTGCAGCCAGTGCGGCTCGCCGGCCTCCTCCCACCAGAGCATGTCCTCCATGGGCCAGATCCCGGTGGCGGTCGTCGCCGATGTGACCTCGATCTCGGGCGCGTGCACGTGGTGCACGGTGGTCCGCCCCTCGAGCTGGCTGGCGAGACGCCTTGCGATCGCCTCGCCGCCCGTCACGGGTGCGGCGTCGCCGACCTCGCTCTGGAAGGTGTAGGTGGTGGCGTCGGCCGTGTGGCAGTCGGCGTAGCCGGCCCAGTCCTTCTCGTCCATGGAGCGCACGCGGCGCGCCTTGAGCCGGCGGATCTCCTCGACGGCGACGAGCTTCTCGACGTCGGTCACGGGTTCGCTACGCGCCGCGGATCACCTGGCCCGAGCGGCTGCCCGTGAGCTCCCCGCGGTCCACCGTGATCTGCCCGTTGACGATCACCTTCTCGATGCCGTCGCAGTGGGTGACCAGGCGCGGGCCGCCGCCCGGCAGGTCGTAGACGAGCTCGGGCTTGTGCGCGCCCACGGTCCCGGCGTCGAAGATCGTCACGTCGGCGAACCAGCCCTGACGCAGCTCGCCGCGCTCGGGCACGCCGAAGAAGCGCGCCGGGTCCCGCGTGAGCTTGCGCACCCCGTCCTCGAGCGACATCAGCTGGCGGTCGCGGATCCAGCTGCCGAGGAAGTACGTCGTGTAGGAGTGGTCGGCCAGCAGGGTCAGGTGGGCGCCCGCGTCGGAGAGCCCGAGCAGGTAGGCGTCGTCGGTCAGGGTGTGCCGCCGGCTCTCGTCGGTGGACATCATGTAGCTGAACTGCGTGCGCAGACCGTCGGCCAGCGCGATGTCGAAGAACGCGTCGAAGGGGTCGGCGCCGCGCTCGCGCGCGATGTCCTGGATCGACCGGCCGACCAGTCCGCGGGCCTCGGGACCCTCGCCGATCAGCACCGAGATGTTCTCCCAGTCGTTCTTGAACAGCCGCATGCCGTCAAAGTCGCCGGTGACGTCCTCGCGGAAGCGGCCCCGCCAGTCGCGGTCGCCGAAGATCCGGACCAGGCCTTCACCCGAGGACTGCGCGACCTGCGACCAGCTCGGCAGCTGGTCGAAGAGTCCCATCTCGTCGAGCCGGAAGTCCATCAGGAAGGGCCGGCAGGTGGTCTGCGGAACCACCTGCACGCCGTCCTCGCGCGCCTCGTGGATCAGCTTCCAGTCCTCCTTCTTCACCTGGCCCAGCAGGGTTGCGGGGCGGCCGGAGCGCCGCGAGGCCTCCAGGCTGACCCGCACGTCCTCGAGCTTCTTGGCCGTGATCTCGAAGGTGCCGCGCCCGAACTCCCGCATCACCTCGGCGAGCTGCACGATCTCGTCGTCGCTCGCCAGCCGGCTGGGGACCGGGCGGCCGTCGCCGCCCAGGTGGGTCGGTGCCTGCGAGGTCGAGAAGCCCAGCGCGCCGGCGGCCATGGCCTCCCGCACGAGCTCGCGCATCTGCTGCACCTCGGCGTCGCTCGCCTCGCGCTCGGTGGCCTCGTCGCCCATGGCCCAGTAGCGCACGGCCGAGTGACCGACGAGACCGCCCACGTTCAGCGCGGGCTGCAGGGACTCGAGCGCGTCGAGGTACTCGGGGAAGGTCTCCCAGGTCCAGTCGATGCCCGCACGTAGCGCCTCGAGGCTCATTCCCTCGACCCGCTCGAGCATGCGCATGATCGTGTCGCGCTTGTCGGGACGGCACGGCGCCACGGTGAAGCCGCAGTTGCCCATCACCACGCTGGTGATCCCGTTCCAGCACGACGGCGTCAGCGCGGGATCCCAGCAGATCTGGGCGTCGTAGTGGGTGTGCGGATCGACGAAGCCCGGGCTCACGACCAGCCCGTCGGCGTTGATCTCCTCGCGGCCCGCGCCGGCGCGTCCGCCCACCTGCGTGAGCCGGTCGGCGTCGATGGCGATGTCGCCGGTGGCCCCGGGTGCCCCGGAGCCGTCGATGAGGGTCCCGCCGCGAATCACCAGATCGTGTGCCATGGCCGTCCTCCTGGGTACCGCGAGGGTACCGCAGGAGCGCCGGGGCGGGGCGCCGGGAGCGACGTCGGGCCGGCGCCTATACCTGGATCGCGCGCTCGATCACCTCGAGGAGCTCCTCGGTCTCGATCGGCTTCTCGAAGTAGGTCAGGGCGCCGGCCTCGAGGGCGCGCTGCTCGCTGTCCCGCGCGCTGCGGGCCGAGAGCACGATCACGGGGATCACGGCGAGCTGCGGGTTCTTCTGCAGGCGCTCCAGGACCACGAAGCCGTCGCCGGCCGGCAGGCCCAGGTCGCGCGTCCCGGGGAAACTCGTACCGGCGAGCCGGGGGCGGCCCGCATCGCAGGTGACGCCCGCGCCCAAGCGGAACCAGGAGCGACATCCCGGGCGCGGTCCTACCGCTCGCGGCGCTCCGGTGATATCCATCCCGGCCATGCGCTACGTCCGCTATCGAGTGGAGGGTCGGGTCGCCCACGGAGTTCTGGAGGCCGACGGCGGGCTCCGGGAGTTCGACGGCGATCCCTTCTCGGACCCGGCTCCCACCGGAGCCCGGCACCGGCCCGGGGACGTGACGCTCCTGGCACCGTGCGTGCCCTCGAAGGTCATCGCCGTCGGGCTGAACTACCGCAGCCACCTCGGCGACCGCGCCGCGCCCGACGTGCCGGGCCTGTTCGCGAAGCTGCCCACGTCGATCATCGCCAGCGGCGAGCCGATCGTCCTGCCTGCCGACTCCATCGACGTGCACTACGAGGGCGAGATGGTGCTGGTGATCGGGAAGGAGACCCGAGACGTGTCGCCCGCGGGCGCGCTCGACTGCCTGCTCGGCGTGACGGCGGGGAACGACGTCAGCGAGCGGACCTGGCAGCAGGGCGACCTGCAGTGGCTCCGCGCCAAGGCGTGTGACACGTTCGGGCCGATCGGGCCCGCGATCGCCACGGACCTGGACTTCGGCGACCTGCTGCTGCAGACGCGCGTCAACGGCGAGACGCGCCAGTCCCAGCGCACGTCGGACCTCATCTTCGACGCGCCCACCCTGATCAGCCACGTGAGCCGCTACATCACCCTGCTGCCGGGCGACCTGATCTTCACGGGCACGCCGGGCAACACCCGGGGCCTCGCGCCCGGCGACGTGGTCGAGGTCGAGCTCGAGGGGGTCGGCGTGCTGAGCAACAGCGTCGCCGCCGCCCGGTCCATGGGCTAGGGAACCTCTGCACAGGTCGCCCCGGACGAGCTAAATAGTAGTCCGGGGGGTGAGCCATGAGCGATCAGCAGACGTTTGCGTCGGTGGCGTGGAGCCGGAAGGGGAAGCGGACCCGGCGAGAGCGGTTTCTGGCCG
>JAJDAJ010000031.1 GCA_029261925.1 Deltaproteobacteria bacterium | reverse complement strand
GTCCAGCTCCCGGACGAGACCTGGGCGCTGGGGCCCGCGGATCGCGAGGGCCTGGCGCGTGCGCTGCGCAGCGGCACGCCGGGCGTCTTCGGCGCGCCCCCCGCGCCCCCGGCGCCGGTGTGGTGGCGCGTGATCCAGGTGCTCGTGGTGGCGCTGCTCGCGCTGCCGCTGCTGCTGCTGGCCACCATCGTGGTGCCGCTGCGCTACGGGGTCGCGAACGGGCAGCTGCACGTGCGCTCGCCCGTCGGCCGGCGCCGCTTCGACATCGGCGGTGCGTCCGCCCGCGTCGTGGACCGGGCCCGCATCGGCTGGCGCGTGCTGGGCATGTCGATGCCGGGGGCGTGGCTCGGCCTCTTCCGGGTCGAGGGGCAGTCGACACACGTCTGGGCCACGCGTCGCACGGGACCGGCCGTGCTCCTCGAAGGGGCGAGGCGCGTGCTGGTCACCCCTGCCGATCCGCAGGCGCTACTCGCCGACCTGCAGGCGTCCGGCGCGCGCTGAGCCGCTGGCCCTCGGGGTACCGGCTGGGGCATGGTGGGCTCGCAACCGCCATCCCCGGAGAAGAAGCATGTCCCGACTCGGTCCCTGGAAGCCCGCGAGCCTGGAGGAGCGCATGGATCGCATGGAGTCGCTCGCCGCGATCCGCCAGCTGCCAGCGCGCTACGGCCTCGCCCTCGACTCGCGCGACATGAAGGCGCTGGTCGCGCTGTTCACCCCCGACGTGCGCGTCGGCCGCGACGAGCGCGGCCGCGACGCGCTCGAGCGCTGGTTCAGGCGCGTGATGAGCGAGTCACGCACGTCGATTCACTTCATCGGCAACCACGTGATCGACTTCGACGACGCCGATCACGCGCACGGCATCGTCTACTGCCACGACGAGCTCGAGCGCCCCGGCTCCGGACACTGGGAGTGGGGCAAGCTCCAGTACTGGGACAGCTACGTGCGCATGGACGGTGAGTGGTGCTTCGAGCGCCGCCGCTTCCACCGCTGGTACATCGTGGACGCGCTGGAGCGGCCGGCACACGGCGCCGGTGTGGGCGACGGCGACGCGCTGACCACCACGCAGCTGCCCGAGGCCTTCCCGAGCTGGGGCGAGTTCTGGCGGCGCGTCGAGGCCGGAGCGTGAGCGCGGGGAACACCCGACGCCCATCGCTGCGGCCGGCCCTGCTGGGGGGACTGGCCCTGGCCCTCCTGCAGACGGCCCGCGCCGCCGAGCCGCCCTTCGAGCGCACGGAGCAGCGCGAGGCCTGTACCGACTTCGAGCCGCTGCGCCGGCCGCTCTTCGGCGACCTGCACGTGCACTCGAGCTACTCGTTCGACTCCTACATCTCGAGCCAGCGCAACGAGCCCGACGCCGCCTACCGCTACGCGCGCGGCGAGTCGATCACGCTGCCCGATCCCGACGGCGAGCAGAACCTCGTTGCGCGCATCCAGCGCCCGCTCGACTTCGCGGCGGTGACCGACCACGCCGAGTACCTGGGCCAGATCAGCGTCTGCACGAGCGATCCATGGCGCGCGGGCTACTGGTGGCCGCACTGCGTGATGACGCGCTCGTCGAGCTTCGTGCTCCAGCTGCTCGCGGCGAGCTGGTGGACGCGCCTCGGGGGCATGTCCGAGGGCGACCCGGCGCCGTCGTTCGCCTGCACCCTGTCCGACTGCGACGAGGCGGGTGCCGATACCTGGGCGTCGATCCAGAGGGCGGCCGAGGACGCCTACGACCGCTCCGGGGACTGCCGCTTCACGAGCTTCGTCGGCTACGAGTACACCGACACGCCGAACTCCTTCAACATGCACCGTAACGTGATCTTCCGCAACGAACGCGTCACCGACATGCCCATCTCCACCTACGAGACCGGTTCGTACCAGTTCACGCGGCTCTGGGAGCTGCTGCGCGACCAGTGCATCGACGCCGGTACCGGCTGCGACGTGCTCGCCATCCCGCACAACCCCAACCTGGCCGGCGGCCTGATGTTCCGCGACCCCGAGACCCCGGCCGAGGCCACTGATCGGCTGCGCTTCGAGCCCGTGGTCGAGCTCACCCAGCACAAGGGCAGCTCGGAGTGCCGCTTCGACCGCAGCGTCGGGCGGGGCGTGGGCACGGCGGACGAGCTGTGCGGCTTCGAGCAGGTGGTCGCCGACAACCTGAGCATGCTCGGCTCGGTGCACGGTGAGGTGCGAACCGAGCTGGCGGCCCCCGTCCCGATCGACGAGTTCGCGCGCCGCAACATGGTGCGCAACGTGCTCCAGGACGGGCTCGCACTCGGCCAGGCGACGGGCACCAACCCGTTCGTGATGGGCTTCATCGGCAGCACCGACACGCACAGCGCCACGCCCGGCCAGGCCGAGGAGAACGGGTACGTCGGGCACCTGGGCCGCCGCGACTCGGGCTACCGCAACGTGCAGGATCACTTCTTCTCGAACCCGGGCGGGCACGCGGTGGTCTGGGCGGAGGAGAACTCCCGCGACGCCATCTTCGCGGGCATCCGGCGCCGCGAGACCTACGCGACCAGCGGCACGCGGCCCGTGGTGCGCTTCTTCGGCGGCGCGCTCCCCGCCGATCTCTGCGACACCCCGGACATGGTCGCGCGCGCCTACGCCGCGGGTGCACCCATGGGTGGCCGCATCAGCGCCCGGCCCGACGCCGCGGCACCGCGCTTCCTGGTCAGCGCGCTCAAGGATCCCGGAATCCCGGGCCACCCGGGCACCGACCTGCAGCGCGTGCAGCTGATCAAGGGCTGGGTCGACGCCAGCGGCGCGCCGCACGAGCGCGTCGTCGACGTGGCAGGCAGCAGCGGCGGCGACGCCGGGGTGGACCGGGAGACCTGCACCCCCACGGGGCGCGGTGCTGCCGCGCTCTGCGCGGTCTGGGAGGATCCGGGCTTCGACCCGGCGCGTCCCGCCTTCTACTACGCTCGCGTGCTCGAGAATCCGACCTGCCGCTGGAGCACCCTGCAGTGCCAGGCCGCGGGGGTGAGCCCGTTCGCGGACGACTGCGCGGAGCGGGCCGCGGAGCAGACCGCCCGCGCGCAGGAGCGCGGCGCTCAGGGGGACGTGTACGGCAAGTGCTGCCTGCGCGAGGAGGACGAGCCCTTCTACTCGCCGCTGATCCAGGAGCGCGCGTGGACGTCGCCGATCTGGTACGACCCCGCGCCCGCGGGCCCGGCGCGCCTGGCCGGCGAATCACCGCGCAGCGCGCGCCGGGGGAGCTGACGTGTCGAACGAGTACCCGGACCTGACGGAGCTCCCGGACGACTGGCGCCGCGCCTTCGCGTGGGTGGAGCGCGAGCTGGGCGGGCGCGTGTGCAACCTGCAGCGACAGGGGCGCTGGCGTCCCGCGTACTTCTTCGACCTGGATCGCGACGGGGAGCTGCTTCCCCTGTACTTCCGCGGCGACCGCGGCCACGCCGAGGGGGAGCGCGTGGCCGGCGTGCTCGATCACGAGGCGAACATCTACCGGGTGCTCGAGGCCAGCGGTCTGCCGGTGCCGCACGTGTACGGCCTGTGCCGCGATCCCGACGGCATCGTCATGGACCGCTGCCCCGGCTCGTTCAACCTGGCCACCGTCGCCGACGAGCGGGAGCGACGCCAGATCCTCGACCACTACATCGAGCTGCTCGTGCAGATGCACGCCGTGGATCCCGCCGCGTTCGAGGCCCGCGGCCTGCAGCGGCTCGAGGGCGAGCGAGCCCTGGCGCTCGGCGACTTCGACCAGTGGGTCGAGCAGTACCGCAGCGCGAAGCGGCGGCCCGAACCGATGCTCGAGTTCGCGATCCAGTGGGTGTACCGCAACGTCCCCACCGGTCGCCGCGAGGTGACGTTCGTGAGCGCGGACTCGGGTCAGTTCCTGTTCGAGGACGGCCGGGTCACCGCCCTGCTCGACATGGAGACCGGCTACCTGGGCGATCCGCTCGCCGACCTGGGCGGGCTGCTCTGCCGGGACCTGGGCGAGCCGCTGGGCGAGCTCGCCCCTGCGTTCCGCCGCTACGGGGAGCTGTCCGGGCGCGAGGTCGACCTCGACGTGGTGCGCTTCCACGGGGTCCGCTTCAACCTGTGCACGCCCCTGGCCATGGCGCACTTCGAGGCCGGAGCGCAGCCGGGCATCGACTACGCCATGTACCGCGCCTGGTCGATCGTCTGGGGTCGCGCGACCCTGGCCGGCATCGCCGAGCTGCTGCGCGTGGAGCTGCCGGAGATCGCCCCCTGCCAGGAGAGACCCACGCTGCGAACGCCGGCCCACGACAGCCTGGTGCACATGCTGGGCGAGCTGCGCGACCAGGTCGCCGACGACGAGGCACTCTTCTACGAGCGCGACCGCGCCTACCGCCTGGCGCAGTACCTGCGCCGCGTCGAGCTGCTGGGCCCGGAGCTCGACCGGGTGCAGCGCGAGGAGCTCGGCAAGATCCTCGGGCACCCGGTGCACGACCTGGTCGCGGCGAACGAGGAGCTGGAGCGCCAGGTGCTCGAGGCCGGACCGGAGCGCGACGTCGAGCTGCTGCGGTACTTCCATCGCCAGACCCTGCGCGAGCACGAGCTCCACCGGCCAGCGCTCTTCGACTACGTGGACCGGACGCTGCAGCCGATCGAGTGAGGCGCGCTCAGGCGGAGAGCTCGAAGCCCTCGTACTCCCGGGCGACGACCTCCTCGCAGCGCTCGACGTAGGCGGGGAACCCCAGGTACGGCATGAACACCCGCGGCTTTCCGGGGATGTTGGCCCCGACGTACCAGGAGTTGCAGCTCGGGTAGAGCGTGCGATCCGCGCGCTCGTTCACGTGATCGACCCAGGCGTCCTCGGCCTCGCGCGTCGCCTCGATCACGGACAGCCCGCGCTCGCGCATGTGCATGAAGCAGTCAGCGATCCAGTCCACGTGCTGCTCGATCGCCGGGATCATGTTCGCCAGCACCGAGGGGCTACCCGGGCCGGTGATCGTGAACAGGTTCGGGAAGCCGACCGTGCACAGGCCCAGGTACGTGCGCGGTCCCCCGGACCACTTCTCGGCCAGCGTGAGACCGGCGCGGCCGCGGATGTCGATGCGCATCAGCGAGCCGGTCATGGCATCGAAGCCGGTGGCGAACACGATCGTGTCCAGCTCGTACTCCCGATCGCCCACGCGCACGCCCGCGGGCGTGATCTCGTCGATCGGCGTATCGCTGATGTCGACCAGCGTGACGTCCGGCCGGTTGTACGTCTCGAAGTAGCCGGTGTCGGCGCAGGGTCGCTTGCAGGCCACCGGCGAGTCCGGCAGCAGCTTCTCGGCGACCTCGGGGTCGTCGACGATCTCGCGGATCTTGCCGCGGATGAACTCGGCCGCGGTGTCGTTCGCCTCCTGGCTCGAGAGCAGGTCGGCGAAGGAGCCGATCAGGGCCAGGCCTCCCTCCGCCCAGCGGCGCTCGTACATCTCGCGGCGCTCCCCCGGCGTCGCGTCCATCGCCAGGCGATCGTGCGGGCTGAAGTCGAGCCCGAACATGCCGCCGAGAAAGGGCTGGCGGAAGGCCTCGTAGTCGGCCTTCACCTTCTCCTGGAACCCCGGGTCGAGCGGCCCATTGCGCGCGGGGATCGAGTAGTTCGGCGTGCGCTGGAACACGTGGAGGTGCTCCGCCTGCTCGGCGATGATGGGGATCGCCTGGATCGCCGACGAGCCCGTGCCGATGATCCCGACGCGCTTGCCCTCGAGGTCCACCCCCTCCGCAGGCCAGCTACCCGTGTGGTGGTGCGCGCCCCGGAAGGTCTCGAGTCCGGGGAAGTCCGGGGTGTTGCGCGACGACAGGCAGCCCGTCGCCATGATGCAGTACTGCGCCGATACCCCGGTGCCGTCGTCGGCGCGCACGTTCCAGCGACCGCTCTGCTCGTCGAAGATCGCCGACTCGATGCGCGTGTTCAGCTGGATGTCGCGGCGCAGGTCGAAGCGATCGGCGACGTGGTTCGCGTAGCGCAGGATCTCGGGCTGCGAGGCATAGCGCTCGGTCCAGACCCACTCCTGCTCGAGCTCGGGAGAGAACGAGTACGAGTAGGCCAGGCTCTCGACGTCGCAGCGCGCGCCGGGGTAGCGGTTCCAGAACCAGGTGCCGCCGACGCCGCTGCCGCCCTCGTACACGCGGACGCTCATGCCCAGGCCGCGCAGCCGCCACAGCGCGTAGAGACCGCCGAATCCCGCGCCCACCACCACCGCGTCGAAACCCCGCACCGTCGCCTCCGCCATGCCCGCCCTCCCGGTCGCGCCCAGCATACCGCCGGACCCCGGTCTATGCGCGCATCAGCTGGCCGCCGTCGACGTTGAGCACCATCCCGGTGACCCAGCGGGCGTCGTCCGAGAGCAGGAAGAGCGCGGGACCGACCATGTCCTCGGGCTCGCCCAGGCGCGAGATCGGCATCGAGGCGACCAGCGCCTGCACCACCTCGTCGGGAGCGGCGCTGCGCAGCGCGTCGGTCCCGGTCGGACCCGGCGCGATGGCGTTCACGCGGATGCCGTGCGGACCGAGCTCGCGCGCCAGCGCGTGCGTGAGCCCGTTGAGCGCGAGCTTGGCGATGCTGTAGTAGCCGCCGCCCATCCAGGCAGCCGTGGACGACTGGTTGATGATCGCCCCGCCGCCGCGCTGCTTCATCGAGGCGGCCACGGCGCGCGTCACGATCAGCGGCCCCGTCATGTTGACCGCCATGAAGCGGTTCCAGTAGTCGATCGAGACCTCGAGCAGCTCGTGCTGCTCCATGTTCTTGAAGATCGCCGCGTTGTTGATCAGGTAGTCGACGCCGCCGAACGCCTCGCTGGCGCGCCGCGCCATGTCCTTCGTCGAGGACTCGCTCGACACGTCCGTCTCGACCGCCAGCGCATGACCGCCCGCTGCCTCGATCTCCTTGGCCACGCGCTCCGCCGCCGCGGCGTCGATCTCGGCGATCACCACGCTCGCGCCCTCCCGGGCCAGGCCCTTCGCATAGGCCTCCCCGATGCCGCCACCGGCTCCGGTCACCACGCCCACCTTGCCGTCGAATCGTCCCATGGCGGTCTCCCCTGACCCGTGGCGGGTCCGCAGGGGCCGGAGCAAACCAGATCCGCGCCCGCGCCACAAGCGGACCGCCGCCGGGCACAATGGCGCCGATGATCGGATACGACCCCTACTCCGCCGAGGCCATGAGCGACCCGCACCCGCTGTACCGCGAGCTGCGGCGCCAGGCGCCCGTGTACTCGCTCCCGCAGTACGACGCCCTCGCCCTCTCGCGCTTCGAGGATGTCTGGGGGGTGATCGCCGACGGCAAGCGCTTCACGATCGCCGAGGGCCCGGTCTTCGCTCCCGCCGTGATCCGCCGCCCGTTCTCGGCCGAGCGCTCGCCGCCCTACGACCCGCGGCAGAGCTTCGCGAGCTGGGACCCACCGGTGCACACGGAGCTGCGCGCCCGCATCCGCGGACACATGACGCCGCGGCGCGCGGCGCGTCTGGCCGACGACGCGCGGCGCATCGCGCGCGCGCGGCTGGAGGAGCTGACGCCCCGGGGCCGCCTCGACGTCGTGCGCGACCTGGCGGCCCACGTCGCGGTCGGGCTGAGCTGCATCGCGCTGGGCGTGCCCGAGGCGCACGGCGTCGAGTTCGTGCGCCTGAGCAACCGCTTCGCGCGACGCGACGAGGGCAGGGCCGGGATCAGCGACGGCGGCATGGCCGCGCAGGTGCGCATGGTCGAGCTGCTGCTCGACGCGGTGCGCGAGCGGCGTGCGGCGGGCGCTCCCGACGGAGCACCGCGCGTGATCGACTCGCTGCTCGACGCCGACCTCGCCGGCCGACCCATGACCGACGACGAGGTCGCGCGTCAGCTGATGACACTGCTGACCGGTGGCTCCGAGACGGTACCCAAGATCACCGCCGGCGGCGTCCTCGAGCTCGCCCGGCATCCCGGGCAGCGCGCCGCGCTGGTGGACGATCCGTCGGGCATCCCCGGCGCGTTCGAGGAGATGGTGCGCCACCAGGGTGTGCTGCAGTCGATCGGCCGTACCGCGCTCGAGCCCCTCGAGGTGGCGGGCGTGCGGGTCGAGGCGGGCCAGCGCCTGTTCCTGCTGCTGCAGTCCGCCAACCGCGACGAGCGCGAGTTCGAGGACCCCGACGCGTTCGACGTGCGCCGCCGTCCCGAGCGGCACCTGGGCTTCGGACACGGCCCGCACCACTGCCCGGGCTCACACCTGGCGCGCACGGAGGGGCGCGTGCTGCTCGAGGAGCTGCTCGCCTGCATCCCCGAGTGGGAGGTGGACCTCGAGACCGCCGAGCGGCCGCCGTCGGAGTTCCAGATCGGCTACACCTCGCTGCCGATCGAGTTCGACGCCGACGCCGCGACCGCGGCCCTGCGCGCCCGCTGAGCTCGGCTCAGCCCGCCCGGATCGCGGAGAACGGCACCACCTCGCTGCGGATCGGCGGCGGGTCCTCCTCGGGCAGCTGGAAGCGCCAGAAGACGTCGCCCCGGGGGCGACCCTCGGTGTCGAGCCAGTTGGGCACGCCGGGATCGCGATGCGCGAGGACCATGCGAAAGCTCCCGTCCGGCTCGAGCCGCGTCTGGCGCCGGTTGAGCGACGTCTGCCGGTGCGCGTAGTCCAGGGTCTGTCCGAAGCGCGTCCAGACGACGACGTTCGCGAAGCGGCAGCGCGGAAAGCGGCCGCGGATCACCAGCGCCTCGTCGGGGCCGAGCGCGTAGGGCGCCATCGAGTACACGTTGTCCCTGGCGGCGAAGCCGATCGCCTGGTTGCTCTCGTCGATCTCCGGGTCCGGGAACACGTTGGGCTCCAGCGAGACCCAGGAAGGCTGCTGCGCGCGGGCGCTGCGCGGCGGCATCTCGAGCGTCACGGCGCGCAGGAAGTTCGCCACCCGGCGCATCCCCGCGGCCAGCGACGCGTCGTCGGCAGGCGAGGGCGGGCCCGGCGGATCGAGCGGCTCGATCACCAGCGGCACGTGCAGCGACGGATCGGCGGCGGCACTGCGCTCCCACTCGAAGTAGTGGCGCGTGGTGATGGTCCCCGACTCGGGATCCAGGCGCAGCCAGCTGCCGGCCTGCTTGTGGGGGCTCGCGATCAGCTCGTAGCTGCCGTCGGCCCGGATCTCGAACTCGGCGTCGTTCAGCGCGGCGCCCAGGGCCCGCGCGCCGTGGCCGTCACGCGTTCCGTTCTCGACGGTGAACGAGGTGTAGGTCGCGCCCGCGATGCTGCCGCGGATGCGGTAGCCGCGACGCGGATCGACGGGTGCCGTGTAGTAGATCGCGTCCGGGTTGTCGCCGAGCAGGCGCTTGGTCGGCGTGACGAAGCGCGTGAAGACGGGGCGCACGGGATCGGCCTCGAGCCAGGCCTCGAGCGCGTGCTGGAGCGCGTGGAGCACGAAGCGCCGGCCCATGGCGCGGTCGAGGGCGTCGGTCACGCCCCACTCCGGGCCGAGGTAGCGGCGCTCGATCTCGTCGAGCAGCGCGCTCAGCTCCCGCAGCGCCTCCGCCGAGGCGTCGCCGTCGGCGCCCCGCGCCACCCGCGCGCCGGCCAGGCCGCCGAGCGCCGCGCCCATCAGGCCCAGACCGGTGCCCGCGGTGGCCGTGGCCAGGAACTCGCGTCGGTCCATCCTCGCTTCCCCCGTGGCGCGCCCGGGCGCCGGCCGCGCGTCAGCGCTGGTCGAATGCGACCTTGATCGCCCCGGAGCTCTCCTGGCAGGCGAGCGCGGTGAAGGCCTCGCGCCACTCCTCGAGACGGAAGGTGTGCGTGAGCATCCCGTCGAGATCGACGCGCCCCGCCTCGACCAGGTCGAGGTAGTGCTGGAGCCCGTGCTTGCGCACGCCCTCGACCTCCTCGATCCCGAAGGCGTTGGAGCCCGTCAGTCGCAGCTCCTTGAAGTACAGCGGGCTGGTGTCCCAGCGCTCCGATCCGTGCACGCCGCTCTGCACCAGCGTGCCGTGAGCGGCGAGGATCCGCGCCCCGACCTCGAGCGTCTCCGCCTTGCCGATGGTGTCGTAGACCACGTCGATCTTTCCGGGATACGCCATCGGCATGCCCATGGACGACGCCACCAGGGTTCCGCCGGACCAGTCGGTCACGGCCTCGATGATCGCCAGGCGATCGTCGGGATCGAGCACCAGCGAGGCGCCGAGCCGCTCGGCCAGCTTCTTCTGTGCGTCGAAGCGCGCGACCACGGCGACCTCGACACCCGGGTAGAGCGCGCGCAGGATCGCGCTGGCGCAGGTACCGAGCGCTCCGTGCCCGTACACGAGGACCTTGCCGTCGGGGGGCGGCGGATTGCGCGTGATCCCGTGCAGCGAGACCGCGAACGGATCCGCGAAGACCGCGACCTCGTCGGAGATCGCGTCGGGTACCCGGAACAGCATCGAATCATGCGCGGGAAAGCGCCCCGCGAAGCCGCCCGTGGCATCGCGCGAGGTGCCCGTGTGAATGCCCGGCGCGACGCGGCCCTCGGCGAAGCGCCAGCACTGGCTCAGGTGGCCCGCCTCGCACGCCGGGCACAGCGGCGACAGGCCGCGCGGCGCGCAGGTGAGCCAGGGGTTCAGGACCACCCGGTCGCCGACCTCGAGCCCGCGCGCCTCCGGGCCGAGCCGCTCCACGGTGCCCACGCACTCGTGCCCCAGGACCTGCGGCATCGTGAACCAGGCACCGAGCGCGCTGCCGGTCGTGTCGCCGAAGTCCATGAAGACCTGCTTGGCGTCGGAGCCACAGATCCCCGTGAGCCGCGAGCGCACCACCACCCAGTCGGGGCCCAGGGGCTCGGGCTCGTCGATCTCCATCAGGCGCATGGGCGTGCGCGAGAGCCCGACCAGCAGGGGGTTCGACTCGTCGGAGACCTGAACGGGCTCCGGCTCCACGCCGAATACGAGCGCCTGCATCGTCACCTCCAGGGGCCGGGAACGGCCGCGTCGCATGCTACCACCGCGACCCGGCGGCTACACTCGATCGCCACCGGGGGTGAGCGGAGTGAGGCGGCCAGCCAGACACGCACGACGCGCGAGCCGCGGGCTGGGGATCCTGCTGCTGGTCGGGATCGCGCTGGCGCACGCGCCGCGCGGCGCCGCGCAGGAGGCGAGCGAGCCGCTCCGCGGGATCCCGACGTCGCTGCACCTGCTCTCGTTCAATCGCTGGGGCGAGCTGGCCAACCCCGCGGAGCTCGAGCTGGTGGTGCGCGTGCTGCGCGAGGAGCCGAGCGTGCAGCGCATCTTCGTGCTGAGCTACGGCTGGGCCAAGGATGCGGAGGCCTCGTGGCCCGAGTACCAGGAGATGCTCGAGGGCCTCGGCGGCGAGCTCACCACTGGCAGCACGCCGCCCAACTCCGTGGCGATCGCGATCGGCTGGGACTCGTCCCAGACGGGCTTCCGCAAGCTCTTCAACGACCTGCTGCCGTTTCCGCTACTGGCCGACGGTCTCGCCTACCTGCCCGACCGGATGCTCTTCCCCGTGTCGTTCTGGTCCAAGGCCGCACAGGCGGACCGGATCGGCTTCGGGGGCCTGCGCGCGGCACTCAACCAGATCATCGAGCGCGCCTACGAAGACCCGGAGACGGTCCCGGAGATCCACCTGATCGGCCACAGCTTCGGCTGCCGCGTGCTCTCCGCGCTGATGCAGCAGGAGCTGATCGTGCCGGTCAGCGCCGAGCCGTTCCGGGCCGGGGATCGCGTGCGCAGCGCCCTGCTCCTGCAGCCCGCGCTCTCGGTCGGCAACCTGCACCGCGGCGCGCACTACCCGATCGCCGTGACGCAGAGCCAGCACGACCACGCGAACGGGATCCTGTTCCCGATCGCGAACATCCCGGTCAACTCCTTCGCGTTCACGTCCTTCGAGGGCCTGTTCCGGCACGGGCTGCTCGACCCCATCCACCGGGGCCTCGAGACCGTGACCGACGTGGTCACCACGGGGACGGGCACGCCCGATCCGGAGACGAGCCCGCCGCAGCCCGGCGCCGGAACCGCCCGGCGCTACCTCTACGTGCTGCGCCGCTCGCTGGCCGAGCTGCTCGCGATCCCGGCGACGCTGGCCTTCAGCGCGGTCACGGTGCCGCTGAGCTACGGAGCGGGCCAGGTCGAGGCCCTGGCCACGCGACCCGTCGAGCACCTGATGGACTCCCTGGCACAGCTGCCGCTGGTCGAGGCTCCCGTGTACCTGCTCGACCGCGCGCTGGGCCGGGAGGTGCCCTGGGGCCAGCGCAGCAAGGGCGTGTTCAGCCTCGGCGGCGCGCTCGAGTCCGTCGGGCGCGGCTCGCGCTGGGGTCTGTTCGTGGGCGAGGCCCTGAGCGTCCACGCGCCCGGGGAGGTCGTCGACCGCTCGCGAGGCACGTGCGCGCTGCCGACCTGCGCCGGACCGTTCGCGGTGGACGTCTCGGACATCGTGCGCGAGAGCGCCTTCGGCCTGGACCTGGGCCGACCGCTGGTCGACTTCACGCTCGGCTGGCTCGATCCGGTGGGCGCACACGGCGAGTACCTGCCGCCGCGAATCCGCCTGCTCAGCAGGCAGCTGCTGGAGGAGAGCACGCCCCGCTGAGGCGGGCTCAGCGAAGCTTCGCGCGCACGTCGGTGTCCGCGTACAGCGGCTCCGCGTCGCGCGCGAGCGCCTGGAGCCGGGGCTCGTGTTCCGGGAGGCGAACGTCGAGGTGGACGTAGAGGTCGCCGAAGCCCGAGGCGCGGCGGCGCCCGGCGCCCTTGCCGCGCAGGCGCAGGACCTGCCCGTTCTGCGCGCCCTCGGGGACCTTCATGGTCACGGGTCCGTGGGGCGTGGGCACCTCGATCTCGGCGCCGAGCACCGCCTCGGGCAGGGTCACCGGCAGGTCGAGGTGCACGTGGGCCCCCTCCCGCCGGTAGAAGCGATGCCGGCGCACGCGGAGAATCAGGTAGAGATCCCCGGACGGCGCGCCATCGTTGCCGGGCTGGCCCTTTCCCGCCAGGCGCACCCGCGCGCCGTCGTCGGCACCGGCGGGGATGCGGACGCGCAGCGTGCTGCCGCCGACGTTGATCGAGACCTCGCCGCCGCAGACGGCGGTCTCGAAGTCGATCTCGAGGGAGCTCTCCAGGTCGCGTCCCCGGCGCGGCCCTCGCGGGCTCGAGCCGAACAGGTCCCCGAACAGGTCGCCCAGGTCCACGTGCGACGAGAACGACCCACCGAAGGGATCGCCGCGCGCGCCGTGGGCCCACTGCCGGTAGGCGCGCCCCTGCTCCGGGTCGAAGCCCTCGGCGAGGCCCTCGTGGCCGAACTCGTCGTAGCGAGCGCGCTTGTCGGCGTCCGAGAGGATCTCGTAGGCGAAGGAGATCTCCTTGAAGCGCTCCTCGGCCGCCGCGTCGCCCGGGTTGACGTCGGGATGATTCGCCCGCGCCAGCTTCCGGAACGCCTTGCGGATCTCCTCTTCGCCCGAGCTCCGGGAGACGCCGAGGATCTGGTAGAGGTCGCGCTCAGCCACGAGGGCATGAGTCTACGGACCCGTCGCGAAAGTCAATTCCGCGACGGCGGCGACGCGGCTGGCTGCCGGGCCCCGGACCGGCGCTGGCCGGAGTGCGGGCGTTTCGCCAGCCTCTGCTCGTGACCCTGCCCGGGATCAGACGGGACCGCGCCGCGGCCGGACTGCTGGCGGCACTGCTCGCCGCAGGCGGCGCCGCTGCGCAGGCTCCGCCGGCGGACGGCTCGCCCGCCCCTGCCGGCGGCGCGACCGCGGCCGGGGACGCAGAGCCGGGCACCGACGCCGGACCCGGCGACCCGGGGTCCGACGCCCCGGAGCCCGCGGCAGAGGGCCCCGCGGGGACGCCGGGCGAGCTGGCCCGGGCGACCGGGGACGCCGCCGAGCCTCCCGCCGCCGTCGGACCCGAGCCGGGCTCGGAAGCCGCGGCAGACGCGGTCGAGGGGCCACCGGAGCCGCCCGCGTGGGGCCCCTTCGAGATCCTCGGAGCGCGCATCGAGCCCGGCGAGAAGGCGCGCCTGTCGCTGGCGACCGGCGAGTCCTTCGCGGGCACCCGCGTGACCGTCCCGGTCACGGCGATCCACGGGACCTCCCCGGGAGCGGTGATCTGCATCACGGGGGGCATCCACGGCGACGAGCTAAATGGAGTGGAGATCGCGCGCAGGGTCCTGTCCCGCATTCCCCACGAGCAGCTGCGCGGCACGCTGATCGGAATCCCGATCGTGAATCTCCACGGCTTTCGACGCAGTTCGCGGTACCTCCCCGACCGCCGCGACCTCAATCGCTACTTCCCGGGACACCCGCGCGGCAGCTCGGCGTCGCGCATCGCCCACGCCGTGTTCGACGGGGTCGTGCGCTGGTGCGACGCGCTGGTGGACCTGCACAGCGGCTCGTTCCACCGCTCGAACATCCCGCAGGTCCGCGCCAACCTGAACGACCCGGCCACGCAGGACCTCGCGCTCGCCTTCGGCTCCGAGATCGTGGTGCACTCCCCGGGCCAGGTCGGCACCCTGCGCCGCGCGGCGACCGACGCGGGGATCCCCTCGATCACCTACGAGGCCGGCGAGCCGATGCGCTTCCAGCGCGAGGAGATCGAGCGCGGCATCACCGGGCTGCGGCGCCTGCTCGAGCACCTGGGCGCCATGCCGGTCGACGATCCGCTGGTCGGGCCCACGGAGCTGTTCTGGAGCGCGTCGTGGATCCGCGTCGACGAGGGCGGGATCCTGCGCAGCGCGGTCAGCCTGGGGCAGCGGGTGCGTACCGGCGACCTGCTCGGCATCGTGATCGACCCGCTGACCGACGAGCACGCCGAGATCCGCTCGACCCAGACGGGTCGGGTGATCGGCATGGCGCTCGACCAGGTCGTGATCCCGGGCTTCGCCGCCTACAACGTCGCGTCCGAGCGCCGCCGGCTCGACGGCGACGGCCTGCTCGACACCGACAACCCACCGGTCGAATCCTCCCCCCCGGAGGACATGAGCGAGCGTCCCGAATGAGGCACGCGCGCACGGTACCCGGACCGTGAGCCGCGCGGCGCTCTGGACCGGCACGGCCCTGGTCGCGCTGGGGCTGGCGGTGCTCGCCTGGAAGGCCCTGGTGCTCGAGCTGCCCCTGGTGCCGTCCGACGACGGCGGGGTCTGGCGCATCGAGATCGGCATCGACGCGCGTGGGGCCGGGCGCCGGGGCAGCGTGCAGATCGCCCTGCCCTCGTCGTCGCCCGAGCAGTCGATCGTCGACGAGAGCCTGGCCTCGGACGACACCCGCTTCAGCGTGCGCACCGAGAGCGACCAGCGCATCGGCGTGTGGTCGGGCCGCTTCGAGGGCATCAAGCACCTGACCCACGGCTTCCGCGTCCGGCTCGCGCCCGAGCCGCGCGACGCCGACGCGCCCGCGCAGGTCGAGCCCGAGATGCACGAGCTCTTCGGCGGCTCGACGGGCGACTACCCGTCGACGGCGCCCGCGGTGGCCGAGGCACTGGGGACGCTGGGCATCTACGCGCAGCGCGACCTGCCCGGGAGGGCGCGCACGCTCTTCGGCTTCGTCGCCGACGAGGTCCTGCTCGCCGATCGGGGTACCGACGACTCCCTGCTCGCGCTCGACCAGCGCGAGGGCAGCGCCCTGGGCAAGGCGCGGCTGCTGGTCACGCTGCTGCGGGCCTCGGGCGTTCCCGCGCGCCTGGCACGCGGCATCCAGCTCGGCGTCGCGCCGGAGCCGCTCGAGCGCATCTGGGTGCAGGCCCGGCTGGGCGGTGCCTGGGTGCCGCTGCTGACCGAGGACGGGCTGTTCGGGCGGCGCCCGAACGGCCTGGTGCTGATGGCGACGGGCACGCGGCCTCTGGTGCACACCACCGCGCTCGCGGGCAGCGGCTATCGCTACCGCGCGCTGCGCGAGGACCTGAGCCACGGCGAGGTGGCGGCGCTGATGACCCCGCCGAGCGCCTGGCTGGCGCCCCTGTCGCTGTACCGCCTGCCGCTGCGGACCCAGACGTCCCTGCGCCTGCTGCTGCTGATCCCGCTCGGGGCCGTTCTGATCGCACTCGCGCGCAACGTGATCGGGCTCGCCACCTTCGGCACGTTCCTGCCCGTGCTGATCGCGCTCTCGTTCCGCGAGACGGGCCTGCAGTACGGTCTGGGGATGTTCGCGAGCGTGGTGGCACTGGGATACCTGAGCCGCGTGGCGCTGGAGCGACTCCAGCTGCTGCTCGTGCCGCGACTGTGCATCCTGCTCTGCGTGGTGATTCTCGCGGTCACGCTGTTCACCCTGCTCGGACGGGGCATCGGCTCGTCGAGCTTCTACGCCGGCGTGCTCTTCCCGATCGTCATCCTCACGCTGCTCATCGAGCGCTTCGCCGTCACCTCCGAGGAGGAGGGCATGCGCGCGGCCTTCATCAGCCTGGCCGGGTCGGCGTGCGTGGCGATCGCCGCCTACCCGATCTTCCGCAGCGAGCTCGCCGCGCACCTGATGTTCGGCTTCCCCGAGCTCGTGATCTCTCTCATGGGCCTGCTCGTCTGGATCGGCGGCTACTCGGGCTATCGCGTCTCGGAGCTGCTGCGCTTCCGCTCGCTCGCGATCGAGGAGCCGGCGCGATGATGCCCTGGCAGGCGCTCCGGGAGCGCGGCGTCCTGGGCATGAACCGGCGCAACCTGCGCTACGTCCACCAGTGGGGCGAGCGTCACCTCTATCCGCGCGTCGACGACAAGCTTCTGACCAAGCAGATCTGCGCCGCGGCCGGCATCCCGACGCCCGAGCTGATCGGCGCGGCGCGTTCCCACTCCGAGCTGCGCCGCTTCGTGCGCGCGCTCGACGACCACACGGACTTCGTGATCAAGCCCGCGCGCGGCGCCATGGGCAACGGCGTGATCGTGATCGTGGGCCGCGACGGCGAGAGCTTCCGGCGTTCGGGCGGCTCGCTGATCGACGCTGCCGGCCTGCGCTACCACGCCGCCAGCATCATCTCCGGACTGTTCGCACTGGGCGGGCACCGCGACGTGGCGTTTGCGGAGGAGCGGCTGCGGCTGCACCCCGAGCTGATCGAGATCGCGAGCGACGGCGTCGCCGACGTGCGCATCGTGGTGTACCGGGGAGTGCCGGTCATGGCCATGACGCGCCTGCCGACCTCGCGCTCGCGCGGCCGTGCGAACCTCCATCAGGGCGCCGTCGGCGCCGGCGTGTCGCTCTCCAGCGGGCGCATCACGCACGCCATCCTCGAGGGCAACCCCGTCACCGAGCACCCCGACACCGGCCGCACCCTGGTCGGTCGCGCCCTGCCCGGCTTCGAACGCGCGGTGGAGATCGCGGTGGCCGCCACCGAGCGCGTCGAGCTCACCTACGTGGGGGCCGACGTCGTGGTCGACGAGGCCCGCGGGCCGCTGATCCTCGAGCTGAACGCACGGCCCGGGCTGGCGATCCAGCTCGCCAACCGCCGCGGACTGCTGCCGCGTCTCGACGCGATCGACGCCAAGCTCGGCCCGAACGCGGCCACCGACCTGCCGCCCCTCGAGCGGATCGCCTTCGGTCGCGAGCTGGCCGATGGAGAGCCGGGCTGATGCGCGGACATCTCGTGGCGCTGCTGGTGCTGCTGCCGCTCGCCGCCTCGCTGGCTGGCGACGCGGGGCCGGCCCGCGTGCGCCCGTACACCGTGATCTACGACGCGACCCTGGTCCCGACCGAGCGCACCGCGCAGATGGCGATCCGCCTGGCGAACGGCGCGGGTCACGTGAAGTCGCTGGTCTTCGACATCGACCCCGAGCATCACGTCGAGTTTCGCGGTGACGGCAAGATCACCGTCGGGGAGGACAGCGTCGAGTGGATCCCGCCGGCCGGCGACGCCGTGCTGCGCTATCGATTCCGCATCGACCACCTGCGCGACGCGCGCAGCTACGACGCGCGCTGCACCCAGCGCTGGGCGCTGTTCCGCGGCGACGACCTCGTGCCGCCGGTGCGCTCGCGCACCCGGGTGGGCGCCGAGTCGCGCGCGCGCCTGCGACTGCGTCTGCCCGAGGGCTGGTCGGCCGCGACGCCCTACGCGCGCACCACCGGCGGGGTCTACCGCGTGGAGCACGAGGGCCGGCGTCTCGACCGGCCGACCGGATGGATCCTGGCCGGCGACCTCGGTGTGCTGCGCGAGGAGATCGCGGGCACGCGGGTGACCGTGGCGGGGCCCACCGGACACGGAGTCCGGCGCCAGGACCTGCTCGCGCTCTTGCGCTGGACGCTGCCGGCGCTTGCGGAGATCACCGGCGGCCTGCCCGAGCGGCTCCTGGTCGTCAGCGCCGGCGATCCCATGTGGCGCGGCGGGCTCTCGGGCCCCGGCTCGCTCTTCGTGCATGCGGACCGCCCCCTGATCACCGAGGACGGGACCAGCCCGCTGCTCCACGAGCTCATGCACACGGTGCTGCGCATGCGCGCGAGCGCCGGCGCCGACTGGATCGTCGAGGGCCTCGCCGAGCTCTACGCGCTGGAGCTGCTGCGCCGCTCGGGCACGTTCGGCGAGGAGCGATACCAGCGCGCGATCCAGCGCCTGGCGCGCCGCGGGGGCACGGTCCCCGAGAAGGGCCGCAGCGCCGCCGGCGCCACCGTGGCGCGCGCCGTCACGGTGCTGCGCTCGCTGGACGGCGAGATACGCGAGCGCACCGCCGGAGCCCGCAGCCTCGACGACGTGGTTCGCGAGCTCACCCGGAGCGGCGAGCCACTGACCAACGACGCGTTCCGGGCAGCGGCCGAGAAGGTCTGCGAGCTCGACCTCGCGGGATTCTTCCGCCGCCACCTCGCGCGCTCCTGATTTCCGCGGCATTCCTCTGGGATGTCGGTATTCGAGCTCTTCGGACTCTTCACCGCCATGGCCGCCGGCCTGGCCTGGATCAACCACCGCTACCTGGGGCTGCCCACGACGATCGGCCTGATGGCCATCTCGCTGCTGCTGTCGATCGGGCTGCTGGTCGCAGGGGTCGTGGCGCCGGGGATCGAGGCGCCCCTGCGCTCGGCCGTGGCCGCGGTGGATCTCGACGAGGCGCTGCTGCACGGCATGCTCGGCGCCCTGCTCTTCGCGGGCGCGCTCCACGTGGACCTCGGGGCCCTGATCGAGCGGCGCGAGGCGATCGCGGCGCTCGCGATCGGCTCGACGCTGCTCTCGACCGCGCTGGTCGCGCTGCTCTCGCGCCTGCTCCTGGGCGCGCTGGGCATCGACCTCCCCTGGCTCTGGGCGTTGCTCTTCGGCGCGCTGATCTCGCCGACCGATCCCGTCGCGGTCATGGGACTGCTGCGGCAGGTGCGCGTGCCACACGGGCTGGAGGTGAATATCGCGGGCGAGTCGCTCTTCAACGACGGCATCGGCGTGGTGCTCTTCGTCGCGCTCTCGGGCGTCGCCGCGGGAACCCACGAGGCGGCGGCGGCGAGCTTCGCGGAGCTCCGGGGGGTCGAGGTCGGAGGCGGGCTCGGGCGCGGGGGCGGGGCGGGGGGGGGGGGCGCCCGCGGGGG
>JAJDAJ010000030.1 GCA_029261925.1 Deltaproteobacteria bacterium | reverse complement strand
ATCACCGAGTCGGGCGAACGTCTCGCCCAGATGTTCCTACTCAAGTACTTCGGTAGCACTCACTCCGCCGGCCGCCCGTAGGGCCGCACACCCCCACAGGCACGCCGCACAACAAGCCGATGAAGCGGACGACCGACCCCGGGGTTGATTGAAGGCCGAGGTTCCTGGCAACCTACCTGTGAACTTCGTCCGATCGCGGCGGCGGGGTCGTTCGCCGCTTATCGGCGATCCGTTGGGCCGCTCGGCGGGCGCCTACTTCGCTACCTTTCGCCGCGATGCCCACGGTCACCCGGATCGGGCCCTACCGGTTCTTCTTCTTTTCAAACGAGGGGTTGGAGCCAGTTCACATTCACGTCCAGCGTGAGAGGAGTCTGGCGAAGTTCTGGCTACGCCCAGTCGCGCTAGCATCTTCATCGGGCTTTCCTGCCCATGAGCTGCGCCGCATCCAGCAGCTCGTGGACGACAACTCAGATCGATTCCAGGAGGCTTGGCATGAGTTCTTCGCAGCCGAGCGTTGATCCGCGCGCCAAGGAAGTTTCGTTCACCGATGACGAGCTGACGGTCGTCCTCTCGGATGGGCGACGCATCGCAACTCCATTGGCATGGTTCCCCAGGCTGCTCCGTGCGACCCCTGATGAGCGCGCGAACTACGAGCTCCTGGGTGATGGAGTGGGGATCCACTGGCCTGACATCGATGAGGATCTGAGCGTCGAGGGCCTGCTACGCGGTAATCCGTCTGCTGCCCGATAGCGAGCGGCCCAACAAGCCGATGCAGCGGACGAACCACCCTCTACTTGATCCACCGACCCGGACCCTGGCAACCTACCCCTGAACTTCGACCGATCACACGAGGCAGGGTGCTTCGCCGCTGATTGGTCATCCGTTAGATACTCCGTCTCCGGTCAAGCCTGCGCGCGGAAGAACTTCGTTCCATCGAAGTCGTCGTCCCACTGGAACATTCCGTGGATAGCGTGCAGCAGCTTCCGCATGACGGCGACCAAGGCCTGCATGGGCTTCTTGCCGCGTGTGATCAGGTGTTGGTAGAACGCGCGGACTTGTTCCTCGTGCTGCGCGGCTACCAGCGCTGGCAGGAACAACGCGGCGCGGAGATGTCGGTTGCCGACCTTGCTGATCCGGACCGCGGCTTGGACGGAGGTCCCCGACTCGCTGTGACGGGGATCGAGCCCTGCGTGAGCGACCCACTGCCGTGCTGTCATGCCCGCGGGCAAGACCGAGAGCTCGGCGAGTAGCGTGACGGCGCTGGCCTGTGCGATGCCCTTGACCGAGACCAGGTGGTCGAAGCGTTGAGTGAGCACCGTATCGCTGCGAACCACCTCCAACGCCGCCTCGGTCAGCGCATCGACTTCGGCGTTGATGGCTTCGATATGCCGCTCGATACTCTCGCGGATCGCGGGTGGGGTCGCCGAGACCGCCTCGTCTGCATGCAGTCGGTTCTTCTCCTGAGCCCGGGAGACGAGCAACGCCTGGATACGGCGTGAGAAGGCCCGTAGGGCCAGGATCGACGAATCCGGCGGTACCCACGCAGAGAACTCCATCCGCCGCACGAACTCGAGCAGCGACCGGGCGTCAGTGCGGTCGGTCTTCGATCGTCTCAGCTGCGCGCGGGCGAAGTCCTTGGTGGTGCGCGGGTTGGCGACCATGACATCGATGTCGCCTGCCTGTGCGAGCGCGAGGCACAGGTCAAGGTGGTAGATCCCGGTCGCTTCGACACAGACTCGCGGCCGTCGCTTCCCGCGCGTCAGGCGTCGGACCAGCTTGCGGTGGCCCGCCGCGTCGTTGTTGAAGACACCCTCCCAGAGCCGACCTGTCCCGGGATCAATCGCGACACTGAAGTCCTTCGCGCTCACGTCCACGCCGCACAGCAGGTGCTTCGTCATGGGCCTCCTCGGTGGTAGTCTGACACCCGGGTCCCCCGACCCTGTACCGTTGCTTACCGACCTTGTAGATGCAGGCTCGCTGGGCCTCAGATACTCCACGGCATGGGCAAAGAGGGCGGGGGATCCATCTAACGGACAGGCTCGGGGCCTCAGGCAGCAACGATCTCCCCGGGTGAAACACAACCATCGCACGCGCGAATACCGTGACGAGCGATATACAAGGCCGCAGGGTGGGAGATTGATTCGGGCCGCCGCATTGACCATCGCCGAGGTACTCCTCTTCGGAGCGTGCCTATTCGGCGCCGCCGGCAGCCTCTCATGGCCCATGGCGTGGGCTGTTCTAGGTATCTACTCCCTGTTCAAGGCGGCCGCCTTCGCGTTTCTCGACCCTGAGCTCATCCGGGAGCGGACGGCTCCCGGGCCCGGCGTGGATCGCGGCGACGTGGTGCTCGCAACGCTCGGCGTTCTGGCTCTATACCCAGGCGCGTTCGTCGTGGCTGGCCTCGATGCCGTTCGCTTCGGCCCTGCCCTCCCGATGGCGCAATCCTTTCAGGTGGCGGCGCTTCTCGTCTATGTGTTGGGCTATGGCTTCGCGAACTGGGCGGTCTACTCCAACCCATTCTTCGCGACCTTCGTGCGGATCCAGGAGGATCGCGATCACTCGGTCGTCTCCTCGGGGCCCTATGCTCTGATCCGGCATCCCGGCTATGCGGGCGTGCTGCTCGCCCACCTGGCCCTTCCATTCGCACTCGGGTCCATCTGGGCCTTGCTGCCCACGGCCCTGGCTACGCTCTTCTTCGTTGCGCGAACATCGCGCGAAGATCGAACGCTCCAGGAGGGTCTTGTCGGCTATCGCGAGTATCAGGCGCGGGTTCGTTGGCGCCTATTGCCGCGCGTCTGGGTAGCCGAACGCCTGCGGCCTAACAGGCCGCTGCAGCTGCCGAGCCACAGCGCGTTCCAATCGACCTTTGGTAGGGTCTGGCGTCGGACATGGTCGCTTCGATCGAGCTGCGGAGGCGCTGTGGCTCGCAGCTGAGGTTGGGCAGCGGAACATGCGCAGAAGCGCCGCGGTAGCAGCGGTCTCGAGCCTACTCAGCGCTTGCAGCGTTCCGGCACTCTATCCTCCGTGGGCGCGGGACGAGACCTGCATCGACCATGCGGTGCGTAGTCTCCGTGCTGTCGTTGTCAGGACTGAGACCGTCGAGCCCACCGGGCTCGTGTATCTCATCGCGTTTCCGAGCCTGCCCTCCTCGACGCTCCCCGAGCTCGGAACGGATCGAGCGGACATTGCCCTGTTCGAAGACCTCGGACCGAATCAGGAACTCATCTTTACGATTTATGTGCTGGGAGAGCCCTGGTCTGAGCGCAGCCGGCCTCTCTTCCCGGTTGAACGCAGGCGCCTGCGCAGGCTCATGGAGCAGGACTGTGACGGTGAATGGGTCTCCCCTCACGCGGTTCAGGCCACGCTTCCGCGCTTCGTTGCCGAACCAAAGCCGTAGTCCGCTGCCTCAAGCCGATGCAGCGGCCGAACCACCCTCGGCTTGATCCACCCACCAGTCCCCTGGCAACCTACCCGTGAACTTCGTCCGATCGGCCGAGGCAGGGTGCTTCGCCGCTGATCGGCAATCCGTCAGATGGCGAGATGAACGACGAGGACTATCCGCCCGTCGCTGACCCGTCCGCGGTTGGCACGTATCCCGCTCGTGCGAAGGCGGGCGGCGGCTACGTTTGGGATGAAGTCCTCGAGTACCGCGTCTGGTGCTACCCCCGGGAGGGCGCGGATGACCGCTACAACGGCGACGACTACTTCTGTTCGTTCGAGACCTATCGCGAAGCCCGCGAGTTCAGTGCCTCTACGCCAGGCGCTCAACAGCCCTTGGCGCTGATTCTCCAGCGGGAGTACATCGACGAGCCGGAGTCCGGACAATACCTCCACGTTCGTGAGGAGCGCACCACGGAGTGGCCCGTCGAGTTTCTCGCGCGCCCCCGTCGAACCGCCCGTACGATCCCCAACTTCCTGTCCCCTACGGCGCCGCCGAACAGACTCGCCATCCTGCGCGGCGAGGCGTAGCTCGCCTCTGACAAGCCGATGGGCTGCGGGAGGAGTCATGGATGCGATGCATTGCTGTGCTCCTGCTCGCGGCCACCACTCTGGCGTGCATGACGTCGGAGCCCCATGACGAGGTCGAAAGGGCGGCGGTAGCGACCGCCGAGGACGGAATCCCGGACTGTACTCTTGCCCCTGCGGACCGCCTCGGAGATGGAGTCGTATTCATCGTCCCGGGCGAGGTGGTCTGCGTTCGTCTCGAGAGCGATGGCTCTGTGGCGAAGCCGGTGGAGCTGGTCGCTACCGAGGATATCGGTGACATCCTCGTCCTGCAGAGCTCGTTGATCGAGGGAGCGGGAACGTTCCTTTCAGTGCACAATCCATTCGGATCGAGCCTGAAGTACCGCGCGGGCCTATTGGTTCCGGGCGAGCAGCAGTTTCGGGCGACGAGCAGTTGCACGGTGTTGTCCAAGCGGTTCTCAATGGAGCACTGGCCCTACGCAGTCGCTGCTCTCGCGCTCACGGATTTCCAGGTGTTGCCAGAGGGCGACGATTCCATGGTGTGTGAGTGAGCGCGCCCGCAGCCCAACGAGGTGCTGCGGGTGACCGTCCCTGGGCGGAGTCGAACTACGCGCGCTCCGTGGGCTCCGGCCACAACGCGCTCGGGGCGTCTGGCGTCGCACGCTACAATCGTCCCGAACCTTTGAGGCGGGTCTGGCAGCTGATCGGCGATCCGTTGGACGGCGGCGCATACAGGGGTTCGGAGGCGACGAATGAAGCTGCTGCGGAAGATCAATTTCGTGAGCGTCACCGGCTTGAGCCTCGCCGCGGGTCTCCCGAAGATCGGGCGCTCTTCCAATGAGGTCGCCGTCTTTTCCGGCGCGGGCCTAGGCGAGACCGCCGTGGTCACTTTCGGTCTTCTCCAGTTGGCCGCGGGCGTTCTCTTGCTGATCCCTGGTGCGCGACTCTGGGGAGCCGCATTGGCCACGTTCATGTTTCTTGGCTCCGCTGCGATGCTCCTCTCCACGGGTCAGATCCCGTTTGGGCTCGTCTCCTTGCTGCCCGCCGCGATGGCATCCGTAGTTGCCTGGAACAGTCTGCCGCGCCGCGATGAACCTCCGAGTAGTCCGTTCGGGCGTTCGGTGTAAGGTTCGGCCGCCGTCTAACAAGCGGTTGCAGCTGATCCGTCAGGCGGCGCTCGAGACAGTTGAAGATTCTCCGGAAGGCCGGCGCGTCTGCCGAGGCGATCAAGAACCTCGCAACGTTGGTGTATGAACAGCCGGAAACGGCGGAATACGATGAACGACGACGAGACCACTGGCAACGTTCACTGGAGTTTCTGGGCCATCGGCGTCGTTGCGCTGATCTGGAACTCGATGACCCTCATGAACTTCCTCGTACAGATGAATCCCGACATGGTTGCAGCATATCGCGAGTCCGAGCGCGCGATCATTGAAGGGCGACCTTTGTGGGCCACCGGGGCATTCGCGATCGCTGCTTTCGGCGGTGCGCTTGGCAGCCTCTTGCTTCTTCTCAGGAAGTCGCCTGCGTACCATTTGTTCATTGCGTCGCTGCTGGGCGTCGTCGTGACCATGGCGCACACTCTTGGCATCGGTCTCGACTTCGGTGTCGGCGAGGTCCTCGGGATCATTCTGATGCCGGTGGTGGTAGCAGTCTTCCTGGTCTGGTATTCGAAGCTGGCGAGGCGCAAGGCGTGGATCCGTTAAGAGGTCGACGTCACGCCGATCTGTGCAACGCGCTGCCTAACAAGCGGTTGCAGCTGACACCCAACAGCCCGCTCCAATCGATCCGTGGCACCGTTCTGGCGGCGGGCGCCGTGAGCAGACGAACGCGTACCGCGCCCTGGTCCGTCATCGACGATGATGCCGCCCCGAGAGGCGCTCGGTGGCCAGCAGGCCGATGAAGCACCGGAGGCGTGATCGACCGCCGCGGCTCCGACGGATCAGGTCCTAGGATCCCGGGCTCGGATATCGCGCGCAGTGCGCGGCGGCCCCGAAGATCTTGGCCTGTGCACCGAGGATGTCCCTGACGTCACAGAGATCATCCTCATTGGTGTCACAGAGCTCGGTGGCCAGTGACGGCTCGAAGATCGCCTCGTTGATGGCGAGGATGTCGCTCACGTTCACCCTGCCGTCGCCGTTCTGGTCACCGCACTCGCACGCATCACCGATACCGTTGTGGTCCGTGTCGATGTTCTCGGGATCGGTGTAGTAGGGGCACGCGTCGATCTCCCAGCTGTCGATCCGGGACGCCTCGACGAACTGACTCCCCGTGAAGTCGAGGAACGTCCCCCCGCCGGATCCCAGCGGAAGTGGAGCACCCGGGAGCCCGTCGGTCACTCCCACATCTGCCGGACCCTGCGCGTGCACCTCGACGCGCACCATGATCACCTCGAATCCCTCGACTTCGGGACCCGTCAGGAAGGCGGAGATGATCCACCTGACCTCCTGCGTGGATGCATCGATGTCCATTGCGGACTGGCCGCCGGTCCAGCTGGCCGTATAGCTGCCCACGGTCACCGTCAGGGCTTCGAGAGCGTCCCTGTAATCCCCCTCGCCGTCGTCATTCGGATCGCTGTCGACCGCCGGCCACGTGAAGCGGATCTCCGTCGAGATCGGGTCGCCCTCTGAGAAGCTTCCGCTCAGGCCGGGTTGAACCTGGTCGAGCACGCCGCGCAGGATGAAGCCGACGGAAACCGGAGCCTCGCACATTCCGCTGTTGCTCTCGCAGAGCCCGCCCGAGCAGGGCGAACCGGAGGCCGGATTGTTGGAGCGGCAGCTGCCGCCCGCGCACGAATCCGGGCTGGCACACTCGCCGCTCGACGGGTCGCCGCACGGGGTGCCGTCCTGCACGTGATTCCGCTGGCAGGTCTGGGCTCCATCGCAGGTGTCGGGAAGGTCGCACGTGGTGCCGGAAGAGCTGCCACAGGGGGTTCCGGCCGGCTCGATGTTGTTCAGGCACGACCCCGACCCGTCGCAGAAGTCGGCCGCGTCGCAGGAGTTGTTGGGCAGGGCATCGCCGCATGCGGTGCCGAAATCGAAGTTGCACAGGGCCTGACAGCCGAGGAAACCGCAGCCGCGCTCCTGGCTGGCGAAGGTGGCACCCGCCGGGTTGTCCTCGAACGAACCACACTGGTTCCACAGCGAGGATGGACACGCAGTGCAAGGCGCCTCCCAGAACTGACACTCGGTCTGGGCGAATGCCGGGCCAGGCGGGGGAGCGATCAGCACCCCGAGCGTCAGCATTCCCACGAGAAACCTTCGGAGTGGCATGAGCGGCACTATGGAGTGTGCGTCGTGCAGAGTCCAGCCAGGCGTCCGCACGAGCAGCATCGAAGCGCCCGGAGCTCGAGGCAGAGCTCGTCGACCGGGGAGCCGCCGCAGACGACGAGCGCGGGCGCTGACGCGCCCTTCACCGCCCTTCTTCGGTGACTATCCAAAGGTCCTCCCAGGAGCCAGACTCGCGACGGCCGGCATCGTGGCGACGGCCTTGTGTGCCCTCGGCTCGATCCCGGCAGTGGTCGTACACGGGTCTCGGAGCCCCGCCGCCCAACAAGCCTATCTGGCTCCTCCGGTCAATCGAGCACCGAGCATGAATCGGAGTGATGGAACCGCGGGCGCGACTGCAGTCGTATCTCCGGCCTCGGGAGTGGAGCGGGATCGCTCCGGGCCATGATGGAAAGTCGCGTGGGGTGCCAATCGATGACAGCGGCCTCGGACGGCCAAGCTTGTTGTCGGCGTGTCCCCACGTCGGTCACTTCCGGTGCGCCATCACACAGATCGCTCGGTGC